>NZ_CAZEQU010000016.1:9012-386758 GCF_964513065.1 Tenacibaculum xiamenense
CGGTGATGTAAGTGATGGGCTTCAAAATCCTGAAACCATTACCAGAACCTATCGTGTTTCAGATCAAGCAGGGAATTATATCGATTTAACACAAACTATCGTAGTAATGGATACTGTTGACCCGACGGCTAGTAACCTTCCAAATATTTCGGTAGCTTGCTCCGCTAATATTCCTGTTCCCGATACAACTGTTGTTACTGACGAAGCTGATAACTGTACTGTTAATCCTACAGTAACATTTATTGGTGATGTAAGTGATGGGCTTCAAAATCCTGAAACCATTACCAGAACCTATCGTGTTACAGATCAAGTTGGAAACTTTATTGATATAACACAAACTATCGTAGTAACGGATACTGTCGACCCGACGGCTAGTAACCTTCCAAATATTACGGTAGCTTGTTCCTCGAACATTCCTGTTCCCGATACAACTGTTGTTACTGATGAGGCTGATAACTGTACTGTTAATCCAACAGTAACATTTATCGGTGATGTAAGTGATGGTGTTCAAAATCCTGAAACCATCACTAGAACGTATCGTGTTTCAGATCAAGCGGGGAATTATATCGATTTAACACAAACTATCGTAGTAATGGATACTGTTGACCCGACGGCTAGTACCCCTCCAAACATTACGGTAGTTTGTTTTTCTGAAATTCCTATTCCAGACATAAATATTATTAATGACGAAGCTGATAATTGTACTCTAAACCCCACAGTGATTTTCGTTGGAGATGTGAGCAATGGAGCGAGCAACCCCGAAACTATTACTAGAACCTATCGTGTTACGGATCAAGCAGGAAATTATATTGATGTTACGCAAACAATTTTAGTACAAGACACCATAAATCCAATGGCAAGTAACCTTCCCAATATTACAGTTGCTTGTTCCGACGACATTCCCACTCCCGATATAACCATCATAAGTGATGCAACCGATAACTGTACCGCTAATCCAGTGGTTACTTTTGTAAGTGAGATAAGTGACGGTGGTAGTAATCCAGAAACTATCACCAGAACTTATCGTATTACGGATCAAGCAGGAAATTATATTGATCTTACACAAATGATTATCGTACTAGATAATGTCAACCCAACGGCAAGTAACCCTCCTACCATAAGAGTAACTTGCTCTGATGACATTCCTGTTCCTGATATTACTGTTGTAAGCGATGCCGCTGATAACTGTACTACAAATCCAACCATAACTTTTGTTAGTGATATCAGTGATGGTGGTGTTAGTCGTTCTGAAACGATTACACGAACCTATCGTATTACTGATGAAGCAGGAAACTTTATTGATGTTATACAAACAATCATAGTACAGGATACTATCAATCCAACGGCAAGCAATCCTACGAACATCTCGGTAACTTGCTCTAATGACGTTCCTACAGCAGATATCAGCATAATAACTGATGCAGCTGATAACTGCACTGCAAATCCAAGCGTAACTTTTATTGGTGATGTCAGTGATGGCGCTAATAATCCTGAAACGATTACAAGAACCTATCGTGTTACGGATGAAACAGGAAACTTTATTGATGTTACACAGACTATCTTAGTACAGGATGCAATAAATCCAACAGCAAGCAATCCTGCGAACATATCAGTAACTTGTTCTAATGATATTCCTACGGCAGATATTAGCATAATAACCGATGCTGCCGATAACTGTACTTCAAATCCAACAATAACTTTTATTGGTGATGTCAGTGATGGCGCTAATAATCCTGAAACGATTACAAGAACCTATCGTGTTACAGATGAAACAGGAAATTTTATTGATGTTACACAAACTATCTTTGTACAGGACAATATCAATCCTACAGCAAGCAATCCTACCGACATAACGGTGACTTGTTCTAATGATATCCCTACTGCGGATATCAACATAATAACTGATGCTGCTGACAACTGTACTACAAATCCAATTGTAACTTTTATTAGTGATGTAAGTGATGGAGCCAATAATCCTGAAACGATTACAAGAACCTATCGCGTTACGGATGAAACAGGAAACTTTATTGATGTTACACAAACCATTTTTGTACAAGATACGATAGCACCTCAGATCCAATGTCCAAATGATATTATTCAAAATGCAGAAGGAGGTTTATCAACAGCTATCGTACATTATGATTTTCCTATCGCTATCGACAATTGTTCTACTGCTACTATTAATCAAATAGCAGGATTACCTTCTGGATCTGAATTCCCTATAGGAACTACTATCATAACATTCGAAGCAACAGATATAAAAGGGAATACTAGCACTTGTAGCTTCAGTATTACTATAGAAAATGTAAACATAATTAAAGACAAATACGGTTTTTCTCCTGATGGTGATGGTATAAATGAGTATTGGGAAATTCCTGGTATTGAAAATTATCCCGAAAACAAAGTGTCGATTTACAACAGATGGGGCGATTTGGTTTTTGAAATTGCTAACTATAACAATTCTTCCAATGTTTTTAGAGGAATTGCCAATAAAAAAAGAAGCTTAGGAGCCGATGCACTTCCAGAAGGTACGTATTTCTTTCAAATAAAAATTGACCATCCACAACATCAAAAAGAACAAACAGGATTTCTTGTTTTAAAACGTTAAGCAATGAACATACGATTTATAGTACTTATATCGATAATCCTATCGACAGGTTTTTTACATAGCATTTTAGGACAACAGACTCCCATTTTCGCCGATTACAATTATAACAGTGTTGTATTCAATCCAGCCCATGCAGGTTTTTATGAAAGTACCGACATCATCGTAAATGCTCGAGGACATTTAAATGGTATTGAAGGAAGTCCTAGAAATATTGGTTTGAGCATTAATACCCCAACAAACGCAAAAAATGTTGGTTTGGGGGGTGGCGTGTATAGCGATCAAATTGGAGTTAGCCGTATGACCAACATCTTCGGAGCTTATTCTTATAAGTTGTTTTTTAACTCTGATCGTAGTACTTGGTGGGACTATAATCCTCATGTATTGTCTTTTGGAATAACGGGTGGAATGATTATTTATGGTGAAGATTTATTGTCGTTAGAAATAAAAAACGACCCTAAGTTTGCCAGAAACATCAACGCTCTTGTACCAACCATAGGAGCTGGAGTATTTTATAACAGAGAGCGAATTTATATTGGGTTTTCTGCACCCAATTTATTAGGAGATTCGTTATCATCTGAAGACAATGTGAACATCTCAAGTCCTTTTTACCTATTAACAGGATATCGTTTTTTTGCAACTCGATTTAAAGAAATAATGATTAATCCAAGCATGCTTATCAAATATGTTTCTGGAGCTCCAATGCAAGTAGATCTAAACACAAAAATCAACTACAAAAACAAATTTGAAGTTGGTGTAGGATATAGAACAAATGCTTCAGTGAATTTTCTTGCAGGGTTTAGAATATCCAACAATTGCAGAGTTGCTTATAACTATAATCAAGCACTAGATAACAATCCAATGAGTACCCATGGTATTGTATTAAACTTCCGATTGAATGAAGGATTTAGTTTTAGATAAATAACTTACAATTCAAATGCTGTATTACCATAGGTTGGCGCTCGTCTTTGACGAGTGCTCATTACACATTTCTTAAATAAAATACAAGATAACTTTTCTTAACTGTGACGGCACTCGTCAAAGGCGAGCGCTAGCGTGTAAGTAAAACTAAAAACATAAAATACCAATACTGGTAAAAACACCACCCCTGAAAACAGGGGTACACAACACTACTAAAAACACTGTTTGTAGTGACATTAAATCTTAAGTACAGCAGTAATTTTGACTCGAACTAACTACTGTTTTAATTATGAAAAATAGCGCCAAAAATACGCCAGCTTATAAATACTTAATCGTACTAACGTTTTTAAATATTTTGTACACTTCTAACATCAAAGCTCAAGAATTTGATGTTAGCAACTCTAATGAGGAAATAAACACTATTGCCCCCCAGGCTACTAAAGATACCACACCTCCTACAGCGGATAAACTCCCTGATGTTAAGATTTGTTGTTTTACCTACCTTCCTGATCCAGATATTTCGGTAGTAAAGAATGCAACTGATAACCGTACAAAAACTCCTACGATAACTTTTTTGAATGATAGCAGTGACGGACTAAGCAACCCGCAAACCATTACAAGAGTTTATCGTGTGAGTGATGAGGCTGGAAACTTTATTAATCTCAGACAAAGAATCATTATCCATGATACTATTAAACCAACAGCCATTCCTTTAGCGGATATTATGGTTAACGATACTAATGATATTCCACCAGCTGATATATACACCGTTGATCCTATTGACAATTGTTACGCGGAATCTAAAGTTACTTTTATTGGAGATGTAAGCGATAAAATGAGTAACCCTGAAACCATTACCAGAACTTACCGTATTACTGACGAAGCTGGAAATTATAAAGACATTAAACAACGTATTATAGTTGGCCGTTTATTGAAACCAAGTCTTAGTGACACTCCAAATAACAATGTAGTTTCTCCAACTGAAACACCTATAACTGATGGTCATACTGAATAGTAAAATAAACAACAGCATTACCTAATATAAAATCGTACATCAAACTAGTATTTGATTTTAAACAAGCTTCAAACAATACATAATTATAATTTAGTTTTCAATAGTTGATGTTCCTGTTAGCGCTCGTCCTTGACGGGTGCTTGCAGCATCATGTTTTTATCTTAGTAAATTTACTTTATCGCTTCAAAACCATTATTATTACAACTTAAAGAGTTATTAGAAAATATATTAGGTTTTTCTCAGCATTGAAGGCGCTCGACATAATCGAGCGCTAGTAGGGAACATTATTAAACACAATTTTAAATTCCGTAATATTTCCCAATTGCTTCCGCTAAAAGACTACCAGCCGCACCTAAACCAATATTCCAACTTCCATCAACAGCTTTTCCAATCATCTTTTTGGTCCAATCATTGACTTTTTTTCCAAATGTTTTATTTTCAGAATTTGGTTCTTCCGTGTCGATAATTTTTATTAATTCAGCTGTATCTTGTTCTGAAACTCCATTTTCTTGTAAACGTTTAGCCAAAGCATCTTTATTTCCTTTTTCAATAATGATTTTTGCATTTACTTTATTCTTATCTCCAGTATTTACAACATTTCCGTCTCCAGATGTATTAATTATTGTTTGGTTCATAATAGTTGATATTTCTTTTTGTTTTTCTTTTAAATCTTTAATTTCTGTAAATCCCCCAAACTCCTCGTCAACTTTAAGCATAAAATCTAAAAGTTTATTCCTAACTTTAGACACAACTTCTACAATTGCACTTTTTGAAATTATTTTACTGACATTCATTAATTGAAGGTAGGGATTCCCCATTTCTATCCAATTTTCTTCAATCATCCCAACTATTTCTGCTCTCAAAGGTGAAGCTAAAGTTGAAGAATCATTTTTGTTTATTAGATTTTCTAAAGCGGTAATGCTATCTTGAAATTCGGTTGATTGTAGTTTTTTTTGGAAAATTTCATCGAGTCCAATTGTCGGAATTGGTTGGTTCGTATATTTAACATTTCCATTAACATAATTTCCTTTTAAATAAGAAGTTATATTCTTTCGATATTCTGGTAAATCTTTTGTAGACGAATAACCATTGAGTTCTCGGTTTACCCAATCTAATAGCTCTTTATTCTGTATTCGACTAGCCAGTACTTTAGTTTTAAGTAAAGCACCATTTATCGACTTTTCGCTTTCAATTAGTTCGTTTATTATTTGGCTGATAAGTTTCATAAATTGTATCTAACGCCCCAAAGGATGCTATTGTTTAAAGGTTTTGTTGGCAAACGTTTTTATTTGTTTTAAAAAGCAGCCCGGTTCCGCCCCGGGACCTTCCACTTAGTTGTGGATGTGCTATCTAATTACACCACAGTAGCTTTCTTAATACCCTGAAGGTAGTAGTTAAACTACCCGCCACCTCGACCTCCCCAAATTGTCACTAATCTAAAATTTGTGGAGAGCCAGGGAGTTGCTTCTTCATGAAGGTTGCCTTTGAGCCCCTTCCAATATTTTCAATGTATTCGGATTCATTCTTTCAAAATTTTCGTTTCGCCATTCAATCTTTGTTGAATATATATCCTCTGAACTTTCTTTTCCGTACACATATTTAGTTCCTCTCTCGATTATTCCAAATAGTCGAGTATTTTTAACTCTGTACAAACCTACTATTTGAGGTAGACCTCCTGTCCTTTTATCTTTTATGTTTTTTAAAGTTTGGTCTAGACAATGATAAACTGCACGACTTGTCCCATAATCATTGTGCCTTTCCTCATTCCATTTTAACCAATTTTTGTTAAATTCTTGACTCCCTGAACCACCAGTAAAAACTTTCGTTGAAATCCTTGGAAGTTCTATTTCTTGGTTTTGTAATCCATTAATGGCTGTGTACGATATTTTAAAGAGCCTAAACTTTTTACCAAATCTTGTTCCGTGTAAGATTGTAAACGAGTTCCCTAGAATTTTTTTGGGATACATTTCGAATGAAGAAGAGATGAATTTGAAAACTTTTTCATTCTTACATTTACAATTATTTAACTCATCAATTAAAATTCCGTTGTCTATTTGAGGAATAAGTTGCCCTAAAACTATAGAAGGGAATAGTACATCACCACAAAAGCCAAATATTTCAGGAAATTTAATGGAGCCAAAAACCTTGATTCCGTTATCAAATTTTTCAGAGCTTCCCCAAGTATATCTGCTATCAGAAGCAATGTAAATGGATGAAATTTCTTTCCCATCTTTTTTATCATCAACTCCAATCCAAGATATTATTAATGTCATTCAGTTTTAATATTTTCCGACTAGTCATATTTCCTATAACACAACTATTATCTTTGTTACGTATATTCCATGATAAACGCATATTTCTATGTATCTATCCTTTGGTTAATTATTTTATTCTATTACAAAAAAGCAGCGGCTAAAAAGGGAAATCCTTTTTTTAAGAAAGAGTTGTTGAAGTTGTACTTATGATGTATTACTAAAATTATTCGTTATAATATAGTTTCATCTCTTTTGTAGTAATCTCGTTAATTTTTTAGTTTGCTTTTTCTTTGTGTTGCTAACCTAAAAAAAATGAATGTAATTTCCTTACGGTTTCCCGTAAACACCTCTTATTTAATTATTAATTTTAAATTTTAAGTGTTGAATTTTGAGTTCCGCGTCATTTAGCCCTTAGGAGAAATTTGAATAAACATTAGCTGTAAAACAACAGAGAGATTTCTCAGTCGTTACCTCTTTCGAAATGACAGAACTCGAATTATCTGTGATCACTGATAATTGTTAATTGACAATTGTTCATGGTAGGATGGGATTCCGAAATAAATTCGGAATGACGCTGAACTTAAACTAAAAACTCCAATAAACAATCAGATTTCTTAGTTGTTAACTTCTTCGAAATGACAGAACTGGAATTTCAATTATCAGTGTACTGTTATCAATGATGCTATTTATTCTTTGATCACTATTACTCATTGTTTATGGTTTTTATTCTTGAACTCTTCCTGACGTGGGCAGGAAGCTTTCGGCAATCCTCAAAGTCATGCCAGCGTGGCTGGGAAGCTTTCGGCAGTCCCCGAAGTCGTGCCAGCGAGGCTGGGAAGCTTTCGGCAGTCCCCGAAGTCGTGCCAGCGTGGTTGGGAAGCTCTCGGCAATCCCCGAAGTCATGCCAGCGTGGTTGGGAAGCTCTCGGCAATCCCCGAAGTCATGCCAGTGAGGCTGGGAAAGGATTCGGTAATTCCTTTTAATTTTAAATTTTGAGTTCCGCGTCATTTCGACCTTAGGAGAAATCTACATCAACATCAGTGCATAAAAAAGTGATGAGATTTCTCAGTCGTTAACTTCTTCGAAATGACAGAACTGGAATTTCAATTATCAGTGTACTGTTATCAATGATGCTATTTATTCTTTGATCACTATTACTCATTGTTTATGGTTTTTATTCCTGAACTCTTCCTGACTTGGGCAGGTAGCTTTCGGCGTTCCCTGAAGTCGTGCCAGCATGGTTGGGAAGCTCTCGACAGTCCCCGAAGTCATACCAGCCTTTAGATTAGCAAGTAAGAATAATGATTATAATGTTGAATTTTGAGTTTCTCGTCATTTTGACATTAGGAATCTAAACAGATTCTTCAACATAAAAACAGTAGTGAGATTTCTCAGCTGTTGCCTTCTTCGAAATGAATTATAATCTGAATCATAATTTTATTTCGAAAAGTGCTCAAGTATCAGTTATAAGTAATCAATATTTAATCCCATCTTAAGTATTTGTTCATGACAAGTACTTAAAAAATCAGATCGTCCAAAATAATTAGTATTTGTAACTTCTTAAACTATTATGATTTTCTCAAAAATTTTGGAGATTTGAATATTTCAATTCTATTCAATTTATGATTTCGTGTATTTGGTCACACCCAGCTTTGCTAGCAATCTACATCGTTGAGTACTAGCATGGCTTAAGGTGGACAACCTTCATTTGAAGTAATCTGTTTAAATTTTAGGTCTTTTAGTCATAAAAGTTTAACAAGTAAATTTGCTATTCTTGTTTTAAAAATTCATCAAAAAAATCATTTATATTGATTTTCATCAAATGAATGAGCAATACGATTAACGGATCAATCGCATATCATAGCTCTAACCTATTTCAGTTTCTTTATAAATTCAACTATTTCATTTAGGTGTTTTTGTTTGGTTTCTTCTTTAGTTTTATTTTTAGCTTTAAGTACAGCTCCATTAAACACATGACTTAAAGTTAAAGGAGAGTTATCACTACTATGACAAGAAAAGCAATTACCCAATGTAGCCACTGATTGTTGATAGATATGAGCAGGAGGCGAAAATCCTAATTGTTCATAGGTTTCCATGGTTATATTATAGGCAGCAACAGAACCTCTTGTTAATTTACCAGGAGCTGAATTACTTAAAGTATCACCTAAAGTATTTAATAATTGAGCTTGCTCAGTTGGGTATTTATATCCCTCTGTATCAACCCAAATAGAACCGTTATAAAAATAATTATTCCAAATATCATTAAGTTGTGATTTAACACTTTTGTTGATTTCGTCAATATTATTATAGTTTTCTGCTCCTTTTTGACTCGTATCTAAGAAAGTATTTTTAGCTTGACGAGGAACTCCATATTTATTTACTGCAAATACATTTAAACTATCTTTTGATGGATCTTTATAATGACTAGCAAGGTTGGCAATAGTAGCTGTAGCATTCTTATTGAAAAATAATTTATTTGTTTCTGAAGTAACTGGTATATCTGAGGTTGTAGTTTTTTCCCAATCGTAATAAGGTACTAGGTCATCATGTTCAAAAGTAGCCCAAACAAATTCTGGATGATTATACACAATACCTACAACATGCATTCCTAACAACGCTACTTGAGTGTCTTTTCCTGCTATGGAAGCATTTGTTAAAAAATAAGAACTTGTATCTTTAATAGCTTTAGCATCTACCCAAGCAACTTTTAATTCTAAAGCTCCTACAGGAAAAGAAACATCTACATATTGGTTCTTATCCATTTTAGCATATTTATTAATACTATTATACAATGTACTGTCTACATGAATAGAATAATACACATCGTAACTGGTATTATCCTTGCTAAAAGCACTATTTGATCTAAGAATATCTCCAGTAGCTTGACGGTTTTCTTTAGCAGAAAGAATAATTTTACTGCTTCCAACCTCGGCTACGGGAGTATTTTGGTTATCTACTTGAATTAGATTTTTCATAAATAATGGTTCTCCTGAAACATCATTCGTTAACCAAAGAAATTTTTGCCAAGACCATTGATGAAAGTCACAGTTAGATACGGTTTCATTATTTCCAAAAACGCTGGAAATATCTTCTTTAGGTGCAGGCGTTTTTCTTTTTCCCGTTGTTGGATTGGTTGCGAACCATACCGAATCTGCTAAACATTTAGTACTAATCTTTTGTTTTGCATAGGTAGCTAATTCTTCTTTGACAGTTGCCTTTTCGTTTTTCGTTTCTTTGCATGAAACTAATGTTAATAACATCAAAATAGTTATACCTATAAAATGTTTTGTTTTATTCATAATCTATTGGTTTTGTTAGTTAAGTTTTTATATAATATATCTGTAATTTTTGTTATCACTCTTCATAATTACCCAAAATCAAGTCCAATACCTCAGCATAATCACAACTCAGATAAGAAGTACTTCCAACAAGCAATGGCTAAAAAAGGGAAGTCTTTTCTTAGAAAAAAGCTTAAAAACATTATACAAAAGTTTGCCACTTAAAATATTGCACTGTATAAATCTTTATTCCTTTTTTGTCTAATTTTGGTTAATTTTAGTATTACTTTAGCTTTAAGTGGCTAACCTAAAAATTTTTATCCAATCCTTCTTAAAGACTTCCGTCAACACTTAAAATTTAATACTCAGCGTTCGATTTTCTAGTATGAACGTTTTTCGAATGATCAATGTTGTATCTTTTTTAATTGTGATTTTTCAGTTTTCAGCTCTCAATAATCGTTGTTCACTGACAATGTTTAACACCTCATCAAACAACACTAAATCAACACTTAAAAGCATTTGATCGATAAATTTCAGAAAAAAAACAACTTTTTTTAACTTTTAAGGTCTAATCAATTGAATAACATAAAAATCATTAATAATGAGAAATATTTTACGTATTGCAATGGTCCTTTTTCTTTTTGTAGGATTATCGAGTTTTACAACTTCTAACATCGATTTAAAAAGGGACTGGATACATTTAGGTAGTAAAAAAGTGAACTGGGGAATTGAAAAGGATGTTATCGTAGTGGGTGCAAATGAGGGTAACTTTACAAAACTAAAAATAAAGGTTACTGGAGGTGCGGTAAATATGAGAAAAATGTTAGTAACTTATGGAAACGGTAGTACAGATAATATTCCGCTAAAGTTTCATTTTAAAAGAGGGGCTACTTCAAGAGTGATCGATTTAAAAGGGAACAAAAGAAAAATTAGAAAAATTACTTTTTGGTACGATACTAAAAATCGTAGTAAACGAAAAGCTACAGTGCATGTTGCAGGTAAAAGAGGGTAATAATACTTTCGACATTGAGCTTATGAGCATATAATATCACTGAAAAAGAATCACATATTCAACCACTGACACTACTTGTTGGTGGTTTTTAAAGTTTCAAAAAATACAAGCGTACTACATAAAACAGAATAAAACATTTTATCATGAAGAAAATAACATATCTAACCATTTTCGCTGTCTTACTACTTACGGCTTGCGATAAAAACGAATCGGTTACCCCTGAGAATGGCGTTCCTGTTGTAAAAAGTGCGTCGTCGTATAACGTTTTAAAGGATGAAGACATTACCTATGCCAATGGGTTGAGTCATAATGCAAATAGCACTGCTCCTTTTTCCATTTCGTTAAAATTAGACCTTTACTATCCTGATAATAATGATACCAATAGACCTGTTTATATGTTTATTCATGGTGGTGGATTTCAAGGAGGTACCAAAGCAAAACCTGAAATTCAAGATATGGCGCAGTACTTTGCATCGAGAGGATGGGTATTCGCTTCAATTGATTATAGAACCACGGAAGAGTTAGGAAATATTTCGGGCATGACTCAAGAACAGGTTTTGGCATTTTATAAAGGGCTTGCTCCTGAAGAATGGATTAATTTCTCCATAGAAAATGCATCATCTCCTGGCGATGTTTCTACTAGTGTTGCAATGTATATGGCACAAAGAGATGCTAAAGCGGCTCTTCGATGGCTTGTTGCCAATGCAAACACGTATCATATTAACCCTGATTTCATTACCGTAGGTGGTGCTTCTGCGGGGGCAATTTCAACAGTAGCTTTAGGTATTTCAGATCAGGATGATTTTAGAGATGAAATTTCTGTTACTGATGATGCTACCCTTTCTTCGACGAATCTAAATGAAAGTTATACGGTAAAAAGTATGGTTTACTTTTGGGGATCTAATGTAAAACTAGAGCTTTTCGGATCGATATACAATGTGGATCCTTATGATAGTAACGATCCAGAAATATTCTTGGCACATGGTACAAACGACCAAAATCCTACAACTACGTATTCAGAAGCTACTGAGCTAAATAGTATCTATAATTCTTTAGGTATTTATAATGAGCTTGTTCCTTTAGAAGGGGCTGGTCATGGTGCTTGGGATGCTACAGTAAATGGAAAGAGTTTGTCAGACTTGTCTTTTGATTTCCTTACACAAAGACAGGGGTTGAATGTTGAGTAAAATAATTTTTAATCTTGAATGATGAATGTTGAATTCGGCGTCATTTCAACCTTAGGAGAAATCTGAATAAACATCAGTACATTAAATAGCAAAAAGATTTCTCAGTCGTTACCTCCTTCGAAATGACATAACTGGAATTATCCGTGATCACTGATAATTGTTAATTGACAATTGTTCTAAGTAGGATGGGATTCCGAAATAAATTTGGAATGACGCTGGACCTTGATTTTTGTGTATTTTAAATAATAAGAAAAGCTTCAAAACACAATTGGACATTGTGTTTTGAAGCTTTTTATTTATTGTTGATTAAACTCGAACAATATTTTTTAGTTTAAATCTGTTCTCGATACACTTTTTGCTTCGTTAACACTTTGCAAAAACCACTCGAACTGACAGTCCATTAGAAAGGCGGCAATCCAGCGGGCAATTCGTTTGTTGTCACATCGAGTGATTTTTCTGAGAAACAGGAAGAAAAATTGTATCGAGATGTCTTTTTTAATTCTCAATTTTGAATTTTGAGTTCCACGTCATTTCGACCTTAGGAGAAATCTGAATAAACATTAGCTATAAAACAACAGAGAGATTTCTCAGTCGTTGCCTCCTTCGAAATGACAGAACTGGAATTTTAAGTAATCAGTGATCATTGTTAATTGACAATTGTTCTAAGTAGGATGGGATTCCGAAATAAATTTGGAATGACGCTGAACTCTAACCAAAAACTCCAATAAGGAATCAGATTTCTCAGTCGTTGCCTCCTTCGAAATGACATACTGAAAAAGAAAAGCTTCAAAAACAACAATTGAAACATTGTATTTTGAAGCTTTTTATTTCTCGTTGATTAAACTCGAACAATATTTTTTAGTTTAAATCTGTTCTCGATACACTTTTTGCTTCGTTAACACTTTGCAAAAACCACTCGAACTGACAGGTCGGCATGAATTAAGAAAACTCTTTTCCTTCACTTGTTAACGGAACTACATTTAAACTTAAGCTATCAAGATTGTAATAGTTTTTTACTCCCGGTAAATACGGATTATCTACTTCAAAGATTAATCGGTATCGATATTTTCCAGGTGCTAAATTTGCCTTTACTGCACCTGCCCAATAATAGAAAATAGGTGGTTGTAAATAAGGTCTTCCTTTTTCTTGAGTTCCATATGGCTCTAGGTTATCACAGATTTTCTCATTCACCACAGTCCCATCTTCATGAAGAAAAACGATATTACTGATTCTCGCTGAAGGATTGTAGATATACGGATTCACCATTTCATCCATATTTACCGGATACAACAGCCAGTTTAATACCTGTCCTTGGGTACAAACTGTTTCTAAGGCTGGTGTCCCTTTGTTTTCACTGTGAAAAGAGTTATCCGTTAAATACACAGCATCTTCCAAAGACTTTGTTCTATAAATCGTTTTTAAATCGATGGTACTAACAATATTCAATTGAATTCCGTTAGCAACTCCCAATCGTTTACTATCTTTTGTTGCCATGCCTTATTTCTTTTTGATGATTGGTTTAATACTTGGTCCATTAGTAATAGAAAATACAGTTTTTGTATCGCCTACATTAAAATCGATTGTATAGCCCATTTTTTTGGTAGGTGCTTTTAATACTGTAGCCGTCCAATAAGGAATGTTGGTCCCGTCGTAATACGATTTTACGGGTTCTGTAATATAGGTTTTATTTACTTTGATGGTGTTTATTTCCACATAGGATTCCACTTCCAAACCAAAAGTACTCCATACCAGCTCATCGCCTTTTTGAATGGCCGTTTCTAAGCTGGCTGTTCCTTCATTATTTGAACCATTTAACTTATTGTTATCCATAAGATATAGGTTCTTATCAAGCGTGTTGTTTGACAATACAGCAACAACATCTACAATTGCTTTTATACTTATAATACTCATGTTTCTTGTTATTAAATTGGTAAATAGGAATCTCCAGCTCCAGTGAATCCGTTTTTCATTGGATCTCTTGAAATAAGAATGGATGCATCAAACGACATGTTTACAGGCTTCCAATAGGCTGGTGTATTTTTTGTTTCTTCTATTAAATCAAATAAGGACACATGAACAGTATACGAGAACTGTCCTTCGTGGGCAGTATTTACAGTTGCACACCAATACCACCCTTCTGTTGAAAAATTTGGCGATCCATATTGCGCAGGAAACATAATACCAAGATCAACTGCTTCTCCAGTAATATTGGTTATGATAGGCGGATGATACACGATTTCATCTTTATTTCCTGCTACTTTTTCAACCAGCTCTCCCTTGGTATTTATCAAAGGCCACTCAGTTTGAAGACCTGTTTTAGCATCAGTACTTATATGAAGACCTGTAGTACCCATTGTACTCTTTTTTAAGTGATTTGTTAAATCTACTAATTGATCATCTTGGGCTTCTTTTGCCTTTCCTCCTTTTAGATTTTTGCTATCTAGTAAAGGAAGTTTACTCAATACTGACTCAATGGTTTTACTTTTTGTATGTGCCGATCTTTGCACAGATCTTGGTAAATCATTAATATCAATTGCTAACCAGTTCATTACTTCCTCTCCTGCCTGACTTCCATCATACCAGTAGGTTCCATTTACTTTTGATACTAAATGATTCGTTCCTTCGTTTTGAGATCCAAAATCTTTCATGTTTCCAATTAGGTACACATGCTCCTGCAAATTTTTGGTTTTTAAAGCCGCTTTCACATCGACCATCACCATAATTCCGAATTGTTGACTCATAATTTCCGTTTTTAATGATTAATAATGTCCTGGTAAAATTTTTAATGCAGGTGTCTGGATTTCCAATACACTCTTTTCTCCTTTACCAATTTGCAGCACAAGATTGTAATGATATTGTACAGCATGGTCTCCAACTCGAGGCACAATTCCTGTCCATACCAAAGCATCTAAATTCTCATTGTCGTTGTTTCGAGGTTCTGACGGGTTTGATGAAAATGAAATTTCTTTGATACTTACGGGTGTTTGCACATCAACCGCTTTTACAGTCCAATGTATTTTTTGATAGGGTACGCAAGACGTTACCAGTTTTGACCCTCCCTGATTCTTGCTCGGAAAAGGGCTATCGTCAACCATTACGCAGTTTCCTTCAAGGCTTTGATCTAACAAAGCCTTGATAGAATCTACCATGATCATAATGTTAATTTGATTTGACATAGTATTGTTGGTTAGTTAATCTAAGAGTATGTTTAAAAACTTTATTTCCTGAAAAACAAATGCTTTATGAACCGTGACTTTACATCCATCTCATTATTTATCTCGATAAACTCTTCAATCGATGTTTCGTCAGAACCACAAATCACTAATTTTCAGATCATATTCTGTTTAAATATACTCTAATACCAAATGGTATAAATGATGCATTTCTTCTATCCATTTCGATAGTATCATGCAGCTTTCAGGTTTAAAATTTATCTCTAATTAATGGTGTTTTTCCATGAGTTGTTCTAAAAATTTCTTTCGATCCTTTTTCAACAACATTCACAAAAAATTGATACTTACTTTTTTCAATATAACCTCGGTTCGCTTCCCAAGTATTAAACAATGGAAGGGATTGAATTAATGACTCCACAAAAAGATTGTTAATGGCTTCTTCTCCTAAATCGACAATCTTCTTTTGGATTTCGTTCGCGTTTAACGCCGAAACTAACAAGGTTAGTTTTCTTGATTTTCGATCGTTTGAAAATTGAATCTCAATAGCTTGTTCTATTAATGGAATGCCTTCTTTTACTAGTGTAGAAAAAAGTTTCTTTTCAGCTTTTGGTGCCGAAAAATGGGAATCTCCTAAATGAATCACGTCACCACTTCGTCCTTTAAACAAGAACTGTTCTGTTTTCAGTTCAGGAGTATCCAATCGCTTCAATCGCACTACTCGATCTCCTAGTTTATAGCGAATATTCGGAACTTTATTGGTATGCAAACGTGTTATAACCAATTCACCTTCTTCTCCTTCTTTAACCCACTTTCCGTTTTCATCAACGATTTCAACAAAGTGTAATCCTGGAACGGTTGATAAAGCCTGATTTGCATGGTCTAGCTGTAAACCAATTGTCTCTGCCTGAGTAGCGGCAAAATAACTGAGAATTTCAACTTGAGGATATACCTCTCTTAATGCTTCCTCTTGTTTATTTGACATCAACCCACTTCCATACATGGCAATTTTAAAGCTATTTCTTCTTTCTTCATCCATCCCTCGACCAAAATCAGCCAATAATGCAATTGCATTGGAAGTAGACATAATGGCTTTTTCTCCTTTGTAAGACATCATATGCTGAAACACCTTTGTATTTAAAGGTCCAGCACCTAAAAAGTTTACTTTCGGAATTTTCTGCAACACACCTCCTACCATGGTTCCACTACTCCACATTTGGTAGTCGGCTAAAGTTGTAGCCATCCATTTTGGTCCTTCTTTTGAAAGGTATTTATCGGTAATAAACTTCCCCATAAATTCTCCCGCCATTTCGTAGGTTTCTTGAAGTTCTTCTAATTCGTAAACGGTTTCTAATGGGATTCCTGATGAAGTACCTCCACTTGCTACAATTTCAAAACCACCTTCACTGAAAGGAATGATCATTCCTTCACGCTTTCCGTTAAAAGCGGCAACCATGGTTTCTTTATCTGTTAATGGAATGTTTTGCCATTCTTCAAAACTTTTGGGGGCTTCGGTGATTCCGGCCTCTTTCAATCTGTTTTTCCAAAAAGGATTTAAAAACAAATTGTTGGTCATTTGTTGCAATCTTCTTAAGACTATGGCTTCTTGAATATCAAAATCGAACTCGTAAAACTTCTTTCCAAGTAGCTCCTCAACTTCCTTTATTTTATGATAAAAATGCGGTTGTTCTTTAACTTCTTGAGGGCTTTTTACCAAAAACTCCTTTTTAGGTATTAGCTGCTCTGCAAGATGTATCGCATCATTATTTTTTTTGGTTATTGTTTTCTTTGGTTTTGTTGACACCTCCTTTTCTAAAGTATCTGGTGTAGAAATAGTATTCGTGCTCATCGTTAACTTATGTTTTTATAAAGTCATTGCTGACTTCAAAGAGGTTTGTAAAATTGTTTTTCCCGTTACCTTAATTTCTTCTAGTAAGGTTTTAAAGTGATTTAATTGGGTGTTATGATTCATAAACACCACTCTTAAAGCTATTTCTCCATCGAGACTTACTTTTGAGATAAAGAAATTACCATTTGCTTTAAGTTGATTTCTAATTTTTAATTGAAAATCTGCAATTCGAGTATGATCTTCTTGTAAAGGTTTGTATCGAAAACACAACATATTTGCCTCAGGATGATGAAGCACTTCGAAATCCTCTTCTTTTTTGAGTTCTTGATACGCTCTTTGGGTAAGATCACATAGATAATCTATTTTCTCTTCGAAAACCGATGCTCCGTGAAAGGTCCAAACACCCCATAAATTCATAATCATGGGTCTTTTGGTACACTCAATGTTCTTTTTAGCACCGTCGTATTTTGTATACTCGTCTTCTTCGGCTTCAAAAACATAGCTAGCTTTTTGGCGAAAAGCTAGCTTGCTTTTGTGCTTTTCTTTATAAAAAAGCATGCTACAAGTTCCGGGAATGAACATCATTTTATGAGCGTCCCAAGTAATGGAATCAGCTTTATGAATGCCTTTTAGTTTTTCTCTTTGCTTTTCAGATAACAAAAAACTAGCACCATGTGCTCCATCAACATGCAACCAACAGTCTTGCTCCTCAGCAATCTCGGCTAGTTTGTCAATCGGATCAAAAGCACCTACTGCTGTGGTTGCTGCATTGGCTACAATACAAAACACTTTAAATCCGTTTTCTTTTGCTTCTGATAATGTCGTTTCGACTTGTGAAATATCTACCTGCTTCTTATAATTTGTAGGTAATTTGATAATATTATGTCTACTCAACCCCAACATTTCAACTGTTCGGATAATGCTATAATGAGCTTCTTCACTTACTGCAATGGCAGGTACTTCTCCTTGTTTTACACTTAAAATTCCTTTTTTCCAGAATTCAGGGAAGTAGTAATTTCTCGCCGATAATAAAGCCGTCAAATTTGCCAAAGAACCTCCTGAGGTAGTTACCATATCAAATTCATCTTCTGGATATTTGATAAACTTGTTTAATTCTTTCGCCATAAAAACTCTTACAACACTGGGTAACTGAGCTGCCTCGTAAAACGATGAGGGCTGACTTAACATAGAGCTTATAAAATCGAAAACACCTGCTATTGGAAAAACTGATGAAAACTGCCTTCCCATATAACCAGGAGAATTCGCTTGAACTCCTGTTTTTAAATACAAATCGACAATAGTACTTAGTTTTTCGTTGAGGCTAGCATCCTTACTTGAATTCATGATACTCAAAACTTCCTTCATTAAATCATGAGGGTTCTGAACATCAACACCCTTTACGGTATTTTTACTATCCTTTAAATAATTCTCAATTTTTGTAAGAATTAGTTCCGATTGTTCTTCAAACAAATTGGTATCAAATGCCTTTTTATAATCAACCAATGTTGCCTGTAACTCATTTGTTATTGTCGAATACGGCTCTACAATTTCTTTTTGTTCAATTGTTGCTTCCATCGTTCAGTTTCTTATAAATTGGAATCAATAACATCTCTAAAAAATGGTACTTTTCCTACCGTTGTTCTATGAATCTCTTGTGAGTCTATATCTACGAACTTTATCTCAAATTGATAGCCTAGCTTTTCGACAGTATCAAAGTTGATTGACGATTTGCTGTACAGTCCCATTGAGTTTACCAATGCATCTTTCACTAAACATTGCATTCCATACACACCTAGTTTTCCTCCTATAATTTGTTGATTTACCAAAGCATTTTCTGAAGCCAGTAAAATGGACAATTTTCTTTCTTTTCTATGATTTACAATTTGAACATGTGAAGCAATCAAATCAACATCAAAAGCATATAGATTTTTTAATGCGTTTTTTAAATACTCGTAGGTATTTAAGGCTGAAAACTGATGATCATCTAAATGAATTACATCACCACTTCTTCCTCTAAACTCAAATTGAAATGCTTTTAGTTCTTTCTCATTTCTTAATGGCAATCTAATCGCTCTATCTCCTAGTTTAAATCGGATTAATGGAGCTTCATTACAATGCAATCGTGTAATGACCAACTCTCCTTCTTCTCCTTCTTCCACCCATTTTCCATCTTCATCCACAATCTCAACAAAATGTAAGCCTGGAACTGTGGTTAATGCATTGTCATTTACATCTAACTGAATGGCTATCGCTTCTGCTTGAGATGCAGAAAAATAACTCAGTATATCAAGATTCGGATACAACGATTTCAATTCTGCTTGCTTCTTAGCTGGCAATAAACCGCTACAATACAAAGCCAAACGAAGGCTATTTTTAGCCTCTTCCTCCAAACCATCACCATATTCATAAAGAGTCCCAATTTGTTCCGTCGTTCCTAAAAACACTTTTGGTCCTTCGTAATTCATCATTAAATGATAGATTTTTTTATCAATTGGACCCGCAGCAACATAATTAGCTCCTGGTATTTTTTGTAAAACACCACCCACCATAGTTCCACTACTCCACAATTGATAATCGGCATATGTTGTGGTTACCAAAGGCGCTTTATCTTTTTTATCAAAGAATCGACTCAACAATTGATTCGCCATAAACTTCCCTGAAATATCATAGGTATCTTCTAATTCCTTCAAAGAAAAAACCGTTTCCGAAGGTTTTCCTGTACTCGTTCCTCCACTGGCTACAATTTCGAATCCACCATTTTCAATTGGAACCACCATTCCTTTTCTATCCTCAGAGAAAAAAGAAATTGCCGTTGCCTTATCTGTAACTGGTAACTTTTGCCAATCTTCAAAACTTTTGATAGGTTTGGTTACTTCAAAATCTTCAAATCGTTGTTTCCAGTGTGGGTTTAATTCTAAAATATTCTTTATTTGCTGTAATCGTAATAAGATCACCTCATCTTGAATCGTCACATCTAAAGAATCGAAAGAAGCGCCTTTATAATGTGCCTCTACCTGATGTAACTTTTCGGAAAATCGAGGCAGTTTTAATACCTGATCAATAGATTTTGGTTTTAGTTGGCTCGCTGGGTATATTTTTTTCAAGAAAGCCTTGTAATCAGCTTCTGGTTTCACTTTCTTACTCATTTAGTGTAGTTTTTTATTGTTTGATACGAGATCTTCCCCTATTCTTTTAATTTCGGTTAGTAATTCATTGAAATGTGTCATGGTAATTTCATGATTCATAAACACCACTCTTAAAGCTGTTTCTCCTTCAATTTCAACTTTAGAGATAAAGAACTTTCCATCTTCTTTTATAATATCTCTAATGGCTAATTGTAAATCTTTTACCTTGATCACATTGCTGTTTTCTGGAGAATACCTGAAGCATAAAATATTGGCTTCTGGCTTGTGCAGTGGATAAAAGTCTTTCTCTAATTTCAATTTATAATAAGCCTGTTTTGTGGTTTCACAAAGCTCTTCTAGTTTTTGAGCAAAGAATTCTCTTCCATACAATACCCATGGTATCCAAAGATTCATAATCATGGGTCTTTTTGTACATTCAAAACTCTTTTCACCTCCGTCTAAATTATTGGAATCGCGTTCGAATATGTAGCTTGCTTTTTTATAAAAAGTTTGTTGAGCAGCTTCTTTGTTTTTGTAGAACAATAAGGTACACGAAGCTGGTAAAAACATAGTTTTATGAGCATCTAAGGTAAAAGAATCGGCTAGCTCAATTCCTTGTAATTTTCCTCTGAGTTTGTCTGAAACCAAAAAACTTCCAGCATGTGCTCCATCGACATGTAACCAATAGTTTTTTCTTTTACACAGCTCTGCCAAATCGTTCAACAGATCAATTGCTCCTACTGGAGTTGTTCCAGCAGAAGCCACTAAACAAAAAACAGACAGCCCTTTAGCTTCTGCTTCGGCTAGTTTACTCTCGGCCTGACTCATACATATCTGACCTTTGGTATTTACAGGTAATGAAACAATTTGATCTTCTCCTATTCCAAGAATACCCACCGCTCTTTTTACCGAATAATGAACATCTGAACTCATAGCCACCGCAGGAATTCCTTCCGACGAACTATGTAGGTTATAGAAGTTTGGAACTTTACAGTTTCTTGCCGTTAACAAAGCGGTTATGTTTGCCAAAGAGCCTCCTGAAGTGGTAACTACATCATAGGTATCTTTTTTCCAGCCTAATAAACTTCCAAACTCATTGGCAATAACCTTTTCAACAATACTAGGTAATTGAGCCGATTCATAAAAAGACGAAGGCTGACTCATCATTGATGTCAGCAAGTCTGTTAATCCTGCAATGGGAACCACTCCTGAAAATTGTCTTCCCATATATCCCGTTGAATACACAGGGATTCCTGTGGCAACATATAAATCAATGATTTCCTCAAAGATTTTAAGGCTTATGTCTTCCTTAGCATCTTTATGAGTTCTCTTTGTATACTCTTCAACCAATTCTTCCAAACGACTTGGTTGAACTAATTGTAATCCTCTTAATGAAGTATTGCTAATATTCTTGCTTAATTTTTCGACTGCCACAGAAACGGCTTCCCTCAAAATTGTAGCATCAAAAGCTTTTTGGGTTTTAGGTATAGATATATCACGATCAAGGAGCATAAGCTCCGAATCAATAGGATTGTTTTTATACATGTTGTTTGGTTAGTTAATAGCTTTCCTTTTCATAGAAATTACATCATCGAAAAGAAAATTCTACTCAATAACTCAAAAGAATTATCAGTAGTGCTAGGTCAAAATTATAGTAAAAAAAAACTGTTAAAGAATAAATGACACCAACAACAACTTTTTGTTTACAAACAACAAAAAACGCGAGAGATCAAAAAAATTAACACTTAAACCCAAAATACCAACACTTAAGGAATTTCAAAAAAAACGAATTCGGTATTTAAATAATTTAGTAATCGAGCTTAACCATAAGAGATATTGTTACATGGGAAAACAACTTGATTTTATAAGTTCATAGTTAAAACGCTCATGTAATTACTTAATAGAATACAAACAATTTAACACTGAAAAAGTTGTACACAGAAGTAAAGAAAATATTAATAATTAGAAAGAAAACAGAGTCTGCCTACCGATTAAAAGAAAGCTTAGAAAGAAAACCTTATTATCATGTTGATGTAGCTGTTTCTGAGGTAGAAGCTATAAAGCTTGCAGATGAAAACAAATATGATTTACTCTTGGTTGATCTATATCTCAACGAGTCGAATAAAACAGATGGAATCGACTTGATAAAATACTTATCAGAAAAAAACAGCTTTAAGCATATTTACATCTCGGATCAAGGGTCTATAGATGTTATTGATAGTGTAAAGGAAACGAATCCTACTACTTTTATCATTCCTCCATATACCACAAATTCTATTTATGCTCAAATAGAAATCATCTTGAATTCTGGAAATAACAACTCTTATCTAAGTTATTCATATAAAGGAATGCAACAGCAAATTTCACTGGCTACAATTAGTCACGCGAAATCTGATGGAGCCTATATCAAACTTTTTAGTAGTTGCGGTAAGCAGTATTTTGTGCGTAAATCTTTATCAAACTTAAGAGAGTTATTACCTTCTGCTTTTATCAGAATACATAAATCTATTTTAATTAATAAAGACTATGTTCAAGGATATTCAAGTCAATATGTAAAAGTAAATCGAGAAAAACTTCCTTTGGGAAGGGCTTATAAAGAACTGTTTTTATCTCAGGTAAAGGAATCTACGTTTTCGTTTTAGAGGTAAAGTTAGTCCGAGTATAAAATTTTAAATATATGCATCATTTTCTAAGTAAAAAAAGTATCTACTTAAAGTTTTCAAATTGTTTTTTATAGCTTCGAGACACAGGTATAATTGCTTTGTTAATGAGTAACAAAGACTCTTTGTTATATTGTTTTATTGAGTTAATATTAACAATGTAAGATCGATGACATCGAACAAAATTAGGAGGGAGCTCTTTAATAATTTTTGAAATATTCCCTCTAATAAACTCTTTTTTACCACTTGTATTTAATGCTAAATAATGGTCTTCTGATTTTATAAAAATTAATTCATCTAATAAAACATGTACTTTATTCTTTAAGATAATTCTATCCTGAATTACTAACTTTTTTATTGATTCTATTTCTTCTTTTGTCTGCTCATGTTCAATCTCTAAGTTCTTCTTTTCTTTTTTTGAAAGCACCCAGTTATGATAAATAAAAGCAGAAATCAATAACAGGGTGATAATAAATATTAATAACATTTTATTTTTTTGATTTAATACTTCATTCGCTTCTACCCCATCTATAATCTGGTTCCTATACTCCTTATTCTCAATAACCAACCCATTAACATACTGATTTACAGAATCTTTAATCTGCTCACTTTTATCCAGATAATAGATACTATCCGACTGATTATCAAGCTCTCCATAGCAATTTGACAAACTACTATATATAAGCTCTTTAGCATATAATTCTTTTTTTAGTGTTGCTGACTTCAAACTTTCTTTAAAAGTAAAAACGGCACTGTCATATTCTTTTTTCCTCATTAAGGAAATAGCCACATTTATCTTTGCCTTAATGCTCTCTTTATTAGAAAAGAAAAACTTACTATTGTCGAACAATTCTTTCGCTTTATTAAAGGCTAAATCAGCTTTATTAGGTTCCTCAATCAATGAACTATAATATATTCCTTTTAACTGATAGAGCCTTGCTGTAAAAAAGTCATTGTTTCGTGCGAGTTTAAAAGCAGTTTCAAATTCTTCTTTGTTCATATTAGTTAAAAACCTACTCTTCTCATGGATTTTTTTTTGGTTTTCTTTTTTTCTTAACCATTCTTCATGAATTCGTAACCATAATGTGTAATATTCAATCCAATAAGTGTCTATGTCGTCATGTTCTTGACGTAGATAGCTTTCTTTATATTGTTTAAAAAAATCTAAATTATGTTGAGACTTCTTCTGATAAAAACCCAAAAACCTTACAAAAACTTCATTCTGTAATATTTGATTTTCTTTTTTAGCTAAGTTTTTAGCTTTTAGATAATAATCATAAGCTTTCACTTTTTTATTTAGCCCAAAAATTATATCTCCTGTCATATAATAGTACATAACCTTGTATGCATTTGGAAATGTCTCGATACTTTTTGGTGGTTTCGACAATAGAATTTTGGAATCATATCCGTATCTTAAATAATCTACGTATCCAAGTAAAAAACTCTTAATCTCTTGTGATTGTTGAGTTTCATGAATAGAAACTATTGCTTCTTCTAAGGCTCCTCTTTTTAAAGTTTCTATGAGCAGTACATGCTCTTCTTTTGGTTTGTTATAACAACCATACAAAAGTAAGGCTACACAGAAGAGCATATACACTAAACTTTTAGGGCATTTAAACCCCTTTACCTTTACACATATGTCCCCCAGTATCTTTCGATCTTTGCATTGGATTCCATTGAATTCGCTTTTCTTTATCTTCATTTTTTACTTTTATATGAAAATCAATTTTCTTATCTCTTTCAAATAAGACATCTTCTGTAAGATACACTATTTCATCACTCGCCATCTTAGACTTTTCTATTTTGATAGTAAAATTAATCATCTCTGTATGAAAACTTTTATCGTTTTCACTTGTTTTTTCGACACTTGATAATTTGTAATATACATCTTCTTCTAAATTGCAAAATGCATTCACCAAACTAAACCCTATTTTAGTCATTTTAACTATCCCATTTGCCTGTTTTTCACCCTCTTTAAGAAGTATCAAAATGACAAAACTCATCATTGGATCAAACTCAGCATGTGCGAGTTGAAAACTCTCTCTATTATGAAGTACTATATTTGAGCAAACATTATCGTTTACTTGCGTCATTTTATAAAATCCTTTTGTTGGCATTTCTATTTTTTTTAAGTTATTTGTTTTATTTAAATACTAAAAATCTTTTGACTTTTAAAACTATCATTCCCTTGGAGTAGTGGAGTTTGATTATACTGAGCATAATTGTAATCAGTCCTTAATTTCTCTTTCAATAAGGCACAAAGTTCATTATAACTAATATCTACTCCTTCCTTTAATACCTCCATAACTAAATGCGTAAATACACCATTTATTTGGTTATGCGAATCGAAGTAATCTTCGTAAGCATTTTCTTTACCACGACAAGCCGTAATTAATATTTCATATTCATCCTTAGTATTTATAATAATATTATTATTGCTTCCCTGATAGGGATTACAGGAATCCTCAAATGCATGGTATCGTACTTTTCTATTGGTTGTTGTTAGTTTAATAACATCTTCTAAACTATAGGACTCTCGGCTTAAATTGTCCAATCGATATTTCAAATGTACTCTATCAACACTTTTATGGTTGGCTGCCAAGTAATCAGTTGCAGACTCGACTGTAAAATCAAAATCCATTTTTAGATCTTTCATTTTCAAGAATTCCTCAAACTGAGCATTTTCATTTTTATTATGTAAGTTAATTTGGAATACTCCGTCTTCTTGTAAGATCTTATTAACATAAGATCCATAGATAGCATAAAAACAACATTGATCTAATTCTGTTATTCCAATCAACTCACCAAACCTACCTAAATCCGTTAAAGTTCCAGACTCGCAAGCATCAACAATAAAAACCAATCGTGCTTCCTTTTTTTTACAAGTATCAATCCAACTTCGTAAAGAAGAAGTTCCTTCGATTCTACTTTCATAGGCACAAATAGTTTCATAACAATTTCCCTCTCTATATTTCCTTGAACCATGTCCTGAGAAAAAAATTACGCCTAAGTCTTCTTTATTTAAACTTCGTAAAAAAGACTTCATTCTTTTTTCAATTACTTCCGATGTTGCATAATCATCATAAATGGGTTCTTCTACTTGAAAACCGAATTGTTCTCCTAACAACTTTTGCCATAATTGAACATCATTTTTACAGCCCTTTAATTCATCTGTTGTTACCTGTGGATGATATTTATCTATCCCTATACAAAGTACTTTTTTTACCCCCATAACTTTAGCTTTTTGGTTTTTCAATAAAATCAAACCCTTCAAATGCAACCTTTACAGTTATACCAAATGCTATTGATTTACCCAAGCTTTGTTTTGTATTAACCCCAAAAACATCATTTGCTTGAATAAAAGCGCCTCCCAAAATTTTACTACCAGAACTATTAAAAAGATTTAAGCCTAAGCCTATATTCGTATTATTTTTAAGCTGATCTGCCCCTTCATAAATAAAGTGCCTTAGGTAAGGGTTTACAATTAAATAAATACCTTCTTTTTTCAATTTGTTGATCCACATAAAATCACTATTTACAGAATACCTGTTGAAAGTATCATAAGGACCTGCATAAGCATTTAATGTTTCTGAATTTTCGGTTCCTGCTTCTCCAAAAGTGATTTCTTTTATTTCTAAAGATGAAAAGTTATTAGCTCGTTGCCCTCTTAGAGAAAACCCCATAAAGTAATTATGGCGCCATTGAATATTGTATATAATATCAAACGAAAGTCCCGTAAATTCCTGATTTTTCAATCGCTCACTAGAGGTAGGAGCGCCATTATTTAAATCGTATTTAAATTCTTGTTTAAAAAATCCCATTTTCATAAGGAATTTTTGATTGATCGAACTTTCAGATCTAGTCTTGAGTTTCGCTATTTGTTGTGTTATACTATCATACTGATTACGGGCTTGTTTTATACTTGCTTCAAATCTTTTTAAATTTCTTTTATCGTTAGACCAATTAGGTAAGGAAGTTACACGAATGTTTTCATCGAGTTTTTCAATTATCCCTCCTCTAACATTCTTATTTTCAAGAAAAACATGTCCCTTTGCCCCAGTTTTAAATCTTAAATCATCAAAGAATTCTATTTCAGTAAGAACCATTTTTCCAAAATAATTATCAAGACTCTTTAACTCTCTCTTCGCATCCTCCCACTTCTTATTTCCAATTGAGCTTTTTATATTTACAGCTACAACTGGATCTATCCCTTGATACGAACTTCTTAAGTCATTAATAAATTTAATTATGGCGGCTTTTTTTATATCTTCTATCAACTGCTTGAAGCCGTTGGCATCAGGAGTTTTTAGAGCAATCAAAAGATTCTTCTGTTTTTCCTTTGCTTTAATAAGTACTTGATTTTTATTTTTGGTTCGAAACCTTTTATAACCATAAACCACATCTAGATTAACCCCTGCATTTACTTTACCTGAAGACACAATATTAGCAATACCATCATTAGCATCACCTAACAATCTTATACCATAAAAGTTTGCTCTATTAATTCCGCCCTTTTTACGTACAACATCGAAATAATTAAAATCGAGCTGATTATTAACTACATCTAAACCAAGGGTTATACCGGGCGTATAGATAGTACTATACCCTTCAACATCGGTTCCATAATTCTGAGCTTTTATTGCTATTGAAAGCAATAAAAAGATTATTAAACATATTTTTTTCATGACTTCCTTTTTATAAACTTTTCAAGTTCGTTTCTAAACATTCTTCTGAGATAGCCCCACGTCCTTTGATTACACTATTGTTAATTACCTGATATGAATACCCAGATTCATTTCTCAATTCTAGTACCACTCCATTCTCTAACTCTATACTCTTTATAGTTAATGACCATTCTACGATACCTCCATAATTTACTTCTACTGGAAGTCTCAAATTACTAGCCATTAGGACATTTATTGTCCCCTCCCCCGGCGAAATTGATGTTCCGCCTATAGTTCCTTTATTAAACTCAAATCCTAAATTTGGTTCAAGCTTATAGCTAACACTTGCTTTTGGTAGCCTAAACACTGTTCCTGTACTTTTACTATCGTAAAACATTTCCGCTGATTTTGTAAAAACACTTTCCAATGCACTTTTTCCCACACGTTCAATTCCCTTTTCTTTTAATTGGGGTTTGATGTTTTGCAATAAAAAATCTGGTGAAAAAGCTGGACAACCTCCTTGACCATTGTCTTCCATAAATTTTAAAAGTATTTCCTGAACCGTTTTCTCTCTTGGAGTTAATTTTGGAATATCTAACATGGTTCTTCCAATTAATCCTTTAGAAAATTTCTTTTCGATGTTTCGTTTTTGTTTTGACATAATTTTATAGTTTAATAGTTAATACTTATTGCTGACCTCTAGCAACCGCTTCAGCGACTGCTTTTTCGAGTTGGTCATTTTCTTCCGTTTTGTTTATATTTTTTTTAGATTTCATTCCCAAAGTATCAGGCACTAAACGTTCACTAAATCCACCAACAACTGCGATAATTAAAACCGTAATTATTTCGGAGATAGTTGCATTTCCTGTTAAAAAGAGGGTATCTGAAATACGTGTAGTAAATATTCCTGTTAATATATTCGAGTATACTAGCCAAACAGTTAACACTCCAAAGATTCCTCCTAAGAGCAATCTAAACTTAACGTCTATAATTGTGCGTTTTACAGGAATATTAAAGTCAACTGTTCTACTAGCTACCTTTTCTTTTGCCGAAATAAAAGAACCTATAACTCCTGCAATTCCGATGTAAAAGTGCCAAACAAACCAATAGTGAATTTCGTAGTTTTCATACTTCATAAAAGTACTCCATATAACAACAGCAACTAATGCAATAAATATATAGCTCAGGTATTTTAGATAGTATTCGAAATAGGTATACTGTGCTTTTGATGTAATTTTATTTTCAATCCCTTTTCTTACATTTTCAGCAATTAAAACTGCCTCTTCATATTTTTCTAAATAACACATCTGGTAAGCATGTGCTAACTGTGGTGAATAAAAAGCTCTTAAATCTTCTAAGCCTTTCTCCTTATCTGATTTTATATCAGACATTCTTTCTTGGTGAACGGACAAGTGGATTAAATTATTAATTTCTTGTTTTTTTGCATTTAATACGGAAAAGCGTTCAGAATAATCACTATAAGAAACGATTAGATTTCCTTTCGTTCTATAAATAATCATCTTTTTTGTTGTGTAGAAAACGGATAAAATAACTTCACCTTGAGCATCTTTATCTCCTACTTTAACTTGTCTATAATCGTATTTAGCATCACCAAAATGGGCCTCTGTATCTACTTTCTTTTCACTCATATTCGTTAGTTTTTTGATTTTACTGCGAATAGCAGCAATACCTCAAAACTACCTAACAACAAAGGTTTTAAACAAAAAAATGTCGTGAGTTACGCTATTTTTGACGTGAATTACATCCTAATTACAACATTGTATATTAAGAAGTAAACTATCTTTTTAAATCAAGTGGAAACCACTGCTTTTTAGTAATTCAATTTGGAGTAAATTTTAATGAGAGTAAACGTCGAAACTATGACCATAAAATTGGTTTGGAAAAATATAAAGAACGATAAATTAAAAGTTCCCATATAAACTCAAAATATATGGACTATACATTTTTGAGAAAAGAATACTCTAATTACAATAAAGGCTTCTCAAATTTGTGAAGCCTTTTTGTTAGATAATAGAATTTGATTCTTCTATTTTGTGAATAATTTATATTTCTTCGGACAGCTTAAGAGCTTCTCTGTACTTATAGTTTTTACTATCTTTTAGAATAATCTTCAAAAGTTCCTTTACTTTATCTTTATTGTTGAGCTTCAAATAAACTAACAATTGATACCAATAACCTCTTGAATATTCTTCAAAATCGTTAAGATTAATTAACCGATCAAAAGCTGCTATTGCTTTATCATTTTCATTCAAAACTTCGTAAATAGCTCCTTTGTACATTATACTATATGGATATAACCTATCCTCTTTACTTATGGAATTAAAATACTTTAAGGCTTCTTTATAATTCTTATTTCTAAAAGCTATTTCAGCTTGATTAAAAATACTAGTATTATCGTTCTTTGTTACAAATGAAGGTAATTCTGTTTTCCAATTAGAATATTCATTATAATAAGAATCAAGTCCTGAATTTCGATTCATAAAAAACAAACCTATCAAAACCAATATGGTTGCCGCAATGGATATCTTATAAAAAAGTTTCTTATTCTTATCAGACTTTTTCCCTTTATAATCATTAATCCCAATTTCTCTAATTTTTTTCGAAGCATCTTGAAAAGCTTTACTTCTTAACTGCTCTCTCAACGCTTGTAATTCCTCATTTTTATCATTATTTCGGAAGTTTACCCATTCTTCTTTTCCTATAAGAATAATCAACTCTTTTTGTAATTGAACCTCATTTTTCAAGCTGTCACTCTCTTCTATATCTTTCTCGAAGGCAAGACGATCTTCAGTGGTTAAGTTACCCTGTATATAATCATCAATTTTCTTTAATAAAGCTTCCGTTAATTCTACCTCCATTTCTTAACTTTTTGATATTTCTTATCTGACTTTATAAGCTGTATCAGCTTCGTTCTGCATTTAAAAACTCGTTGTCTTACAGTATTAACTGATGCATAATCTTTCTCTTTTACAATATCCTCATAACTCAAATTATTGAAATAAAGACTTAAAATTTCTTTGCAGTTTATGGATAGTTGATTGAATTTTTCTACATATAAATCAAAACAAGTTTGCTCTAAAACAAACAAACTTAAATCTGTCTCTTTATCAACAAGGGTCGGCATTTCATTTGTTGTTACCCTACTTTTTAATCTTTTTTTCCATAAATTTTTACTTACCGTAAAAAAATAGGGCTCAAAAGAAAGGATATTTTCTGTTTTATCCTTTTGAGTCATAAAGTACATTAAGGAATCATGAAAAACATCTAATGCATCATCTTCATTACCTCTCGCAGAAATTACATATCTTTTTACCTTAGGATATAATTTGGCGTATATTTCCTTTATAACCCTTTCATCAGAAGTTAACAACCCCTCTATGTAACGCTTCGTTGTATTATTCATTTAAAATAATGGGTAATGATTTTCATCTTTTTCCTCATGTAAATATAACAGTGTAATCTAAAATCTAAAATTTAATATGAAAATTATCCGAAAAACATCCTTAATCTATCTACTATCAATGGTGCTCTTAAGCTGTACCAACAACGAACTAAATGAATTAGACCATACAGAAAAAGAAAATAACCGAAGTACTCAAAATACTGGTTATCAAAACAATCTTTTACAATATTCTCAATCTGAACTTATAGTCCAATATGTAGATGGAACAAGTGAAGCAACCAAAAGTAAATTAAGAAAAAAACATGGAGTAATTTCTTTTGAAATATGTAAACATTGCCCTGATGAATCCATTGAAAAATGGGATTTTGGAGGACCTATCAATATTGAACCTAAAAAAGGTGTAATTGATAATGACACCAGTGCAAATGATACTGGAAATGATACTGGAGAATTATATCCCTTAAAAAATGTCAATTTTCAATTTTATTTTCAAAGAATTAAGGTTATAGATAGTTCGCCAAAACCAGGTAAACATAGAACTCTTGAACTTGATTATACTGATTTAATCAAAGATGTTAACAATGGGATTACTGTAGCAATTATAGATACAGGCATAGATCCATCTTTTATGCCCGAATTCACAGATCCTTTTTTACATAAATCAAGCAGTCCTAGTCATGAAGAACTTAAATCAGGCTGGGATTATGTTAACAACGATCCTTATCCGAATGATGATTATCCCGAAAAACATGGTACGGCTATTACAAGAACTATTCATAAAGGGTTAAAAATTGGAGGAGTTAACCATCAAATACTACCTATAAAAGCGTTTGATGCCTCAGGAATCGGTAATTATTTCGATGTTTTATGCGCAACCTATCATGCTCTTACAAATGCCGATGTGGTAAACATGAGTTTTGGCTGGTATGACGATGGATTTGGTGATTTTGAGGACAGCATCTTTTCTGACCTGTTAACGGAACATCCTGATGTTATTATAATTGCTTCTGCTGGAAATAACAATAGTAATAATGATTCTTACACACATTATCCATCAGGATATCCGCATGATAATATTCTTGCCATTGCCGCTACGGATCGTTATTATTTAGATAAAGCTAGTTATTCCAACTATGGAATTTCCACTGTTGATTATTTTGCTTCTGGTTATACAACTTTATCCGATTTCGAGTTAGCAGGAACTTCTTTTGCTGCTTCAAAAGCTACATTAAGAATCGCTTCTTTTTTTGACGGAGAAACTCCTCTTCCTCCATTACCATCAATCATTGAGGCATTAAATATATCTATTCCTACTGTAGGTTTTGCTTCTGAAAATGTACATCATGGGCGTGTAATAATACCATAGACTCATATACTATAACTAAAGGATAAAAGACTGAATTACATCATTAAAGATTCGGTCTTTTTATGTTATTTTCTGTATCTTCGAAAGCCTATGCTTCGATTACTACTCAATATATATATCATCCTTTTATTTTGTGCTATTACATCCGCCCAGAGCAAACTTTTAACTCAAATAGATAGTATAAAGAAAATTGAGACACCTAAAGACAGAATTAACCAATTTAAAAATCTTTTAAAGAAACAAGACTCCATTGAAAACAACTTAGATTTGGATAAAATCTATGTTGGTATGGCCCGTGCATACTTAAAAACTGAACACATCGATAGCACTGTTTTTTATAGTCAAAAAGCTATCAATCTAAAAAAATTAGAAGCGAAAAAGGACGTTAATACCTTAAATGATTACCGATATCTTCTCTCTTTAGGTTATTTTCATTTAGGTGAAAGTAAAAAAAGACATAATACACTCTTAACAATTATACGAAGCACTGGTAATGGTTATCACATATATAGAGCTTATAAAGATCTATCCAGAATTGAAAGAGTTAAAGGCGACTTCTATAAATCTCTACTATATTTAAATAAAGCCCTTAGCAATCCAGAATCATTAGGAAAATTGAAATATGAACTTGGAATAAGACTATTAATCATTACAACCTATGCCCAAAAATACGCCAATAATTTCCGTGAAAATAAAGAAGTAAACGATTTAAATATTCTGAAAGAACACTGGCGAATAATAGAACAACAATTTGCTAATGCTGGTATCAAAAAGAAAAAACATATCTATGATATGTATAATAATTTGGCCGTATCCTTTGATGCCTTTGGAGAATTGGATACCTCTTTAGAATTATATACGAAAGCAAAAGATTTCTACCTTTCAAAAGGATTTAAGTATGAAGGATACACTTCTTTAATGAATATTGGAATTATCTACTCTAGACAACAAAAATTTCAAAAAGCAAATACTTGTTTCGAAAAAACACTTCAAGAAACCACTAATAATGAATTAAAAGCTTTGGTTTATGATAATATGGGATATTATTTAAATACAGACAGCGCCAAAAAGAAAATCCCTTTTTTTAAAAAAGCTATTCGTACCAGCTTAAAAAAGAAAACAACTCTTGAAGAAAATTTTGATCTCCCAGAATTGAAAACAATTGAAGAGTCGGATTATAGTCAGGATGTCCTAGTTTATTTAATAGATTTAGCAGCCCATCAGGTAAAGGCTTATAAGCAAGAAAGCAATAAGGTATATCTGTACAATGCGAAGAAAACATTAATGCTTGTTGATAAACTGGTTTCACTAATTAGACATGACAGTACAAGTGAACAATCAAAGTTATTTTGGATTGAAAAAGGTGTTGATACCTATATGCTAGCTGTTGAAGTTTGTTATTTACTAAAAGATACAAACCTTGCCTTCTATTTTATGGAAAAGAATAAAGCGCTTTTATTGCAAGAGTCTATAAAAACTAAGCAAGCGAAATTTAACTTAAACATTCCTAAATCGACTATTGCGAAAGAATACAATTTATTCTATAAACGTTTACACTCTTTTAAAAACCTTCAAGAAACTCCAGATGATTCTTCTGCCAAACAATCATTTAGAAAAAACGATGAAAAATACCTCGGTTTTATGGACTCCTTAAGGCAGCACTATCCTAATTATGTAAAAATTAAAAAGGATGTTGAGATCACTGACCTGAAAAATGTCACTCCTAAAAATAACTGCTTTGTGGAATACATCCTTGATAACAATAAAGGTTACGGTCTGTTTTATAACGGTACTGAGACACTCTTTTTCGAGATACCCAACGTTCCCAAACTTCAGAAGGACATTGCTCAATTACAAAAATATTTTACAAGTTCGGTTCTAAGCAAAAAAGAAAAAATCGCCTTACAAGAATTAAGTTTTTCTGTTTTTAATACGCTATTCCCTTTTCCTAATGCAAAAGAAAAACTGAATCAGAGAAAACTTACTATTATTCCAGATTACAGGTTACAAACTTTCCCCTTTGAGGCTTTAACAACCAGTAATAACACAACACTATCCGAGAGTTATTTGGTTCACTTTTCTGAAATTGTGTATCTACAATCTTTTTCTCTCTTCGATCAAATCAAACAAAACAACAATACCCCAAATAAGAAGCTACTTACAGTTATTCCTCGTCAATTTAAGCACTTAAATTTACCGGAACTTACAGGTTCTGAATCGACCATACAATTCTCTTCTCAAATAAAAAACAGCAAAGTTCTATCAAATGACCAAGCTACGAGAACCAACTTTATAAAACATTTAAATGATTATGAAATTATTCATTTAAACACACATGCAGGTTTGGATAGTATTTCTCAACCTTGGATTGCCTTTTATGATGATAAAATACCTTTACACGAGTTATATGGGTTAGAAAATCAAGCCGAATTGGTTGTTTTAGATGCTTGCGAGACAAATTCAGGTAACTTGGCTATGGGAGAAGGTGTTATTAGTTTATCTAGAGGTTTCTTTTTTGATGGTGCTCAAAGTGTTATCGCTTCTCTTTGGTATGTAAATGAGAAAGCGGGGAATACCATTTTACAAGAGTTTTATACTCAAATGCAAAAAGGAACATCCAAATCCAAAGCCCTGCAATTAGCGAAAATAAACTATATCAAAAATCATCATTTTTCTGAAGCTCTTCCTTTTTATTGGGCGGCATTTACCTTGACGGGTAAGACCGATACAATTATTCTTGAAGTCAAATCTACTTCTATTTATTTTACCGTTGCTATCTTAATTTTACTCCCAATATTAATCCTTCTCTTTATAAAAAAGAAAAAGTCTCCTAGAGGGTTAATTTTATAATAGATACTTCACAATTTAGTTTTTTCACATTTACTGGGTGATGAAATTTTCAAAAGCCCCCACTTAGGTAGATATATCTATAAGATAATTGTTCCATTTATTTTTCTATCAATAACTAGATTAAAAGAATACTTTGTTTTAAGTCTAGATTTAGTAATATTATAAAAAGTGGTATTTATGCTATCCTGAATTTATTATTTCATTTACAATACTTGCTGTTAAAAGTGGTTTTTCTAAAGGAAACAAATGATTCTCATTCAGCTCTATGATATCAAAATTTGATAAACTTCTTTTCCACCATTTTGCGTCTGACTTCTTAAATAAATTGCTCCTATTTCCATATATAAGTGTTCCTTTCAACTCTTTTATTCCGCTTGGCATTTTTGTATATGTTGAGCGATATATTTCTGATTCTATCTTTTTTGAAAAAGTTAATTCAAAACCATTTTCAGTCTTTTTTAAACCATGTTTTATGTAATCTGAAAAACATTGTTCTTCAAAGTCCTTGAATAAGTTTTTACTTTTAAAATATTTATAAGCTTCTTCTTTAGATTGGAAAACAGATTTCCTTCTTAAAGTTCTCTTTGTGGGACCTATATAATCTCCTAATCCTAATTTCTTTAACATATAAATTAATTTTCTTTTGTAAGGATTATAAAGAATTGGCTCTATTAAAATAACTTTTTTAAATAGCTTAGAATCCATTGATGCAGCAATAAGTATAAGTGTTCCGCCAGTGGAGTGACCTATCCCTACAACTGGTTCATTGAATCGTTTCTTTATTGAATCAATCAACTCTAAAGCGAGATTCTCAAGATTTCCGTTCAATTTAAACTGATTGTGTCCCATCAATTCCACATAGTTAATCTCTACGTTTTTAATAGAACTAAAAACACTATTGTAACATTTGGCAGGAAAACCATTTGAATGTGCAAATTGTATTAAGTTTCTTTTCATACACTAAATGTTTATGAGTAAATTATTCTTAATCGAAATGCTTATTTCTTAAATTTTCTCATTTAAAGCTATTAAAAAAGTTAGTCTTATAGGTTGCTCCTATTGGAATAACTTCAGATTTAATATGGATTTGATTTCTCGATACTTTATCTATTTTATCAAGGTTTACTATATATGAACGGTGGGTTCTTATAAAATTAAATGCTTTTAACTTTTCTTCCCAATTTCGTAAACTATCTAGGATTAAAATTTCTTTATCTTTTAGTATAACTTTCACATAATCAACCTCAGCCTTTAAATACAATATATCATCAGCTGTAGTTTTATATATTGTTTTGTCTGCATACAAAAACAATTGTTTGTTTGCTTCTGTATTAAAGTTAGTTAACTGATCTCTTGCTCGAGTTACTGCCTTAAAAAAGCGTTCGTAGGAAAAAGGTTTTACTAAATAATCGAGTGCAGCTTCTTCAAAAGCTTCAAGGGCATAACCAGGGAAAGCAGTTGTTACTATTACCTTTGGTGGGTTTGTTATAATTTTTAAATAAGATAACCCGTTTAACTCAGGTAGTTGAATATCTAAAAACAAAACATCTGTTTTTTGCAATTGACTTACAGGAATATCTAATCCACTTTCATAAATACCTAAGCAATTTACAAAAGGCGTTTTATCTATGTAACTTTGTAATACTTCTTGAGCAGATTTTTCGTCTTCTAAAATTAAGCACTGTATCATAGTTCAATTTTCAATAGTACATTAAAACTTTTATTTTCTTTTTTTATAGTTAACTCATGAGCATCTGGGTACAATAATTCTAAACGTTTTTGTGTATTTTTAATTCCTACGCCACTTTCTTCCCATTCTAAATCTAGTGCTTGATTCTTTTCAGAAAAAGGATTTTCACAAGTAAATTTAAGCACTTTGTTTTCTAAATTTAAACATATTTTTATTGGGTGATTCTCTCCTTTTAAAATGCTTGTATATTTAAACGCATTTTCTACAAAAGCAATTACTAAAAGTGGCGCTAACTCTTGTTGTTTGTTATCTATATTAGTTGTAAAGTTTACATCAACTTTCTTAGCCAACCTTGCTTGTTGTAGGTTTATATAATCTTGTAGGTGATTAATTTCTTGTCTTATAGTTACCTTTTCTTTTTGTCCATGATGTAATAAATATCTAAAGCTATCTGATAATTTTAAAATTAACTCTGGAGTTTTATCTTCTTTTTTCAAAGAACTTGCATAAATAGTATTTAACGTATTAAACAAAAAATGTGGATTTACCTGAGCTTTTAGTGCTTGCATTTCCGCCTCTCTTTTTTGTTGCGAGAGAGCATCTATTTTAGCTTGTTTTTTATAAAGATTTTTAATAGAATGTAATGCAAAAAAGGCTATTCCAAAACTTATATAAGTAAGTGAATCTGCTACATAGTTTTTCCATAAATACTTTTTTTCAGTATGAAAAAGACCATCAAAATATTGGTATAAAAGTGTATTTATTACAAATACAACAATGGCAATTAGGATATACTTTAACTTGCTTTTTTTAGGATAAAACCATAAGTACAAAAAATACGAAATAGTCATTTTAAAAAACAGAGAGTTCAATTCGTGGTTAAATGACATTGGGTATCCACCTTCTTTACCAAAATATTTTATATAAGGATAAAACAGCACTATACTCCATAAAAACAAATGAAGTAAGGGTTCAAATTTTATGAACTTTTGATATGCATTTCCTGTACTTTTCAATACCTACAATTTACAACTTTATTGATATGAAATGACTAAATTTTTCATAGCTATTTTCGCAAAAACCACCTTATCTCCATTTAAACCACTAATTCTAAACATTAAGCGACCACCATCTAATGGATTACAATCTTCTTGCTCAAAAATAACTTTGTTGTTTAATTTAAACCATAACCGATTTTGCTTTTTACCAACTTCAACATCGTACCACTTTTCTGTTTCGATAATATTTTCTGATAGCCTTTGATGAAATCCCTTTTTTAAAGGTGTTTCATTTTTAAAGAAAAATGGTTTAAAATTATGAGCTCGATTATTAAAAGTTAAATTATAATGTTCTAAAGCAGTACGCCATCTCCAAAAATCAGTACCTTTTGCATCTCTTGGTGGCATTGTCATCTCAAGTGTTTCTCCTATATCTGATACTGAAAAAAGAACAATAATCACTGATGCCTCTGACATCGCTTTTACTTTATAATTTAAAATGATATCTCCTTTATATATTTTTGGGCTAACTAAAAAATAGCCATTAGACCCTTCGGTTTCTTCTATAATTAGCTCCTCTCCATTGATAATTGTTTTCCCTTTATCTAAAGTTTTCCATTCGCTTAAATTTTGTGGTGCTATTTCTTCTTTTTTAAAAGAAGTCTCTGCACAACTAGTGAAGAAAATGGTAAAACTAATTATAGTAATTCTAATAAGTTTAATTTTCATAATAATAGGTTTTCTTTATTCAATGGCACCGCCATGATTGTAGTTTCGTTGTTTTCTATTCCTCGTTTTTCCTTGATTTTGAAAAAGTTTATAGTTTAGGGTAAACATCCAACCAAAAGTTTGCGATTGGAACCGCCAAGTTTCATTCTGAACTACATTAGTTAAAACCAATTTTCTTTTTCGAAGATTATTATCAAGCACATCTACTATCCGAAAACTTGCGGTCAATCTATTATCTAAAAAATTAGCTCTTGCTGCCAAATCAAATCTATTTCTAGGTTGGGTCTGAGAAAATACATCTTGACGCTTTGGAACATGAGTATATGTAATATCTGTAGTTATACTTTTACATATTTTAAATGTATTTTTTAGTATAATATTTGAAGAATATAAATCGGTCCAGGTAATATTAGGCTGTTTAGCTTTTGAGTAGTAATAATTTGCCGAAAGTTGTGTATTCCAAAATGAATTAATTTTATAGTGTGTATTAGTTTCAATTCCATAAGTATTACGCTTCCCGACATTATCAAAGCTTACTATACGAACCCCTTCATCATTAATAACTTGCAGCCACTGAATCACGTCAGTTCTATACCTATAAAAAGTGTCTATTGATAAGTTTAATTTTTCTCCATCATATTGATAATTAACTTCAAAACTATCTGCAAATTCTGGTTTTAAAGAAGGGTTTGCGTTCCATTGAAAATATTGATTCCCCATACGAAAAGGGTTTATATGATTAAAGTTAGGTCTTGAAACTCGTTTACTATATCCAGTATTAAGAGTATTTTTATCAGTTAGCTCATAGGATAAATGTATAGATGGGAATAGGTTTGAAAAACTTAAATCTGTTGTTTGGCCATTCATAGTATTATCAGAGTTTGATGAAAAATATTCATATCGTAACCCCGTTTGCCAATTAAGTTTTCCTGTTTTAAATTTGGTTAATCCATAAATTCCTAACAGGTTTTCTTTATAGTTAAAAATATCGTTTACAGCTATTCCTCCAGAAGGAACAAAATTATTAAAACTTGTCAATTTTCTATGGTTCCATGAAGTTCCAGCCTCAATAGTTATTTTTTCAGAAGGCACCGTATAATCAATAGCTAAAGCATGCAAGTTATTTTTATTGCTTTGTTCTTCATCAAACAAGAAACTATCATCTTCAAAATCCGATGCAGGTAAAATGTTTTTATTATCGTTTACGTTATAATCAAGTTCTAGAAAATGTCCATCTTCCGAGAACTTTCTTCTGTAATTAACATTGTATATAGCAGTCTTATGTGTATGTGATGAATTACGAGTATACAGATAATCATTACGACCAGTTACATTTGTGTAGTAGGTGTCATTAAAAAAACTATGAAAGTCATGTGTATAACTTACCTCAAACGATAATTCATTTTTTTCATCAAAAAAGAAATCTAAGCCCGAGGTTACTCTCGTTACTTTTCCGTTGAAATCATGTGGGGCATAAAAATCGCGGGTGTTTCCATTGGCATATTTTTGATAAATCCATTGTTTGCTGTCCATTCTCCTTTCTCCATGTGATGCTTGCAGTCTAAAATTTACTATTGAAGTATTATAGTTTCCATCAAAGCCAACTTGATAACGTTTGGTACCAACAGATGAATTTAAATTTAGATTTAAACCTTGATTTATATTTTTTTTAAAAATAATATTAATGATGCCCGATAAACCATCAGCTTGATTTTTTGCTGATGGCGAAGTAATAATTTCGACACGTTGAATACTCGAAGCTGGAATCTGATCGAGTAATTCCATTGAATTCATAGCCGATGGTTTTCCATTGATTAATAAACGTACATTTCCGCTTCCACGAAGTGAAAGACTACCAGTTCCTAAATCGGTTTGAATTTCTGAAATTTGATCGAAAGCCTCTAATGCAGTGGCACCTGATTGTTGTAAATCGGTTCCTAGGTTTACTATTTTCCTATCTATCTTTAACTGTGTCGTGGTTCTTTCAGCTTGAACTACAACTTCATTTAATTCGTTTTTAGATGGCTGTAAGACTACGTTCATGTTTTGATAATCTAGAATTTCTGAAATGAGAATTTTGTAAATTTCATATCCCATAAAGCTTACCTCTATATGCGTAGCCTCTTTGTTATTTTTTATTTGAAATTGCCCTCTTTCATTGGAAGAAGTTCCATCTACTAAGACTGTTTCTTTATAGAGACCTATGGTTGCATATGGAATACTTTCTTGAGTTGTAGCATCTTTTACTACACCACTATATAGTTGTGCAAAAGAAATTATTGGCATCCAAAAAAAGATATTGAAAACAAGAATACGTGTCATTTTATAAGCTTTAATACTCAAAAATGGGCGCTTCTATTTTAACCTAAAAATTTAATCTGCTAATAAGGATATTTACTCTGTTAACCCTTTACTCTTTTAAGGTGAGTAAACTTTTTGTATTCCTTTTTTGAGGTTTATATCAAAAGTGAGCAATTTCACTTTCTTTAATTTTTTTCTACAAAGTTTCTAGTGTAAAAAAATAGTGTAATAAGCTAAATAAAAAAAAGCCTCACAAATTGTGAAGCTTTTCTAGTAGCGGGAACAGGACTCGAACCTGTGACCTTTGGGTTACGAGCCTTATTGTTTCTATTTTAAAAAATATTAATTTAACTGATTAACAATATTTATATTTTTTTAAATCTCAAATAAAGGCTAACAGAACCATATAAAAACGCAGTTTGTTGTACCTATATTATACCCGAATTTTGTATGTTTATACTCGGAAAAGTCAAAGAAACTATAAGTACAATTACCACTGTTTTAAGAAAATAACCTAATAAACAAGGACTATACCCAATTTGTGTTAGAATCATTAATTTCAGAGGCTAATGAAGTAGTTTTAGATGACGAAACACAGAATAGCAACTTTATCTACTCATCAAATACACACCAAGGTAAAACGCAAAGGGTAATTGAAAATTCAGACCTATTTTTCTAGGATATTAAACAGATATTCAAAAGAAAAAACATAACATTTAGAATTACCCCTAAAAAAAGTCGAAAGAAAATCTCTTTCGACTTTGTTAGATGCTAGCACTAGTTTCAGTACCTAAGCATCTTAATAAAACCCTGCATTTTAATCTTCTAAAAAAGGATATCTATAATTTGTAGGAGGAACAAATGTTTCTTTTATTGTTCTATTGCTTACCCACCTCAAAAGATTCCAAACTGATCCTGCTTTATCGTTTGTTCCTGAAGCACGTGCTCCACCAAAAGGTTGTTGAGCCACCACAGCACCAGTTGGTTTATCATTTATGTAAAAATTACCCGCCGAGTTTTCTAACTTCTCAGAGGCAAGTTTAATGGCATCTCTATTTTTACTAAATATGGCACCTGTTAAGGCATATTCACTTGTTGAATCAATTACGTCTAGTATTGATTTCCATTCGTTATCATTATAAATGTATATGGTTATTATTGGTCCAAAAAGTTCTTTGCACATACCACTATGTTTGGGATTAGTGGTGACGATTACTGTTGGTTCTATAAAATATCCTATTGAATCATCGTAACTTCCTCCGATAACTATCTCGGCTTCTTTATCTTTTTTAGCTTGATCTAAAAATTTGGATAACCTTGTAAATGCTTTTTTATCTATAACAGCATTTATAAAATTGGATGTATCTTCAGGAGTTCCCATTTTAAAAGAACTTATATCCTTAATAATCAAGGTTTTTATTTCATACCATAAGCTTTGTGGTATGTAAGCTCTTGAAGCAGCACTACATTTTTGACCTTGATATTCGAAGGCACCTCTTGAAATTGCTGTGGCCACTTCATTAGAATTTGCTGAAGGATGAGCCCAAATAAAATCTTTTCCTCCAGTTTCACCAACAATTCTAGGATATGTTTTGTAGTTATCTATGTTATTCCCGATAGTTTTCCATAAACCATTAAAAACAGAGGTTGAACCAGTGAAGTGTACTCCAGCTAGATTTGGGTTTTTAAGCAGAATATCTGAAATCATGCCAGAATTTCCAGTGATCATATTGATGACACCATCAGGTAACCCCGCCTCTTTAAGTAAGTCCATGATTAAATGAGCTGAATATACTTGCGAAGCTGCTGGTTTCCATATAACTACATTTCCCATCATAGCAGCAGAAGTTGGTAAATTCCCAGCAATGGCGGTAAAATTAAATGGAGTAATTGCGTAAACGAAACCTTCAAGAGGTCTGTACTCGGTTCGATTCCAAGTTCCAGAAGAAGATATTGGTTGATTGTTATAAATTTGAGTCATAAACTCAACATTAAATCGAAAGAAATCGATAAGTTCACATGCTGAATCTATTTCAGCTTGATATACATTTTTTGACTGGGCAATCATAGTCGCGGCATTGAGCTTATATCGATAAGGACCAGCTAAGAGATCTGCCGCCTTTAAAAAAATAGAGGCTCTTTCTTCCCAGCTTGTTTTAGCCCATTTTTGACGAGCTTCCAGAGCTTTTTCTATAGCAAAGTATACATGTTCCTCCTCAGCTAAGTGGTATTTACCCACACAAAGTTTATGATTGTGAGGAGGATTAATTTCTTTCGTATTTCCTGTTCTGAATTCTTTTCCGTCAATGTAAAAAGGGATATCAATCTTTTCATTTATCATCCTTTTGTACATTCCCATTACTTCTTTTTTTTCGAAAGAATTTGGAGCGTAGTTTTTAACTGGCTCGTTTTTAACTTTAGGTACTTTAAAAAATCCATTACCCATGTCGTGTCGTTTTAGTGTTTAATTTTTTGGTTCGAAGTTTTATCTATTGTCTTAGCTATTGCAGTTAATTTAAGAAGTTGTTTCTCCAAACATCACGTAAATAAGTTTGGTATTTTCTAAAATGGTAGCTGCATGTCCCTCTTGTTTTTCAATTTTAAAAATATCACCAGATGAAAGAATGATCTTTTGTGTTGTATCATTTTCTAACTCTAGAATTACTTTTCCTTCCAGTATGCAAACTATTTTGTGTTTGTCATGTTTGGTATAATCACCTTGAACAGGAGTTTTTAAGCCTTTTTTTAAACACCCTGTTCCAAATTGCACACTATAGCCACTCTCTATATTTTGGAATATTTCCTTTAAGTAATCATATTCGGTGCCTTTGGCATATTCGAGAATAGATAGCTCCATTTTTAACTAGTTAACAATTATTCTATTTCCAAACTCAAAAGGCTCTTTAAATAATCCAAATTCCGCAATATCAGCTTCAGATGGCGCTTCTGAACTCCATTTCCTTGAAGGTTTCCAACCGTAATTCTTTTTTAGAAGAGCTGCTTGCTCGGCTTGTTTTAGGGCTGCTAGAGAAGGATCTATAACAGGAATATTTAACTTTTGTTGAATTTCTTGATAGAAACCGAACTCACATGTACACCCTAAAATAATCGACTCGGCAAAGTCTTCATTGACTGCTTTCTCTGCTGCTTGAAACAATTTGTTAGCTGTGATGTCATGATTCTTTTGAAATTCACAAACGTTCATTTCAACATCTCTAAATGAAGCCAAATGTTCGCCATAACCATATGATTTTATTGCATGATGCATTTCGTTTTCCCATTTTTTTTGACCAATAATAACTGAAAATTTATTGGATAATTTTAAGGCAATTTCTACCGAAGAGTGACAAGGCGCAACAACAACCATATCTCCAGAAATTTCACGAGCACTAAGTAAGTGTGGATCATAGAAGCAGCCGATAATTAAAGCATCAAAACCTTCTATTGAAGCTTGTCTGGTAGCTTTTATTAATTCTGAAGAAATTAAACCGTTGTAAGTTCTGTACTCTAAGTTATCCATTAAACCTACTTTGCTATTTAATGAAGTCACATGAACTTCTGTATTTGGAAATTTATTGTCTTTGATCATTTCAGCAAAAAAAGGATCGTAAGCGTCAAATCCTATGGGGTTTAAGTACATTATTTTTAAATGTGGTATTTTATTCATTTTCATTTGAGTAAGTTTTTACTTTAAAAGTTATTGAATAGTCTTTTGGCTCAAGACTCGTTCATAGAACATGACTATTATTTACGATATTTAAGGATATCGGTGTATAATGATATCCTGCCAATATGTTTGAATCTTCAATAATAGCCCTAGATATTTAAAACAATTTCGAATGATTTTGACTACAAAATGTGCTTGAATTACTATAACTGAACTCAACAAACAACATATAAACACATGTCTTATCTATTGAACTATGAACTTGTCTTGAGTTAACTAATTATTAAACAATTGATAAATGGCACCAATACGTTAATAAGAAAGAGCATTTTAGAACTAGGAAACCTGATAAAACACCTTGGCCTCCTCTAAACTTATATATCCGTTTTTTACATCTGACAATACTTGTTTTTTCGATCTTTTTTCAGGAGAACCATATCCACCACCCGTTGCTGTAACACATCTTACAATATCACCTTTTTCAAGAGCGATATTGGTTCCCAAATTATACCTTTGTTTTGATCCATCTTTTCTAATAATCATAAAGTAATTGTATGAACCGTCATGACCTCCGTTCATCCCCCAAGTTTTTGTTTTCTCACCTAAAAAAGCTCCTGTTACATTGGCTCCATCGGAAGTGATTTTGTAATCAACATATTGTCCATTTCCTCCTTGAAACTCTCCATAACCACCACCTTCATTATGAAAAGCATATTGCTCTACTTGAATACCATACCTCATTTCTCGAATTTCGATGGGGATATTATAAGATTCTCCACTTCCACATGATAGCTGTCCTCTATTTCCATCATGTGTTGCAGAAGCTCCCCAACCACCAGCTAACGGTTCTGCTTGAATATAGAATTGATCCGTATCGGGATGAATTCCAGAGATGAACGTAGCGCAAACTGAACGTAAATGACCAGCTGGTAGTTTATCTGGAATTAAAGGAGCCAAAATTTTCCAAATTAAATCAATTGAAGTAATTAACACTTCATAGTAAACTGATACCGCGGATGGCGCTTCAGCGCTAACAATGGTTCCTGGTTTACACAAGACTTTCATAGGACGAAAAGCACCTCCATTTGCATCCATTTGAGGTGTGGTTATGGCTTTAAATAAACTCCTGCATCCTGTTACCAGACCGCTAAAGGCTAAATTTGTGGCACCTTTTACCTGAGGATGTGAACCATTGAAATCGGCTATAAACTCTTCGTCAGTTATAGTGATTTTTGCTTTAATTGGAAAAGGCCCTTCTCCGAAACCATTGTCTTCTATAGCCGTTTCACCTTCATATACTCCGTTAGGAATACCTTTTAAAGCTTCGATACACATTCGTTCTCCATAATCTAAAAAATCATCTTTAGCCTTTTTGTAAGTTTCTAATCCGTATTTATCTATTATGGAAATAACACGTTTAGCTCCGACTTCCGCTGCTGCTATACCGGCAAATAAATCACCTAAAGTGCTATCTGGTAATCGTACATTTGCTTTAATTAAATCAATTATAGCATCGTTTAATTTACCTTCAGATTTTACTTTTATGAAAGGAAAATGTAACCCTTCTTGATAAATTTCTGTAGCTACAGTTGATACAGACCCAGGAAAAGTACCTCCCAATTCTGTCCAATGTGCTTTATTTACGGTAAACGCTACCAGTTCATTTTTGTAAAAAACAGGGTAAATTATTGAAACATCAGATAAGTGAGTTCCACCACCTGCATAAGGAGTATTAGCTATAATGATATCCCCTTCTTTAAGAGAGTTATCTTCGGAAAACTTTTCTAAGGTAGCTCTTACTACAGAGTCTAAAGCAGCTAAAAAAGCAGTTACCCCATTTCCCTGAGCAAGTAACTCTCCTTTTTTGTCTGTAATTCCAACAGCATAATCCAACGACTCATAGATTATTGGACTCATGCTTGTTCTTTCTAATGTTTTAAACATTTCATCTCCAGCAGCTACTAAGGCATCTTGAATAATTTCTAATGTAAATTTTTCCATGATTAGTTATTTTCTAGGGTTAAAATTAAATTTCCATATACATCAATATTTACTGAGTGTAATGGGCTAACAACAGTTGTTGTTGCTTTTTCTGCAATAATAGCAGGTCCCTTAAAATTCATATTAGGCTCTAATAAATCTCTATGATAAAAAGTTGTATCTTGAACTCCTAAATCATCAAAGTCCACTTGTCTTATATCAAAAATGGCATCTTTTAGTTTTTTATTTGTTGGTCTTATTTTAGGAAAATCTGGTTTGTCTACTTCTACTTCGGCAACCAAATGGAAGTTTACTAATTCTACAACTGTATCGAGTTCAAATGAATAATGTTTTTTATGTTCATTATGAAAATGAGAAATGATATCAGTCAAAGATGTTGTTTCAGAAAAGTTATTCAAGAGAACTTTAACATAATGTTCTTGTCCTGCATATCTTAAATCTGCATAATATGTGAACTTTACCTTTTCAGAAGCTGTATTGTCCGCTTCAAAATTAGTAATAGCTTCTTTTTTCATTTCGTTGAAGGTATTCACAATAGTACTTTTTTCATTATCTGTAAGCGTTAACACATTTGTTCGCAAGTAGTCTCGCCTAATATCCGACATCAACATTCCGAAAGCTGAGAATACACCAGCATGAGGAGGGATAATTAACTCTTTTACTTGAAGTTCTCGTGCTAAATCTGCACCGTGCATAGCACCTCCACCACCAATAACCACCATGGTAAAATCTCGAGGATCGTAACCTTTGTTAACGGAAATAAGCTTTAACGCATTAATCATGTTTGAGTTAGCAATTCTCAAAATACCTTTAGCAATATCTTCTTTTGAGCCATTTAAAGCATCGCAGAGTGGTTTAGCTGCTTTTTCAATACTTTCATAATCTGGCTTAAATTCACCACCTAAAAAATAATCTGGATGAATTCTACCAGTAATTATGTTAGCATCTGTCGTTGTTAGATTTTTACCATTTCTACCATAGGCAGCTGGTCCTGGCATCGCTCCTGCACTTTTAGGTCCAACGTGCATTTTTCCTCCTTCATCAATCCATGCAATGCTACCTCCTCCATTACCAATTTCAACGATATCAATAACTGGAGTTTGAATTGGGTAACCTGCTTCGGTTCTGGAGTGCTCAATTTTATAATTAGTAGTTATTTTTACTTGACCATTTTCTACTAAGGCACATTTAGCAGTTGTACCACCAATGTCTAAAACAATTAAATTTTTCTTATTGATTACTTTACCTAAGGCAATTGCACCAAAAACACCACTGGCAGGTCCAGATTCTACCATAGTAATTGGGTTAGATTTTACATCTTTAATAGTGGTGATTCCACCATTCGATTGCATAATATAAGGCTTGTTTTGTAACCCTTTGGAGGCTAATTTAGCCTCTAAATTATTGAGGTATTTTTTTGCAATGGGTAAAACATAGCTAGACAATACTGTAGAGCTCGTACGTTCATATTCTCTCCACTCTCTTGTAACTTGGTGAGAGGCTATGATTTCAATAGAAGAATCTATTTCTTTTATCTGTTTTACGAGTTCTATTTCATGAATTGGATTTTTGTAGGCATGTAATAAACAGATCGCAATGGCCTCTACTTTTTCTTTTTTACATTCATATATAATTTTATTTAAAGAAGAAGTAGTTAAATCTTTGATAACTCCTCCTTTGTAATCTATTCTTTCTTCGACTTCAAAACGAAGATACCTTGGTACAAAAGGCTTTTGCTTTATAAAATTAAAGTTGAATAAATCAGGTCTATTGCAACGTGCTATTTCTAAAACATCTCTAAAACCTTTTGTTGTTATTAATGCTGTTTTCGCTCCTTTACGCTCAGTAAGAGCATTGATTACTACGGTAGTACCATGAGCAAAAAAATCTATCTCTTTTAAGTTTACCTCACCTTTTGAGATAGTGTTTAAAATACCTTGTTCAAAATTAGAAGGTGTGGTGTCTGATTTGGCTACTTTTACACCTATAGGCTCTCCTTTTTTATTAAATTCAAGACATACGAGATCTGTAAAAGTACCGCCAATATCCGTGGCTACTCTCATAATATATAATGTTTTTTTGGTTAAAAGCCGTTAAAGGAATTATTTAACGGCTTAATTAATATTTGATAATCAGTACATGAAAATTAACAAATAAAAAATTCAAATAATAACAATGAAATTCAATGGTTTCAGTATTGTTTCCTTAAAATTTGTATGATAATTCTACACCATAAGTGGTAGGTTGGCTAGGAGTACGAATATCACCCAAAGGACCGCCATTAGGGTCTCCATCAAATACTCCGAATGGCCACCATTCTTGATTATACTGCGTGTTGAAAATGTTTTTCCCCCATAAACCAACGGAAAAATCATGAATGCTATAAATTAGTTTTGTGTTAACAAGTGTATAGGCATCTTGAAAGACACTTTCTTGATCTATACCATATAAGTCATCTGCAAACCAGTATTTTTTTCCTTTATTTTCTACGTTAACATTAGCGGATATTTTAGAGTCTTTTCCAGTTTCAAAATTGGTAAATAACCCAATATAATAACTACTTTGAGGAGCAAATGGAATTTTATTCCCTATTGCAGAATCTTCAAAAGCCTTCGTAATTTCCGTATCAATGAAAGATGCCCCTCCAAGAAGATCTAAATGTTTTGTAAGTCTTAACTTCGTATCGATTTCAAAGCCAGAAGACTTAGATTCTTCGAAATTAATAGTTCCTAAAAATGTTCTGACTCCATCAGATCCAAATCTATATACTTGCTGATCTTCAAATACAGTGTTAAAGTATGCCACATTGAAAATAAACCTATTGTTCCAAAAGCTATTTTTTAATCCAAGTTCAAAACTATTGGTGAATTCGGGGTTAATCTCTTTATTAATTCCACTAGCAGCAATTTCTAAAGGATTGTAACCCCCACTTCTAAAACCTCTGCTATAACTAGTATATATCATATTATCTTTTCCTATTTTATAAGAAGCAGATATTTTAGGTTGAAAAGCAGAATATGATCTTTTGCTTGTTATTCCTGCTACGTTTTCAGTATTCTCTAATGTTTCCCATTCGTTTCTAAGACCAGCTGAAATATTAAATTTTTCAGTTAGATCATACTCAATAAAACCAAAAACTCCAATAGAACTGAGTTTGTTATCATCAGCAGTAATGATTTGTTCGGTTGTATTGGTATAATTAAAGTCATTAGTATCTTGATTAAAGAAAGCACTAGTGTCCCAGTCCGAACTTATATTTTGATAAAAGAGCCCTAAATTCCATTTTAATTTTGAGTTATCGTTCGTAGATACCAAGCGTAACTCTTCATTAAGAGTTCTTGAAGCTCTGGTCATTGCCTGTGTAGCCGCAGGAATAGGTCCGTAGTTGTCTATTGGAGCGAAAGATAGGTAATCACCATCGTAAAATAGGTTCACATCTGAGTAAGAGGTATGAGACATTAGCTTGAAGCTATTAAAAGAAGTTTCAAATGAAGCCGCTAAAACAGTAGACTTTAACGAACCTTCTCCTAAAAAATCGGCGGTAGGATTTCCGCCAAAGCTATTTGGGTTGAAATCTTCAAAGTCTGGATTTTCATTACTGTTAATAAATGTTATAGCTCCACTTTTACTATTGTTGTATTGTCCTGTTAACGATAGTAAGCTCGTTGAACTTAATCGAAACTTTAACATTCCACGCAGACCTAAGTCTCTTCTAAAATCTACTTTTTCATTTAAAGTTGTATTATTAATCAAGCCATCAAAGTTGGAATAATTTACTCCTAAACGATAGTAAGATCTATTATTTTTAATTGAACCAGAAAAATTGGTTTGTAATTTATAAGCGTTACCATTTCCATAACCAACTTGAGCTTTTCCATTAAAACCATTTTTAGGTTGTTTAGTGGTTATTACTACCGCACCTCCAATGGCATTTTTACCGTAAAATAACCCTTGAGCACCCTTAATAACCTCTATTTGATCAATATCGAATAAGGATTGATTCGTTAAATCTGCAGATGCCAAATACACTCCATCTATTACTGTAGCAATAGGAGAAGGACCATATCTAATTTGAGGAATACCTCTTACACTTATTAATACGGTACCTGGGTCTTGCGATTCTCCAAAAGAAATTCCAGGAATTTGAGTTAAGAAGCTTCCAATATCATCAATCCCAGTAACTTCAATTTGTTGTGATGTAACCGCAGTAACACTTTCAGGCATTGCTTGAATAGATTCGATACGTTTTCTTGCTCTACCTCTAACATCTGTAAATCCTTTAACAACTACCTCACCAAGAAGTGCTGCATCTTCTTCCAAATTTATATTGATATTGTTTCTTCCCGAAACTCTAACTTCTTTGGTTTTATACCCAATGAATGAAAACACCAATATTGCTTCTTTATCTACTAGGATGGTGTAATTACCGTCAACATCAGTAATCGTACCAGAATTAGCTCCTTTAATTGTCACATTTACTCCAGGTAAAACTCCGTCTGAAGAATTAACGATTCCGCTAACAGATATTTCTTGGGAAAACATAACTAAAGGAGATACAAAAAATAAAAAAATAAGTTTCTTAAACATATTTGTAAAGTTTAGTAATATTCAAGAGCCAATTTAAGTTGAAAACGATTCCTACTATTTATTTCCTTTTTTTTTGTATTAAATTTGTAATTCCTAATTAACAATATGGAATTACATGGGAAATTATAATAAAGTAAGTAAGTCGTTAATTTTAACAAATGAGATTTTCACTATTTTGTTAAATAACATTATTGAAAGATTTTCAAACACTTATCAGATTCAAGATAATTATAAAGAAACCGAAGTTTTCGGATTTGGAAATTATACCCCAGAAAAACCGAACTTAAAAAACGAATTTGAAAAAATAGCTAAAGCCTATATTAATGGTAAATACTTATACAATAAGAAAAGGGAAGCGCTTACAGGAAAGCCTTTTATTAAAATTAGTGATGAGTATAGGTATGTTTTTTTTAATTATTTAGGATTAAGAAACTTAGAAGAGTTTCTTGCTCAAGGTTCAATTTCGGAGGAACAAAAAAAGAAACAGGTTGAAATACTAATTAATTCTACTACTACCGAAGATTATTATTACACTAGCTATTACTATGGTGAAGATAATAGACTAAATAAAGGTGAGGTTATTATTCGAAATAAATGGAAAAATATAGAGATAAATTATGTCTATGAGGATAACTATGGGAAAATAGGAACTTACACTTTTTTCGGAACCATAACAAAAAATGAAGGGTTTCTTTTTATTGACACTAAGTTTTTTAATGGGAATAAAAAGAATGAGGGAGCAAAGCTTGTTTTTTTTATAGGTAAATCTGCACCTCATGAAAGAGATTATTTAATTGGAACTTATTCTGGTTTTGATAAATATGACAATACTATTGCAGGTAAAATGATATTGAAAAAGTTTGATAATAAACAAAAAATGGAAGAAGAGGTTCAAAACAAAGATTTTGATCCTGTTATATGTCAGGAATTGAATAAAAAAAGAATCGTTGTAGATAGTGTCATAAGAAAGAATCCATTATTATTTTCTAAGAAAAGTCCATATGCTCAAATTTTAAATGATATTTCTCGCGAATATTTGTTAAAAATAAACCATCAAAAAGAAACTTACGATTTAAAGCTAAAAGTTGAAAAATACCACTTAAAAATTAAAAGTATTGATGAGTCATTGTTTATAGAAAACGATGAGATTAACTTGATAAATAATGGACAAGTATTAAATATAGTTTTCACTATTAATGGTGTGTTTTATATCAAGAGAATATCAATATACATAAAGGTATATAATCTAATTAAAGAGAATGGAAAACGCATTGGGAAATACACTGCTGCTGATGTTAATAACAATATTATTAATGGAGAGGTGGAATTTCTTTACTAAAAGTGTGTTAATTACTCGCATCTTTATTCACTTTAATGTATAATTTCATTTTGAAACAATAGAGCCTAATATGAAGTATGTGAATATTGCATGTAAGATTCTATAAAAATAAAAAAACTGAAGACACAAGCATTCATGAGTTAGCAGATTTAGTTTTACCAGAAATGAAACTGTAAACTAAACTTAGTCTAGTTTACAGTCTCTATTATTTCGATTTACTATTTTGCTTAAGTGCTAACTTCTATCGAAAATCTATTAATAAAAATAATTAGGCCTGTTCATCTTGAATTATTACAGGTCCTCCTACTTTATTGTATATTTTAACTTCAGTCCCGATAACTTCTGGGCTTTTATCATAAATATATCTAGTAAAAATATGATCCATCATTAAAGAACCTACTAATGCAATTCCTCCCAATCCTTCTAATGGAACAACATCAACAACAGTAGTACCTGCATCTTCTCCTAAATCAATAAAGCTTAAATATTCTTTTTCCGTAAGGACTAATACTTTCTTTTCACCATTAATAAAAAAATGAAACTTAATGTCTGGTAATGGTTGTCCACTATTTTGAGCATTTTTAATTAAAGAATAAATTTGGTTCATAGCCCAATCGTCTCCTTTTAATTGAGAGGCTCCTGAATCTAACACAAAGTATTTTTCATTACCCGATGGAGAAGGGCGAAAAGTAATAATATCTTCTCCTACTGTAATATCTTCTAAAGGCATTAACCAAAGGTAATTATAATCATCACTGTATGAAGTAACAGGAAGTGTAAATTCACTTTCCTTTACAACATCGTCAGGTATGTTTTCTGTTCCTATATGAACAGTACCAGTACTTTTATCTGGCTCTGTAGATTTTTTGAAGTTAAATGAAATTTCTGGTCCTGGGGCTAGTTTACCATTATCAACCATGGTTTTAATAAAGTGAAAACCGTATTTATCTAAATTTCTTCCTGTTGAAATACCATATCCACCTTCCCAATTTAATTCTTTGAATTGTGGACCTTCGTAATTCGTTACTAAATATAAATTTGCAGTTAAGGTTCCATCTGTAGAGTAACTACCACTATCATAAGCTAAAAATAATTTATCGCTTGCTTGGTTCGCTTCCATTTTCCCCCACGGTCCAAAATCAATAGTAACTGTTGGTGATTCTTGAATCCATTCAAAGTAATCATCACTCTGTGGTCTAAATCGTTTTCTATGTTCTGGATCAGATCCTTCAGGAACATTAAACCACATACATGCATCAGTATCACATTGTGTCGAGGTTATCCAACAGAATCTTGCTCCTGTATCGAAACAAATTTTAAATATACCAAAAGTACCTTCTCCATGTCCAATGTGTGCTTGTTCAGTATACCAAGGGTTAGCCCCGTTATTTTGATAAGGGCCTTTTTGAAGAGTCATGGTATATTCTTTTGTAGCTACTAATGTTGTTTCTTTATTTTGATTCATAATTTTTTAGTTTTTAGTTTTTAGGTTTTAGGTTTTAGCTTGGATTAATTATTGTTTTTTAGAAAAAGTGTCTTGGCTAATCGATACACTGGTGTACTTATTATCATTCGTTCGTGCTGATGCCTTAAAAGTTTCTAAGGTTAGTAAATCATCATTATTAGTGTCAATGAAACCTGTAAAAGAAACGTTAACCACTTGATAATTCTCTGGGAAGTTTTCGTTCGTATATTGACCTATAAATGTTATAGCTCTTAAACCAGTCTCCTTAACAACTGGCTGACCGAAGCCATCTACTGGCATTGCAATGGTTCTGATTGAACCATTTACTGACAATTGAACCTCAACAGATGCTGTAAGTTCATTATTATTATTTGAGTTTATCTGTATGTTCGAAATAGATTTAAAGATTGATAGACTATTATTGTTTTGATAACCTGGTAGGTCTTCCGAAACGAATGATGGTACTCTATGATTAAGCCCATTTATGTCATTATCTTCCTTAGATAACTCTTCTTTCGAATTATTGCCTTTATATGGAACAAATTCTAAAGACTCAGTATAAACTCCAGGTTCATAAACCTGAACAGCTGAAAAAGGGGAAGAAGAAGTCATTCCGTGTAAAAATTGAATTTTACTTCCATCCTCATATAAAAGCCCATTCATAGCCGATACCCAATCCCATGATGGATCGGCAGTTCCTTCATCTAAAGACTTCCAGTTAATAGTGATTCCGATAGTTCTATTTTTTTCAGTAGCTGATACAGGTGACACGAACCCTATAACAGGGTAAGTCCCTGATGATCCAGTAGTTGAAGAGTATTCCCCTATAATAAGCCCCGTGGAAGATACACTTACGATTGTTAAAAGTGAGTTATATTGGTTTTCCCATTTTGTTCCTACTAAAGGATCAATAGTTGATTTAGTTTTTGAAGTAGGTCTCTCAAGAACTAAACCGTTGTTGTCATTTTTTGCTTTTTTTCGCATAATTTAATTTATATTAATTGGTTAAAAATTCATTTATTACAAGCGAATATCTAATGGTTCCTTTTATAAACGCAGAGTTAGTCGCTATGCTTTTATATGGTATGATATTGAATTGTTTGATTATTATCATTCATATTGTTATTAAACCTTATTTGTAAATAACCACTTTAATAGACAAATCTGATTTTGCTTTGCTGTTACGATAGGTAGTTTAAAATAATTAAGGGTGTATTGCATAGCTAGATTAATAGATCTACAACTTTCCTAATTATCTAAGAGTATCAATGTTAAAAAATCTAGTAAAGGCGAAAGAGGTATTATTTGAAAATGAAAAAATATGTAAATGATTAGAAGTATAATCGTATATCTTATAAACATTTCAAATTAGTGAAGAGTGTTTCTTCAAGATTCTTCCTTCGCCCAAATTACTGTAAAAGATTTAATTTTAGTTAAGACAAAACCTGTTATAAAGCTTTAGTCTATTATTAGTTAATTTTACAAAGTTTACTTACAATCTGCTGGAATGATGTCTGATATTGTAAATGAGAAGTTATCATCATTAAAGTATGAGTTTAATACGTTAACAAATGATTGCTTTTGATCTTTCCCATATAGTAAACAAGTTGGAGGAGTTACAGAAACAATCATTTCATTACCTTTTAAGGTTTTAATAGTTTTTAAATCCCCCGTGTTATAAGGAATATATCCAGCTTCTAAACCTAAATCTTTATTAGGATTTGAATCATAAATAAACATGGTAATAGTACTTGGAGCAGTAGCTACGTATTTATACGAATTATCTTTTACATTATATTGAGCAATAAACATATTTTCGTTTAAGTAATAGAGTCTGTATTCATTATCTCCTTCCTTATTAAATACAATATATCCTTTATCATAACCTGCAGCAGATTCTTCAACAACATCTACAAGATGAGTGTCTAAGAGCAGGTTTTCAAATTCAGAGTTTTTTGGTGCTAGTGATTCTAAATAAGCATATAGATTTACTTTATCTGTATAATATGTTTTTAGATTCTTCCCAATAGTAGCATGATTGCTATAAGTACCAGTATATAAATCAGTGTTAGCTAAATTATAGCTATCATAAGCCCAAGCTGTAATACCAACAGCTCCACCTAATTTATCAATTGTTGGTCTTAAACCTTCTTCTGCTTCGGCACCAGTAGTCCAAGTATTATTAGTCGAGGTTTGTTTTCCATCCATGCTTGCAGCGGCAGAAGGAGAATAGTTTACATTTGAAAATGGTTTGCTATATAGTAAGTTAGATAAAGAAGGTACCGCTCTACCTGCACCGTCACAGTCATATAAACGATATTTGTATTTAAAAGCAATATATATTGCTAATAAGCCGTTAACAGGACCTGATTCTATAGGTAAAATTCCCGTAATGGCTTTACTTGAAAACTCATTATTAAATGCATCAATTGCAGCTTTACAAGCAACAGCAAAATCAAGTAAGCTACTAATAGCAGTTGGAGCTCCCATACCTCCTGCAATACCAGCGTAAGTATAATCTGGGGCATTGTTTTTATCTAAAGCGGTTATGTAATCAAAACCACTATTAAGCATATCTTGTACCAATTGTAGTCCATCTAAAAATGAACCACCTCCACCACTAGCCGAAAGCCCGAATCCCCAGGCAATGTCTTCTAAATTATTCTTATCAATATCAAAAGAAGTATTTAATTTTTTTTTTTCACTGGAGGTCCTGTAAACAACTTGGTTTTTGAATTAGAAACCGCTAGGGTCAAATCATTGCTGTAGTTTTTACTCTGTTTCATAATTATAGTAAGTTTGATATTATTTAGATAACTTAACTATGAGCAATTTTAAAAATGAAAAAGCAACAGAAACCTTTGAAGTTTTATACTTAAATCCATTGTCGGACCCGGATTACAACAAATCTTTTGCGGATTCATTAAAACAGTATAAATATGACAGTACTTCATTGGATGTAGCTTGTTTTCAACCAACAACTAATTTGCCAAAAACTTTAGATAATTTGGGATTTAGACCTTACGAAGGTCTTGTAATAGAGCCTATTGTACAAGTAGCCCGATTAGGAAGTATTGCTAATCCTAAAAAAAAATATGACGCCATGGTAATAGGCTGTTTTTATGATCCTGCTTTAATCGATAGTAGAACTATTTCGGGAGATATGGCAGTCATAGTACCTTGTCAGGCTTCTTGTCAGATAGCCGTTAATGTTTCTAACAAATTTTCAATTATCATAGGGATGGATTATTGGGAGGATCAAATGAGAGAAACGGTATATAATTATGGTTATAGAGATCATTTAGTTTCTTTTGAAATTTTGGGTATTCCTGCTGATCAGCTTCCTGTAGACCCGACTAAAACCTTAGCTGCAATAAAACAGGCAGCTGTAGATGCTGTTAATAAAGGTGCTGAATCTATTGTATTAGGGTGTACTTTAGAAACAGGTACATTTAGTGAGGTAGAAACATATTTACAAGGTATTTTTAATTGCCATATACCTGTAATTGATCCATCAATTGCGGCATTGAAAACAGCTGAACATATGGCCATGAATAAAGGGATTTGGTCAATGAGTCATATACATGGTATGCAACAACCTTCAGAAGGTGATTTGAAAAAATTTGGAATTTACCAAACTCCATATGTTTTATCGAACATAATTAATGAGCCAGCAAAAGTAAGTGAATTAGAATTTGATAAGTAACTCGCATAATTCATTTTCAGTTTAATAGATTTTTTTGCAAGTGAAGAAATTTAACTCTTCCATAAAACTAGTTAATTTTGTTTTATGGAAGTTTTTTTTTTATGAAGGTGAATAAAAAGAAAAATAGTATTTAAAACTATTTTTTTGTTGTTTCAATTATATCTTTTCTCTCCTTTATAAGATTGAAATAACTATCTTTTATTTTTTGTAGAGGAATAAGAGCTTTCTCCAAAGCTTCTAGACTCTTCTCAGTCTTTCTTTTTATCTTTTGATAGTCTGCTATTTTAGATTGAAGAATAGGGTTCGTGCTAACAGCATTTATCCTTTCTTGAATCAAAGATTTAGATTTTTCTATATTCTCAAACAAAGTTGGGCTTTTCCCTCCACTTTCTATGGCTTTTTCATACCATATTATAGCGTTCTTATAGTTCTTCAATTTTTCAAAATAGATTTTCCCAATATGAGATGCTAATTCATTCTTACTTCTCGAAACTCAAGTTTAATCTTATCTTGAATATGGTTATGATCAAGATAATATTGTAACCAAGGGTATTTAACCTTTTCAATATCAGTAAACTTCAACTTAAAATTTTTAGGAATCCTTTTAGAAAAATTAATATCAATATTATTAACAATTAGAGTAAATACTAATTTTTTCTCAGAGATTTTGTAAGTTTTAAATAATTTGTTTGAAGCTCTGTATAGAATCCAGTCTATTTTACTTTTTGCTATTTTACCCTTCAGATATTTACATTGTATAAGATTGATTAGATTATCATTTTCAGCAATTAAATCTATTCCTCCGTCTAGTTTCCCTAAATTTAATCCATTATATTTTACTTGAAACCCTTCTTTTTCTAGAATTTGTCCTACATATTTTTCATAAACTTTCCCCCAATTAGAGGGAGATATTTTTTCATAGGGAACTACAATTTCACAATTCCCTACTTCTATTTGATTAGAAATATTATTCAATTTTATTGTATCATAATGCAAAATTTTTTCGAACCCCATTTTAATTATGTCTAATGATTTAAAAGAATAGTAAAAGTACATGTATTTATTAACCGAATAAAATGGGAGAGTTTACGGGAAACTCAAGAACAAAAAAGTTTTCACACCTCTTCAAAAACCTGATTTTAACCTACAAAGATAAAAATTGAACCTGTTACTGCCCCCTTGAAAGGCAGATTTATTCTCTTTACCTAAAACTTATAAAACTAGTAATTTGTTGTACCTTTTAAACTAAAAAAAGCTTCACAAATTGTGAAGCTTTTCTAGTAGCGGGAACAGGACTCGAACCTGTGACCTTCGGGTTATGAGCCTTGACGTTTACATTTCAAAAAACATTAATTTAATTGATTTTCAATGTTTTAAATATTCAAACACTTCAAATAAAGACAAATAAAACCATATAAAAACGCAATTTGTTGTACCTATGTTGTACCCAAATTTTGTATATTTATACTCAGAAAAGTCAAAGAAACTATGAGTACAATTACCGCTGTTTTAAGAAAAAAACCTAATAAACAAGGACTATACCCAATTTGCGTTAGAATCATTAAAAATAGAAAACCTACCTTTATTTATACCAAGCAGTATATTGATTTCAAGCATTGGGATGAACAAAATCGTCGTGTAAAAAAATCTCATCCTAATTCTACCCGCTTAAATAACCTCATTTCTAAGAAAATTTCAGAGGCTAATGAAGTAGTTTTAGATGATGAAACGCAGAATAGCAACCTTTCTACGCAACAGATTCACACAAAGGTAAAGCGCAAAGGAAAAAATGTTTCATTTTTCAAATTAGCATCAGAGAGGATAAAAAAGAAATACTTAAAAGGCACTTTCTCTGTCGCTAAAGCTGAATTATCTATACTGCATAATATTCAAGAATATGTAAATCACAAACCTTCTGAACCTATTTTGAAAGCACGAGAAAACATAAAACTGAGAAGAAAAGAACGCATTTCTAAAGGAAGGAAATATGAGCATCATACTATGGACTTAATTAAGAAGTTCTCTAAGGATAATTCTCTGTTCTTTGAAGATATTACCACTCCTTTTTTAGAAGGCTTTAAAACGTTTTGTATTTCTCATTTAGAGCAAAAGAAAACTCGTACAGTAACCAATCAGTTGATTCTAATAAGAACACTTTACAATCAAGCTATAAAAGAAGGAGTTGTACATGAAAAACATTATCCGTTTGCAGGAGAAAAGGAAAAAATCAATATTCAATCTGGGAATAAGATCGGATTGAACGTCAAGCAAATCAAAAGTATTGAAGATTTAGAACTAGAATCGAACACTTCTATTTGGCATACCAAAAACGTGTATTTGTTTTCGTATTATTTTGCAGGGGTTCGTATATCGGATGTTGTTGAGCTTAAATGGATGAATTTTATTGATGGTCGCCTTTACTACGAAATGAACAAAAACGAAAAGCCTGTGAGTCTTAAAATCCCTGAAAAAGCCAATATTATTCTTAATCTCTACAAACAAGACAAACAATCTGAAACCGATTATGTTTTTCCTTTCCTAAAAAAAGCAAACCAAAACAACAAAGAAGATATATTTGTTAAGACCAGAAATGCTACAAGTCTTATGAACAAGCACCTTAAAAGAATTGCTGAAATGTGTGACATAAAAATCAGTCTGAGCAATCATATCAGCCGACATTCTTTTGGGAATATTGCTAAAAACCGTATTAGTCCAGAGGTATTACAGAAGCTATATCGTCACAGTAATCTAAAAACAACTATTAATTATCAGGCGAATTTTATTCATAAGGAAGCTGATGATGCTTTAGATATGGTGTTGAGTTCTTAGAAAATCTATTTTAGTTCGGGGAATATATCGAAAACAACCTCCTCAAAATCCTTATCTTGAATAGGTTTATTTTCGAAATATTCTTGTTTTTTACGCTTGAATGTTCCTTTTTTAGAATCTAGTTTCTCTATTTGAGATGTCCTATTATAATAATCCATTGCCTTCAAAATTACATCTCCACTCTCTCTGTAATGTTGAATAGCATTATTAGAAATACCCAATAAGTTTGGAAAATTAAAGTAGATAGGCTTGCCCATTTTTAAAGATAAAATCGTAAAAAGCTCACGCTCTTTCCTCATTGCTATATCAAACTTCTCCCAATTATTCAATTTCGTTGCAAACCTCAAAATTGCCCATTTATCAAAATCCGATTGTTTTTTAATTTCTTTATGTAACTCTAAAACAAAGTTAATATCTTCTTTCTTTATTACATAGCCCCTCTCAAAAAGTAAATTAAATAATTGTAAATGAAACCAGCCTTTTGCTTTAAAGTATTTTTTAGCTAGTTCTATAAACACTGTACTTTTTGAACTGCCATAATTATTAACTTCTATATCTAAGTCTAATGTCCTTATCAAATAAAATGAAAAGTTATCTTTCTCCTGATTCTCTATACATACATTTAAAACCAGACGTTTTTCACATCCAATAATTTTATCTAAATGAAGTCTCTTATTCAATTCCCTCTTATCCTGTTTATTTAACTGGTTTAACAGATTAATTCCAGGAAAAAAATCTGTTGAACAATCTTTGTAGAATTTTTCTATTTCGACAAGATAACTTACTACTCTTTCTTCTTTCCAAAAATCCATTACTCTTTAACTAAAAATGATTATTTCTCCTTTTGGTACTACCAATTCGAAAGGTTTCTGCCCCACATTTCTCTATTGATGCTAACTTAAATTTTTGTCTTTTCTGTTCAAGAGTTTCTTTAATTACCGTCGAACATGTTGCTTCTCCATTCTCTATACTTTCAATAATCCATGTTACACGAGATTCTGACTTATGAAATATCTTATCTCCTATTTTAAAATCTATATTACTCATATTATTCTTTTTCCTGATAAGGCAGTACTATTGGTACTGAAAATTTAATTTTATTTGAGGTGAAATTTTCTATTGCCTCTCTTCCTTCGACTCCTGCTTTAAATACAGATACGAAAACTCCCAATTTCCCTGAAGTTCCCCCTTCTTCTTTAGTTGTTATTGATATATCAAAATCTATACTTTGTGCAGGCTTATTTGAATATTCATCGACATAAGAATTTTCAGAAGCTTTTAACAGAATTAGAGATTTAGGATTTACTTTAGCTTTCTTCTCTAAAGCAAACCTTTGCGCTTTTTCAACTCCATTTATTATTTGTATTATACTTTCAGAAATAAAATCTTCTAACTTCATTAACATATATTTTTAAATTACTTAATACAAAAAGCCAAACTAAAATAAATAATACTCTATTCTTAGCTGTTTAAAACCATGGTTTCGGGACTTTATAATATTTTCTATTTTTTTATTAATTAACAGCCAACTAAGATAAAAAAATAACGAACACATCAAATAATATTGAGCTCCAACTAACATATGAATAATTGAAATATTCTTGTAAATAAAACTATGCCCATCATAATAATCATTCACCTATTAATCTTAAAAATTTCTGTGGTCGGTATTCAATAACATCCTTTTCAATCATTTGACTGACAAACATACTTACCTCATAAGGATAACAAAAATTAATATTTCTCTTTCTGAATTCATCGTATATTTTTGTCAATAGAGAGTTAGGTATTCTTAAAACTTTTGTGATTTCATAATCTTCTTTATCAAAGTAATCGATGAGCCCAACCCAATAGTTAATAATTGTTGATATTGACACGAAATAAAAATCATGAGAGTCATTCTCTTTTATTTTATCTCTATCCGTAAAAGCAAGCCAAACTGGCATCAAGATCGATTTCTGCAAATTATGAAGAGCCTCTAATTCAGAAATATATAAAGCAAAATATTCTTCGAAACCTTTATGAAACCTTATTTTCTTGCGGCACTTCACATCGAATAAAACAGTCCCCATATCTTTTATATTCACCAGAAAATCTGCTCTTTTAGATTTAGTCTTTTCTATTAATACTCCAATTAATAATTCCATATAGCTTCTATGATAAACAATTCAATTTCACTTTTTAGGACTTAACAGGATTATAACTCCATTGAATCATGTAATAACTTTCTAATTTAATTCAGGTACGTTCTCCAATTTACTCAATAATTTAAAATAAGGTTGATTCAACCATATATTCTTATCACCAACCGCTACAAATTTATATTTTGCTCTGGTCAGGGCTACATTAAGAATATTCGGCTTAAATGAAGCCCATGTAGCCGCTCCTTGAGTTCTTTCGTCCAATCCTAAGCAAAAGAAAACTCCATCAGCTTGCTTCCCTTGAAAAGTATGAACCGTTCCAACTCTTTTATCGATCCATTTAGAAAATTCCATTTTGCTTTCTTTTTGAGTTTTTCCTTGATAAGGAAACTCTATATTCTTCTTAAAATACTTTCTCAATTCAACTTCAATTTCTTTAAAAGGACTTATTACAAATACATCTGGTAAAACCCCTTGATTTTGAATTTCATTCTTTATAAGTTGACATATTACTTCTGCTTGTCGAACACAATAATGCCTACCACTAACAATTCCTTGAGTATGAATAAATGAATTTTCTATCAACAATGGTAAGGAATCCGGTCTAGGAGTACTTAAATACATACTATTGTCATAGGCAATAGCATTCGCTATGGCAAACATAGGATTAATGCAACGCCTATGTACTTTTAGAGGTGCCCCAATCCAAACCTCATTACCTTGACTATCCGTGACATTAACTCCTTTAGAATTAATTCTGTCTGATGCTATTTGTACAGACATTAAAGCATTTAGTTCATTAGCTGACAAACCATAATGCTCTCGAATTTTCTTTACAATTAACTCTGGGATAAGGTTTACTGGTTCTATTTGAAAAGGATCTCCAACAACTACTACATTTTTAGAACGCCAAATAGCACCTAAAGCTGATTGTGGTGTAGCCTGACCTGCTTCATCTATAAAAAGCCATGGTAACTTTTCACTTCCAACTGTTTCGAACATGCGAAAAACGGAAGCAAAAGTTGTGGAAACGACAGGAACTACTAAAAAGAATGTAGCCCATAGCTGTTCTATTTGTTTTTTTGTCGGCTTTACTCCTCCTTTCAAATATCTAAAGAAACAAGTTAAAGTTTTTGAGATCATATCTTTATTAGCATTCGCTGTTAATAAGAAAACCTCATTCAACTCAAGAGATAAACGAAAAACATCTATTTGTAACGATTGAAGCTTATCCGAATACCAAGGACAACTATCTTGTACTTCTTTTGTATCTATATTGTCCCAATAGCCTTTATCTGCGTAATTTTGCTTTAATTTGTTCTTCGATGAAGTAATTAGATTAACTTCTTTCGTGACAAGTTTAATATCTGAGTTTTTTTGTACAAGAGTGGTTTCTTTTTTGTCTATCTCTTTTTCAAAAACTTCTCGTCTTTTTTTAAACTCAGTTATTTTTTTTAAAACATTATTTTCTTTGTTACGAGCTTCATTTAGATCATAATAATATTTTTTTCTTTTAGAAGATTGTAACCAAAATAAGAAAAAAGAAGGTTTTGTTGACTTAATAAATTTAATTCTCTCAGATGCTTTTAATTTTCTTCCTTCGTATTTTGTAATTTTTATGGATATATCTTTATGTTCTTTTTTTAATTCTTTTACAGAAGCTGTTAGTACTTCAAATTCTTTTAATAAAACATCTTGTTTATCAAATAAATCATCTTGTTTTACACTTAACCTTTCAATTCTATATAAACGCTCTTTTTCCTGTTCAACTTCCTTCAATTTATTTTTAAATCGAACCTTTACATCATTCCATTCTCTAATCCCTCTATATTTATTTTCTTTTAAGTAAACCTGTAGCCCTTTTTTCTCTAACTTCCCTTCATGCCATTTTTCCCAATAGGAATCGATAAATTTAGTTTTATTTTTTTTATTACCGAGTATAGCCGAAAAGACTCCCCAGTGATCTTGATCTGGTAAAGCATTATCAGCGACAGATTTAAAGTAAGAAATCTCATCCTCAAATGGTTTTATTGCTTCTTTTTGGGGCAACTCTTGAGAAATATTTTGAACCGCTACATTATTATTTGATGCAATAACTATTCCTCCATTACTAATTATATTTTTGGGGTAAACAATATTATGAACAAAATTAGAATTGTCTACTTCAACTTCTCCTCCACTTATAAAAGCTTCTTTAGGATCTTTAAATTCTGATAACTTTTTTGCTCGTTCTGAGATTATTCCAGCTATAGCATGTCTCAACAGAGTAGTCTTACCAGTACCAGGAGGACCATTCACCGAAAAAAGATTCTCTGTAAAATCTTTCTCTTGGCATTGAGACACTATATTATTTACAGCAAACTGTTGCATTAAATTAAGTGAATAAGCACTTGGCCAACATGCATCAGGAAAATTTTTAGGCGATAAAACTTTTCTTATATACTCAACATTATTTTGTAAATCAATGCGCTCTCCATAATCATTTATGTTGCCTTTTAAGTACTTATTTACTGCCGAAAACTTAGATAAATCATTGAAAGAATGTATTACTCTTTCAATATCTTCTGAATAAAAACTATTAATAATATTGGATTGTGAAAAGACGACTCTTTTATCCTGTTCTTGCTTGCTCAAGTTCTTTTTATTTTTCTCAATAAAAATAGATGACGGTAACTTTACCGACCAACCAATTTTATTTAATAGAAGTTTTTCAAGTGAAAAGAGATTATCTAAACTTATACTTTGCTTGATATCTTCACTATATTCATCATTTTTTGAATCATCTTTAAAAAAAGGCTGAGCCTCTTTAAGAATATCATCTAAAAGAAGTTTAAATTTTTCTGACCAATTATCTGTTTTTAATTTACCTTTTTCAATCTGACCTAAAGCCCAAGGTAGAGTAGAAACACCGAGCGTATTCTTTATATACATTCCTGAAGCATCAAGTTTTATTGAAGCAAAAAAATACAAATCTTCACTTTTATTGGGATTATTATCTTGTTCTTTAAAAAAGTCTCTTACAAAATCATTTATAGTCGTTAGTGGATGGACTCCAAAATATATCGTATAAACAACGGTTTCTTTTTTTGAAAAATCAACTGTCTGTCCAGACCATGGTTCTAGTATATATGAGTCTAGTTTTGTAAGGTTATTTTCATTTGGTAGTATTGCAGGATTAAAATGCTCTAGCTTATGCCAGCAAGCAAGTAATTTCTTTAGCTTTAACATGGAGTTTTTTGTTTCTTCTAATTTTCACTAAGGTACGAAGCTATATTTATACTTTTAAGAGATATTTTAAAATATCACAAACTACTGTGATAAAAATAATCTCATCTATTCATAACAAATCTTAAAAACCACCTATACAAAACTATTGAAAACATGACAAATAAACACCAGTTCTAAATTTCATATGCCTTTCTGGCAAAAGAACTTTTGATCTAAAAATTAACAACTTTAATTATAAAAAAATAAATTTACTACTCATCACTGAAAACAGAAAAGGTTTCAAGAGCTGATAACATAATTATTAGGTCCTTAATTATTTAATAAATAGCATATAGAGCTTTTTTAATCAGTAAGATTCCATAAAACAAATTAAAGACAACACTCTATTAGTCATTTCATTCTTCCCGATAATCTAAAAAATCTTTCATTTACCGTTAAAAATATTATTTCTCCATAAATACGATGACAACATGTCTCTTCAACCTTTTTTAAGAAAAATGGTACGGTAGTTGAAAGTAACACCAACGTAATAAAAAGTGCTAGATATTTGACTGAAAGCACTTTAAAAGTGGTTTCATTGATAAGGAAAACCACTTACAATTTTGTGATAGTAAATACCCCCGACATCTATCTCTATCTACAAAATACAACAATTCCTTTCACGGTTCATGAATGATGTCTGTAAACATCAATCTATAATTTAAAAAATTATTTGTTAATGAGATTAAACAATAAACAATTATTACATTTTGTAGAAAAAATAAAACTACAAACTGACGATATGCCAAAATATCGTAATCAAATTAATAATCTAAAGGAAAAATTAGAGTATAGAATTAAGAATGATGAAAGTACTGGTATGAAAGTTTCCAAATACTTATTAGCTGGTTCATGGAAAAAGCGTACAATTTTAAAAGCTACCGGAGATAATCCAATAGATATTGATTTAGTACTATTTGTTACCGGCGATGAAAACATTCACAATGATTTAAAAAAGTTACATGACTATATCATTAAATATCTTGAAAAAATATACCCTAACAAAGATATAACGAGAGATGTTGATGCTGAAGGAAATACAAAATCAATAAAAATACGTTTCAGTGGTACTGGTTTAGAAGTTGATATAGTACCAGTAGTACCAATAAACAACCCTAAACGTTATGTTTGGCAGCCTCAAAGAGGTGGAGGAGGTAAATACATTACAAGTGTTGAAAATCATTTAGATTTTTCCTTAAACTTAAGACAGACAAACCCAAGCTATACTGCAATTATCAGAGCTCTAAAGTGGTGGAAAAATTATAAAGAATTAAAACCATACGAAAATGAAGGTGGTATATCTTCTTATGCTATTGAATTAATAGTAGCTTATTTAGATATTAATAAGGGAGTTGAAACAAATATTGAGGAAGCCATTATTAGGTTTTTCCAATTTTTAAGTGACTCAACATTCCCTGAAATTCAGTTTGAACAAGCCATTAATGGTATACCTAATTACAATACTCCAATATATATAGCAGATGACACAAATAATGAAAATAATGCTGCTAAGAAGATAGATAATTCAAAATGGAAAGAAATTATAGAGGAAGCGAACGAAGCATTTGACACCTTAAATCTTGCCATAGATAGAAATAACCAAGGTGACACTATCGATGAGTGGAAAGCCATTTTTGGACCAACTTTTAATATTCAATAAAATTATGAGTTACAATATTAGAACAAATACAGGTACGTACACTGTTGTTGACATTCGTAGGACGTTTGAAAATTGTATTGCAGATATCAGAATGATTGCTAGAAGAACTAGAAAATGGGATCCTCCTTATGTTGATAGTTTAAGTAAAGACATATTAAAATTAGCAGAGAATAAATACCTTTCTTGTGTGACTATAATCCTAAAAAGAAAAAATACTGGTTATCAAATTAGAGCAGCTAAATTTAGAGTTAATGAAAATGGTACAACTAGTGAAGGTGATAGAGCTGGCAAAAATTATGATTGGCCTTCTGACGAAGACACATATTTAACTGTAATACTAAGCTATACTGAACTTTGGCATTCTCTAACACAGAAAGAACGAGATAACTTCAGCAAAGATTTTGAATTCACTTGGACAAAAACATCCGAAGACATCTCTTTTAATCACCTAACTTCAGATGAAGCTCAATTATACGGGAGTAAAAACTATGAAGTTCAAAAAACAAACTTTAAATAATGGCAAATATTTTTGACAATATCATTGAATTACCAAGTAAAGAAATTCAAAAACAAACCAAAAATCTGATTGGTTTCCAAAATAGATATAAGAGAATTTACAATAACCTCAAGCTTTTACTCGACCAAGAAAGTTTATCTAAATGGAGCAAAAAATATCATAAAGTAGAATTACCAATAGTTTCTCAGTTAAAAGATAAATACCCATTAATTATTCTTGCTGGTGATGCTGGTACTGGTAAAACAATATCAGCCACATGTATAGCTGATGAAATGACACGAGATTTAAAAAGAGAGGGATATTTTCTTAAACTTAGCACTAGAGTTCGAGGAGAAGGTATGCACGGAGAAATGGGAAAGCTTGTAAATGATGCCTTTGCAGAACTAAAAAAACAGGCTGGAAAAAGAAAACTCTCTTTTCTATTAATTGATGAAGCCGATGCAATAGCAACAACAAGAGCTACAGGACAGATGCATCAAGAAGAAAAAGCGGCAGTTAATACTTTGATACAAAAAATTGATGAAATAAGAGAAATGAATGGGCGATCAATACTTTTCATGTCAACAAATAGATTACACTTTATTGATGAAGCTATACTACGCAGAGCAGCAATTATTTTAGAGTTTAAAAGACCTACGGAAAATGAATGTGAAGAATTATATGCACAAAGCCTTAATGGCATAGAGATTACCAGTGAACAACTTAAGCAACTAGCTAAAATGTCTATGAAAAAAGATAAGTCAATTGGCTATTCTTTTTCTGATATTAGACTAAAAGTTTTACCAGAGGCGGTTGCGATGGCATATCCGAATATGCCGTTATCTTTCGAAATTTTAAAAGAAGCTATTTGTAACATAGAACCAAGTCCAGAAATAAAATGATATCAAAAGTATTTCAAATAATCGCTGCAATAATACTAATAGTTTTAGGTAAATTTATTGTTGCTGAAGAATTGAGACCAGAATTTATTGGTGCAGGTTGCATATTCTTCATTACATTCTTTTTTACTGTGCTTGAGGATGGTATTCGCAACTTCAAAAGGTTAAAATTATCTTGGCAAATTTTTATACTTAGAGTACAAGGAAAAAAAATACGATTTTCAATGTCATATCTCTATCTTATAAATGTAGATGGACAATATCTTTTAGTCAAAAACACAAATTTTGGTCACTATCAACTAGTAGGCGGAAAATACAAAAGATTGGAAGGTACGCAGCAGTTTTTAAAAAACACATTCAATGCTACTGAAGACATAAAACTCCCAGAAAAACTTCTCATGAAAGATGATTTTGCTCTATTTATCCCTGCTAATAAAGCTATTTCTTTCATTGATTGGTTTAATAAAGGAAAAGACAGAGAAATAAATCATTGGCGTGAATTTTATGAAGAACTAATTGATGGGAAAGGTAAGTTATTGTCAAAGAAAAACTTCCCGTATATCAATTATAATTTCAAAGGAAGAGTAACAACCCCAATAAAGAAATCAAAAGGTTGGGATTGTTATGAAGTTTTACAATACGACATATTAGAACTACTACCAAATATTGAGCAAATGAACGAGCTGAAAGAATTGAAAAGCAAAGGTGATTCTGATTATGTAAAATGGGCTGATCATGAACTAATACAAAATTTAGGTTATGATAAAAGAAGTAGAGAAAAATTATATATTATAGGTCAACATACCAAATGGGCTATTAATCAAAAATGGAGTAGAGAAGAATAATTATATTAAGATGAGAAACTTAGAAGTATTCTTAACTAACTGTTAGCTATATTGTAAGCAGGATTAAGATCAATCTTAATCCTGCCATTTGGAACTTACAGACTTTTTAGGATAGTGTCGATAATGCCTTCTTCTATTATCTTTTCAAATAAATTTCAATGATTTCATTACCCGTCTTAATAGAACACTCTAATAATATCTTCATGACATCATTATTCGGTATAGTTTATCTAAATTTTGTTCACCTAAATCTTTTAGAGATGTAATAGGTGTTTTTAACTTTAACCTTTCAAAAGCCATTTGATATATTTGTTCTTTAGACATATTTAGCTCCCTAGATTTAGACCAAATAGCCTTATAATTTCTTTTCCTCCATTCATCATTGTTTGTTCTTCTAAGTTTTGGCTTTTGTATAGCCAATTGTCTTTGCAACCAGTTCTTTGCTTCATCAAACTTATTAATAGGCAACAATTGATACGAAGTAACACCAAACTTCTTCTTAAATTTATTCCAAGTACTAGCATAAAACTTTCCTTTTTCTTTATCATCTTTTAGTTTTCCTGCTTTACTATTTAGGTCAACAATTTGGTTTATATATTCTTTTATTTGATTAGCTTGTTCACCAGAAATATGAAAATTCGGATTTGGTGAAATTTTATTTTCTTTTTTAACTTTTTTAGTAGTTATATTTATTGTCCCTTCATTATTACCTATTTGAGTAATATCTCGTCCTTTTGCTATTTGCTTTACAGATGACTTTGATTTGGTATTCGTTATTGGTTCTTGTCTTGAAGATCGGTCTTCATACATTCTCTTTATTTCATTTGGCTTAGCAGAAAAAACAGAAGTTCCTTTTCTTAAATAACATAAAGTCTTCTTATTAATATTAACATAAAGTGGTTTTATTTCACTTTCGTAGACATGCAAAACGACAATAAAAAGAGGGGGTTCATCATCATTGATTGGAACAAAAATAATTTCATAATTTAATTCATCAACTATTAAATCATTAAAGGTATTAGATATCCAATCTTCAATTTTTATATTCCCTTTAATGTCTGAGACCCCAATTATCGACATTTCTTTTTCGTCAATACCGAATATAATTTGTCCTCCTTTTTTATTGGCAAAAGCGGTAACATCTTTTACAAATTCTTTTGTATTAAAACTAAATTCTCTCTTGTAATCAAGAGTTTCTGATTCTCTAACCTTTTTTACATATACAAGTTCGCAAACATCTTGATAGGTTATTTCTTTAATTCTTTTTTCAATCATGCTTTTATAGAAAAGTTTAAGTTAGTCAAACAAAAGTAGAAAAATAAAAATCCATTTTATGATTTCATTACTGTTTCCCTCACTTCTGAAAGTATTTTTCCTCAGAAAAAGAAAATACTTTCTATCGCTTAACAACTTTAACCCCTTGTTTCTTCCTCTCAGAATAAATAACAAGATTATACAACCCCACAGGTAACTTAGAAATATCTACGGATATGGTATTTTGATTGTTTTTATATTCACCTATTACTTTTCCCGACATATCAGAAACTATTACTTTATCTATAATAGTTTTTGCTGTAATAAATACTTTATCTGGTGTGGGGTTTGGGTATAATTTTAAACCCACAATTTGCTCTTCTGAAACTGACAAGGTAACTGTTATACTCTCTTGTGTTCTATTACCTAATTCATCATAAGTATATACTATAGTATTTGTACCATCTGACGACTCTATAAGACGATTAAAATTGTCGTATTTTTTGGAATGAACTGTTTGAGTATAATTTTTTTGTATGAAAAAAAGATTATTTATTATTACTATGGATATTATATATTTTTTCATAAATACGTTATTCTTGTTTTTTCTGAATTTGTAACTCTTTAATAATGATCTCTACAAAAAATAGTCTCCTTTAATTAACTTAAATGTTTGTTTTTAATCTCTGTCAAGAATAAAAACATAAAAATGAGAAAGGGAAGGTATATAGCATTTCTAAGTTCTTCTATTGTCTTTATCTGCTCCGAGTTATTTTCAATGAGTATACATTGTAAACCTCTCCATTCATCTTTTGATATATCATCTTTTATATTAACATTAAAGTAATCTTTCTTTAACTCAAAAAAAATATACTTTAATTTTTCTTGAAAATCTCTTATAACCACAAAAATATTTTTTTCATTAAAACAATATTTTATGATTTTTGATACTTCCACCTTTTTATCGACTATATAAACCATTTTAGGAGCTACAATCGAAAAACCGTGTTCATCTCTCAGACGAAAATTCTTTTCAAAATTTAATGTCTCATCAATTATAAATTGGGTCTTAAAGTCAGGTTTAATTTTAAAAGGTAAAAAATTATAAACATCAATATCATTCTTCCCGTAAAAATACAAATGCTTATCTAATGTCAAATAAGCACTCGTAAGAAAGAGTAAAATCAAGAGCAATATTATTTTCATTTTAACCATATTTTTAATAACCAGGGTTAGAAAAAGGAACGTTTATTTGTACGGATTTATATTTATATGGCTTACCTACTTTCAATTCAAGATTAGGTCCGAGACCATCAGGTTCTAAATTTTTAATTTTTATGTATGGTGATGTAATTTTATAAATAAATTCAACAAATTCATCAGGATCCCAAAAACCATCATTTACGAATAAATCATACGTTACTATACAATCTTTCCTAGAGCAGATAAAACTATAATTAACATTAGTTTCGCCGATATGATAAACATCAGATTCTAAGTCTACAGAAAAATCACCATACGAACTTGTAGTTTTACCACTTATAATTCTGTTATGACGATATTTGAAATCAGAACTATTCATTAAACTATGAACTGAATTATTGCCTAAAGCTATAGGTTCTCCATCTCCAAACAAATACAAAATTAAAGCCTCAAAAGTAGTATCGACTTTTTTTGGAGAAGGTTTGGTTTTACGCCTTTTAGTTTCATAATCTTCTATGTACACAGGTAGAAAAAATTTCCCGTTAACATCAACATTCATTACAGGATTATTCCCTGCATAAGGATAGAGGTTAGTAGCCCATATAGGGTCTTCTGTTAAAAAGCGACCAACATCAGGATTATAATACCTTGCTCGCATAAAGTAAAGGTCTTCATCCTCATATTGTATCCCATACTTTCCTACATATCTGTATGGGTTAAAATTAGCTTCTTCTATTTGGGTTACTTTTCCAAAATCATCATACGCATATTTATGGGTAATAGCTTCACTATCATCGGTCATAGCAATCGTGCTTCCTCTAAAATCATCGTGATAATAATGTGTAGTATTGCTTGCATCTATTCTGGAAACTAACCCTAATCCATAGACATAATAATTTTGGTAGTTGCCTTGTTCATCTGTTTCTGCCAGTACATTACTCAGTCCTAAAATATCCAATACAAAGCGTTGCGTAGTTCCATTTACTGTTTTTTCTCGACGGTTACCATAAGCATCGTACTTGTATTCAGCAGTATAACCTGTTTTGGAAATTCCAATCAGTCTATCATAAATATCGTAGCTGTATTGTGTATCTCCTTTTACGGTGTTATTTCCATTATCATCAAAATCAAAAGTGGTACTATTTACAGACTCTAAACGATTGGTATCTGTATAGCTGTAGTTTTGTGTCTCTGTATTTAGAGGAATAACTCCAAAAGGTTCTGTTTTAATTTCTTGGGTATGGTTACCCATTGTATCCAAGTGGAAACTGTAAGCGTTAATGATGGTATCATCAGACTTTTTCCAAGTCTTCGCTACCATTCTTCCTGCTCCGTCATACAAAAAGGTACATTTTGTGCCATTTGGATAAAGGGTTTGAGTGAGTAAACCATCATCTCTGTATAAGTATTCGGTCGAATGACCGTTCCAGTCTGTAACCGTTTTTAGGAGGTTATCAGAATAATAAGAGTACGTTACCTGTTTATCATCTGGATAGGTAATACTCGTAACATTACTATTTTTATCATAGCTATATTCTACGGTCTTGTTATAATAATCTTTTACCGATGTAATACGATCTAAGTCATCATAAGTATAAATAAGTGTTCCGTTCTCATTAGTAACCGTTTCTACTCGGTCAAGACTATCATAGGTGTAAGAAACTGAGTTACTACCACTATTTACACTCTTTAATTTTTTATCGTCAAAATATTCATAGGTAAAAACGATACCTTTGGGATTAGTATATGTTTTAATATATCCATCACTATCATAAGAATATTTATCTACAGCATCCCCAAACTGCATTTCTTCAAGCGTATCATCATCTTGGTTATATTTCAGGGTAGTGGCTTTATTTTTTGCGTTGATAATCTTTGTTAGATTATCATTTGCATCAAATTCATACGCTGTCGTTTGACCACCAAATAGTTCACTTAATAAATTATCATTCGCATCATAATTATAACTAATAGTATTTCCTTTCGGATTGGTACTGGTTAATAAACGACTAGCTATATCATAGGTTGCACTGGTAGTAATTTCTTCTGGTGCATTAGTCTGAACCACATTTCCATAAGCGTCGTATACAAAACCAACCGAAATATTTTCTGGATTGGTTACTTGGGTAACTAATCCTTTATCATTTACGGTAAAATAAGTGGTTGCTCTCGGTGTCTTAACACTTGTTACATTTCCTCTACTATCATAACCATATTCATATACATTTCCTTTCGGGTCGGTAAACCTTTCAATATCATTAAGCGCATTGTACTCATACGTTTGGGTTACTCCTTCTGGTAGCATTCTTTGAAGAACATTCCCTTTATTATCATAGGTGACGGAAGTTTTTTGGGTGTTGTAAGCTACCTCTGTTGGGTAGTTTATATGGTCAGTATTTTCATATTTAATTTCAACCTCGGTAGTACCATCTTTTAGGTTTGTTAGGTTTCCATATTCGTTAAAATCAACTTCTGTTATTTTTCCAGTTGGAGAAATTATTTCATCTATATACCCTTTAACATCATCATAAACATAAGTATATTTTTTAGGGTCAGCACCACTCGTTTCTATACTTTTTAGCTTCTTGTTTTCATAATCACTGGCAATAACATTCCCTTTCGGTAATGTGATGGTTTTGAGTAAATCCTTCTCTTTTCCTGTTCCGTAATTATATAGCGTTATTAGGTCTTTTGGATTCTTATATGCAAAGAGATAATTATTTCCGTTGTATAAAAAAGATGCTTTTCTTCCTAAAGGGTCAGTAACTTCTTTCAATCGATCAGATTGTACATAATAGGAAAATGTTAGTTTTCTTCCTGATGTTCCCGTTACTTCTTTAATTCTAATAAGTTTCTCTCCATCTATTTCTTGCGTTCCATCTTCATAGTCAATAGTGAGAGTGTTGTTATTTCGGTCTGTTATGGATTTAAGAACATAAAATCGAGAATCTGTATTTACTTTTAAGAACGTGTAAACAATTTGCCCTTTCGTAGTAAGTGTAAATTCGTTAGAAGCTGTTTTTTCTAGTTCATCATAGATACCTTCTGTTTCAGGAACATAATTTTGATCTTGTTTTTTGTAAAACTGAAATCCTCCATTTGGTAAGGTGAGACCTACTCTAAAATATTCAGGGAAAGCAGGATCAGCTTCAAACTCTTGTATGTAAGCATTAAACGAATGTGTCCACATCTTCCCTAAAGGTTGAAGATACATGAGTTCCTTTGGCATATCCGACAAATAACTATTATAAGTATGACTAAACACCAAAGGTATTCCTACACTCGCTATTCCAAAACTGGTTTTTGTATAGTGATTAAAATTACCACTGTGTATTGCTGAGAAATTATTTAAATTTTCTGGCGTGTAATTCCCTTGCTTAAAGAAGTCATCAATAGTAATATCAGGTATTGTTTGAGGGTTTACCGTAAGCATACGATAAAGCATTACAAATACCTCTGCTCTTAATGCATTTTCATTTGGTCTGATAGTACTAGTACTATCAATAATCCCTAGATCTTTCGCTTTAAGGATATAATTATAAGCTTCGTGCGTAACCTCTACATCACTATATGGATTGCTTCCAGAATTGTCTGTTTCATCTATATTCCAAGCTTCTAACAAAACCTTTAAAACATGTGCTCTAGTAATTACACCTGATGGGTAAAAATTAACATTTTTATCAAAAGGAGCTACGCCATCATCGAATTCTAAATAGAGTAAATTTTTCGCATATGTATAGTACCAAAGTGCGCTATCTTGTAGGTCTACGATAGGAGTATGAAAATTATCTGCTAATGAGTTATTTTCTAATCCTACGGCTAAATAAGTAAGTTTTGCTAGTTCAGCTCTGTTTATGTTTACAAGTGGTTCAGCCTCTCCATCATCGTCTATTAAACTTCTAGCACATAAGTCTTGAACTGCATTGTAAAACCAATCTGTTGTTGAGACATCTGAAAAATTACAGGTAGCATTTCTTTCAACTACTGTAACAGCTTTGGTGGCTTGCCCACTCGCATTTCCATGAACGTCAAAAGTAGTAGCATATACCTGTTTAACTCCTGTACTATTAAATGTAACAGGCACAGAATGTGTAACATTTCCATTGCCAAATGAAGATATATATGGATTACTATCTGTTCTATCAGAATCAGAAGCTGTTAAGTGTACTTTGGTTTGGTCTCCGTCAGGATCTGTTCCTGTTCTTACTTGAACATTTATTGCTTCATGAACATATACTATTGTTCCGCTCGGAAAAGGGTTTATAGACGGGTTAGTTGGAGGAGAATTTGAGTTTTGTACATTTACTGTAAAGTTATACAGTTCAGTTCCATTACTATCCTTCACTACTCCATTTTTAGTTCCTTCCCATTGTTGAAATGTACCTTTAAAATATCGTTTAGTTGAAGTTCCTCCACTTTGTTCTTGAATATTATCTAAATTATCCACATGAAAGCCCATACCGCTAGTTAGGTTATTTCCATCAATAGTGAATGTTACTTCTTGATTCGTGCTTGCGGATAGTGGAGAAACTGAACTCACAGTTGGATGAGGAGTAGAAACATTTACAGAGAAATTAAAAAGTGTAGTACCATTAGGAGCATCTTTTACGACTCCATTTTTAGTTCCTGAGTATTGCTGAAATGTCCCTTTGAAATAACGTCTTGTTAAAGAACCTCCACTTTGTTCTTGGATATTTTCTAAATTATCCACATGAAACCCCATGCCACTGGTAAGATAATTCCCATTAATGGTAAATGTTACTTCTTGATTCGTGCTTGCGGATAGTGGAGAAACTGAATTAACTGTTGGAGGCACAGTATATTCTACTCTAACACCAAAAGCATCTATGTATCCTGTATTCCCACTTGCTGTATCCCATACCCTAAAATAAAACGTCTGATTAGGATTTAAGTCATTAAATGCAGATGTTGTTCGACTTTTTTCAAGAGCACCAGAATTATTACCTTGAGAACCTGCTGTGTAAATTACTACAGATGGTGAAGATATTCCATTCCAATTGGTCGAAACTCTAGCTGCCAAATCTGAATGCTTTCCATGTTGAACTCTAGTAGCAATAGTAACTTTTGTAATTTTAGCGTTACTTGGAAGTCCAGAAAATGTTACAGAACTTACATTTGTTCCAGCATCACTAGTTGAATTTCCATCTGGTATTGTATAATTACTATTGTTATATTTATCATTAGTATAGGTTTGGGCATTTGAAACACTTACATTAAACAGTAAAAAAAAGAATAGAAGCCTAAGTAATGACTTTTTCATGATTATTTGGTTAGTTTCCTCCAAATGTAAAAAAATTAACCATAGAATAAAACCTCATAACAAACCAATTACAACTTTGTGTTACTTTAGAGGTTAAGTGTAACGAACACTTTTTACGTTTGAAAAATGACATTTTTTTAAAGCAATATAGCCAAGCCTGTTTAAGTAAACAGTGAAACTAAACAGCTAAAAAGGCTTCTTGATTTCTGAAAGAAACATATCAACACTGACATCCAGTAAAAAATTACTGGACATCACCAAAAAATCTTCCAATTTTAAAAGCGTAGGTTGAGGAGAGGCACGATCTGATAAACTAATTAACCAAATATTTTTTAATGACTTACCTCTAAACTTTTTGTTAAAAAAGATGGTTTAGTAAAAAAGTTTAGAAACGGACAATTATTTCTCTGCAATCTTCTTCAATTGATAAAAGAATCGATCAATTAAACGTAAATCCTCAGTAATGATTTCAGCAGTTCCTCTCATTTCTTGTTTGAACTCAATTTTTTTATTATATGAAGTTTCAAGTTCATCAGGTAATGTAACATCAATAGTATAAAACCCTTCTTTATCTGGAATAACTGAGATATTTTTAACCTTACCTTTAATTACTCCAAACTCATAATCTGGATAATTATCGAGCATCACGTTAACAGTTTGACCAATTTTTATCTTTCCTGAGTTCTGCGAAGGTGTTTTTAATTTTGCTATATATGATGAATATTCTGATGGAATAATAGTAAACACTAAATCTCCCTGCGTTACTGTTTGATTTTTATTCCAATAATTTAAATAAGAAACCTCCCCTTCAACTTTTGAAATAAACGCATACTTCAATTCCCAATCTAAAATACCTTTTTTCAATAAATTAAATGATTGAATCGTATTTTTTAATAGGTTCATTTCCTCTCTAATTCGAGTAATTTCAGTTCCTTTTGATGTTTTTCTGCTATTAGCCAGAGATTCGCGTAATTGAGAGATGGAAGAGTTCATACTCTGATAATTACGTTCCGCTTGCAAATATTCCAGTTGCTTTGCTTCATATTCCTTTGCTGAAATAACCCCTTTATCAAACAGAGCTTTACTCCTATCCAAATCCTTCTTCTTAAACTCTAATTCTGTTTTATTTATTTCTTTTTGTGATTGAGTACTCTCTAATCGTCTGCGAAGCTCAGAAGTCGCTATATTATTTGCGATACTTTCATTTGAATATGGTCGTAATTCTTTATTCAACAAATACTGTATGTAATTATTCTCAAATTGAGCATAGACGTTTTCAATATCTCCAAGGAATAAAATTGGAATCTTTTCTAATGGAAAAGTAAAAGTATTCTTTTTCAAGCTCACAGTATCTACAATAGATTTTAAGAAAAATACATCTTTGTAGTTTGCTGTATTTTCAATAATTGCAATTGGTTTATTGATTTTAATACTCTGACCATCATTAACAAAAATAGTATCAAACTTACCTGTAACTTTTGCAAATTCTTTTTGAGGTGGAATTTCAGTTGTTACAATAACTTCAGAAGCTATGGTATCAGGGTACTTTATTAACCAAGAAAGGAGTAACAATAGAAGTATCAATATAAAAAATAAAGTATTCCCTTTGCGTATCATCCAATGAGGTACTTTGGTTAATATTTCTTGAACCTCCTCACTTCTAAGCTCTATATTATCTAAATGATTATTATCTGGCATCTTATTTCCCTAATTCAAGTTGATTTTTTACTAAGTGATAGTAATTCCCTTTATTTCTAATCAGATGTTCATGGTTTCCAATTTCAACTATTTTTCCTTTATCCAAAACAACAATTTGATGAGCATTTTTAACGGTGCTTAATCTGTGCGCAATAACAACAACTGTTTTGTTTTCAAAAAAGGTATTCAACTTTTCCATAATAGTTTTTTCGTTATTTGCATCTAAGGCTGAAGTTGCTTCGTCAAAAAATAAGTATTTTGGATTTTTATAAACCGATCGAGCAATTAGCAATCGCTGTTTTTGTCCTGTACTTAAACCAACACCCTCCATACCTATTTTTGTATTATATGAAAGTGGCAAACTTTCAACAAATTCTTTAATGTTAGCAACATCAACAGCATGAGCTAATTTTTTCTTATCAATATAATCATCACCAACAGCTATGTTATTTGCGATCGTATCATTAAAAATATATCCCTCTTGCATAACCACTCCACACTCCGAACGCCATTTCTTTTGGGATATATTCTTTAAGTTATGATTTCCCAATTTAACTTCCCCTTTATTCGGTTCATAAAACTTCAATAAAAGTTTCATTAAGGTTGTCTTACCGCTTCCACTTACCCCAACAATAGCAGTAACCCTATTTGCGGGAATATGTAAGTCTAGATTTTGTAAAACCATTTGATCTGATCCTATATATCGATACGAAAGATTGGATATATTGAAATCAGCATTTATATCTATATCTCTTATTTTCTCATTTTCTATCGGTTCTTCATCCTCTTTATTATGAATTTCAGAGAGTCTATCTAAAGAAATTTTAGCATCTTGTACTTCTCTAATGAAATTGATTAATTGCGCTATTGGTGAGTTTAATTGACCTACAATATAACTTATGGCTAACATCATACCGAGAGTTATCTCTCCATCAATCACGAATTTGGCTGAGAATACGGTAATTAAAATATTTTTTAACTCATTAATAAAACCAGAGCCAACACTTTGATATTGTTCCAGAGCTAATCCCTCAATAGAAACTTTAAATAAACGCGCTTGTACAAATTCCCAACCCCAACGTTTTTTCTTTTCTGCATTATGGAGTTTAATTTCTTGCATACCGTTAATAAGCTCAATGACTTTAGATTGTTCTTGACTCACTTCTGAAAAGCGTTTGTAATCTAAATCTCTACGCTTCTTTAAAAAAATGATTATCCATAAGAAATATAAAAAACTACCTATTGCAAAAATGGTAAAAATAGGAAAGTTATAATAAATTAAAACAAAACTAAATACAACTAGATTTACAAACGAAAACAACACGTTCAAAGATGAAGTGGTAAGAATACGTTCGATTCGTTTATGATCATTGATTCTTTGTAAAATATCACCTGTCATCCTAGTATCGAAAAAGGAAATAGGCAAATTCATTAGTTTGATAAAAAAATCAGAAACTAATGATATATTAATTCGTGTACTTAGATGTAATAATATCCAACTTCTTATTACCTCAATAGCAGTTCTGCCAATAAATAATGTCAGTTGGGCAAATAAAACAAGGTAAATAAAATGTATATCCTGGTTCTTAATCCCAACATCGACAATACTCTGAGTTAAAAAAGGAAAAATTAGTTGCAATAGACTAGCAACGAGTAATCCAACAACTAACTGCCAAAGAAAGTTCTTATATCTAAAAATATACCTTGATAAAAACTTAAATCCGAAACTTGATTTATCAATATCAAAATTAGTGTCATAAAACTTTGGAGTAGGTTCTAAGAGTAATGCAATTCCTTCGTTTGTATTTTCATCTGCATTATTACCTATCCAGTGTTTCAAAAAATCTTTCTTGTTGTATTTCAATAAACCATAAGCAGGGTCAGAAATATAAAAAATGTTTTTTTTAATTTTATATAATACAGCGTAGTGGTTTTTGTTCCAATGTAAAATACAAGGTAATGGTGCTTCTAGTAATCTAAATAGAGGCATCTTAACACCAAGACTTCTAAAACCCAATTGTTCAGAAGCTTCGCTTAAACCTAATAAATTACTACCTGTTCTTGTAGTTTCTGTAGATTTTCTTAATTCTTGGATAGAAATAGTTTTACCAAAGTACTTAGCTATTATTTTTAGACAAGTTGGGCCACAGTCTTTTTGGTCAGCTTGTTTATAATAAGGGAATTTTTTAGTCATCGTTTCTTGCTAATTCTTGCATCCCATAATACTTAATCGCTTTTTCTTTTAATGGATTAGCACTCCATTTTTCCCATTTATTTGTATACGGACTATAACCGCATTTTAAAGGTTTTGAATAATCATCTTCAGGATTCTCTTTATATGCCCTACAATCTGTACAGACATAACGAAACTCACAATCTTTACAAACGTCAATTACGTCTTTGGTCAGATTCCAATATTTTTTAAAATCCCTATGGTCTAACGCTTCCTGTAATGTTGTATTTTTAATGTTTCCGAAACTTTGGGGCATAGATGGACAGTTTTTAATATCTCCGTTAACATCTATAGAAATTTTTTTATTTAAACAAGAATTGTGTTTTATTGACTCAGTAAAATTTTTAACATTTATCGAGAAATAATTACTATTAATTACTCCACAAGATAAATGATCATTAATATTTTCTTTTGTAAAAATAAAACTATTTAAAGAATTCCTAACTGGCTTTATATTGAGATCTTTATCTGCATTGTAAATAAAAAATGATGTAATTCTAGGATAATCTAATATTAATTGGTTAATTGATTCAATTTTAAAACTATTACTATTTGGTAATATAAAATCGACAGATATTACACAAGACTCTATTTTTTTTAATAAAATATTTATTTTTTCTAATTGGGTCAAAGATACATTACAAAAAAAACGAATTTGAAGGTGCTTACATGTTACTTTCTCAAGCTGATTAAATATTCTATTAAAATTATGACTAGATGTATCATTAACATCTATAATAGCATTAGTTATTAATCTAGGGGTATTCCATTTAAGGTTTAATTTTGGGAATTTTTTTGGATCATCTGTATAAAATCCAAAATCATTTTTATTTAAGAAAGCAAAATATTCATCTATTACCTCGTCAAAATTATTATTAAAACTTTTTTTTATCTTATCAATTGACATCCTTTCCAACCTAGTCAAGATATTATATAAGTCATTTGGAATCAATTTTAATTGATGGTTATGTAAGTCACAAATAACACTTCTATTCTTTCCCTTTACAGGAATACAATTAGCAAATAAAACGAAATAACTATCTTTCATCTATTATTCTAAATTAAATAACTTTGATACAGGTTTATACACAGTATATGTCGAATTTTTAGTATTCTGATACTTTTTAATAGAAACGGTGTCATCTATAAAGGTTGCTTTTTCTATATCAATCTTTTTTGAATTAATAATATCTAATGGGTATTTTTTTTTCATTTAGATTCATTTTTTAAATATTTTGAAATTTCTTCTTCTAAATAATAATTGCACGCACTATTTATGTAGCCAACTTGACCACACGGATTTATCTCAAGAAAAACATAACGCCCATCATTGGTATATAATAAATCAATTGAGCAATATGTATAGTTCAGAATTTGTAATAAAGATTTTAATTTTTTTTTAATTTTTTTTGGCAGTACATAAGGGACAATTCGTGGTTTATTATCAAGATTTTGTAAACTCACTCGATAATCTACATTATCTTGATTATCAAAAATTGCAGATGAGTAAAATTTATTATCAAAATAGATGGATCTTATTTCAAACTTTTTTTTTATTCTTTGTTGAAAAAAACTTAGACCAAAATTATCAGGGAGTTTTTCTAATTCATTCTTTGTCAACAAAAAAGTTTTAGAATTGTCAAATAAATATTTTTTTTCTATAAAGTTACTTGATTCATTGATCCTTTTACAAATAAACTGAAACTTATTATGAGTTTTTATAAATCTTAATAATTTTTCCTTACTGGTTGTAATTAGAGTTTCAGGTATTTGTAAACCAACATTTTTAGCGGCTAATAAATTATAAATTTTGTTGGTTTTTTTATTGTTTTTAGTATTTCCAATTTTTTTAATTTTTTTAGCTTCTAAAACACCGTCTATTATTATATTTAAATTTTGAAATAATAATTGATTTAATTCACTTGAATTGTTTTTATAACTATCATTTAAATCAATAGCTCCTCCGTTAAACCAAATGGAAGTTATCTTTTGAATATCTATCTCCTCTGAAAATTTATTTTTAATCAACGAATGATTTTCAGAATGTGCTTTGAAAACTGATTCAACATACACAAAACCATTACCTTGACTAATTCTAAAAAAAGAATAGTTCATTAAACAATCAATAACATCGTTTACAAATTCATCTTTTTGTTTCGAATATATTAGAATCATAACTCACATTTTTCATAATCAATGATATATTCAAATATTTCACTAGAATCACCTTCTAAATTATTAATATTTAAATCTTTTAGAATAGCTAATGGAGTATGAAAGATATAACCATCCTTATTATTTGAATTATTATAAATTATTTTTTTTCTTGTGTGTTCTTCTATTTTTTTTCTTATGTGTTCTTCCTGAAAAGAATTATTCTCAACAAAATTACTTTTGTATATCTTACAATCAATTACAACGTATTCTATTTTATTTACCTCTGAAATATGTTTAAAAAGATCTTGTTTTAAAGTTCCATTTACAACAGCATTTTTTAAATGCTTTTCCATCAAACTTGAGTTTGCTTGATAGCTATGCCATAGTAATGAATAATAACTTGGTTTATAATTAATAATAGTATCTCCCTTTAGACTGACTCCAATTAACTTTTCTGACGGAAACCCTCTATTAATAAAGAGCTTATTTAAAAGAGAATCCAAAAAAATAGTCTTTTTAAATGCATCTTTCAACTCTACTCTACCTGAAGGGATTAAACAATATTTGCTTTGATCAATTTCACGTAATATTTTAATTGAATCAATCAACTCCCTGTCAATGTTTTTTAAATAGACTTCATGTAATACATCTACTTTTTGTAAGAATTTTCCCCATTGAATCGTATTCTTAAATTCATTGAAAACTTCTTTTTCAAAAAAACTTAAACCAACCCCCCTTTCAACTAATTTTGATGAATAGAATAATGCCTTTTCCCAATTTTTGGTTTTCAAGGATGTTATTAATGCATTATTAATATCTGTAGAAAAGTACCTCCCATCACTAAAAGCTTCAATAAAATTATTCTCAGCTTTATAATACTCTTTATCAAGAATGTTATTTTCTGCTTTGAAAATTAAATTATCGTAATTATTTGTGTATATGTTTTTGTTACTTTTTGAACAAGAACATAGCAGGAGAATTAAATAAAATTTAATGATGTTTTTGAATTGCATAAATTAGTAAATATTGGTTTAATTAAAAATGAAAAAAAAATTTAAAAAAAGGCTAATATTTTATTAGCCTTTTGCAATTTTAAATAACTTTTTAATCTTATGCCCATACAACTCTAACACCAGCCAGCTCACCATTTGTATCATCTGACTCCCATGTTAGAAAATAAACATTCCCCCTCTTATTTGTACATCTACTGAATCCTCCACCTGTACAATCTCCTCCTTTAACAAAAGTCATTTTTTTTGATTCTAATTTAACATCAGAAAACTTCTCTAAACTCAATTTTTCCATAATAAAAATTTCAAATAATACCTACTCTATTAAAGGTTTTTCAGCTTCCACCTATTGTTGCAACAAATATTATTCACACTCAATAAAAAGTGTTATAGTTTACTAAATACAATGACTGTAGAATAAATGTGACAATAGCAATTTATCATAATCATTTTTTTGCTAAAGTAAATATTTCTAAACTTAAAACAAAAATATTTTACACTATAACTATTTTTAACCAATCCTGTTGAAAACTTCCCCTTTTTCAGACAGTTCTAAATTAAGTAACCAAAAAACAAAATACCATTAAGGATAAAATCTATACTTTAGTGGTATTTTTATACTCTAAAATTATGCGGAAATTAACTAGAATCCTATTACCAGCATTTACCATTTTTTTGATCGCCTGTAACAAGCCTTTAGATATTCCATCCGTTAAGAACTCACCTAATCCCTACCCTGTCCAAAAAAAAACTGATAGCCTTCTTTATCTTTGGCATCATAAGGATATAGAGCTAGATTCTTTCCCTGGTATAAGTTTAGACAGAGCTTATGATAGTATTATCCCCTATCTAGGTTCAGGAAAAGAAGTTATCATTGCTGTTATCGATATGCCAATCGATATTAAGCATGAAGATTTAAGCAGTAACATTTGGACAAATACAAATGAGATACCAAATAACGGCATCGATGATGACAAAAACGGTTTTATCGACGATGTTAATGGTTGGAGTTTCATATCAAACCCCGATGGCAGAATATCAAGGTTTGTAAACTATGAATATACTCGAATCCTAAAGAAATATTCAAAGGACTTTTCGAATAATAACATTTCAGATTCAATTATTTACAAAACGTACAAAAAAGCTAAAGCAAATTATGATGAGAGAATGAAGTATGCAATTAAGGATACTGCTTATATCAATACTCAACATAGAGGAAAAATTGCAGCTCAAAAAACATTATCTCTTTTTTTTAATCATACTGATTATTCAACAGAAGATTTAGATAGCTTAAAAAAAGCTCATCCAGATAATAAGACATTACAAAAGCATATAAGATGGATGAAAATATTAATGAAATACGGATTTACCAATGAATATATTGAGCAGTATCAATTAAAAGCGAATGAACGTCTTAATAAGTTATTGAATACAGAGTATAATGATAGACTTATTATGGGAGATAACCCAAATAATATAAGTGATGTAGGGTATGGAAGTCCTTTTATTGATACATATGAAGGTTTCTTTGATCATGGAACTAAGATGGCAGGATTGCTGGCAGCAAACAGAAAAAATGGAATAGGAATAAAAGGTATTTCAGATAATATCAGAATTATGCCTCTTTGTATTTCTGCCTTTGGTGATGAACATGACAAAGATATTGCTTTGGCAATTCGTTATGCTGTGGATAATGGTGCAAAAGTCATTAATATGAGTTTTGGCAAAGAATTTTCATTGCACAAACAATGGATATTCGATGCCATTAAATATGCTGAAAAACATAATGTTCTAATTATAAAATCATCGGGAAACAACGGCCAAGATGTTGACAGCTTTGAAGTCTATCCAAATGATTATGATTTCGAAAAGCAACAAGAAATTACCGATAATTTTTTAGTAGTTGGAGCTATTAATTATAATGCTAATGAGACTATGGTTCCTGCTTTTTCAAATTATGGAGCAAATAATGTAGATATTTTTGCTCCTGGCTATAAAATGAACACAACTGTTGCTAGTGATAAAAACTATGAAATAATTATAGGAGGTACTTCAACTTCTTGCGCCATCACCTCTGGTGTGGCAGGGCTTTTATATTCTTATTATCCAAATCTAACCGCAAAAGAAGTTAAAGAAATTATTATGAATAGTGGACTTTCTTATGAGTTTCAGGTAAAACTCAACGATTCATTAGTCCCATTTAGCAAGCTATCAAAATCAGGCAAAGTACTGAATGCTCATAACGCACTTATAATGGCTGATAGTATTGCTAGATAGATAATTGATTTATAAAATATGTAAGAGGAATGCTTTTTATTTCATTCCTCTTTTTACTTATATTTTCAAAAAACGATTCAAAAAAGTGTATAAGTTCAAAATATCCAGAATATTCTCACTGGAGTTCAATTAGTCTAATATTTTAGTTGATTCGTTTGATAATTTCTTTTAAAACATCTGGATGAAACTCTTCATAGATAGTATTAGAACGTACATTATTTTTTTCCTTTGGTCTAGAAATCGTAAACTTTGAAGTATCAATCCATTTTACCTTTCTGCCTGTAGTTACTAAAGGGTTACTTACAATACTATTATCTTCAATCACCCCTATACCTTTCACATATATGTCTTGTCCTATTGGAGCAGCTTTGATGTAGACAATATCACCTACTTTTAAGCTTTTAAAATATTCCTGTAGTTCTGGGGCTTCCGTAGCACTCCAACCTACACCTACTAGATTCTGATTAATAAAATCTTCACTTACATCTGTATCGTAGTAAGCACCTACACCATATATTGCCATATTATTATTTTTTTATTTTCATCATAAAATTAGAAAATTAAATAGGGTTTCAAAAAGAACCAGAAAGAAAATATATCTGGTTCTAATATGTATTTTATTCCCATAATTTGTATTTATTCTAAATTCTCAAGAATTTCTTTTATTCTTTTTTCTGAAGGTATTCCGTATAAAATTGGATTAGATAATTCGTCAATAACATCTATATACTTATCATAATCTATATCATCCCTTCCTTCAATAACATTAGTCCATTCTTCTACAACAGATAAGTCAATTTGTTTTTTTAAGTATAAATCCAATAAATTCTCTAAATGGTCTTTCTGTAAAACAATAAGCTCTTCAGAATCCCAATCAAAATCAGATAATTTTATTAATATATCTCTACTTGATATAGGGTTTTCAAGAAGTTTTTTTAATAACTCTATTCTTGTATTAATCATTCTTCTTTTTATTAGGAATTTTATTTTTCGAATGTATGATCTTATTATTTTTATCGTAGGTAGTTTTATAATATTGTAAAGTTTTACCAGATTGATTTATTTGTTTTTGATAAATAGCTTTTGACCCTGGAATATTCTTAGCAGAAGAAGTTGCTTCAAATACCTTTCCTCTATTTGGGAGATCCCTAATATTAATATTTTCTTTAGCATTACTTGGAATTTTCTTTTTAAAACGGTTGAAATTATCTAATTGCTTATTATTAAGTTTTGAAATACTATTTTTTACAGTATCTATTACATCATCTCCATACTTCCCAACATCTAAAACCTTATCAGCTACATGTCCCCCTCCTTTTATTGCAGGACTCGAAGCAAATGGAATAAAGAATGCTACACCAGCAATAGCAGCTCCCACAGAACCATCTTTAATATTTTGATTCGCCACATTAAGAGCTACTTGGTCTCCCGTAAGAGTTCCGTACATACCAAACCCCATACCTACACCCATTTTAACAACTCCTGTCGCAATATCAAAGGCATCAACTACCGTATCTAATACATTTCCTGTCGGATCATTATAGTTTACAGGGTTATTCCGTACATAGGTGTACTTATTTAGTGTCTGCGGATCTGTTATATCTCCACTCCAGTTATCTCGGCTCGCAAACCGACCAATACTACTACCATAATATCGTGCTTCGTAATAATACAGCCCGGTATCTTCGTCTTTTTCTTTTCCAGTGTACTTGTAATCATTTTCATAATTACTCGCACTGTCATCAATTCTGGTATCTCCAAATGGGTAATAGTCTAGTAGTTGTACCACCGCACCAGTACTATCTGTGTCTACATTCCCACCGCTCAGGTGGTCTTCGTGATGAAATATGAGATTTCCAGTACTGGAACTCGCCACAGGAATCGTAACACCACTAAGTCCTGTTCCTCCTGTACTTTCTACCAAACACATAGTACTACATCCGTCTCCATCGGTGGTGTTTCCGTCATCACAGGCCTCAAAACCTTCTACAATTCCGTTTCCACACATACTTCCAACGGCTACCTCAATACCACAGATAGCATTACATCCATCTCCATCGCTTGTATTTCCGTCATCACATTGTTCTCCAGTCTCTACAATACTATTCCCACAAATAGGAGCTACTGTCTCAATCTGACAAGTATTACTACATCCGTCTCCACCCTGAGTGTTTCCATCGTCACATTGCTCATTGGTTTCTACTAATAAGTTCCCACAAATCGGAGCTACCGTCTCAACCTGACAAATGTTATTACACCCATCTCCATTTTCTGTATTTCCATCATCACATTGTTCAGGAGCTTCCACCACTAGATTTCCACAAATAGGACTACTCACAGCAGGGGCTTCAAAACGCAGGGTTCGTCCATTTTCCGTTTTTCCAGCCAAAGCAGGCAGGCTGTTTACCCAGCCCCACAGGGTACTTTGCAGGCTATTATACGGTACTCCTGCTCGTATCATATGTGCTACAACAGCCGTCACTTGTGGAGCAGAAAAACTTGTACCATCAATATCCTCATAAACATTGTTTAGCTTGATGCCCCAAATGTCTTGTCCTGGAGCCGCTATATCTACCGTCAAACCGTAGTTACTAAAGTACGCCAGATGATCCCAAGACGTTGTACTTCCTACAGCAATAATATTATCTAGATCATAACTCGCTGGATAGGTAGGGTCAGTATCATTATTCGTAGCATAATTTCCAGCAGCAACCACTACTGGAATATTATTATTTCTAGCATTTACTATAGCATCATAAATTTCTTGTGAATATGTAGGGCCTCCAAAACTGGCATTAATTACATCTACACCATTATTTACGGCAAAGTTGATAGCATCTGCAATGTCACTACTTTTCATAAGCCCTGTACTATCACAACAAGCTCTTAATGCCATAAGTTCTATTGTATTATGTCCAATACTGGAAATACCTTTGGCATTGTTCGTATTCGCATTTACCATTCCACTTACTGTAGTTCCATGACTCAATCCATCCGTTGGATATGGATTAGTATCAGAGTCAACAAAATCATATCCTCCATTCATACATCCGCCTATAACAGCTTGATTATTTTCATCTACACAATTTGCATCTTGCCACATAGAACCCTGTAATTCTTCATGGTTAAAATCTACTCCACTATCTATTACGGCTACGGTTACTTTCTCTGGCGTGTTCAGATTTACACTTGTTCCGTTATATACATCGTCAAAGAACGTATTAATATTGAGTGACTGATACCCCCACTGATTCCCATATTCTGGATCATTTGGCGTATTTTGTAGCTCAAAGAGTGTTACTGGTTCTACTTCCTTAAGCAATGTTCTTTCCTGTACGTTTAATTTTTTCTTTAGCTTCTTATCCAAAGATTTTTTCTTTGCTTTATTAATCTCTCGTAATTTCTCTTTTTGGGCTTTGAGTTCTGATTTTCTTACTTTTTTCTCATTTAAACTAAGTCGCTTTGTAGTTCTTTTTTCTTTCTTTCTTTTGTCTTTTAAAGCCTTTTTATCCGCTTTAAATTCATCAATCAAGATTCGTTCTTCAAAGCTTACACCTTTTTCTTTTCGTATGTCTTTTACTCGTTTTTTAAGGTTCGTTTGTTGTCCTTTTGGTAATGCTTCAAAGGTTGGTGCAAACTTCATTTTTGCTCCAAAAGCTCCCATTGGCATTTGCAATGTAATAACCAGTGCCAACGCCAAACTCAAACCCTTTTTCCGATATGTCTTTTGTGTATTCATGTCGTTTAGTTGTTAGTTTTTGTTGCCACCTTGGCATCCTTAATATACATATGCACTTTCCCTGTAGTGTCTTCTAAATCGTAGTATTTATCTATATAATACGTTGTTTTTCCGCTTGTCTGATTGTCTTTTTTTACTCTGTCTTTTAGCTCGTCATAGTAGTAATTCACCGTAGTTGTTTCGTCCGTACTACTTGAAAGAGTATCGTTATAATTCCAACTATGTGTCCATGTTCCATTACTAGTGAGATTTCCGTTATCATCATAGGTATAAGCAGTTCCTACTACATCTGTTACTGCATGGGGAGTAGCATTTGTACCACTGGCACTTCCTGCATTATTTCCTGCGTAAGTGTAAGTACCTACATCAGAACGAGTCAGCATATTTCCAATACTGTCATAGGTGTAGTTTCGTGTGTAATCATTACTATTCGCACTCCCTGTAACTGCTACTTGTGTAAGCCGGTACAAATCATCGTAGGTATAATTTGTAGTTTTTGCAGTATCAGTATTACTGCTATCTACTATCTGCGTAATATTCCCAACACTATCATATCCATATGCTAAATTTTGTAGATTACTTATTCCATCTGTCGTATTTTTTTCAGTAAGCCTATACATCTTAATTGCTAAATAGGTATTGTTTGTCTCGATACCATTAGCAAAATTGATTTTGGTTATACTTCCTAAAGGATTATAATCTACATTTGTAATTACATCCTCACTTCCTGCAACAACTGTTTCTATTTGTCCCGCATTGTTATAAGTATTCGTCACTACTGTTGTATCTGGGTACGTAATCGTAATTGGATTGCCTGCTTTATCGTAAGTAAACCCAAGTACAAAATCTTGTCCGTCAATCGTCTTTTTATTTTCAGTAATTCTTCCAAGCACATTATACTTATATGATTTTGTTACCGCAGGGGTTACCGTCTGGGCAAGTCTTCCAATTCCATACGTTCCACTGTCATAGCTATGACTGGCTTCGATTCCATTTTGACCTATATAATTTTCTACTGTGATTCGATTCAGTTCATCATACGCATAATTGACTTGTTCATTTTTCGCATTGGTTTTCTGAGTAATATTTCCATTAGCATCATACACAAAACTATCTGTACCAAAGGTTGTATCGCCCACTTTATGCCAGTGTGTTTCACTGAGCTTTCGACCAAGCAGGTCGTAGGTCATAAGTTTTTGATTCCCTTGACTATCCGTCATCTTTGTCATCTGACTCAGTGGGTTATAGGTATACACCGTAGAATGTGCCGTTCCATCAAGATACTCTTTCACCTCCGTAATATTTCCTCTCACATCGGTAATGATGTCTTTTCGATTTCCTTCTGCATCGGTAGTAGCTTTCAGTTCTTTATTGTAGATTACATGCGTTGATCCCATAGGGTTTGTAATCTGAATCTCTCGATTCATCGGGTCATATACCATAGTAGTACCAATAGCGTTTTGGTTAATGGTTTCAAAAGTGTTTCCTGTACTCTCAAATGGAAGAATAGATTTTTTCACATTTCCTCGTTCATCATAAATGGTATTACTCACAATGTATTTATTTGCTCCTTCTGTTTCTGTTCGGGTTTGAATGGTTCTGTCAAAACCATCTAAGTAGGTTTTTTGCTCTACATCAATTCCACTTTGCAGATTTATATTTTGAGTTACCGATACGGGCTTATTCACTAAATCATAACTATATGTTTTATGGGTTTCCAAAATATTCACATCACTGAGCGATGAATATTGTTCAGCTATTACTCGTCCAAAAGTATCTCGTTCTATGTGATGTATCATTCCATTAGCATCTGTAATACTTTCAGCCTGACCAAAACGCATATCATACTCCATACTTGTAGTATGATTTTTGGCATTCGTTATCGTGACTGGATAAAGATTATGTGAACCATACGTAAGGGTTGTAGAAAACCCACGTCCATCAATAAATTTCGTAGGAAGTCCTACACTGTTATATTCATACTTCTTGGTAATTTTTGTATTACCACTGGTATATTCATCCATCTGCGTAAGTGAACCTGTGCCGATATTTCCAATAGACAAAGCATCATAAAACAGTTCTGTTTTTCCAATCATCGTACTGTTTATATCTAATTGCTCTATCGAACTTGGATATTCATACATATACGCACCACTATTTACCGCATAAGTGGTATTGGTAATTATTTTATCCTGCAATGTGTCTGTAAATTCACCCGAAGTATTTGTAAGTATCACTTCTCCATAATCTATTTCCTGTGTAGTATTTCCATAACTATCATAATTATAGGTTTTGGCAGTAGCTCTTGGTGTGCTTTGCCCATCATAATCTGCTATTACACTTCGACTCATAAACACAAAGTATCGGTCTTTATCTGGGTTGACATCCGCTAAAGCTGACTTCTCCCATTTATATATTTTAGCTTGGTATAAAGTATCATTTGCATCTAAAGATTCTTCTCGGTACATCTTCCCTTTTTTGGCAATATGATCCTCAAATTCTCCTTGTGTACTACTGGTCGTATTATCTGGTGCGTTCTCACTCTGGTGGAAGTATACCTTCTGTTTATTTCCACTGGCATCTACTACCGTTACGGTATGAAAACCAGCATATTCTTTTTTATACGCATCTAGATTATCATAGTACGAATGCCCACCTTCATAGGTATACGTGGTGGTGTACATGGGTTCTGTACTGGTCGCTTTTTGCCCTACCTTATGCAACGTATACACCGGAAAGCTCAACCAATTCGTCGTATCCCCATTTGGCTTTCTGTACGCACTCGAATACTTGTATTCCAGCTGATGCACTCCACCAGAAGAATTTGTAATGGTCTTCATATAGTGTCGCTTTTTGTGCGGTGTGTTTTCGGTTCCGTCATAGTACTCAAACTCCGTAGCTGGTAAGCTTACACCACCTGCTTTTTGCGTAATACTGGTAAGCAGTTGTACCGCATTGTTTACGGCAGTGTACCCTAAATCATACGTCGTTATAAGCTCAGGGGTACCACTGTGGTGTGTCCAAACCTCAATGGCATCTATGTTGTACTTTGCCACTGTTTTAAACCCTCGTGCATACGTGGCATAGTCTGGTCTCGCCATTCGCGCAAACTTCACTTCATAAATCCCCAAATCAGATCCATTATTTGTATACCGAATCGTCTCTGGATACACCTGCCCACCTTCTTGGTAGTACGTATATGTAATCGTATTTCCATATCGGTCTTTTTTCTCACTCAGTAGCCACTTATACACTTTCGTCGCATCATCTGGGTCTACTTGTGTTACATCAAACGTATACTGAGTTCCCGCCTTATCCCAGGCTGTCCAAGTATTGTTCGAAAATACATACTTCACAAAGTTTTCCTCTCTCTTCGCTCCATACTGCCCCGTAGCATCATCTACTACTAGCAGCTCAGCATATTGCCCTTCTATCGTCGCACTAAAGTCATTTCGGCTATAGAGTTTATCCACTCCTCGCTCAGTACTTCTAAAAATAGCACTTTCTGGTATCTCCCAACCATATCCAGCCATCCCATCAAATTTTTGATAGTTACTGTTATAGGCAAGTGCCAATTGCGGGGTCATTCCATTTCTTCCCTCTGGTAAAGCCATTGGGTAGTGGTACGTTGCCGCCCCTGTAAACAAACTCACATCAAACGTCCCCTGCACTCCTTTCAAAGAATTCAGCGCATCAATCTTTACCGGTTTTGGTGGTTCTGGTTCTGCTACTGGTGCAGCAAACAAACTCATCACCGCATCATAGAGCACCGTATTTTGTACTTCTGGTTCTTCTGTAGTAGGTGTTTCTTCCACCACCTCAGCTGTTGTTTCTGTTTCTATTGGTGTGTCTGGTACTTCTTCGGCAAAGGTAGGTACTGCCAATACCCCAAGCATCAACCACACATACATGTGTTGTATCTTCATAGATCTAAAAAATAATAAATATCGATTCTCTAGAATCTATAACTGTGCACAATCTCCGTAGTATTTAACCTCTCCTTCTTCAAGATCCCCTACACGATCCTTAAAATTCCATACTGATTTACATCTATATACTACATCCCAACCAGTACCATTATTTAACATTACACAACTATTATTACTTGTATAAGTTTGTCCTGTTTGAACAGTTCTCACTCGCTCCTTTCCGTGTTGTAAATAATATTCTCTATTTTGCCCTATTCCATATCCTTGTCTGTTATAAATAATATCTAATAAACCATCCCCATTAATATCCACAAATTGCCTCATTGTAGATAATTGAGAATTACTGTAATGATATGGCATAGAAGTTAAGCTCCATGGAGCATTTTTATTTTCAATATTCGAACTTGGGAAAGCTTCCCAATTATCTAAACATGTAGGATTAATACTATTATTAAAAGAACTTTGCAGTGTTATACCTGAAAGTGCTTTATTTTCTTCTTCTACCACAACCTCATCTTTCTCACCACCAATCAGGTCTACTAACCTCTCTACTTGTTCAGCCAGTCTTTCCATCTGCGTACCAAAGTCAGTACCTTTGTCTTTCTTAGCATTCGCCACTACACCAAAGCTCAACACTCCGGCTACTACCATCCCAAGAACAAAAAATCCGTATTTTTTCATCGTTTTTATAAGTTAAAGAAAATTAAAAAAATCACACCTCTATAGCTGTGCACAGTCTCCGTAGTAAACTTTTTCTACTACTTCAATATTATCATCATTTTCTGGCAGATATTCTGCTGCTGTTTTACATCGATATGCTATATCCCAGCCATCACCAGTATTTAATAATACACAAGCAGATTCTCCAGTACTAACAAAACTTGGTTGACTCAACCGTGTTCTTCTATATCCATTTTGATAATATACCTCTCGACTATTCAACAGACTTCTTCTTCTATCAAAGTAAAAATAATCAACTAAACCATCTCCATTAATATCTAAAAATTGGTTTTTTACATCTGCACGTTGAGTATTCCCTAAAACAGGAAAATTATTCAAACTCCATGATGCACTTTCCTTTCTCGTCGTAGATCGTGGCCATTCGTGATAATTATCCATACACCCCGGATCAACTACTCCAGTAGCATTTTGCAAACTCGTCCCTTCTGCACCTTCTACCACAACCTCCTCTTTCTCACCACCAATCAAGTCCACCAATCGCTCTACTTGCTCAGCCAGTCTTTCTATTTGTGTACCAAAATCCAAAGTACTTGGTTTCTGCTTTTTTGCATTCGCTATAAAAGAAAAACCAAGAACACTAAACATGACTAGTACCAGTACTAACCCTTTATAATCTGCAAAAAAGTTTCGCATAAGGAGAAAAAAATTAAAAATATAAATCGCTCGCACGATAACTTTTCCAAACAAAAAAGACAAGATGTTTTTTTATGAATTTTGTTCTTTCTATTCCTTATTTTTTATCTGGATATATTTTGAATTCCAGTAAAAAATTACTGAAATTCAATAAAAAACACTTCCTATTTTAAAAGCGTAGGTTGAGGATAGGCACTATCCCACAAGTTGCGTGATGGACTGGATTCAGATAGGTTTACCCTCTGATATCCAGTATCACGCTTACTTGCCGATAGCCTCCTTCCTAAATAAAGTCAGCTATCGCCTGCGCGAAAAAATTATGCGCCAAATAATCTCAGCGAAGCTATCTTTATAAAACTCTAAATATTTTAAAAGTTATCAAAGCTTTTTTTGTTGCGAAACCCCAAAGAATTATTTAGACTACAAGCATGGTACAAATTACGATTGATGGCGACATACAATTCTCTAAAAAGCACTTCAAAAATATAGAGGAACTTATACTAGAAATAACTCTTTTAGATGGAGAAGCATTTCAAAAGAAAGATTTTATAATACCAGAATATCATAAAAAAATGTTAGAAGAACGTTTAGCCAACGCAGAAAAAAATGGTTACAAGAAAGGATACAGTCGAGAGGAATTTATGGAGATGTTCTAATGTATTATATAGACTTTCAAGATGATGCTCGGGAGGATATGAAAGAGATAAAGTTGTATTACAATTCAATTGATATAGCTCTTTTTGATTCTTTTAAATATGACCTTAACCAAATACTTGATGTTATCTCAATATTTCCCAAGACCTACCAATTAATCTACAAAAATATCCGAATAGCTCATTTACAAAGATTTTCATACGTCGTGTATTACGAAATAAGAGAGCAAAATATCTTTATTCATGCTGTTTCTCACACAAGCCAAGAACGAAACACAAAACTTTAAAAGCTATTGATATCCAGTATTAAATTTGCTGGATATCAGAAAAAAACTACTGGATATCACAAGAAAGTTACTGGATATCAGTAAGAATTATGCCGAATATAAATGTAAAAAAAGCCTTTTCTTATGAAGAGACTTTTTAAGTTTTACACAATGGTTACTTGAACATATTTTGCTGTGCAAAATCATTCAAATAAATCCATTGAATATCGCTGAGTTAGTGTATCGAGAGCTATTGATAACTTATGAGCTTCATGATTCAAATTTTCACAGCCCTCCTCATCGGAACAACTTAGAGCCAAATCAGCAGCAAATTCCAACATTCGTATCTCTTTGGTAATAAATTGATAGAAATATGGAAATTCTTGTGCAAATAATAACTCCTTTTCGTTTCCTCCTTTTTGATAATATGTAAGACTACTTCCTTCCATAACTATGCCTCTTTAGTATCAAACAGACTAACAGAAGATGTTAGATAATGCTTCACAATAGTATCTATGCTATTAGACAACTTCTTTGCCTGCTGTTCTAAAAACCTACTATTTTGTTCGTCCCCCAGAACTGATGCCATTTCAGAAGCTTTATGTAAGGTTCTTATTTCGGTGAAGATAAAAGATAAAAAACTAGGAAACTCTTGAGCAAATAATTCTTTTGCCTGATCTAATCGTTGATGTAAATCCATAAAATATAATTTTTGATTATTTACCATGTGTATAGCATCAAAACTTCTATTGCTGTAATTTTTATTTCAAACATCAAAAAAGCTCCCGAAGGAGCTTTAGAAATTTTGTTAATAAGTAAATAATCCTCGGGGCAAGCCCCGAGGCATTAAATTATTAAAACAACTTCAATTGAATATCTTTATATAGAACTTCATACTCTTCTTCCTTCCCTTGATTTTTGACATACTCGGTAATAATTTTCTCATTACTGTGACGTCCAACTGTATTAATATAAAATCCACTGCCCCAAAATGAACCGCCCTATAAAGCTCGTTTAACACCTGGTGCTCGTGAAAAAATTTCTCTAGCTGTTATACTCTTTATCGTTCTAGCTATTTTTGTTGGACTGTAAGTCGGAACACTTTGTAGTAAAAAATGAACATGATCCTTATCACTACCTATTTCCAAAAAATGAATCTCATATCTATCTTGAATAGCTAGACATGTTTGCCTCAAAATGCAGTCTACTTTTGGACTCAAAACAAAACGTCTATATTTTGTCGAACAAACTAAATGATATAGAAGCATTGAAACATTATGACTCTTATGAAGATGAATACTTGGGCTCACGCCCAAAGATTACGTTTTTTTTCGTACGAGGCAAGCCTCGGGGTATTTACCCTATAAGGAATAAAATTTAGTCTTTTATTACCTCTGAGAATCGCTCTTCTTCAAAGTATAAATCTCGCTCAATAGGAAGTCCAAAAGGAGGGCATTTGACAGCACTAAGTTCATGGAGTGAAAAATAACCCCATTCATCATATCCTAGTCCGGTAACATAGCCAAAAAAACAAGCATCATTTGGATTAAACTCTGTAGCGTACCAAGTACCTGAACCACTTGGATTAAAAAACTTCGCAATGATTATAGGATCATCTGACTCGGCTTGAGAGCCAACTTTTTGAAAACGGTTAAGCAATGCTTTTGTTAAGAGTTTCATAAGAAAAAAATTAAAAATTATAGCACTGCTAAAATCCTGTTGACGATAAGTGCAAAGAGGAACTCGTAAGAGGCAAATCCTTGCTCTTATAAGTCATTAAAGGATAAGCTTTGTGCTCTATTTTTAGTTTTTCTGAAACTCAAATCAAAGCTTCTGATTTTACTACTTTTTCGTAATAGTATAATCAAAAGTAAAAGCAGAATATTTTGGCTCACATTGTTTTCTTGCTGGTTCTAATCTAATACTCTCTTTTTTCATGATCTCATCTATGCTGTATAAAAAGCTTCCTTTTGCTCCTCCTTGCTTATCACCATATCTTCTATCATTATTTATTCTCGCTAATCCATTTCCTACTTTATATTCAATAACTGTATGTTTGTAGCTTCCTTTTTCATCAAAAACTATTGAGATTTCTGCTCGTACTCCTTTTGTATAATCATCTAGGTAAGATTCTTGTAAACGCTTAGCCCCCTTTAGAAAAGAATCTTTATTAATGATTAACTTTTCTAAATAGGTTTTAATATCCCTTGTGTCAGGTGTGTTATTTACGAGTAAAACAGCTTTTTCATCTTCTTTATCACAATTCAATTTTGTATACCAAGTATGAATTGGTTCAATAATATACGTGTTATCTTGTGTAATAATCGCTTGTAAATCTTCGAGGTAGTAGAAATATTTAAAATCACTCGTATTATTTTTAAAACCTTGCGCCTTATCTCTTGGTACTTTTACGTAATAGGTTTTTTCTAGTTTCTTTCTCCTATTCGGGACTAAAAATGATACATCCATAACAACTTTAAATTTCTCATCTTCTGCCATATAATCCATAGATACTATCGAATTATTTTTATAGAGTAAAGTTTCAGGAGCTCCTTTCTTAATTCTCGCTAAGATGTTTTTTTGATCGTTTACTTTTCTTTCATGAGTGTAAAACTCATCTTTTAATGCTTTTTCAGCAGTATAATTTTTACGAGCTTGAGATTGATACGGTTTGAGCACCTCCTGTATTTTCGCGTCGATTTCATTCGTACTATTTTTTACGAAAGCTTTGTATTTACTTTTACGATTATCGTATTCTTTTTGGGTTTCAAATTCGCTTTTTCTTTTGTTTAAAGAAGCATTCTGTTTTTTTGTTGTTTCAATTATATCTTTTCTCTCCTTTATAAGATTGAAATAACTATCTTTTATTTTTTGGAGAGGAATAAGAGCTTCCTCCAAAGCTGCTAGACTCTTCTCAGTCTTGCTTTTTATCTTTTGATAGTCTGCTATTTTAGATTGAAGAATAGGATTCGTGTTAACAGCATTTATCTCCTCTTGAATCAAAGATTTAGATTTTTCTATATTTTCAAACAAAGTTGGGCTTTTCCCTCCATTTTCTATGGCTTTTTCATACCATATTATGGCGTTTTTATAGTCCTTCAACTTTTCAAAATAGATTTTCCCAATACGAGATGCTGGTCTCATTTTTCTTCTTTTCTCAGCCTGTTTATAGGCTCTTTTATAATAATAAAGTGCCATATCAGGACTCTTTTTCACCCCATAACCATACAAGTACATATCTCCTAAACTTAAATGAGCACCAGTATAGTTAAGTTCTGAACTTTCATCGAAATATTTTTTGGCAAGCGTGTATTTTTTTAGTTGCTTATATAAAAAGCCTAAATCATGAAGTGCCCGACTGTATCTCTTTTTAAGTGTTCTTCTGTCAACTCTTTTCTTTTTCGGATATCTTTGTCTCTCAAAACTTACACTATAAGCATGTTTAGAATAGTGTATTGCTTTCTCTAAATACTTTTCTGCCTTCTTCAAATTCTCTTGAAAAATATGGGTTTCACCATTGTTAAATCCCTTGTTCTTATAATGAAAAGCAAGGCTTAGATAGGCTGTGACATCATTTACAAGAGCCCTTTTTTCAAGTTCTCTGACTTCTTTTTTATCGAATTCAAGCCTCTTTCTTTTTTGTCCATTTGTTGCTACCGAAAAGAAACATAACAACAATAATACAATTGTATATTTTTTCATATTTAAAAAATTGTTGCTTTTTGAGGTTCTAGAAAAGCAGATTAGCTAATAGATAAATAAAAAATTGAAGCATAAAAAAGGCGTGAACCTCACCAAGTCAGCTAGCTGGGCATCGGCAAACGCCTCGAAGAACTGAAATAGAATATCGGAACACACCCAAATAGGTGTACTTCGCAGACTAATTCCTTCTTCTTAAATTTTGCCGATTTTAGCTAGAGAAATAGTACACGTTTTAAACGCTTATATGTATGTTAAAAATTACTTTCTTATAATTTGTCTTTTAAAAATTCAACCTCAAATATAAAGATTTTAGTATACTCTCTACCGATAAAAAAGAGAAACCTCATTTCAAAAGAGAAACGAGGTTCTTGAAATTGAGATTTTTTACAATTATAACTCAAAAGCTATTAATTGCTTCTCAATTTCAGATTTACGATTCTCTAATGTGTTTTTTAAATGATTAGTAACCAACTGAATTAGGTTAGTATTGGTAGTTTTAAACTCTAATCCTTGGCTATCTTTCATATAAAAGCTCGCAGAATCTGACTGATTGTACTTAAAACGATTTAACTCGGTAAGTGTGGTGGATAATCGTTCTCGTTGGTGTGCTAAACCTTTTAATTGCTCAAACTTTTGCATTCGGTCATCTAAATTGATAATCGGTTTTACAATTGGCTGAACGGGTTTTGGCTGCTCTTTAACTACAGGACTTGTTTTTTGTCCTGTAGCTTCTTTAGCTAGTTTTTCTTGAACAGCTTTTTTAGTAGTTGTAGTTTCTTTTTTTGCTGTTCCGTTTTGTTTTGCAATTGCTGTTGCCATAATTCTAAAATTTTAAATTAAACATAAATTTTTGTGGTGATACCTGTTATATCAAAGCGGTATCAAACACAATGCTTATAGCAGTTGCGAGCCTTGGAATAGACAAGGCTTGGGCGGTTATTTTTCAGAGAAAAATGTTCGACAACCTGAAAGGCTTGGTCTTGTAGAAGCGTTGGACGAAGCAACTTATCTTGCATGGGTTTGTATCCGCTGATAACAGTTTTTAAACGCTATCTATGTTTTATTGAATTTTGAATTATGGCAACACGGAAAATGAGGAATGGCAAAAAGGATGTACTTTAAAAGTGCTCTCTATAAAAATGCAAGGACTATATTTCAAGTCCTAATTCAATTGTTAGCTGATACGCTACTTGCTCAAAAGCAAACCAAGAAAGGTAATTTTTAACCTGATGTGGAATTTTTAGCGGTGTTCCTGTAGCTTCTTCAAATTCAGATTTAATATCTAAGATTTCTTCATAATAATTATCAAAAAATGCTTCGGTATCTGCATAATATACAAGTGATGGAACCATCCCACAAATACAACCATGTTGTGCTAGATCTTGAAAGAAGCTGATAACATTATCAGAGGTGTAATTGAGTGCTTCTTGAGCTACAAAAGCTTTAATAGTATTTGAACTATCTGCTATCTCTTGTAATTGTTTTCGAATTGATTTTGATGCATTCATAATAAAAAGAATTAAGGTTAAATACATCCAGCGACACATCTAGAAAGCTTAAAAGTCAAAAGGACACTCTTGAAAAGAGGCAAACATTTGATCTTTTAAAAAGCTGAAAGAGATAGCTTGGGAATGTATGTACCGATTCTTTGTTATGAAGAATGAAAAAAGTGTAAGACTAATAAAAGATTTCTATAAAATCGATTTGACAAACTCAATAAATCGGGATAGAATGAGACTGTGCCCGAGGTGCGTCGTGAAAAGAAACGTCAATTACCTCAAAGCATCCAATTATCGCTTAAACAAGCCAAAAATTAACATTAATGGTTTCGGGGGCGTTCTCATAACCCGAAGGTCGCAGGTTCAAATCCTGCCTCCGCAACCAATCACCTTTCGTAGAAAGGCATAAGAGGATTTTAGTTTAGTGAAAAATTGGCTTAATACCCATCGGGTAAAACCCGAGTACCACTAAAATCATGAATTCTATCCTTCTTATACACCAACAATATCAAGATTATTCCTTTACCTTTAAGGGGCTTTCTAAGCAAACCTTAAAAAAGGAATTTTATGTATTTAAAGCCTTTGCTAATCATACAAATATTCACAACCCAAACCAAGTAAACAGAGCACTTGTAGAACGATACATCACCGAAAAAAAAATCAATAATCATTGGAGTGCCAAAACCATTAAAAACTGTTTGCAAGCCCTCAACAACTTTTTTAAGTTTTGTCTGGATCAACAGTATATTTCCGAAAATCCAGTAGAAAATATTCCTAAGCCTAAAGCTCCGAAACGTCTGCCAAACTATATTCCTAAAGATGATGCTATTAAACTTATTGAATGGACTTATGTAGCGAAGTTTCGGTACAAATTTGAACGAATCCGAGCGAGAGCTATTATTGCTACATTTCTTTTTACTGGTATTAGACAAGCAGAACTTCTCAATTTAAAAATATCAGATATTCATTTTCTTGAATCTTCTTTAAAGGTAGTGCACGGTAAAGGTGGAAAAGATCGTATTATTCCCATAAATCCAAGATTAAAAGAAATTCTCAAAGAATATATTCATCAAAGAGAAATTAAAGAAAAGAGCTCCATTTACTTTTTTACTTCTCTTAAATATGATCAAAAAATGAGTCAATCTGTATTAAAACGTCTTTTTACAAGACTTCAAAAGGACATGGGATTTAGAGTATATCCGCATCTTTTGCGTCATACTTTTGCTACTCTGATGCTACAAGGACATTGCGATTTATTCACCTTATCTAACATGATGGGGCATAGTGATATTAAAACCACTACTATTTACTTATCTCTCTCTACCAATCATTTAAACCAACAAATTCATAAGCACCCCTTAAGTTTTACAGTAATGCAACATGACAAAATGATTTTCTAAGAGATTCTTTACTTACACTTAAATAAATTTCAGTAGTAGAAATACTAGTATGCCCTAAAAGCTCTTTTACTAAATACAACCCTACCCCCTCATTCACCAAACTCCTTGCAAATGCATGTCTTAAATTATGAGGTGTAAAGTACTCTCCCGATTTCTTACTAATCTTTCTACATATTGTATGAATTGTTTTAGCGGTCATTTTAGTGGGTACTCGCAAACTTTCAAAAAAATATTCTGATCGATAACTACTTTTCTTACGCTGAATCAGATAAGATTGCAACACTGAAAACAAAATATTGTGTATAGGAATAATACGTTCCTTCCTCCCCTTTCCTTTTTTCACAACTATTTCCTTTTCCTGCATATTTATATCTTCTATCTTTAGGTTTAAAAGTTCATTCAACCGCATTCCTGTATGTATGAATGTATAAATAAGAGCTCTATTTCGAACTTTTTCCTTTTCATAACGCCAAGGATAAATTTCAGTATGAAGTATAATTTTTTGAAGTTGATTTTTGGTTAAAAAACGAGGAAGTGTTTTCGGTAACTTAGGTTTATTAATCTTAGAAACTGGATTTTCTTTGATGAATTGGTTTTCCAAACAATAATCAAAAAACGTCTTCAAATATTGCCGTTGATTTCTAAATGTTCTCGCCGACCAAAGTCTCTCTTCTTTCTTTAAATAGAGATAGTCTCTTACATCTGTTGTTGTTATTGCTCTTAATTCTTGAGTTGCTATATGAGCAAACAACTTCCTTGTAGCACTAATGATTTCTTTGGTACATTTTGGTGTAATTTCTTTCTCATATAGAGCATATCGCTTAAAACGAGTAAAACAGTTTTCTAATAGCATCTATTTTAAATAATGAACTAGGTTTCTCTTATATCTTTGATTATCAAAACCACCAAAAGAAAATACCTAGAAAGCAATTGCTTTCTAGGTATTTATTTCTTTGTAAGATATTTCTACACCATGCCTTCATCTGCAAAGCTATAATAATTGGTTTCCGTGATAATAAGGTGATCGAGTAATTTTAAATCAAGCAATCCTAATGAACTTGAAACCTTTTTGGTAAGTTCAACATCAGCTTTGGAAGGATTTAGCTTACCAGAAGGGTGGTTGTGGAATAAAATCAAAGCTACTGAATTCGTAAGTAACGCTCCTTGAATAAGTATACGGACATCCAGCAAAGTAGCCGTAATTCCTCCAATACTTAGTAACTGATAACCAAGAACTTTATTATCATTGTTTAAATACAAAGCGCACATGTGTTCTCGGTAATTTATCTGATTTATAGGAAATACTTTACGGATACATTCATTAGCTGACTGAGAGCTAGTAATTTTTTGAAAAGGAGTTTCTATTTGCTTTTTATACGATAGCTCTATTTCTCCGATGTTAAAAAATTCTGTTGTAGTATGATGTTTCATAATGCCGTTATTTTGATGAATAATTCTTTGGCATTACAGCAATCGTAAAAACGGAAATATAACATGGAGGAATTACAGAGAAAATCCATGTGGTTTTCCGTAACGATTAGCTTTGACAAAGGGTTTTCTTAAATAAGCATTGAAAGAAATTTAAACCATTTAACTAAAAAAAGAGTTATAGAAAACTCCATAACTCAAAGGCAACTCTTCTAGAAAAACATATAATTCTCTAGGTAAAATCGGATAAAATCTTCGAAATAGATTTTAAATTATCATCTCCATCCTTATATCGATTTATTATTTCCATTTGTTTAAGTTTCCATTCATTAATCAAACTTTGATTTAGTAATTTAAATTCTTCTTTATCTATTTCTTTAATTCTTATTTTTGGGTAATCATTGTACAATACTTTATAATTTCCTTTTATTTTAGATAAAACATTAGAACTAGACTCCAAAATAACATCTATTTTTTTCATTACATCGAAAGAAGATTGTTTAAAAATAAAATAGCCATTTAGAGTATATTTTTCTTCCTTGAAAGCACTACTATCATTTATATCATCTACAATTGTTGAAAAATTTTCTCCTACTTTATTTTCTATTTTTAATAGTCTATAAATTTCTTCAATAGCTGAGTTTGTATCTTTTATTAAAACTGTACATTGGCTACGTAATTCATCTATCTCTATCAACTTTTTTTTATCTTTCACATAACTATTTAATGTTAGCGTGACAAAATCTTTATAAGTTTTGTTCTTTCTTGTTAAGCTTAAAATTTCATTTTTAACAGAATTTGAAACTATCTCAAAATCTATATCTTTATCTGTTAGTTTGTCATCTGTGTAATAAAAATTATCTTTAATCTTCATATAGTTTCGCTTTCCATTTTTCTTTTTTTTAAAAAAACCATTATTAAAAATCCCTCCAACTAAGTTTATTAAAGATGACAACTTACCTCCAGTAAAAAGATTATCCAAATTAGACGCTACATTAAATATATTACCAGAAGATAACTCTTTTTGAATTTCTTTTAAATTTGCTTTATCTGCACTACTTGCCTTTGGCAATAATTCATTATCGTAATAATCTTTAAAAGTTTTCATTTTAAAAGGGTTCAAATTATCTGATTGTATTTGAATCATTTTTTCAAAACTTCCAACAGTGACTATCGTATTTAATGACTTATATTTATTCTCTAATAAGGAAATTTTTTCTTTATATATTTTTTTTAATAAAGGTAATTGTTCTTTTATGTCTTTATTGATTGATCTCAAAACTATTCCTTCTTTTTCAATATCGTCATAATGTTTTCTACCATTATTATTCAATAAAGCTACCTTTAGTTTCTCTACAATATAACCTATATTATTATCTTTTGTCCTAAATAATATTTCAATCTTATTCACTCCAGTAACTCTAGTGTATTCATGATATTGCCTATAAAAATCTTCTGAAAAATCTAATTTTTTGGTTTTATATATTGCTCCATTTTTATAATAGTTTATAGTTACTTCTCCTTTTCTTTCAATATCAATTCTATTATTTTTTAATAAAATCGAATCTTTTTCATCAAAAATAGTTGTGTAAAAAACTAATCTCCCAATATCCTTACCTGTAATGGTTAACATAGATATTCCTTCTCCTGATTTTATATAGCTTTTTTCTTCTACATTTTTAATATAATTTGGCAACCTTGCTAATGAAAATCCAATTGGCATAACATCTATAGAATTGATTTTTTTAGGAAACCCATTCTTAAAATCAGTTTTTAAAAATTGACCTGAAGTATTATTTATATAGGAATCATCTATATTTTGACAAAAAATTAAGGCAGGTAATAAAAGAAAAAATAATGAGCAGGTAATTTTATTCATATTAATTATTTTTTTGGTTAATCAACTCGAAGATAACAAATTAAAAAAACAACCACATACAGTTAAACAAAATATTCTCATAAAAAAGCTACCGAATATACCAGTAGCTTACTTATTAAGATTTCGGGTCTTGAATTAACTCAAACAGTTTTCGTAAAGTTTCTATTAGAAAATACCAAAAATGCTCTAACATAAAAACAAACCATTTTAAAAACACTTTAGAAAAATATAGTAATACTTGCCATATTTTGATTAAAAATGGTTTAATAATCTTTTGAGAGATAAATGTAAACCATCCTAAATTCGGTTTTATTTTAAATGCAGCACATATTAGTGCTATCCAAAAACAAAATATAATTGTGTAAATAAAAAAATTGATGATAAATGTTAAAATCTGATGTAACATGACTTTGTTTTTTTAAGGTTTATAATCTTGATCTTTTCACTAATTTTCTTTGTTTATACCAAGGTCTCATCGTCATGATTTTTGCCTTGTTCTTATGCAAATACAAAAAAGAATTCACTGGTAAATCCCTTAATTCTTGCGCACTAATCAACGGAACTCCCACTGGGCGTTCAAAAACTTCTTTAGTATCATTTCCTACTAATTTAGATGCCCAAGAAGCAGTTTCGTAGGAGACAGATCCAAATATGATTTTATTCATACAAGTACTTGCTATCACCTTTTTTTGAGAGCTGCCATACATATCCAGTTGATGTAAGTCTTGAAAAATCAACATAATAGAAACTGCTCGCTTACGCATCACAACTATATAAGAATCAAGGTTTTGCAAATAGAAAGTACCAGCTTCATCTATATAGGCATGTACATCTAATTGCTCTTCTCCTTTTTTTGGAAGCTCCATACATTGACCTAACAACATTTTATTTAAAATTGAAAGCATTGCTTTTACTCCAGAATTCCCCAAGCGATCCTCTCTCACCTGAATATAAATTCCTTGCGCTTTCTTCCTCAGTGAAGTAATATCATAGCTTGTACTACTTACAATCTCGTTCAATGTAGTATTATTAACAATCTTTGCTAAAGCTGATTTTGCAGTACTCACAACACTGAGTAACATTTTACTATTCTCACTACTATTGGCTACCATAGCTTTGTACTCTTCTTTTGTTTTCTCGTCATTTTTAAGATGAGTAATCACAAAACGATCTAATTTTTCTTCAGCCGAACCAAACCAATTCAAAAGTGTATATACCGTATTTAATGTACGAGGCAGTTCCTTTTGATTTTCAGCAGTTACACAGCGCATTAAAACCACTAACATATTCTCTGCGGAGTCCTTCCAGAAAGGATCTCCTCCTGAAGATTTCTCATACTGAATTTGCATGAACAAACTTGCTAAATCTTCTATACCATTTGTTGTTTTTGCAGCAAATTCCAGTATGTTAATTTTCACAGATTCTGAAGCTGAATCTAGATTAATGACCACCGAATCCATAGACTGAGATTCAATCCATCTGTGAGTATCTCGATAAATATCTGATGCCGGATCAATAACCCAAAAAGAATGTGGATATTTAGCTGTTTTCTGTAAAATTGTGGATTTAATTAAGGTTGATTTTCCTGATCCTGGTTGAGCGATTACCAATGTTGAAAGTTTACTAAATTCAGGCTTTAAATGCTTAATCCCATCTAAAGAAATACCTTGTGGTTTTCTATGGAAAAGCTTTCGTAAATCTTTATTTTTCATGTAAGAAACGCTCCCATAAAGCTTTTGATGCTTCCTATTTGAATTAAATAATGTGTTATATAATGACATAAAATTGTTGTTAAAATGAATAATTAGCGAGCTTTTCCTCGCTCCTGCTCTTTTTCTTTCCTTAGCTTTTTCAACTGTTCTAATTCTTGTAAAATATCATAGCGTTCTACTCCTAAAAAAGTTCTAAAACGATACTTATTTCCTTTATACCAACATCCGTTCACAATCCCTTTCTTTGTTGTATACAAAGTCAGTTCAGCATGCTTTTCTATTCTCTCACAGAAATCAGAAAAACTAATTGATTCATCTGCTATTTGAGTATAGATTTTAGTAATAAAATGCTTGTTATCTTCTTTATGAGTTCGTTTTGTTTTCGGAGTTTTAGTACGTTCTGGATCGGTATATACCAAAGATTGTAAATGTGGATATTTTTCGTACTGATATTCTTCCAAAGCTACTTGCTGAGCTTCATAATCCTTTCTAGAATTCCGTGTACTTTTTTTACTTCGATACTCATTGACGCTTATTAAAAAATGCCAATGATAGTGTTTAATGGATTCATTTTTCTTTTTGGTCTTATCTGGGCGATGAAGCACCCCATACACCATTGCCTTATCATACCCTCTAAGTCTTAAATATTCACCTGCCAAATCATATAAAATCCCTGAATTCGCTTCTAACTTTTCGCTATCTTCGGGTGTAAAACTCATAATACAATGCCTTAGATTCTTACTTCTCGAATGCTTAAATTTCGAATTCTCCGTAAACACCTTTGTTAGCTCTCTTGGTTTAGTAGCAAAACCTGTATTTCGAAACAATTGTGGATCTCCTTTCTGATACGATTCTAGAAAATAATTAATAAGTCTAGAAAACTTCTGATTCGATGTTTTTAATTCTTTAATAAACATCTTATAATTCGTTTTTAATTATATCTAGTATCCTCTGAACATACTCGATGAAACGATTGTTCTTCTGTTGTTCTTCTCGAAAAAATTGTTCAAGTGAAACAGGTGTACTAAAACTCAGATATAGATTTTCTAGTTTATAAAACTGTTCTTCTAACTTTTTTATATCTTCTAAATAAACCTGATTATTAGTTCTATTATCAATATGAAATTGTATCTGATTGATACTTGTCGCTATTTCTGATAGTTTAAGATGTATGGCTTCTAGCACTTCGTGAGAAACCATCATGTGAACCTGATCTTGATAACCTTTAGTAATTACATTTTGTAGTACAGCGGTTACGCTTGTTTTTAATTTTTCTGCATCTGATTTGAACCTATCAAAATCCTCTAAAGAAAATTTTAGTTCAACTCTTTTTTGATGCTTTCGTCTTTCTATTTGGTTATTTCTGAGTTTGGTTCTACGCCAAGCATTGTATAGCTCCATACGCTTTTCTGGTGTACAACTACTCTTACCAATTTGTAATAAATATTCGTCAAAATTCATGTGTAAAAAATCAAGTGATTACTCTTATACCATGTATTTCCAATTCCTTAAAAATTAGAATAGGCGATGCCATATCTAGCAATATTTATATTCTAGATAGTGGGTAATAGTTCTATAAATTTTCTTTAAAAAAGGGAGTAAGATTTCACTACCTTTCCTATTTGCTAACGGCTTTTAGATTGATCTTTTTGTTGTTGTTTCGCTTCTCGATTTTTTTGAAGCTCAGACAACTCTTTCTCTAATTTTTCTTGCTCAATCCTTTCTGCCTCTTTTTTTCTGTGCGTTTCTTCATGTTCCAAACTTTTTTTTACTAATGGTTTCTCATGTCGAGCATGACGTTCACCTTCTAAAAAAGATTTAACCATAATTGGGTCGTTTGCATGCTTGAGAATTTCTTCTATTAAATTTCCTAACATTTGCTTATCGTAAGCATTGACTAACCCCCAACGATAACCAAGCTGAAATGACTTAATACGACGAACAGTTTTTGCTTTTCTTAAAGCCAACTTTTCTAAAAGAAGCTTTTTGATACTCGATGTTATTTCTGATTTCCCCATAGCTAATACGGCTTATAACTATTTTCTTCTAAATACTTAATAATAGAAGCTTTCTTATACAAAATAATCTTCCTACTTGGTTGAGAAAATTCAATCTTTCCTTCTGAGCGTAACTTAAAAAGTGTAGTGTCAGATTTTATAGATAACATCTTCTTTGCCGCTTCTGTGTCGATCCAAATCTCTTCATTTTCCCTGCCTTCTCGTGTCTCAAAGTATGAAATCACTTTTTCTAGTAACGCAAAGAAATTCTCTTCGCTTATCATAATTAAGTTATCGGTTTTCATACTACAATGATTTAAACACTACGTTTTTTACTCCAAACGAAGCAAAAACAGATCGCCAATAAGTTTCCAAAAATGCCTGAGAAGTACGTTTGTTTTCTCCTATTCCCATATCTAACGGAAACACAAACTCTATTTTAGCTACACCAGACAACTTTTGAGGTAACTGGTATTTTTTACGAAGATTTTTTACATCTATCAAAGCGGCATATTTCGCATCTTTGTCCGAGATTAAAGGTCGTTTGTCTATCTGCCTAAATTCTGAAGATTCTATTCCATCGGTAAAAAAGAAAATCTGCTTCTTAGGGTTCGAGTTTCTTGATATTGGAACTATTGCTGCTAAAATCTCTGTCCATCTTGCTGAAGATTGATAAGAATCCATAAATGTGATTACCTTTTTAGCAAAACGCTTTCTCGACCGTCTCAGTTTCCCTTTAAAAAGCTGTTGCTGCATGGACAGTTCATCCGCTGAGTAGTAACTTCTATTAAAGGAAGGTTGTTTATATACGAACTTTTTTCTTGCTGTTGCAGAAGCTGTTTGCTCGCTTAAAAAACAAACCGTTACTTCTGCCAATGCTCCCGAACAAGCCTTTTCTATCAGCTTTTTCTTGTATCTATTCTGTTCTGGATGTTCTTCTGATGATACACTTACACTTTTATCTTCGAAGATCATAACCGTGTTTTGTGCTCGTACTATTGTTGTATCTACCAATACAAAAAATAGAATAATGAATACATTTTTCATGTTGTACGTTTTTAAAAATTAAGGTGTGAATGTTTGATGATGACTACTTAAACTTCTTGGAGGTGTATCTGATGGTGTATTAATCGCCTTTAAATACTCACTCGTAACAGGATTTGCGGCTTGGAGTGATTCTATAACTGCTTTTCTACCTACTAATCTCAAATATGGAGCTCTGAGTCCGTAAGCATTCTCTAATCTAGATACAAGACTAGTATAAGAGGCATGCTGTTTTTCAATACGCATAAAATAATAATCACTACTGAATTTCAGCCATAAAACCTGAACATATAAAACTGTTACGGCTTTAAGAAATGACGAACAGAAAAGCATAACCAAACTAAGTAAAGACAATGCTAGAAAAGAGCTACCCAAAATATATTCAGGTGTAGTATCTAATTTCTCCATTTTGGTTTTCATCTTCTTCTCTAAAGCGACCAATTCTTCTCGATTACCATCTGATTCTTCTTTTATCTCCTCTATTCTCTGGCTAAGTATTACTATATCCTTTCGGTAGTTCTTCTTTTCAATGTTATAAAAACTCAATCCCCCCATAATAAACATAACACAACAGCTGGTGAACATTCCTATTCTGAAAAATCTTGGTACAATTGGTTTCTTGCATAAGAAATCTTTTACCATAGGCTTTATAAGCATTGATCCTGTAAACAGTATAGCCGTAGTACCCCAACTCATGTATTTTGCTTTTTCAGGCGAAATACCTATAACTTTCTCAAAAATAATCTGAGACAACAATACCTCTGTAAACAAAGCACATATCACTGCTAATAATAAGAAAACAGCATCTATAACATTCGCATGAAAAAGTCCGTTCTTTTGGAATTTTTCTCGTTTTGGCTTTTCAAACTTTTTAAATTTTTCAAATTCTTTGGTTTTTAAAATCCCTAACAAGGGATTAATATATTCATCTGTAAGCCAATCTATCCATTTTAAAATCGCTGCATATAGTCGTACATCTTCAGCGACACTCTTTTTATGAAATCTATTATTCATGATCTTTTATTTTTTGTTTTGACATTCTTTCTTTTGAGATGTTGATGTATCCATTTTGATAAGGTTGTGATAATCTTCATCCACTTTTAAAAACTTATCTACTGCTAGATTGTAATCTGCTAACTTCTTAGCTGTTTTTTCTTCTAAATCACAACAAGCAGCGTTTAATACTTCTATATTTTTAGTGATATCGAAGGTTCCCAAACGTAACTTTGAAATACCAACCGTAATTCTATAACCATTTTCTAAGGACTTTGCTTTTCGTACACATGCTGAAAGCTCTGTATCTAGTATGTCATAGACTTCTCGATCTTTTTTAGGACGAAGCCAATATTTGAAATTTGTAAAAAATCGCATATTTTTATTTTTTTAAAAAATCTCTGAAGCTACTTTTACTCCAGAGATTTTGTTGTTAATTTTATGTTTTGATTCCCTTCTTTGAGAATTTTGGAAAAACTTCTTGTTATCTTGTCATATTTCTTTTCTGATTTTACACCCTTATTTGCAACTAAGAGCAGATTCATATTCGATCATGAAATCATGTCCTTTTCGAATTCAAATTCAAAGATGTATCAGCTTTTTTGTTTATTTTAGGTTCAATGCAAAAAATGCATCTATGATGCAGATAAATGCAAATACCCCCGTTTTAACAAAACCAATAAGTGCTTATATGGATGAAAATCAATACAGAAAAAAGGTCAAAAATTTTTATTTGGAAGGAAATAAAGGTTATATTCAAACAGATAATGAACCTGCCTCTCAAGATGATATTAGAAAAGCGTTTAATAGAATTATAGGTCGAGAATTATCGCTTTCTGCAAAAAACCATCTAACATATTATTTTGAATTAAAAAACTACAAGGATCTTAATCAAGCTATTATCCACAAGTTTCGTAGTCGTTTTCAACGAATTACAAAATTCTTAGACGGAACAAATGATGGTCTAAGTATCGACTCTGTTAAAGCATTAGCCATACTTATAAAGTACAATACATTTGTTTCAAAAAAGGAACGCTTACAGCGGCAAATTCCTAAAGACTTTGTAGGTAGAAACTTTGTATTTAATCGTATAAACAACTTTATAAATAATCACACACAAGGGTACTATTATCTTATTGGAAACCCTGGACTTGGTAAAACCTCATTAGCGCTTAAATATGCCTATGATAATGATGCAATCATACATCGTATAAACTATCAAAATAATGGTAGTAATACAGCATCTTATTTTATACATGAACTGTGCAATCAACTTAATGATCGCTACAATTTACACGTTGATGATTTTATAGCTTCCAATCATTTTGATGGAGACATGCTAATAGAATTATTAATGTTGATTACAGAAACGATAAAAAGAAAAATCGTTATTGTAGTAGATGGTATTGACGAACTTAAAAATCTCGAATATTTTAGAAGAAGTAATATTCTTTACTTACCCTCACAACTTCCTGAAGGTATCTTCTTTCTGCTAACCATGCGTGATATTGAAAATCAGATTCGACTTCCAAATAAAGAGAATGATTTTTATATAGACCATCTTTCACATGATAGTACTGAAAATATGCAAGACATACGACAGTACTTGAGAAATGCTTCTCAGAAAAAAGAAATTATCAACTATCTACAGCATCATAGTATAAGCGAAGAAGATTTTATAAATATACTAGAAGAAAAAAGTGAAGGAAACTTCATGTACCTCAATCATGTAATTCGAGAAATTATCGGCGGTGGGTATCAACAAAAAGAAATTAGTGAGTTTCCAAAAGGCTTACAGAATTATTATAGAGACCACTGGGAAAGAATGATGGAAGGTGTTTCTGAAATAGAGAAAGAGATTAAACTGAAAACCATCTATGTGTTAGCTGCTTATGAACATCCTATAGATAAAGAATATCTTACTAACTGTGTGAAAAGTGAAATCGAAACCTTAAAGTCATTTCAGATTGCTGAAGTCATCAATAATTGGAAACAATTTTTAAATACAATGATAGATGATGAGAATACTACAAAGTACTACATATATCATAAAAGTTTTTTAGACTTTTTACATAATCAAGAATTAGTTAAAGCTGTAGAATTTGATATTGAGACTGCTAAAAAAGTTATCGTCAAACATATGGAGGGAAAAGCCTTTGATGACTTCGATAAAGATGAGACGGGAGATATTATAGTAGACTGGGAATTTGAAGATTAATCTGTGAAACAAGAGATTTACACACGCCTTTCCAATCTTTCTGTGAAAGACCAAAAAGAAACACTGAAATATTTAGTTGAAAAACAGCTACAACAAAAAGCATATTCAAAAGTTGGAGCATTTTTAATCAACTACAGGTATTTGAAGTTAAAAATCGAATACTTAGGAATCGAAGCATTACTCAAAGATTTTGAAAATTCATTGGCTGTCATTCCTAAAAACACACCGCTTGAAAAACTTCTTAACTATATTTTCAAAAAGTTTAAAGCGATCAGTCATATTCTTAAAAATGATCCTTCACAATTAGCAGCATTACTATATGGATACTTGGATGAAACAAAATCTCCACATATTGCTAAACTTAAAGAAACGATTATTGCTCTGCATACAAATGTTTGGTTAAGATCTATGCAACCTAATTTGGACTCGCAACAAGGGACTATAGAGCGAACAATAAAAATAGGTAATTTAGATATTTGTGATTTTGAGGTATCAAAACATCAGAATCTTTTATATCTAGCTTTTGAAAAAGGATATGTAAAAACCATAGATGTAGAAGACTTTGCTATTGTTAATGAATTTCAAGTAACATCTAAAGCAACTCCAAAAAACATTAAAGAACTAGCCAATAATCATCTATTAATTTTAACAGAAACATTAGATAATGATTTTATTTCTATTTGGAATCTAATAGAAAACAAAAGAGTACAACAAATCGTAAGAAGTGCAAAACAATTTGAAGGTGGCTATAAAATAAGAGTTAATAACAAACAGAATTATTGGGCTATTGTAGATGATACCCAAAAAAATAAGCTTATTGTAAGAAATACAATAGATTTTTCTCAGAAACAGGTGCTTGTTTGTGATAACACGATAAATGATTTTGAGTTTATAGATACCTATACAATAGTTGTTACCACACACACTAAACAAGGAAAAGGATTTCTAACATACTATCAAAAACAACAAGATCATTTTATTAAATCTAAACATTTAGCATTAGGGATATTTTACAATGGAGAGATTCTGATACCTAAAAACTCGAATCATTTTTTTTTATGGAATATTGATGGTTGTTTTTGTGTACTAGATCAACACATAAATAAAATCCATAATCAATTCATTTTAGAAGAAACGCATAATAATACTTATATCAATACCATACTTCCTTTAATTAACATCAACACGATTCTAATCTTCTATAGTATTGGTATTGTAAAATGGTATGATTTTAAAGCACAAAAGTACTACAAAGAACAGCCTACAGAAGAATATATAAAAGCGGAACTACTTAGTAACAGCCGATACGCCATTGTAGATGATGCTATTAATAAAGTAGAATTATGGAATCTAAATACTGGCGAGGTTACTGCTGAAATTCTAAGCACTGCCACAAATAATAAATTTCGATTTTTAAACGCTGATATTCTTATTTCTACTGAAAAAAGTAGTGTGAGCTTTTGGAATATACAGCATCAGAAACAAGCTAGTTCTTTGAATCATAACACATCTATTAATTGTATAAAAAGAAATGGCAATCTAGTATATTCTGGAAGTTATGATAAAACGCTAAAAGAGATAACTTACCATGGTAAAAGAATAATATCAACAACTATTAATGAAGCTGAAAACGGAATACATGATATTGTATTTTTCTCTAGAAATAATCATACATATATCGCTTATACTTCGACTGATTTAGAATTAGAAAATGATGAAATTTATATTTATAACTTAAGTTTAAAACGTATAGAAACCATATTCAAAAAGCACACTCAATTTATTTATGGAATCAAAGTTTCACAGCTAAAAAACATACTTGTCTCAATGAGTTGGGATGGAACGATTTGCTTTTGGAACCTAAATACATTGAAACATGAAGAAACTATCAAATATACAAACCGAAAAAAAATTAAATACGGATGTCATTTGTATATAAAAAATGATTCGGAGTTAATAGTGACTTACCATAACAAAATTCATATATGGGATATTGAAACAAAAGAAAAAATTAAAACATTACGGGCACATCAAAAAAAAATAACTGCATCAAATATATCTAGTGATGTTACATTATTTGCTACTGCTGATAATAATGACACCGTTATTGTTTGGGATATAAAACAAAAAAACATTATTTCGAAATTTAAACTCCTTGGTTATATTACCAATATTGAGTTTATATCACTTAACCAGGACTCCTTTATTCTCTTATCCTATAAATCTGAAATGCTACTATGGAATATATATCTAAATAAGATTGAACAAAAATACCTCAAACATACTGGACAAATTAAAACATTAAAAATATTTAGTGATGGTTCTAAATTTGTATCAGTATCCTATCAAGGTGAAATTATCCTCTGGAATACTTTATTAGGTCAAGTAATTACAGTGTTTAATCTAGGAGATCAAAGAATGATAACTGCAATTGAACTTAGTGAAGATGAAAAAACCATCATCATTGGAGAATATAACGGGCAACTTCATTTTTTGAAGATTCAAAACCTTTAAATTTTAATTTGTTGTACCTATGTTGTACCTGTAAAACTAAAAAAGACTCCACATTTCTGTGAAGCCTTGTTATTACTAGTAGCGGGAACAGGACTCGAACCTGTGACCTTCGGGTTATGAGCCCGACGAGCTGCCTACTGCTCTATCCCGCGATTTGTTCTGCAAATATAGGCACTTTTCTCTGTTTCGCCCAAATTAAATACACGATTTTATCTAAAAAAAAGATAAACTAAACAATAACAACGCATTAAAAAAACGTTTTCTTCTTTAAAAAGCGCGTATCTTTGCCCTATGACACACAAAGCAGGATTTGTAAACATTATAGGAAACCCTAATGTTGGAAAATCAACCTTAATGAATGCCTTGGTAGGTGAAAAACTTTCAATCATAACATCAAAGGCGCAAACTACAAGACATCGTATTCTAGGAATTGTTAATGGAGAAGATTACCAAATCGTTTTTTCAGATACTCCTGGAATTATTAAGCCAGCATATGAGCTACAAGAATCAATGATGGATTTTGTAAAATCTGCTTTTGAAGATGCCGATGTGTTAATTTACATGGTTGAAGTTGGAGAAAAAGAACTAAAAAATGAAGACTTCTTTAGAAGAATTGTGAATAGTAAAATTCCTATCATCTTATTATTAAATAAAATTGATAAATCGACTCAAGAAGAAGTTCAAACAAAAATTGATTACTGGAAGAAAAAAGTTCCCAATTCATTTGTATACATTATTTCTGCTTTAGAAAAATTCAATGTTGAAACTGTTTTCTATAAAATAATTGAGCTGCTACCAGAAGCTCCACCTTTTTACCCCAAAGATCAGCTAACGGACAAACCAGAACGTTTTTTCGTTAACGAAACTATCCGAGAAAAAATATTGCAGCAATACAAAAAAGAAATTCCTTACTCTGTTGAAGTTGAAACCGAAAGCTTTGTAGAGGAAGATAATATTATAAAGATAAGATCTGTGATTATGGTAGAGCGTGATACTCAAAAGGGTATTATTATCGGACATAAAGGTAGTGCTATCAAAAGAGTTGGAACAGATGCTAGAAAAGATCTACAACACTTTTTTGATAAAAAGGTTTTTCTTGATTTATATGTAAAAGTGAATAAGAATTGGAGATCTAATGATCGACAATTAAAACGCTTTGGTTATAAAGACTAAAATTTTATAATTGCTTTAAAACCTGTTTCATAAAACTTTTAAGTTCATTCATTTGCTTTTCACCAGTTGATTTTCCAATACTCCCTATGAAATACAATAGTATCCATAAAATCGGTAAGGCAATTAACATCACAACAGGAAAAAAATAGCTCTTATTTAATGACCAGTTACTATAGGCTATAATTGCAAAAATTAAAAAAGCGGTTGCCACTGCAAAATGAATAAACATGAAAAGGGTCCAAACTTGAGGTTTTGGACCAAACAAACCTTTAAGTTTACTAGTATTTTCTGTTAGCTCTTCAACTTCTATTTGTAATTGTGGCGACCAATAATGATTATCTTTTTCAGGAATATCAATTACAATATGTTGATCAACAACTTTCATTTTATAACGTTCTTCTGTACGAATATAATCTTTCAACTTGTTTAATAAGTTATTCGCATTCATTTCAAAGTCCATTTGAAATCGTGGCTTTAAAAAAATTTGATTGTACAGCTTGTCATCCATAGTTTCGTCGTTGATTAGTTCAGATTTACAATTTAAAAAAATTATTAGCATCTTAATAAAATTCCACTTTTCATTTTCAATCTTTCAATAATAAAAGTTTAACCAAAAAGAAAAGCTTTGGTAACAAACTGCGGTACATACGACCTTTAAGCATAACTAAAAATTTCGAATTAACTAACCTTAAATTCACTTACAAAATTGACTTTTAGCAAATTAATCAACGAACAGAATTATGAATTTTAAAAATGTAAAAAATTGGGGGATAGTTCTATTAGGAACTTTATTTTACTTTACTTCCTGTCAAGATGGAATTGATGGGACAAATGGAATCGATGGAGCAGACGGTGCTAACGGAAATGATGGTATAGATGGAAACGATATAACCTACTTTGCAACTACGGCTAAAGTCGCTTTAGGTGATGGAATTACTGAAATATCTGCTTTTGATCCAAATACAAAAACTATTTTTTCTACCAACTCAGAAGCTAAAGAAGTAGAAGTAATTGATATTACAGATGTAAATTTGCCTCAAATTAAAACTGCAATTGATATAACCGCTTTCGGAGGGAATGTTAACAGTGTTGCCTGTAAGAATGGATATTTAGCAATTGCCATTGAAGCTCCAACAAAAACAGACAATGGAAAAGTTGTTATCTTCAAAACCGACAACTTGACCTCACCATATGCTGAAATTGCCGCAGGAGCTTTACCAGACATGGTAACATTTACTCCTGATGGAAAGTATGTTTTATCTGCCAACGAAGGTGAACCGAATGATGCTTACACTATTGATCCAAAAGGTTCTATAACATTAATTGATGTAGAAGCGAAAACGGCTACTCAAATTGTCTTTGATAGTTTTAATGCTCAGGAAGCCGCTTTGGAAGCTGAAGGATTCAGAGTTTTTGGTCCTGGTGCTGATTTAAGTACTGATGTAGAACCTGAGTATATTACGGTTTCATCAGATTCTAAAACAGCGTTTATTTCCCTACAAGAGAATAATGGTATTGCGAAACTTGATATTGATTCGAAAGTTATTACTGATATTTACCCTTTAGGTACAAAAGACTATTCTGAAATTCTTTTCGATTTAAGTGATAAAGACGATACTCCAGGTAATTTAAATACTTGGCCTGTTTTGAGTTTTTATCAACCAGATGCTATTGATTATTTTGAAGTAAATGGTATAGGATATATTATAACCGCGAATGAAGGAGACGCCAGAGATTATGATGGATATTCAGAAGAAGAGAGAGGTGATGATTTAAATTTAGACCCAACAGCATATCCTAATGCAGCCGAATTACAAGAAAAGAAAAACTTAGGTCGTTTAAAAGTAACAACCGCGAATGGTGATACTGACAATGACGGAGATATCGATCAAATTTATGGATATGGAGGACGCTCATTTTCTATTTGGAATACTACAGGTAATTTAATTTTCGATTCTGGAAATGAATTTACGATAAAAGCTTTATATGAGTTTGGAAACTATCCAGAAGGAAGATCAGACGATAAAGGTACAGAGCCCGAAGCTGTAACTACTTTTGCAGAAGGAGATAATATATATGCGGTAATAGGTTTGGAAAGAAGTGGAGATGTTTTAATCTATAATATTCGTGATGTGTACAACCCTGTTTTTGTCCAAAGATTAAGAAATACTTCACCAGAAGGATTGCTTGTTGTAAATGCAGCAGACAGCCCAAACGGAAAAACTCTTTTAATTGTTTCAAATGAAGCACCAGACGATGCAACTTTAAACATCTATTCCAAATAAATGGACTTCAGAAAATATTGATAATAAAACAACTATTGATTATGATTCAATAGTTGTTTTGTTTTACAGAAACACTACCTTTGCAAAATGAGTAATATTATAGCAATAGTAGGAAGACCTAACGTAGGAAAATCTACACTATTCAATCGTTTAATAAAACGTCGTGAAGCCATTGTAGATTCTGTGAGTGGTGTTACCAGAGATAGACACTATGGAAAATCAGAATGGAATGGTAAAGAATTTTCTGTGATAGATACGGGAGGTTATGTTGTTGGGTCTGATGATATTTTTGAAGAAGAAATAAGAAAGCAAGTTCAACTTGCTATTGAAGAAGCTGATATCATTTTATTTGTAGTAGATGTTGAGCAAGGTATTACTCCGATGGATGATGCCGTGGCTAAAATTTTACGTCAGGTAAAAAAGCCACTTTTTATGGCTGTAAACAAAGTTGACAATGCCATGCGCCATGCAGATGCAGTAGAATTCTACAACCTAGGTTTAGGAGACTATTATACAATTTCTTCGATTAACGGAAGTGGAACAGGAGAGCTATTGGATGCAATTGTTGAAGAAATGCCTGATCCAGAAGAAGACGAAGATTTGGATAATGAATTACCGAGATTTGCCGTTGTAGGACGTCCAAATGCTGGAAAGTCTTCTTTAATAAATGCTTTAATTGGTGAAGACAGAAATATAGTTACCAATATTGCGGGTACTACACGTGATACCATTGACACCAAATACAATCGTTTTGGATTTGAGTTTAACTTGGTAGACACCGCTGGAATTAGAAAAAAATCGAAAGTAAAGGAAGATCTTGAATTTTATTCGGTAATGAGAGCCGTAAGAGCCATTGAACACTGTGATGTTGCTCTTATAGTTATTGATGCCACCAGAGGATTCGAAGGTCAGGATGAAAAAATATTTTGGTTAGCTGAAAAAAACCGTAAAGGTGTTGTGGTTTTGGTTAACAAATGGGATTTGGTTGAAAAAGAAACGAATACCATGCGTGATTTTGAACGTCGTATAAAAGAGAAGGTTGCTCCATTCACAGATGTTCCTGTAATTTTTATTTCAGCCTTAACAAAGCAACGTATTTTCAAAGCTATTGAAACTGCGGTAGAGATATACGAAAATAAAAAACGTCGTATTCCTACAAGTAAGCTTAACGAAACAATGTTAGATATTGTTCAGCAAAATCCTCCCCCAGCAACAAAAGGGAAGTTTATAAAAATTAAATACTGTATGCAATTACCAACGCAAACTCCTCAGTTTGCTTTCTTCGCGAATTTGCCGCAGTATATTAGAGATCCTTACAGACGTTTTGTCGAAAATAAATTACGTGAACACTACAGCTTTACTGGGGTTCCAATTAGTATTTATTTTAGACAAAAATAACTTTAACACATCTTTAACTCAGAGATATACAATCTTATTACGAGTTTTGGTTCTGGAAACAAAAACACAGACCAACTTTCGTAATAAGATTTTTTTGTTGCTTTTTTGAAACATTTAAAATTTTCTTTCGTTGTTTAGGTCGGACAAAACTAATATTAAATATTTACGAGGGATCTATGAAAAAAATATTCATTGCTATCGCTATGTTTACCTCTGCAATCACCTTTGCTCAGTCATATCCGTTCAATATATCTGGGAAAATACAAACTGATACTGATAAAACAGCTGTTGAATCAGCTACAGTGTATTTAGAAAGAGTAAAAGATAGCTCAGTGGTATCATACACCATTTCAAATGAAAAAGGAAATTTCACACTGGAAGGAAAATCTTTTTATAAAGACTTAAAACTATTGGTATCATTCGTAGGAATGAAAAACTTCTCCAAAACGTTAGACTTATCAAAAAAAGGAAGCCTTAATCTTGGTATTATTAACCTTAAGGAAAATGATAATCTCTTAAGCGAAGTTGTTGTAAAATCGACTGCACCAATAACCATCAAAAAAGACACCTTGGAATTCAATGTTAAATCCTTTAAAACAAAAAAAGATGCGAACGTTGAAGATCTATTAAAAAAACTACCAGGAATTGAAGTTGATGAAGAGGGAAAAATTACTGTAAATGGTAAACCCGTAAATAAAATCTTGGTAAACGGGAAACCTTTCTTCGGAAATGACCCAACCATTACCACTAAAAATTTATCTAAAGATATTATTGAAAAAATTCAAGTTACTGACACTAAAACTAAATCTGAAGCTTTCAGCGGTGAAAACGGTGATGGAGAGAATAAAACTATAAACCTTACTATAAAAAAAGAAAATAATAAAGGTTGGTTTGGTCGAGTTTCTGCCGGTGCTGGAACCGATGAAAGATACGAAGGAGCCGCTATGGTGAATCGTTTTGATAATGATCAACGAATAAGTGTTCTCGCCAGCACAAACAATATTAATTCTCCAGGATTTAGTTTTGGAGAAATTAGAAAAATGTTCGGTGGCGGTGGAAATATATGGTTTAATGGTAACGGATCATTCAATGTTAATGGGCGTAGTTTCGGTGGTGGAAGTGGTATTATAAAATCGAAAACCGCTGGGATGACCTATGCAGACACCTATAAAAAGGGGTTGGATGTTAACTTAAATTATTTCTATTCTGGAAGTTCTTCTAATAACGATTCAAAAAACAGTAGAGAAAATATTCTTCCTGATAGCCGTTATTTTTCAAACAATACATCTTCTACCTTCGATGAAAATGATAACCACAGTATAAATGCTGAATTTGATATTGAAATCGATTCTACTTTTTTAATAAATGTTTCTCCTAGGTTTGTATTAAATGATAGAGAAGGTACCTATAGAAGCAACGAAGAAACTTTTGATGAAAATCGAGTATTAATGAATCAATCCAATATAAATTCAAGGTCTTCATCTACAGCGAAAAACTTTGAAAATGACATTGACATTACAAAAAAAATTGGTAGAGGTGGTTCATTCATAAAAGCTTCTATCACAAATCAAATTGATAAATCTGATACGGAAGATTATGTTATTTCAACAGCCGAAACTTTTGGAACAGACCCTTCTGTTATTGAAAGAAATCAATTTAGTGATCAAAGTAATAATTTAACCAGTTTAAAAACAAGAATTAGCTATCGATATCCAATTATTTCAAAAAAGTTATTTTTTGATGCTAAGTATGCTTATAGAAATTTTGAGCGAGAAAATATTAAAAGCACGTTTGACTTTAACAATACCAGTGGTTTATACGATTTATTCAATACTGAACTAAGTTCTAATTTTACTTCAAATGATATTTCTAAAACTCCTACTGCTGGAATATCTTATAAATCAAAGAAGTTTCGATTTAATATAAACGCAGGGGTACTTAACAGAAATTTAGAAAATGAAGATGAGTTAAGACCTGAACTAAACTTTAAAAAAGATTTCAGTTCGTTCATTATGAGTTCTACTTTTAGATATAGATTCGATTCTAAGGCTAGAATTTATATTAACTATGATTTAGATAGTGATGCTCCGAGCATACGACAATTAAACCCTTTTTCAGATGTAAGTAATCCGCTAAACATTGTTACAGGTAATCCATTCCTGAAACCAACTGAAAGGCATAGTTTATATCTAAGTTTCAATAAATTCGATTGGCAAAAAAGAACAGGGATTTATTTTTATTCAGGAGGAAATTTAACGAACAATAGAGTTGTTTCAAAAAGTGTTGTTGACAGTAATTTCAAAAGAACAACCACTTTCGAAAATGTTGATGGTTATTACAATGTATGGGGAGGAGCTTCTTATAGTAAAAAGATCAAAATTGATACAATTACAACCATTAATATCAGAACTGGCGTTAATTTAAATGGCAATAGAAATATTAACTTTTTTAATGATGTAAAGTACAAATCGACAACTACTTCTATTTCTCCTAATATTGGTTTTACTCTTGAGTGGAATAAAGTTTTAATGATTGAGCCTAGATATACTGTTAGTCTCTCAAAAACAACGTTTGATTTAGATAACTTTACAAATCAAAACTTTACCCGTCATAATTTGAATATCAGATCTAGAGCTACGTTCTTAAAAAAACTAGAATGGAACAATGATGTCAGATACAGTTATAACCCAGATGTAATAGGCTTTAATAAATCTGCTTGGTTCTGGAACTCTACTCTTTCATATTCAGTTTTAAAAGATAAAGGTAGTATTACTCTCAAAGCGTATGATCTATTAAATCAGAATAATAATGTTCGAAGACGAGCTACACAAAACTATATAGAAGATTCTGAAAGCACCGTTTTACAGCAATACTTTATGCTTGGTTTCAGTTGGAAGTTTAACAGTTTAGGTAAAAAGGGTCAAATTAGAGATCATGATTTTTATTTTTAATATAAATACATTATAAAAATTACTCTCAGCATATCAAAACATTCTTAAGTAATTAACAAATTACACCTCATAAGTGTCGAATATCTGTGAGGTGCAAAAAATTAAAACTAATTAACAATGAAAAAATAAAAAATTGTCTTTTTATTCTAAAATTCGTATCGTATTATTCTTCAGGGCAGTTAACCTTAATCCCCCAATTGGTAGTACCAATTACCTCAACAACGATATACCTACAGGGGGCAAAAATTTCTGTAGAATGTGAGAAATAATCCGTATCGGTAGTTGTGGTAACGCTAAACAAAGGGCTTCGAATACTTCCACCTTGACAGTAGATATAAATATAATCTAACGCTGTATCGTTATAGTATTCAAATAAAAATGTCCTATTACTTTTACCTAGATCAAAGAGCTTTATTTTGCTTCCTGATTCATCAAAATTCTCTCCACCCCCACAAGGAGAAGGTTTAGGAATAGCAGGAGTAGTGGTTCTCATTTTATTCAGGTACACAATACTTTCTTGGGTTTTAAAATAACCTAAAGGGATGGTTGTATCCAAGCTTTGATATCCATATTTACGAACGCTAATTTTTGCATTTAACCCTTTAAAAATCTGGCTATAAATTGAGAATTTACCATAATCCACAGACAATTCACCTAAACTATCGGTAAACATAGGAGGAAATCCTTGAGTAGTATAATATCCAGCTTCCGTAGATAAAACATGTGCCGTTTCAATAGGTTGTTTCGTGTGCCAATCTTTAACAGTATACTGATGATCAATCGTAGTTGTAATTAATAACAGTAACAAAAAAAAAATCAAAAAAGGAATCCACCACCAGAGAACTTTTTTCATTTTTACAATAAAAGTATACCTGTTTTTTCCTTTATGAATAAAGTCTTTCTTCCAATCGGTTCCTTTGTAATTCATAAATATAGAATAGTCTATATTAGATTTTAACTCAGATACCTCTACGATTCCTTCTTCATTCGTAGTAAAATTGGTTTTTCCATTAAGTCCATAAATAGCGATTGCTTGATTTTTGATTGGTTTTCTTCTCCAATTTAAAAACTCAAACACTATTTTATCATCCTCTATTTCTTGTAAAACTTCTTTTTCTTCTTCAACAATTGGTTCTATTGGAGGATCAAAAACTATTCGATACCTTTCATTATCATTAGGAATTTTTTCTAAAAGTAACTCCTCCCCTTCTTTCGATTCTATTTTAAAAACGTCCTCTTTTTCAGGGTGGATTACAACGTACTCCCCATTGGAATCGGTTGTAAAGATTTTATTCGGAAAATAGTTTGATGAAAACGTAAAATTGTTGTTAACAAGGGCCTCATCATTACTGTTGACAAATTGAAAAGTCAAATCAAAATTTCTATTGACAGTAATGGTATATTCATTAAGTGTACCTACCACAAAATTCACTTCTTCAAAACTATCATTCGCACTCAACACTTTTACAGAGCTTCCTTTTTCAAGGCTATTTAATTTTACCACACCGTCCGCATCAGACACATAATCGTTTTGACAATTTTCTTCAACAATAGTACATGGTATATCGCTCAAAACTTCTCCTAGATTCGACACAAATTTGATGATAAATGATTTTAACACTGACGTAGAAAACAATTTCTTTAAAGCACCTTCACTTTTTATATGTTCATCTTTTGTAAAACCCCATTCCGTTAAAACAACACTGATATTATTTTCCGAATCAATGGTATAAAAAACAGCTTGTTCACCGGCAATTTCAATAATATCATCAAAAATACTTTGATTCGTATTTTGATCAAGTATTTGTGCTATAGTTACTAGTGATTTCTGAATGAGATTGCTTACATAAGCTTTCTTTTCTGCTTCTAATTGATCAAATCTGTAATAAGGTTTACCTAAAGTTGTTTGCCAAATAATAAGCCCCTTACTTTCTTGAATAATCGGTTTTGCAAATTCCAATCGCAACCCTCTGCCATTTAATACTTTTTGAAGAATTTTATAATAATGTGTGTTTTTGTTTGTATCATTAAACACGGATTTAATCTCGCCTAAACTAGAAGTTTTTATTGTATTCATAACGAATTGAGTTTTTTCAGCAATGCATCAATTTGTATAAATCTATAATCGCCTTCAATTTTCATTCCTGTTTCCATCATTAATTGCTTAATCTTTAGAGGTGATGCTGTAGAATCTATTGATTTTATTAAGCCCACGCAACCGCTAATTATTGGAGAAGCCATAGAAGTGCCCTGCATAGTTTTAAACTGTTGGTTGGGAATACTACTGTAAATCTCGACACCAGGTGCAAACACATCTACCTTATCTCCATAATTTGAAAAGCTTGCTATTTTTTGTTGCCTACTGGTAGCCCCAACAACAATAATCAAATGCGATCTTTTCATTGGGTCTAAGCCTGCAACTACAGAAGAATTTCCTGCTGCCTGAACAATCACTACATTTTCTTTTTGGGCTATTTCATATACCTCATTCCACATAGCGGCTTCATCTAAATAAATAGAACCTGCAACGGCTTCTTGTTCTTGCTCGTTAAGATTCCCTACCAAATGTGATAAATCGACACCTAAAGACAAATTGATCACATTTGCTTTATTTTTTAATGCATAAAAAATTCCATCTAAAATAGAAGAGGTAGACATTCTTCCATTTCGATCAGCTACTTGTATGGGCATTAACTTACATTGAGGTGCAACACCTGAAATCCCAAAACCATTATCTATTTCGCCTACTGCTGTTCCTGCCACATGAGTGCCGTGTATTAATTTTCCATAGGTTTTTACATCTTTTGAATACTCAAACACATTCCAAGGATCTGTTATTCTATTTACCAACTCTTTATGGTTGACATCAAATGAATTGTCAATAACCGCTATGGTAACCGAAGAATCCCCTTTTGTAGTATTCCAAGCATCATACAACCCAATTTGCTTGTAAAACCAATGCAAATTTGGATCGTTAAAACCAGGATCCGTTTTTGTTTTAAAGTTCTTAAGAATGGATTCAAAACAAACAAACTTAGCTTCTTTAAAATCATTTTTTATCCTTGTTTTTAAAGTATCTCTTCGATCTGTAGGAATTTGAAATTGAATTCTTTTATACGCTTCCGCAAAATAGGTCACCAAAATAGAATCATTTGAATAGGTGTTGATCACCTTATCTGCAAAACTTTTTAAATTGGTTGTATCTTGTAAATAAACATTTAAAAGGTTAGAAATAATAGGGCGTTGCAAAGGATCATCTGGTATGATAATTTTTGTAGTATCTATGGGCGGCAACATATTGGGGTTGTCTGGAAAAATAGGGGTTTGATAATTATCATCTGAGATTCCTGCATTCCAATATTCTTTAGGTGAATTGCAATGCCTTAACAGGAAAACAACGGTAAGAATTGCCAATCCGGCTATAATATATGGCAAAATAGCATTGGACTTTCCAAATTTTTCAAATTCAAATTCATTCTTACTCATAACATTATTCTATAGCGTTAATAGCAGCAATTAAATTCCCTATTTCCTCATTCGCTTTGGTGTTAAAGTTGTTATCAATTCCATATTTATCTTTTACATTTTCCTTGAACAACTCTTTCACTCCTAACGAAAATTCTGAAATATAGTTTTTCGATGAGTTCTCTAAAACTACTTCATCAATGGCATCTCTACCCTTTAAAGTCTCTGTAACAGCAAAAATTGCTTTGTCCGTATTTCTTAACTTTGGTTTATTATTCTCTTCTCTAAACAGCCATGTAGCTGAAAAAACATAACGATTTAAAATACTGGTAATACAACTTGAAATTAGATTGAATTTCTCTTTAGTGATTCCATCTTTTAACTCTAGATCAATAATTTCTTTAATCTTTTCTTTAATTAAATAGTGCGATTTACTTTTGAGTATTTCTATAAAGATGGAATTAAAAATAATATTATTATCGGCTCCATTGCTTGTGCTTAATTTTGAAGTATTGCTAAAATCGATAGAAGATAGTTTATCAGACCAGTGACTTAATACAATATCGGCAAAAATTTCACTAGAGGATTTTCCTTTTGAATCGTTTGATAAAAGTTCATTTACAGTAACTCCGATTTGACTTTTTAAAATTTCGTTCAAATCATCTTCATTTACCTCATAAAAATCTAACAAAGCTTCTTTTACTTCTTCGGTTGATTTTCCATTAGGGTCAATACCTAGGTTAATAAAAAAAGATCTGATTTCAGAATAGTCCATTTGTTTTTGAACGTCTCCTTCCTGATTATTAAACTTGAATTCATACAACAATCGCCATATTTCGTTTTCAGAAGTTACAATTTGGGTTAAATAACTACTCAATGGGCTGTCAAAATTATTACTCAGATTCAACAGCGCCGTAAATGCTTTTGCCCCCTTGATTTTAGCTTCTCTTAATTCTTTATCCATATCTCCTGATGAATGCTCATCTTCTAAAATATGGTGAGTACTTTTAATAGCTTCCGCTAACATATTTTGAAGTTGACTAAGCATATTAATTGGATGTGAAGAAGGAGCTAAATATTTACAGAGATAGTTAATCCCTGTTTTATTTGGAGTTAATAACTCTTCCCATATTTCTTTTTTCTCAAATATAAATTTATCAACAACAGAAGAGTTTAAAAACGAGGACTCCATATCTTTTAATAAACCTTCTTTTTCAGGTCTGACACGCTCTTCTTTTTGGAATACAGGTTCAAAACCTTGAAAAAATGTCCCTGAAAACCCTGGATCTCTAATCGGAAATATAAATTTAAAACTGTCCGATGTTCCCAACCAATTCTCTGTCCATTTATCCTGTACAGGTTTACTCATATAGGTGCTAAAATTCTCTTGAAATCTAGCATGCCATTTTGAATTATGAGATTCCGGATCGTTCAAAACTTCAGCCCCTCCTTTACCACTTAATTCTACATTAAACTTAGTCATGGCCACTAAAAGCGGTGAAAGATGACTCACCTGAACATCAACCCCTTTGGTTTTTAAAAGTGAAAGTACTTTTTGTTGATTTGCCTTTCTAGATTCGGGATTGTTACCTATATAGCGATTAATCCATTGATCTAATAACTTTGGAGATTCTGACACCAACGGTGGCTCATTATCCATACAGTATAACAAAGTAGAAATACCAATATCTCTGTTATATAAATAAAATAAATACGATACTTTACCTCTTACAAAAACGGAAAGCTTTTCTTTTTCTTTATTATTATTAAATACAGATTCAGGTGTTTTTTCACGGCTTTTACTACCCGGAAAATCTAACAGATCAGTATAGTTGATAAATTCGGTTGCGATGCTATTGTCAAAATCTTTAGGAATTTCAAAATGTAACTCCTTAATTAGTGATGCCAATTCACTGATTGCAACCTTGGAAATAGCTCCATTGGCATTGCAAATGCTTAGTTTTTCTAAGGAGGGCTCTAAAAACATTTCTTTAACGCGCTCAACATCTAAAATATTGGTTGTATCACTGAATCTAGGGTCTTTTTTTCCATTGATAATTGCTTTACTCGTGGTATATACTTCCTTGGAAAAATCAATTTGATACAGTGTTTTACTTATTTGGTTAAAAAGAAGTGTTAAGAACTCATTCTCTCCCCATAAATAGTGTAACAATTCCCATCTGCGATGGTAAGGAAGTTTTGGAAGTAATGCTACCAAGTCTCCAAAAAAATCAATGCTTTTACATAATTTGATAAGGTGATGGTCTTTATAATTGGTTATTAAGTACTCATTGAAATCATATATTTCATCCTCTGAAACTCCCAATTCTGACACATTAGTAACTTCCGATTTTATAGTTTCTACCTTCGAAACAATTTCTTCCTTATCAGTGTCTTTAATATATTCTTCAATATCCTCAACATATCCATTGATAATAATGGCCGCCACATCTAACTGGCTTAATAATTCTAGTTTATACGGATAAGCTTCGTTTATCAGTTTTGGTTTGCTTGCAGAAAATCGTGTCACAATTCCTGTAGATTCTCTTCCTCCAGGAGGATTTATTTTTTGTAAGAAATCAATTCTTTCTTCTGAAACAGAATCGACAATTTCCAATTTTAAGGTCTTTGGTGATTTGGCTAGACTTCTCACAAGAAAAGATTTCCCTACTTGACTTTGACCAAAAATAGCAATTGAAGGTCTCTTTTCAGTGGCTTTGATAATCCTTTGAAAACTCCTTTTATTTTTATTTAAAAGTTTACCTTTCGAATCTTTGGTAACCGCATCACTGTATTGTTGCATCCATTGTGCTGCTTTTTCTAAAAGAGCCACTGCTTTTTCGGCTTTAATTGCTAATTGATTGTATTGTTCATTAAAGTCTCTCATCATCAAATAGTTTTTACCTTTCCAAATTTTATTACCTGATTACTATTTTTATCTAATAATATATAGCTCAACCCCCGCTCAATTCTTTGCCCTTTACCTTCTACTATTTTATGAAGGTTGATGTCTACAAAATGTCCGTCTTCTGGAGACACAAAAAAATGATCCGCAAAAAAAGGATTGACAGCATCTGCAATAGTTCTGTAAAAATACTTTTGCTGTGGCAAATTATATGCTTGCAAGTTTTCTAACATCTTACTCATCATATTATAAAAACTATCAATACTCACAGGTGGATTGGTTAACGCAATATCTAACTCTAAAAGAGAGGTGTTCAATATTTTTAAGAATGACGTTCCTTTTTCACCATAATCATTCTTCACCTCTTCGGCTAGCCTATTGAGTTCCCTAAACTTTTCAGGAAGAACAATCCTTATACTTTTTTCTTGGATTTGTGTATTAGTATTTCCATTTTCTTTATTTTTTTTCAGGTCTTTTGCACTACAAAAACTGAATAACTTCTCATTAATTTTCTGTGTTTTTTCATAAACATCTCTCAAATATTTCTGATAAACTTCTTTAAAGTCATAAATATCCTGCTCCGTAAAATCTGCTCTATCCTTTTGCAAGAAGTAGTCGATGGTATTTATTTCAACAACCTCTTGTGCTTCGTTCACATCCTTATTAGGTTGTTTTTCAGTATTGTCTTTTGGAGCAAAAGCACCTCCTTTCAATTTAATTCTTGTTTTACTCATCGGAATAGTTTTTTAATAAAAATGAACCACTGTCTTTCCAGTATTCCTGATGGTCAGGAAGGGTTTTGAAGAGTAGATTAAAATACCCTGCGGCATCTACTTCTAATCCGTTTTTATCGATAATTTCAATTTCTTCGGTAAGAAGTTCTTCTATATTTTCTTCACTTCTTCTAATTTTTACAGTAAATGGGTATTGATATTCCTCTTTAGAGAAGAGTTGTTTATGATGGTCATCTTTAAACCCAAACACATACATTGGTGTTGAAATCCATTCTTCTGCTGACAATTGTCGCATTCCAATGGCTATAGGAGTTCCGAAAAATTTAAACGCTCCTTCAAAACCATTTTTACGAAAGATGATCTTTTCATTTTTAATCGCTGTAAAATTAGTTCCTAGTACACCTAAATAATTTGCTGTTGATTGAATGTTTGCCAGTTGTTTAAGGTCAATGGTGAATCCATCGAGCTTATTAATCGTACTTAAAAAAGCAATCAACGCACCAACACATACTGTAGTTTTGGGGTCTTTTACTTCTCCAAAATTGGCAAACGGATACCAATCACCAAATTTGTAGTTTCCAAAGTTCACTATTTTATCAGGACTCAGTACTAATGATTTTTCAAATAGCTCTCGAACAATGCCTAAATTACTTGGTTTTCCAGAGAGCAACAAAAGGTCGCAATCAAAAACAGCAATGAGTTTAGTTAGTTGTAGAATAACAGGTTTAATCACGTCGCTAATAGCATAATTGATATGATGCGAGTCAAAATCAATTACAACATCCATCAAATCGAACGTCTCCAACTGACACCTATTTTTTACAATGCTTTCAATATACGGGATTAGGTTGTTCTTTGGTTTTGAATAATTTTGAAATACTTCTCGCAATGTTTTCTTTCGATTGGATTCGTTATTAGTAACATGATCAATGGCAGTATAAGCACAATACGTAGCTATTTGATTAGCGAACTGCTTTCTATATATTTTATGAGAAGCAGGCATATTGCCCATATTATAGCCAAAAAGGTAGTTCAAAGTTTCTATAATCTTAATACCCCCAGCTTCTTTAAGGTGACTTTCAATACTTGGAATAAAAACAAATTCTATAATTCTTTTTACAATATCGTCCCCTGCAATATTAAAACCTTCCCAAAAAATAGGAGTAGGTTTTAGCGATGGTATTTCCGATTCATCATCATATTGATAATTACAAATCATTAAATCCGTTGTTCCTCCTCCAATATCAACACTTGCTATGGTAATGGTTTCCTTGTTTTCATACTCACTAACCTCTCTTTTCTTTCCTTTATACTTAAAAAACAAGGGGTGTTTCCCTTTAAATTTATCGATAAGTTCACTATATAAATAGGTAATCTGCGATGCGGTAGCTTCGTCAAATTTCCAATGAGTTTCATTTCCAAAATCATCAAAATCAAGCGTATTTTCTCTAGGATAAATATCAACCGTCGAAGCCAAACCAATATTAACATAGTTTTTCACCAAATCTACCGCATGTTGTAAAGACTGCCTTAAAAAAAACTGCTCTTGAATTGTCATAGCGGTCGGGCAGGTAATGACAATATTTTTTAAAATTCTTCGGAAAGAAGAGTTCCCCATGTTCTTTCTGAACTCATGATGATTGATCTGCGATAAAACCTGAAAAATTATTTCAACCAATCCCATAGTCATCAAAGAACTTCTGGAGTAATTACTTGTCGTTGCAGGAAAATGATCAGTGTTAATAGTTCCATCCGAGTTCAAGTATTCCGATATACCAAAAAGTGCCGCCTTTTTAAGGTTCTTAGTTTGCGCATACCCTGCATAACCATCTTTATCTACTTTAATCCAAGGAATACTAGTTGGCTCATAATCCCATAAATATCTTTTGGGACTACTCATAGTCGCTTGCGAGTCCTCACTTTCAAAAATCGACGTCAATCGAGTTGCCTCTTTTCCTACTCGTAATAAACTAGGCCATTGAAAAACATCGCTAAAAAAATCACTAGCTTCATTTCCAAACTTTTCTTCTGCAAAAGCCACTTGCATTTCAAATGGATCTTCATACACCTTATGTGGCTGTGATAAGTCTCGAATTTGTATTTTTCGTGCCGTTGTAAAATCAAATCGACTATTTGGTTGTAGTGACGTTGTTTCAACAACTAACCCACAAGTTCTTGCATTTCCAATATCCAATACTAACCCCGTTTCAATGCTTCGTTCTCCAGTTAAAAACGCAATTTCAGGAAATCCATTTACTTTGTTAATGATATCGAGTAACACAAAATAATTAGCAAAATGTCGGAAATAATATTTGCCTCTGGAGTCCTTTAAATCGTAGATATTCGATAACCAAATATCAATATCTTCTCTACTGTAAAAGGAGCTAAAAAAGCGTTCCTTAATAACACATTTAAAGCGAACATTGCCCAATGGTGTGGCATCAGATTCATTTGGTTTTAGATAATCGTTCTGCTCTTCACTTGCTGTATTCGTATCAAATGCCAAGACTACTTTATGGGTACAGTTTTCCTTCTTTTTTGTTTCTAGATCGACCTCACCAAACCACATACGACACCAGTTTTGTGGGCCAGCATGAAAAGGTTTTGATTTATCGTTTCTAGTTCTGAAATAAGGAATCGGAATCCAGTGCCCTGCATAAATATCAAGCGATTCTCTTCCCCTGATTTTGTAAATATTTTTTTTATCAATAAACTTTACAAAATCTTCACGAATTTCTTCAGCAATCACCTCTCCATCATTGTCAATAGCTTCAGCATTAATGGAGTCAAAATCGATATAACGATCATTCCATTTGTATGGAAAAAGTATGGAACCAGACTCTTCTCTTCCTTCATCGTCATAGATAATTTCTTCCGCAAAGCTTTTTTCACTGCTTAAGTTATCATCATCGTTTATACTTAGTGGTATTTCGATAAATTGAATTCCTGTATTTTGAATTAACTCAATCATATACTTGATATTTCATTGGTTTGTTATAACTAAAGTGTATGCTGTTTAAATAACCGTTATAGGTTTTATTACCTTGATCAACTCTCACACTATACCAGTCATTATTTTTAAGTTCTTGATTTTTAATAAAAATTGTATTTCCTTTAGATAGTGAAGTCAATTTATCGGAGTTGAATTTAGGTAAATTGAACAGGTAAGCGTTTTGTTTTATATAGGCCGTTTTCTGAACACTTCGCAAACGGTGTTTTGCCATTTCCTTGGTTACATATCTGTTAGATATATAGCCTTCTTCATTTTGGTTGTTGTACTTAATTTTAAGCCAAAGTGAGTTTTTATCAACACCTATCACCTCTACTTTATCTCCATCTGAAAGTGTGGATTGTATGGTTTCCTCCTCTTTGTTAGCAGGTATACTTCGTACATTAACATGATGATGTTTATTGTTCACATAGAAATACCTTTCTATGGGATAAATCTCTTTCTCTTTATTTGGTGTTTCTTCAGAGTTTATGTACATAAAAATGGAAGACAAACAAAACAGTATAGCGATTGTACTTATAATTTGATTTCTTCTTGTTATTCTCTTATTCCTTGATTGCAGTTGTTCATTCTTCTTCGATAAAACTTGATTTAGCTTGTCAATATCTTTTGAGTCATATTGTAAATGCATATTGATACCAGAGAAATTTGTATCCTTCAATTGGGCTATCACACGATTGGAATGTGTAACATTGAATAATAAACAACCTATATCGCTCATTTTTTCATGAGTACAAAAAAGATGTAAATAGTGAGGAATGTCTTTTTGCTCAATAGGTAACGTATTGTACTGGTTTTTGTAATTTCGATGTCCTTTATAAACCAGTTTGGTTTCTCGAAATACATTTTGAGAATGGAGTTTCCCTGGTAAAAGAACATCTAAATGCATATTCTTCTCAGGAGTCTTAAAATCAAAATTCTTCTTTAAATCTTTTAATAGTAAAAATAACTTAGCTATGACTTTTTGCTCGTAAACACCGTAGTTTTTATAACAGACAGCACTTCCAATAATGATTTGACCATCCTCCTGCGAAATGTTTTCCAAAAGCACGATTAAATATCCGTTTCTTTTACTATTAAACCTGCCTCCATCAGCCTTGATTCTTTTAAAAAAAATCAAACGTTCTCCGGACTTCAAATCAAGTAATGATGAGTCGGGTATTAACTCATCTTCTAATTTGAACTCATCGAACATATCGCTTGAGTCTAACATCAAATCATCGGTTATCCTAAATATTGCATATCCGATTTCCCCCATTTCTTTTTTCTTTTTAACTTAAATTCTTATCCTTTCTATTTTTTAAAAAATGGTAGTTTTAAAGACTGTCCACTTTCTAGCGTATCAATGGAGCCATTGCATTGTTCTATAAGCCATAGAAAATGCTTTTCCATTTGTGTAGTGTCAGTTAGCACCTCTGATTTCAAATGTTCATAAATATCATTCTTGTTTTTATACATGTATGTAGCTAATAGCTCAGATATTTTTTCTTTACCTTTCCATTTAAAATTAGCCTGAACTTTTAATGGTTTTAATTCTTTGTTAATTGCTACATAAAAAGTCGGTTTAGTTGTTGTAATTTTTTCAGCTAGGTCTTTATTTGTATAGTCAAACTCCCAAAACTCCCAATCATATTGAGTAATAAATGTGTGTTCATCAGAATCCTTCTTGTACCTTCCTTCAGAAAAATTAGCCAGTAAGTGTTTGCTTACCTCTTTAAATTTTGACGCATCTTTAGACACTCCATCCTTTTTATAAAGCGCTACTTTGATTAATAAATCTTTACTTTTCAAAATACTATCAATTTCCTTTTTAAATGCTAAATCGTCTTTATGTATTTGTTCCGCTTTCTCTTCTCTCTCTCCCAATAGGGATATTCCATAAGGGATAATCATAAGAATAGCCGCCAAAAGGATAGCTAATGCCAGCAACATCATTTTTAGCAAACGACGGGTTCTTTTTTTGTTTCTCGGTAATTTCTCAAAATACTCTTCAATAATAACTACCTCATCTTTCTCCAAAGTTTCAGAAGTGGCTTTTTTCAAAGATTTTATAACACTAGCTCCTTTTTCTAGTATCGGTTCTGTCCTTTTTTTATAGGCTTCATTTTCCTTTTGTATTCTTCTTTGATTCTCTGGTAGCGTATCTTTTATGGATTTTTCAGCTTTACTCAATTCATTCTTCTTGGTAGTTAAATTTAAACTTACTTTCCTCAATTCATCCTTTTTGGTAATCAGTGTTTTTTCAGCAATATTGGTATCATTACTCGCTTGTCTTCTTTTGGCATGTAGTTGCGCTATTTCTCTTTCTAATCCCCCTTTTTCCGTAGACATCTTTTTGATGCTAGTTTCAAGATTTCTTTCTTTTGTCCTTAATACTTCCGTATCTCTTCGGGCACTTTCTAATTTTTGAGTTTGTTGGTTTATCTGGTGAAGGTAATACTCTCTGTGTGTTTTATAGTCGAATAAACGCCCTACTTCCACAGGGGTCATTCTCTTCGTTATTAATTGCTCATAAACCTCTTTTGATTGTGTGATATAGCAGTGATTACTATCGTGAAAAGCAATATTTAAACATAAATTCGTGAATATTGATGGACTTTCATTCAACAAATTATTCACTTTAATAGTATAATTTATTGAAGTATCCGAAAGCGGTTGGTACATCATAGCACTCTTTTCAAACATTCCAAATTCTTTTGTTGAATCTGGTAATTTAATGTTCCATCCACTGCTATCAATACTCTTAAAACGGTTGTTTTCATCTACTTGCTCTTTTACTTTTGAAAACAAGTATTTTAACCCAGAAATCATCTTTTCGGCGTTGGGTACTTTATCTTTAAAACAGATGGCACTTCCTACAAAAGCACCAGGTCTGTTTTCCCCGTGTTGTAATGCAAATTCATACAAACCAATAATAATAACATCCCTATGATTCGGTTTTTGCAGATTCGATGGCAATCTTCTGAATAAAAGTACGGTTTCTCCTACCTGTTTTAGTATGACATGTGAATTGTTTAAATACAATGATTTTTCCAACGATAACTCCTTAAAAAGTCCGTTTGACACTAATGTAACCCCTTTAGGAGTTCCAAAAACTGCATATCCAATAGCACTCATGACGAAAAAAGTTTTTTAATCCCTGAAATCATCGATTCAAAAGGGGATTTTTTTTCTGGTTCTTCTAATGAAATTCCTTCAGCAATTGAATACATCCAATTCAGTAATTTATCAGCTCCTTTCTCTTGCTTAAAAGTGTAAGTATCATCGCTTTCCAAATCACCTCCTTTTACTACATCTCCAACCGAAAATTTCATATAGCTCATATCTCGATTTTCATCGAACAAATGATTCTTTAACAAGGGCAGTTTCTTATTTATATAATCTTTTGCACTGCCATATTGATCTTTGATGGTATCCCATTTATTAATACTTAATAAAAGTGGATCGTTTTGCCTTCCTATTTTATAAATGTAATTGATAAATTGATCTATTAAATCTTCACTGTTTTCTGGCGTATCCACATCAACTACACAAATAAATTTTAAGTTACAATCTTTATGATGTAAATAGGCATCAATGCGCTCATCAAACTTCCCTCCTATTTTCCCTTCATCTCTTAGTTCTATTTCTTTTAAATCTTCTCCTGCCATTTCCAACAAACAAAAAGGCATCGATGGTTTTCCGTTTGGCTGAAACTCAAGGTTGATCTCTGTTGGAAATTCAAAATCGGTATCCAATAATTTTGTTCCTCCTATAAATTCTCCTTTACGTACTTTTCGTATCATTTGATTTAAAATATAATCACCTCTTCTGTGGTGATCTACATCCAAACTCAACGATCGTAACTGTCCCAAGCCTGAAGTTTTCATATGATACAACAACGCAGAAAGCATAGCAGACTTTCCTGCTGTAGAGTTTCCAAAAACAAAAAAGTAGGTCATTTCTGGATCAATTTCTAATATACTATTGCGACCTGTATTATGAGTACTTTCTTCGGCAGACTCATTCATTGTGCTACTCCCCGTAAACTCATCCTCAATTGTATCGGAATCAAACATTGAATCATAATCTGAACTACTTTCACTTTTAAATGGATTTGGTTCGTCTTTTGAATTATTACTTTCTTCAAAACCAAAAGGGTTTGATTCCTCATGAGTTTCAATAAGATTCTCAGGCGCATTATTGTCTAATCCTGATTTTTTCTCGTTATTTTCTTCTTGAAATGGATTATTGGTTTCCGAACTAAAATCCTTTTCATCGATCGACTTCTTCGATAATCGTATTCTCTTTTGCTTAGCCATTACGGAAGTTTTTAGTTATCTATAGATTATTTTATAATTCTTTCGGTCCAGTATTAGCTTTTCTTTTTTGTTTATTGTAAGACAGAGCCAAAAACACAAAACCTAAGGTCGCCAAGTCAATAACCAAACTTAGAATAATGGAAAATACCGTCGCAGAAGTATTATCTTTTTTAATAAATGCACTTTCCAACACAGATTTGATATTCTTAGCATTCACACCTTCGTATTCATTTAAAGGAGTAAAGGAATAGTTTGTTCCTTTTAAAAATCCCATTGCCTTAGCTCCAATATTATCGTTCGCTCCTTTTATTTTTTTTATTAAATCTACTCCTCCTGATTTAAGTTGCACTTTATTTTCTTGTTTTAACAATGAATCAGCAACAATCTTTAAAGGCTCATAAACCGGTGTTAATTGCCCTATTTTTCTCTTAATTTCGCTCTCTTTGGTACTTTTTAATCCTTTAAAATAGTTAAGAGCGGTTAACTCAAAATTGGAATACGTTTTAACGTAAACCTTCGTTAGATTAGTTACTTGAGAATTATTGTATTTGGTGTTATAATCACGGAAAAGTTGTATAATTTCATTCCACTTCTTTATACACTCAGTTCCACATCCACCATATTGTTTTTGCTCAATTTGAATTTTTAAAAGCTCTAATTCAGCCTTTAACTTTGCTTCCAATTCATCCAAACCTGTACCATTTGTCAATTCTGAAACAGCATCTTGATAAGTTCTACTCAAAGTAGTTTCATACGCTGTTAAATCTTTATTAAGTAATGTTCCTTCCATTTGATTTCCGTAGAAATAGGCAAAATTTCCAAAAAAACTGATTAGTAAAGGCAACAAAAAACCAAATATCTGTTTTGTATGAGACATTCCTTTTTGCCTTCTTTGCATGATTATTAGATTCAATCCAAAAAACAGTAATCCTGTAGCTGCGGCAAGTACAATTGCTAAATACTCTCCTAAAAACCCTTTGTATCCTTTATATGTTGCTAAAACGCTAAACGGGACTAGCAGAAAGTTTAAGGCAAAAAATATAATTTTAAAACCTAATTCTTGTTTATCGTCCGTTTTTTTCGGGTTATTTCGTGTTGTGTAATTTATTGCCATACGTGAGTAAGTAATTTTAATTTATAAGTTATCGCTGCAAAAGGTACTCCCCTATTGTTATTTTATCCACTAACTACCTCCTTAAAAACTTACTAACACTATGAATTTTCCACCTACTTAACAACTTAAATTTGAATCCTTTTCCAATTATTAAACAAGCTTAATTGTATAAAGCTTTTCATTTAAACTAATAAGAAAACTTAAAAAATTTTAGTAAACAATTAATAGCAAATTTGGCTCTTTTAAAGTTGTAAAAACAGACCAATATCCCTTTTTAAAAAGCAATTTAATCTCAAAATAAATATTCAGTTCAATTAACTCCACACAGAATAAGTTTTCCATGCAGAATAAGCTTCATTAATAAAAATTATTAAAGATTAACGCCAATAAGTCAATTGTAAAAAAATCTAGTCTATAAGAAGTTTTATCATAGTTGATTAATTAGTTTGGTTTTAGTTAGTTTGATTTTTAAAATTTGTTCATAAAACTCTTAGTGTACTTAACTAAGATTTATATCATAAGGGAAACGATAAAATAGATTATTAGATTTGCCAAAGTTTAGAAACCTCAACAAATGTAACCATCTAGAAACTAAGTCTAAAAATACATTTTTTTTCTAAAAAACAACTTTAATTATTTTTTTTTTAGATGAAAGTATCATTGAGATGTTTATTCAACTACCTTAAGTCAAACATCCGCTAGTCCCATACTATTTCTAGTCCCATCACAACTTAGTACATTCGAATATATTTTAGTAATACATGCAGAAATTGTACATTCTCGAGAAAGTCATATTGCTTTGGAAACAAGTATTCTCTTTTTAAAGGTTAAAGTATGATGCAATAAGCACTTGTCCGAGACGAGGGCTAGTAAAAGGAATAATCGTACATATTTCGACAAAAATATTGGAACATTTAAATCCCACTCAGTAAGCAAAACAAGTTAATGTTTCTTAGTGAATTTTATATCTAAAGAATTGCATATATCTTTGTATAAAACACTTAAGCTAAGAAAGATGTTTAAGAAATTTAATTCTAAAGAGGATTTGATAACTTATATTAATACCTCTGAAAAAGATTATTCAGATTACAGAAACGGTAAATTCGATTTCGAGAATTGCGAATTTACTTTCGAAGTAGATTTTAGTTTTATTCTAAGGGAATTCGACAGAAGGGTTTCATTTAAAGGAGCTAAATTTGAACGAAAAACAGCTTTTGACAACCTCATATTCCAATCAAATGTTACGTTTGAAAATTGCTATTTTAATGAAGAGGTTTCGTTTAACAAAACAGTTTTTCAAGGAGTTTCTATCTTTCCGCATTTTTTTAACAATGCTAATTTTAAAGGAGCTAAGTTTCTGTCGACAACCTCGTTTCCAAAATCATATCCACAAAATATTAATTTATCAAACTGTTTTTTTAAAGAAGAACTCGATCTTTCTTATTGCAAATTTGATCAAGAGTTTAATTTTTACAACTCCACTTTTGAAAAAACAGTGAATTTTGAAGCCGCTATATTCAATAAAAAAGTAAATGCTTGGAATACCTCTTTTAAATCGAACCTCAACTTTAAATGGGCAAACTTTAGAGAAAAACTGAACCTAACCGATTCCTTTATAAAAAAAGGGAAAACCATTTTTTTTGGCACCAACTTCGAAAATAATGTGTATTTCTACAATACCCAATTTAAAAAAATAGATTTGAAAAATAGTGTTATTGAAAAAGGTGTTTATTTTTTAGGATCAAAAATTGAAAAATGCAATCGTGAAACAAGTAGGATTATAAAAAATCAGTTTCTTAAGCAAAACAATCGAATAGAATCATTAAAATACCATCATAAAGAAATGGCTTCTTACTATAGAGAGCTTCTTTACGATCTTTATCTAAATTTTACAAAAGCTAACCTTTGGAGGCTTTTAAAAAATATAGGGGATTTAACCGTTCTAACCTTAAATTTTTTATCAAATGGTTTCGGCTTATGGTGGTTTTCTGCTGTCATTTTTCTATTCATAACTACCTCCTTAATATTCCATTTCTATCTGACCAGTGTTAATTTGAACATTTCTTATGATCAAATAGATTATTGGAAGTACTATTTTCAATTCATTGTACCCACCCATAAGTTTTCATTTATTGAAGGGGTAACACCCACTGCAAAATCTGTAATCATTGATTATTTTGGAAGGGTTGTTTCTGCATTTGGTATTTATCAAACAGTACAAGCCTTTCGCAAATTTGGGAAAATCTAATTGTTTTACTCTTCTGCAGTAATAGTATTCTTTCAAGCAGTTGTAATATCGTCTAAAAATTTCGTATCTTTTAGCAAGGAAATAGGTGCTATTTCGACTATACAATAGTATTTTGTAAATTTGCACATGGGGAAAAAACTACTATAATGGAGATTAGAAACATAAATAATGACTCTCAAAGTCTTGAGCTTCCGTTACAATTACATATAAGTTTTCAAAAGGTTTTTGATTTATTTGTGAAGTATGGAAGTGATGAAATGAAACATCATCCTTTTCATGAATCAGCTAAAGTAATGATTCAAGAAATAAAGAAATATCCTAAATTAATTGATGGTTTTACTGACTTTTCACTTTTAAATAAGCATGGAGAAGTTATTAGTTTATTGCTTGATGCTTTATTTCCAGAAATTTTAACCAATAACGAAATAAAGGCAGCAACCATTCCTTTTTCATTTATATCGTTTAAGTTCACAGAACGTTTCAAAAATATACTTGATAATGCTGGAGATAATTATTCCTTACAAGTACGTAACTTTGAGGATAAGTTAATGTATATACATGCATGTACGTTAATTTTGGCCATGACATACAATCATCCGGTAGATTTAAAACGTCCATTTTATTTTGATATTCCTGATAAAAACCTTGGTATTACAAAGCATTATAGGGTAGCCTTTAATGGTGATTTTATGGAAATTATTCCAACTGAAAATGCTCCAAAGATTACAGAGGAAGATATTAAACTACTGCTAGATAATTTTGATAATATTGATATTTGGAGAGAAAAATTCCCTCCAAACTCATATATTTTTAAAGGTTTTGGCATCATGAACTTATTTGATGTAACCTCAGATGAAACACTCACGGCAATTAGAACAAATCTTTTAGAAAAAGATGATGGGAAGATTATTGACAAACTGAGAGGAAACCTTAGTGACTTTTATGCTATAAAAGATTTGCAAGTTGGCTTTTCTGTATTTGATGTTAGTAACATAGAAACGGAGCCTCCGAGAGTAAAAAAATCCGAAAGTATTATAATTGAAGAAGGAGCTGTTTTAACATGCAATGATTTCTTTTGTGATTTAATTGTCTCAAGTCTTTTTGGTAAAAACGAAGATGTTGTTATTTCAGATATCGAAAAATATGGATTCTACTCGAAGGAGAATCGTTTTTATAAGCGTTTAAAGAAAATTAACGTTGGAAGCATTATTCTTATTCCTATTAAAACTTCCAACAATAAAGATTTGATTCTTTTAGAGATTGCTTCTCCAAGAGCTTATGAATTAAACTCTGTAAACAAACAAAAACTAAAAGATATTATTCCAGTTTTTGAAGCCGCTGCAGAGAGGAATTCAGAAGAATTCATGAATATTTTAGAAGCTACAATTCAAGAACATTACACCTCTATTCATCCATCGGTTAAATGGCGTTTTTACGAAGCCGCGGAAAATTATCAGAATGCAATTTATGCCAAAAATGAAGATGCAAAAATTGAGCAGATTGTGTTTGAAGATGTTTTTCCTTTATATGGACAAATAGATATAAAAGGATCTTCCATTGCTAGAAATACAGCAATTAAAGAAGATTTAACCAAACAACTTACATTGGCTATTAAAGTATTAAACGAAGCGTGTAAAAGCGAAACCCTTCCTATTTATGAAGAGTTAATTTTTCGTGTAAAAGAATATTTGCTTGATGTTGAAACAGGACTTAAAGCTGGTGATGAAGTTGGGATATTAGATTTCTTAAAAAAAGATATTTATCCTGTTTTTAACCACATTAAAGAAGTAAGTGTAGAGCTTGAAGCTCTTGTCAATAATTATACTACTAGTTTGGATGAAAACCTTCAAGTAGTATACGATAAACGAAAGTCTTACGAGGAAAGTGTTACTAAAATTAATGATAAACTTGCCAGATTTATAGACAAGAAACAAGAAGAAGCACAAGCCATGTTTCCTCATTATTTCGAAAGGTATAAAACAGATGGTGTTGAGTATAACATGTATATAGGTCAATCTCTAACTAAAGAGAAAAAATATGACAATTTATACTTATACAACCTTCGCTTGTGGCAATTACAAACTATGTGTGAGATGGAAAATCTTGCTGAACAAACAAGAAAATCTTTATCACATGATTTGGAAGTTGCTTCTTTAATTTTAGTTCATAGTAATTCATTAGCTATCAAGTTTAGAATGGAAGAAAAACAATTTGATGTTGATGGAGCCTATAATATTCGCTATGAAATCATTAAGAAAAGAATTGACAAATCACATATAAAAAATACTAATGAACGTTTAACCGTTCCAGGAAAAATAGCCATTGTTTATTCACAAGATAAAGATGCTCTTGAATACTTAAAGTATATTAAGTATCTGCAATCAAAAAAGCTACTTGGAAATATTGAAATGCTTGAATTAGAAGACCTTCAAGGTGTTTCTGGTTTAAAAGCAATTAGGGTAGAAGTGATTTACGGCTCTGAAACTTCAAAAGAAACTACTATTACTTTTGATGAACTTTTACACGAATTGAAATAACTAAATTTTTCAGATAATATAAAAAATAAGCGATCCTTAAATCAACATTTTAAGGATCGCTTAATCATTGTATCTACTCTATCTATTGTTCCAATTCAAAATCTATTGGCATGAAAAACTCTACGTTCACGTATTGATCGTTGAGTTTTCCAGGTAAAAATTTTGGTAATAATCTAACTAATCTTTCCGCCTCCTTTTCTAATAATTCTCCGTTTTTAGGTCCAGTTGTTGAAATATTGTTTACAAAACCTTCTTTGTCAACAATAAATCGAACCCAAACTCTACCTTGTATTCCTTCCGATGCCGCATCAAAAGGGTATACTAAATTATCTAGAATATTATTGACAATCGTTTCTTTTACGCATCCATCTTTTTCTATTTTTGAATTATTTGAACAGGTTATAAATACGGGTTCTTCCGTTACCTGATCAAATCGTATAAAATCCGTAATCATCAATTCCGAGTCATTGTCCTTAACTTGATAACTATCTTGGATAGCCCCTTCATGGCTTAAGTTAAAATCAACATAAACCTCATGCTTCATTTCTATAGCCTTTCCTTTATGAAGTGCTGGACTTAACTTAGGTAGATTAGTAATGACTTTTTTGGCTTCACGTTCTAAAGATTTATTGCTTTTAGAACTGGTTGACAACACATTAGCTATACTACCATCCTCTTTTACAACAAAGCTAACCAACACTTTATCTTCTACTCCATCTTTAAATGCGTTATAAGGATATGTTAAAGTTGTTTTAATATGTTTAGCTACCTTTTCTTTAAAACATAATGTTTGCTCATTAGGAGTAAAAGCATCACAGTTTTCAAATATTGGTGATCGATCGACTTCTCCGATTGTTAGCACTTTTTTTTCCGCAGCAATCTTTGCTATATTCTTTCTAATATTTGCTAGATCGTCATTATTACTTTTATTTCTACGTACAATTCGATTTCTGGTATTAATCTTTAAATATCCATCGTTATTGTTTTTCTTAAAATTTTCTATAGCACACTTACCAATGGTATTCAAATCTTGTATGTGCTCTTTTTCTTCGCACAATTTTTCTTGGGCGCTTATGGACAAGCAAAAAAGTGCTAGGTAAATGGTTAGGTTACTCTTTAAAATCATGACTTAGTTTTTTTGATTTTGGGGAAATAAAGAATAATCGAAAGACCTTACTTAGGTTAAAAATAAAGACAGTCGTTTACTTTATGGTTAAAACATGAATTTAGATTTTTAAATTAAAATAAATTAAAATATTCTTTCTTCAGAAACATACTATCGCTCAAATGCAAGTTACTGAAGTTCAATGAGATAAGACTTACTCGTGTTAAATACTAAAACACACGAAATCAAACTATTACTTTTTCTTCCAGGTCAAAAAATTTGGTTTAACAACCACCATTGCCCAGCCCCAATTCTGAGTATTTCCAGCATTAGGTACATTCTTCAACAATTTCATTGTATCACTTGCAAATAGTTGTGAATACCCAATTTTTAAAGTGGCATATGGAAGTATTTTTTTAGAATATACAATGTCAATCTCAGTTCCCAAATAGCTATCATTTGCAAGCTCTTTATCTCCTGAAAAGTAATGTGCCTTTACTAATAAATTTGAATTACCTCCTAAGTTTGCCACAACTTTACCATATAAATCTCTTAAACCAATGGAGTTCGCATGGTTTCCTACATAAAAGTAATCCATGAATCCATTAAACTTATGGTTGGTTCCAAATATTGGAAAAAATGAACTGATTTCGCCATTAGCCATGCCGTCATCATCTCCACTTAAAATTTCATAACCCAATCCAAAAGTTGTTTTTCTTGGCTTATAATTTACCTCTAGCAACGTGTTATATGCCTGTAAATCTACACCTTCAACAAACTCACCTGTTTGCATATACAAATTGGCTAAAACCTTCCAATGAGAAGATGGTGTAATTTTCACATGAGCTCCAAAAGTTTGTCTTTGAACGTGACCACTCACTGGAACCTGTCCATTTAAATTCTGATACGCATTATTTGAAAACAGGAAACTTCCTTTAACATTGTTCCACTCCTTGTGCAGCCATAGATAAGCCATTACTTTGTAATCGAAAACTGCACGTACGTTTCCTGTATTATTTGGATCAAACAAGGTATTTTGTCTAGAAATACCATTTTGATTAAACGCCAATCCTAAATCGAATTGGAAATTATTCTTTTTATGTTTTATTAATAAAGCATCATGAAAACGCCCTTGCATTGCCCAATCTAAGCCTCCAAAAATACGTTGATCATCATATGAAAGAACTTGTCTTCCTCCCTTAAACGACCAATAATCTGAAGCTTTAAATTCCACCCATGCCTGAGTTAATGATAAGCTATTATTATCGTCTTGTGCTGATATTTGAGGATGATCTCCCCAAACACTTACATCTTGAAAACTCATATAAGCGGACAACTTTTTATCGGTATATCCAAACTTTAAACGAGCTCTTTGCTGAACAAATAGCGCTCCGCTGCTCTCCTCTTGAATCAAAGTACCAAAACCATGAGAATATTCGCCTCGAGCTCTATAATCTGCGTCAATTTTAAATTCTTGACCAATCGCATTCGATATACTGAAAATCGTAACTATACTCCATAGTAACTGTAAGCTCCAGCTTTGTAAACGTAAACTTCTTAACATATCAATAAAATCTATAATTATTCGCAGCCTTACTCTACTTTTAACTTTTCGTACAAACTTGTTATTCTATTGAATAACTTTGTTAAGTCATTACTCAAATCATAGATTTCTTTATCTCCATAGCCTTGTTTAAATAAACGTTGCTTATTTTGTTGAATACCTTCCCATTTCGCCATCACAGCTCCTAATGCATTATCTATTCTATCGTTATTAAAACTAGAAATTAACAGATCACTTAAAGCCGTATCTAATTCATTATATACCGATTTTAGCTTATTTTCAGTATTTGAAGATTTTAAATCTGGTTTGTTGGCAAAATAGTACAACGCTAATCTCTGTGATAACATTCGTTGTCTACCTGATTTATTTATAATTTGTTTTAATTCATTGTCTTCATCTGCCACATCTACATCTGCAGCATTGTTCTTCGTATTAGATTCTGAAATTACTGCATTTACAACATTGTTTGCATAACTTAATATGGTAGAATTTGTATTGATAACTTTTAAAGCGTCTTGTTTATTAGGAGATGAATTAAGAAATTTCTTATACTTCACCCAAGTATCTTTTACTTCTTTAATTTTACTTTTAGTTAAACTAGATGATGCATTTTTTTCTAAAATATTATTCTGTTTCTCAAAAATAATCTGCGTTATTTTCATATCTCTTTTCGCTTTATAGTCGGTAGGATTATTCAATAAATACAAATAAATTTTTCCCATTCTTTGGGTAAGCATTCTTTGTTTACCAGAAATATTTACTGCCTTATTAAAGCTTAATGTTCCGTATTCAGTTTGTGCAAAAGAAAATTGTATAACAAACAAAAGCACAAAAGTATACACTACTTTTATTGATTTTTTCATGATATGTGTTTTATTCTGTTGGTAAATAAGGTTGTTAGTAGTCTTTTATTTCGAACTTTTTAATTTTTCCCTCTGGAGATAAGTTAATGAGAATTAACATTGAGGCATTTTCAAACTCTACTAAAAAGTTCTTTAAATCCTCTTCCTTAAGGATAAGTTCGAAGCTCGACATTTTTCCTTTGTCTTTGTGTAAACTGTCAAGTTTCTTCTTTAGCTCTTCTGCTTGAAGGTTTTGTTGCAGAGATGTACTAAATTTTTGAAAAATAGCTTCCGATTTTTGTTCGTTAAAAGCTTTACTAATAAAGTCTAAGGTATTCTTGTAATCTTCCTCGGTTTGAGAAAATATAGAGGTAGAAAGAAATAAAGTAAAAATTAATTTCTTCATGTTACGTGGGGGGGTTAATTTAATTAGTGGGAAGGTAGTTTTTTTCATTAAACCCCAAATAAATTAACTGTGTTTCAACACGTTAGATCGACGAGATGCATTTACCTATAGACTAATGGATATCAACAAGTTAGTCTTAAATAGACTCTAAAAAAATAAAAAGGAAGATTGAAAATAAAAATTACAAAACAATTACCCCATAGGAGTTGTATGTCCCTGAATATAAAAAGCAACCGCAAAGGCGATAACACTTACAATTATTCCAATCATAAAAACAGTGTATGTTGTTCTTAATATATTGTACTTCCTATTCAATACCAACCCTAAAAAATATAAATCCTTTGTTAATGACCCATACAAGTAATCTCTATCCTTCAACATTTCATCCATTGCCCATTCAAATTCGGAAAGACTCATTTTATGAAAGTTCCCAAAAAAGATAAGATTCACTTTCTTTTGAGCCACGTCTTCTTTCGTAAATTTCCCTTGAGTAATATTAGGCCTAGTAGCCAAAATTGATAATACAATTGAAACTACAGTAAATACTATGAAAATAATACTTGGTATTACTAAATACGAATTTGAAGGGTTATCTAGTTTCGGTATAAGAGTTGATAAAGCCATTGAAATAATAATCGCATTTACGGAAAGTAAAATATTAGCTTTAGTATCAGCAATATCACTCAATGTAATATGATTTCGTAATGCTACTCTAAACATTGTTTCAATACCTCTCTCTGGCAACTCTATTTTATTTTTCTTAAAAGCTAGCTCTTCTTTTTTCTGCTTCATTTTCGAAAGCTCTTGATTCACCTTCTTTTCACTCTTAAGCAGTTGAGCCAAATTTTTACCTTTTTGTTTTTCCCAAGACTTTATAGCTGATTTGGTATAAAACTGATGCCCTGAACTTAAAAAACTAATGTTATTCGCAATCCATTCAGAATCAGAAAAATTAATGTTTTTTGTAAGCTCTAGTTCTTTTCTCAGAAGTTCTGAAAACTCGTCATAATTTTTACTTCCTAAATGAGAACAATCCGCATCTCTCAAAACCTTACCAACTAAAGTTTCAGGAATTGCTGACATTCGAGTTGCTAAGATCGCTTCGCTGACTTTCGGTATTAAATCTTCTTTACCTTCCTTTTTTAAAAACTCTGAGGCAATGCCTACACTTTCTTCTTCATGAGTTGTTAAACTTTTAGAGTACCCAGTATCATGAAACCATGCAGACACAATCAAAGCCTCCAAATCTTCTCCTTCTATTTTTTCCGACTCTCCAAGTTCTTTAGCCTTTTCAACAACTCTTTGGGTGTGAGCTATACTGTGGTAAACAAATTTCTTTTCTAAATTATTATTTAAATAGTCCAATGCATAGCTCTCAGCTTTCTCTAAAAAAACACTCATTATTTATCTCCTTTAAGATGTAAAAGTAACTAATCTTTGGCATTTTTAATAATCATTTGAATTTCAACACCATGAACATCAAATCTTTTTATAAACACCTTTTATTTTTAAGGTCTCTTTCTCTATAAGAATATGATCAATATAGAACCTTGTTCATAACCAGATTTAAATAGTTTTAATATATTAGCTTAGAAAACATCCCTTCGTTAAATTTATTATAACCTTATACATCAGTGATACTGACATAGAAAGAACTATCAAATGACGAAATATTTTAATCTGACCTTGTTATTATTTTTTATAACTCTTAGTTTGTTTGCTCAACAAACTGAAAAGAAAGATGCTTTTACGAACCTTACTGATGGCCCTTACGTTTTTATTGAAAATGATCAACTCGTTGAGAAAAATATTATTGATGGAGAAGTCATTATAAAAAAACTACCAAAAGGAACTTACCCTCTTAGTTTTAAAGATGAAAAAAGCACCTTTAAAAATATAAAAAAGGTCGTAGCATTAAGCGACATTCATGGTCAATACGATTTAGCCGTAGAGCTTTTAAAGAACAACAAAATTGTCGATAAGAACTTAAACTGGAAACTTGGTAAAGGGCATTTAGTTATTGTTGGTGATATTTTTGACAGAGGTCCAAAAGTAAATGAAATGTTATGGCTTATTTATAAGTTAGAGCAGCAAGCAAAAAAGAAAAAAGGAAAGGTACATTTCTTATTAGGAAATCATGAGTATATGGTTCTATTTGGAGACGATCGATATGTAAACAAAAAATATAAAAGAACTTGTGATTTATTAGGAACTGATTATAAAGGTTTGTATGGAAAACAAACGGTTTTAGGTAGATGGCTTCGTTCAAAAGCTACCATTTTAAAAATTGATAGTAACAGCTTTGTTCATGGTGGTATTTCTAAAAAATTTATTTCAAATGGATATAATCATGAGAAGGTTAATGAAATTATGAGAAATTCAATTGACCGTAGTAAAAAGGAAATGAGAGCAACGGATTTTTATGCTACTTATTTCGGTAAATACGGACCTATTTGGTATCGAGGATATTTTAGAGATAATTTACCTGAAAGTGAAATTGATTCTATTTTGAATGATACTAACTCTGATCATATTGTTGTTGGGCATTGTTCCAATAAGGAAGTTGTTCAATTATACCATCACAAAATCTTTGGTGTCGATTCCAGTATCAAAAGAGGCAAATACGGTGAGGTTTTATTCATTAAAAATGGAAAAAAATTCTCAAAAGGAACTCTAGAAGGGAAAAAGAAAAAATTTAAAGAAAAATACTTATCCAATTAATGTAAAAAGTTGCGCCCAAAAAGTGAAAATACAATTATTGCCAATATCATTGGATATAAAGTAAAAAAGATTGAATACCGCGAAGTGAATCATCACTTTCGGGAATTTTACTGCGATGGTTTTGATTGTTTTGATTTTTCCATAAACGTTCAGATGAAGAATAATTTTTGGTGGCATTTAGCATGGAAAGACGAAGAGTATTTTGAATTCGGAGAAGGTCATTACCCTACAAATAAACATATCGCCTCTGATAAAATTAAAACTTGTGATGCTACGGAAAGATGGATCCATGTTTTAAATCTGCCAATTGTTGATTTTAAAATCATGTACATTGATTCAACAGGCTACATCCCTTCTCGAATAAGAATTCAGTTTAAAAATGATAAATCAATCACACTGCTAATCGCTGAAGAATTAAGCTTAGGAGAAACAACACCCAGTAACTTAGACTATAAAATGTCTGGAATACTATATGTTATCTATGATGACCTTTTGAAGTGAATAATCTTGTTTCCAAATAGTTTACTCTTCCATAGAAAACAAAAAGACTGCCCTTTCGGACAGCCTTTTAGGACTAATTAAATCAATCTAACCATATTACACTGAACTAGTTTTGTTTTGCCCACCACAACGGAGTGAACACAGAATCTTCTCCTCCAAGTAAACCGACTGCCTGTGAATATCCATTCGGCACATTATTTTCAAAAGAAGATGGGTATTTTAATCTTTGTGGGAAAAAACCTACTTGATTTGTCAAATAATTACTCCTTGTCAAGGTTGGTAAATTAGTTAGGGGATCTTCAACTGCTGGATTTTCGAAAAATGGCAAGCCTAATCTTCTGTGGTCACTCCAAGTTTCTAATGGTAACCAAGGTGTTTGAGCTATAAACTTTTGGGTTATTATCTTGTTTAAAAGATCATTTTTAACAGTTCCGTTTCTATAGATAGTATTTACTGGATACCTAAAATCAAAAGTACCTGCAACATTAGTATATCCATCGGTATAATTCATAGTAACCGTAGCTGGAGGTTCAGCTGTATGTGTCCAACTTACAGAAGTTCCTGCCCTATTATAGCTAGTTGAACTTATATATGCCCCAGCATATTGAGATACGTCAGTATATGTGAAACTCTCGATTATTCCTTTTTCATAGGCATCCTTCCCACTCATAGGAACATTCCATCCTCTAACAGCTGCTTCCGCTATTAAGAAATATGATTCCCATGAGGCAAAAAAGACACGTTTATTTTCTCCTTGTCTATACTTGTTTACCAATCTAGGCGTAGTTGAAGGATAACGTAATCTGTTTTTTGCTCCAGTATCTCCCCAAGATCCTATCGAAAAGGTATTCCAAGTAAATGCTCCGTCAATGTCTTCTAATACCGTACCGTCATCATTTAACAAAGATCGTACTGTATTATGAGTTTGTCCGATATTCCAAGATGGATAACTATTAAATTGTGGATTATCAAAATCTCCAGGAATGGCAAAATTGGCATAAGCTCTTGGGTCTATGGCATCATACAATCCATCAAACCAAAAACCTTTAGAAGGATTGTTGGTATATTCTGTAAAATGGTTTTCATATTTCACTCCCATATAATCAGAAGGCTTAATATAACCATGCTTATCAGCGGATAACTGATCAACTGATCTCACTCCACCTAAACCAATCATTAAATTATTTAATGTTGGAGACAAATATTGCATGTTCCATTCTCTGGTCATAACACCTGTAAAATCATTCCACCCTCCATCTTCCTGTACTTGGAAATTTTCACCTAAAGTAGCAATATAACCACCTGTCACGGCTTCTTCGAATTCCTGTCTCGCCTTTGTCTCATCGACTTCGGATAACCTCATTGCTAATCGCATTCTAAGAGAATTCCCATATTTCTTCCATTTGGAATAATCGTAGCCAAAAGCTGGATCTAAATTACTATTTGGTTTTGTTGGTTCCGATTCATCAATAGCATTTGTTGCCTCTTTTAGCTCCTCTAACATATGATAATATACTTCTTTAACACTGTTATATTCTGGATTTTCTCCTTCAAAACCTTCTACTGGAATTGGCCCAAAATTATCTGTCATTTCACTCATAATATAGGCTCTCCATATTCTTGCAATTTGTTTCAAATTATTGGTATATGCCTTTCCTTTACCTGAAGATATATGCTTGTCAGCAATAATAACCGCATTAGTAACGTCTTTTAACCAAGTAGATACGTAACCATTATAGTAATCACTTGACCAAGAGTCACTAGAATACCCTACTGGTAAGGAGTTAATTCTATCCATTCTTCCAGCTGCTTTCCAGTATAGTACGAATACTCTTTCAGCAATATGAGGATTTTGTTGCGCTCCTCCAATAGATCTATTTATAAAGTACTCTACTTGTACTTGATCTTCTGATGCTGCCAAGGGGTCAACATTTATTTCTTCAAAATCAGAACATGAAAAAAGAAACAAAGCTCCCAACAACAGCAACACTTTATTTTTTATTACTTTCATAATTATTAGTTTTTATTCTTAAAAATTGATAGACGCATTAAAAAATAGCGTACGTGTTGTAGGAGATGACAAATACTCAAATCCTGTTGCATTGGTTCCAGTGGCAAACACGGATTCTGGATCAACCCCATTCAAATGACTCTTAATCATCCAAACATTGTTTGCCGAAACTCCTAGCTTCGCTCTTTTAATGAACGTTTTAGCCAACCATTTTTGAGGAAGTTTATAACTTACATTAATGTTTCTCAATCGAATATTGGTAGCATCATAGATATTAGCTTCAGCAATACCTAGGTTACCAGAACTTGATGTAATTGCGCCCCATAGTACTTGTGGAGAAACGGCTGTTGTATTTGGAGTATATCCTCCATTTCCATCTTCAACAACCCCTCCAAAAACAATATCTTCTCTTCCTCCATTAACTACCGTTTTAGCTGCACTTCCTGATGATTGTAAAACCATGTTCGTTCCAGAAAAAATTTCGCCACCAATTCTAGCATCAATTAAAAAGCTAAAAGAAACATTTTTATAAGAAAAGCTATTAGTAAACCCAATTAACGCATCTGGTTGTTGAGATCCTAATGTGTGACTAGAATCCTCTACTCCAGAAGGTAACCCGTTCGCATCAACAATTATTTGTCCATTATATTGACTATTTGGGTCATCAACTCTTCTATATCTTGTTCCTCTAATTTCACCATATTGTCCTCCAGCAATTGCTAATATTGCTAGGTTATCAAAACCTCCTAATCTAAACTGAGTAACATCATCCGTAAGTCGTTCAATCGTGTTTTCATTTTTAGAGTAGTTTAAACTAGAGTTCCATGAAAATCCTTCTTCATTTTTAAATATATCCGCTGATAAGGTTAACTCAAAACCTTTATTTTGAATATCTCCAGCATTAATTTTTCTTGCGCTAAAACCACTGAAAGGGTCCATAGCTATATCTAATATTTGGTTTGTGGCATTAGACTTATACCATGTAAAATCAACTCCGATTCTGTTATTTAAAAAACGTCCTTCAAATCCAAATTCTAAGGATCTTATAAGCTCATTTTTAATATCTGGATTATACAAAACATCTCCTGTAGTTGCAGTTGTGTTTCCATTAGAGTCTTTTCCAATAGAATAAACATTATAAAGTTGATAAGGATTTAAATCGTTTCCTACTGTAGCATAAGAACCTCTTATTTTTCCAAAACTTAACCATTCTGGTAAAGAACCTCCATTTTTTCTTATCATATCTGTAAAAACTAAAGAAGTACTAAAAGATGGGTAAAAGAATGATCTATTAGATTTACTCAATGCTGAAGACCAATCGTTTCTTCCAGTGATATCTACAAATAAATAACCATCGTAGTTTAACTGAAGCATTCCATAAACAGAGTTTATCTTCTTTTCAGAAAAATTTTGAGTTACTGAAGGTCTATTCACTCCATTGTTTAACTCAAACAAATCTGGCACCTCTAATTGTCCTGCACTTGAATGAATACCGCTCCTTCTTTGATGCATTAAATTTCCTCCAATTGAAACCGTACCTCCAAACTTTCCAAATAGGTTGTCTTTTGAAGCTACTGCCAAAGCACTGAAATTCTTTTCTATAAATGTATTTTTTCCTAAACTATAAGTACCATTAGGATTAGAGCGACTTCCAGCGTAAAGTTTACTTTCAGTATTGTTTGTATATAAATCTGCTCCTCCTTTTAGTTCAACACTTAACCAATCATTAATTTGGTTTTTTAAAGATGCATTTAATAAAAAGCGATCCCTTGTTCCAACTCTCATGTTTTTCTCAGCTGCCCAATATGGATTAATTGCGTTGCTATTAGGCAAATACCAAATCATATTTCCATTTTCATCAGTATGATCTCTTAAACTGGTAATATCAACAGTTCTCGGTAGCCCTACAATATTCCCAAAAACATTGTTTAAGTTATTACCATTTAAAGGTCTGTTTTCCGCTTTTGTATTTATGTATTGTACCTTTATATCAGTAGTCCAACTTTTGTTTGGTCCAAATTTCGCTACCGCTCTCGTCGACAAGTTTAATTTTTCTAACGTTGCTCCTGGAATATTGCTATCATCATCTACATAACTTAACGATGAATACATAGACATATCTTCACTTACTTGCTGCTGGAAAGAAAGATTATGAGTCTGATTAACTCCTCCTCTGAAATAATTTTTAATATTATCGCGAGCAGCATATGGTTCATTTATACCCTGCCAATTTTCAAGAATTTGACCTTCAATTCTTGGTCCCCAACTTGAAGTTGCTTCTCTATCATAAATTCCCTGACTTCCTTGCCCAAATGAATTCTGTAGCTCTGGAGTAATAAAGATATTTTGTATTCCTGTAGTTACTGAATAAGAAATTCCTAATCCATTTTGTTTTTTTCCAGTTTTAGTGGTAATCAAAATTACTCCATTACCAGCTCTCGATCCGTACAAAGCAGCAGCCGAAGCTCCTTTTAGTACTGACATGCTTTCAATATCTTCTGGATTTAAATCTTGCAATCCATTTCCTAAATCTTCAGTAGGATTGAAAAAATCATTATTGGATGCCCCTGTAAAATTATCCATTGGAATTCCATCCACTACAATTAAAGGTTGGTTATCACCAGTAAGTGAATTATTTCCCCTTAAAATGATTTTAGATGATCCTGCAGGTCCGTTACTTCCTCTAAGAATTTGTACTCCCGCTACTTTTCCAGTTAATGCATTAGAAATGTTAGTTTCTCCCGTTTCGGCTATCGCTCCCCCTTTAAGTTCCTGGACGGAGTATCCTAATGCTTTTCTTTCTCTTTTTATTCCTAAAGCAGTTACAACTACTTCGTTTAATGTTTCACTGCTTTCTGCAATAGAAACATTTAGTGTACTTTTTCCTTGAATAGATACCTCCTTAGTTTCGTATCCCAAAAAAGAAAATTGCAGCACAGCGTTTTTAGATGAAACACTAATGCTGTATTTACCATCAATGTCTGTCAATGCCCCGTTTGAAGTCCCCCTCTCTAACACATTAACACCAGGAAGCGGGCTACCATCATTTTGATCAGTGACCGTTCCCTTTACCACTACTTTTTGAGCATATAGACTTTGTGCCGTAAAGGCCAAAACTATAAGTAAAAGTTTCAGTATTTTTTGAATCATGTGAAATTATTTTTAGTTAAACATTTTTAAAGGAAGAAAAAAACGTGTTTTTCAAATGAATAATTTCGACGTATGACTAATCTACCGAGGTGTTGGAGACTATCTTGTTAGCTTATAAATATTAACATTTTGAATGGTTTATCTTGTTAGGGTAACAGAATGAGTCCGTTAAGTGTTAGACAAAAAAACAGGTAATAAACTATTATTACCTGTAACCTTTGATCTATATTATTTAAAGTGAGTTCAAATTTGACTTAACTCCATTTACAACCTGAAATCACAAATGGAATGTTAAAATAACTAGTAAGCTTTCTAATTCATTGCCTTCTTATTTTTCTTAACTATTTAATGATTTTGTTTTAAAACATACTCTACAATTATAGGAAAGTGATCAGAAATATATTTTTCATTACACATATCATTTATTGTTATATAGCTTTTAGTTTTAAAACTCGGACTTCCGAAAACATAATCAATTCTTTTTTCTTCTATATTATCAATTTTAAACCCATTAAAAGTTCCCTCAGTTCCTTTAACTATTGTTGCTTCTTTTTTAGAATCTCTTAAAAATTTATTTAACATTAATATTGGTTCTTCAAATGGTAAAACATTTAGATCTCCCATTAAAACAACAGGTATTTTATTATTTGTTAATTTCTTTATTTTATTTTCTATTAACTTGACACTTTCTACTCTACATTTTTTCCCTAAGTGATCAAAGTGGGCATTCATAATGAGTATCTTCTTTTTTGTATTGTGATTTTCAAAAACACCATAAGTACATATTCTTTCTAATGCTGCATCCCAACCTACAGATACCTCTTCTGGTTTTTCAGATAACCAAAATGTTCCTTCTTTAACAACTTTATGTTTCAGTGTGTCATAAAAAATTGCACAATATTCACCTTTTGTTCTCCCATCTTCTCTTCCTACACCTATCCTTTTATAACTTGATAAACTTTTATCCAAAAATGTAATTTGATGATTTAATCCTTCCTGAGTACCAAGTATATCTGGGCTGTATTTTAGCACCTGCTTATAAAGTTCATCTTTCCTGTTATCCCATTTATTAATTCCATCAGCAAGGTTGTCATAACGAATATTATAAGTCATTACCGTAAAAGTTGTATCATTTGAACTACAACTAAACATTCCTAAAACGGTAAAAAGCAAAATACCTCTTATAAAATAACTCATATTCATTTAGTTTTTATTGTAAGTTAAATAAGCTGACACCAACCAATGATTCAATTTATCACCATTAGCTTCAGTTGCAGGAATGACTATTTTAATAGTGTGTTTCCCTTTTTCTACCATTCCTAAATTAATTACATAAGGAGCTACAGAAGATCCTGGGCACCAATTAGATCTTGACAAGTCAGAAGACGCTATTCTTTCCTCTATTTCTTTTACTTTATATGCTTTTGCTTTAAAATCAATATAGGATGCTGAATCCTTTTTTAACCAAACTCCTGAAGTAGGATTAAACCTTCTAAAAGAAGCACAATCATCTCTCCATGGGATAGTATCTAACACCATTTTCCTATTAAAATAAACACTATTTTTTATTTTAATAAACTCATCCCCTCCACTATGTCCACCATGACCAGTCGTTGTATAATATAGTTTTACATTTTTTGAATTATGAGGTAAATCAAATTCTATACTTAGTTCTTCTTTGGCAAAATTATCGGGTAAAGACTGACCTTTTACATAATATACGGAGTTCACTAAAGGTAAAATTTCAGGTGTTTTTAGCGGTCTATTACTAAAATTAAGCTCGAGATCACAGCTATAACCTTCTTTGGTCCAAGTATCAATCCACACGCCAATATAAACTTCTTTCTGAAGAGCATTAAGTAAATGGGAAATATCTTGTTTCCAAACTACTTCTTTTTCCCAAACTGGAATATAAACAGGTTTTCTATGCTTCCCTTTATCATTGCTATAATGTCCTACTCCAAAAGGAGTCATAAACCTCAATAATTCTAGAGCGGGTGTATATGTTTCAGTTAACTTTACTCCACCATGTTCCTTCCCAAAGTATGATTTCTTTGGAAATTTTGATTTCCCTTCAGAAACATTCAATATATGTATGTTATCAGGATTTGTAATAACAAAACATGAACCAGACTTATCCCATCTATCACCATTGGATCTTACCGTCAATTTTAATGTTACATCAGTACCTTTTTTAAAGTGAGGTATCGCCACTTTTTTATAAATAAGTCTTCCACTTTGTAAGCGTTTTTCCTCAATATCTTGGCTTTTATCTCCGTTAAAATTTATTAGATTGTTTTTAAAAACATTCACGTTAACTGGCGTTCGTTGAGCCGTTATTTTAGCAATTAAAAATAGTACTATCACCAGTGTTATTTTTCTCTTCATTTTCTACTGTTTTGTTTGGATTTTAATATTGGATGCATTGACCAGCTTCTCATGAGAAATAAAATAATTATTTACTGTTTTCCCATTCACTTGTATGCTATGAATATTTGCTTCTTTAGATCCCTTTCTCGTTATTATTAGTTTTTCTTTTTTGTAGTATTTAGGGTTTAATTTAATTGTGATTTTATCAAACATTGGTGTTGTAATCGTGTAAATAGGTTCTGCTGGTGATATAGGGTATATGCCCATCATTGCGTATAATAACCAAGCAGACATTGTACCTGTATCATCATTTCCAGGAAGCCCTCCTGATTTATTCTGAAAGTATTCCTTCACTAAGGACCTCACTTTGTTTTGACTTCTCCACTCTTCTCCTTTTACATAATTGAATAAAAATGGATACCCAATATCTGGTTCATTGGCCATATCAAATTGATTTAATTTGAAAACTTTTTCTAATTGATTTATAAATTGATTCTTTCCGCCCATCATTTTAATAAGTCCTTTAATATCATGAGACACCATGAATGTATATTGCCATGAATTTCCTTCTATAAATCCGAGATTCTTCTGAAAATTAGCACCTCTTTCTGGATCAAAAGGTGAAACCCAGGAACCATCAGCATTTCTAGGTCTAAGTAGCTTAATTTTCTTATCTAAAAAGTTTCTATATGATACAGAGCGTTTTTTAAATTTTTGGTAATCTGTTTTCTTACGTAGTGCCTTTGCCAATTGAGAAATGGCAAAATCCGCAATATTATATTCTTGAGTTGTAGACACAGAACCACTTTTAGTAGTACCCGTATTTAAATATCCTTTTTCTAAATAATCTTTTATTCCTGGTCTTAAAGGGTTATTCTCTATTTGAGTAGCACTCTTTAACATAGCTTCATAAGCCAACTCCACATCAAAATCTTGAATTCCTCTTAAATAAGTATCTGCAATTACAATTCCAGCAGGATCACCAACCATTGTGGTAGTTTCTGTTGCATTTAACTCCCATTTTGGCAACCAACCAGATTCCTTGTAAATAGCCAACATACTTTTTACCATATTTGATTGCTGTTCAGGATAAACCAATGACATCAATTGATGGAGGTTTCTATAAGTATCCCAAAACGAAAATACCGTAAAACGTGTTCCTGTAGTTTTTAAAGTTTCTCTGGTGCCCATTTTAGGGTATTCTCCATTAACATCATTCAAGGTATTAGGATGAATTAGTGTATGGTATAAGGCTGTATAAAATATAGTTTTATCATCTTCTGTACCTCCTTCAACAGCTATTCTGGACAACAGGTTATTCCATTCTTGTTGAGCTTTAATTTTAACCGAGTTAAAATTTAATCCATCCGTTTCTTTTTCCAGATTTTCTCTGGCGTTTTCAATACTCACATAAGAAACACCAATCTTAACTTCAACAGAAGCTGGCTTTTCAAAATTATACGAAAAATAGGTACCAATACTATCTCCTACAACCTCTTTGAAGTAGTTTTTGTAGAACCTTTTTTTTCCATTGTACCCCATCCATTGCGCTTCTACTCCCTGTTGCTTTTTAGTTTTTTTCCAGACTCCAAATGATGATGCCGGTTTACTAAATCTGGCCACAAAATAAACAGGATACGTTTCATTTGGTTTATAATAACAAAAAGCTCCTACATTACGATACCCTTCTATCTCATTTGGAGATACTATTTTCACTGACGCCCCCTCTTCATTTGTAAGCCCCAGTCCTAAGTTTAATAAAATATGTGATTCTCCCTTTGGAAAGTTGTACTTTGATATTCCAACACGAGTAGTAGCCGTCGTCGCTACTTTTACTTTGTATTTATTTAATTCAACACTATAAAAACCAGGCTTGGCTACTTCATTTTTATAACTACTTCCATATTTATTAAAATCGGTCTCCAGTTTTCCAGTAATAGGCATGGTTAAAATCACTCCTAAATCCGGACAACCGACCCCACTTAAATTTACATGAGAAAACCCTGTTAAAAAAGTATTCTCTTTAACGTATGGATTTGAAAGCCACCTGCTATCTTTTTCTAAAGGTAGATTTTGTTTCCCTGCAACATTAAAAGGAGAAACACTAACCATACCTCTTGGTACTATTGCTCCTGGGTTGGTAGCCCCGTAATTGGATGTACCTATAAATGGATTGACATAGTTGGTATAGTCTTGAGAAAAAATGATGGTTGAATATAAAAGCATTGAAAATATCAATGTATAAAGAGTTCTGCTTCTATTCATAATTCGTGAAAATTTCATATTACTTAAAACTCTATTCATAAATAGAGTCTTTTTACACTAGACATAACTGCCGCTAATCTTAAATAAAACATCAAGGAAACAACAGAGTTTTGACAAAATGTTTTTCCCTTTATTAATAAATGTTATTGCATGGTAACTGACATTATTGAATCTTAAAAAATCTTATTCTTTTTTGTCACTTAATGAATACGGACGAGCATTATTGCTTGAACCCCAATTTTGATTTGGTACGTCTCCCATTTCAAAAACTAGCTCTCCTCCTTCTTGAATCGTTGAATAAGATATCCAATTGGTATCAAAACTCTTATTATTTAATGTCGTCGATTGTATGTATTTATTCTCATTTGAGTTACCTTGCCCCTTAATTGTAAATATTTTCCCATTTTGAAGAGTTATCTCTGCTTCTTCAAATAAGGGTGCTCCAATTACGTATTGATTTACTCCTGGAGTAACCGGATAAAAACCTAATGAACTAAAAACATACCATGCAGAAGTTTGTCCATTATCTTCATCTCCACAATAACCGTCAGGTGTTGGTGTGTATAATTTTGTTAATACATCTCTAATTTTCTCTTGTGTTTTAAATGGTTTCCCTGCATAATTATATAGATAAATCATATGTTGAATAGGTTGATTACCATGTGCATAATTTCCCATATTTACAATTTGCATTTCTCTAATTTCGTGTATGGTAAATCCGTAGTAAGAATTGTCAAATTTTGGAGGCATCTCAAAAACTTCATCCAATTTTTCAACAAAATTTTGTTCTCCCCCCATTAAACTCATTAAGCCTTTTATATCATGAAAAACCGACCATGTATAATGTAAACTATTACCTTCAGTAAAGGCATCTCCCCATTTTAAGGGATTAAATGGAGTTTGAAAGGTTCCATCTTCATTTTTACCTCGCATCCATTTTGTTTCTTTATCGAACAATTTTTTATAATTCATTGATCGTTTGTAATATTCATTAGCTACAGAATCCTTCCCTATTTTCTTTGCCATTTCAGCAATAGTAAAATCAGCATAAGCATACTCTAAAGTTCTTGCAGCATTTTCATGAATGCCAACATTATAAGGTACATATCCAAGTTTGTTGTAATACTCAACTCCTTCTCTACCTACCGAATTAATAACTTTGCCATTGGACGTTGGTCTTCCTTCTGAAGTAGTTGCGTTTTTCAATATGGCTTCAAACAAAACATCTACTTCTTTTATGCTAACATTTTTCAAAAATGCGTCTGCAATAATCGGAGCTGAATTGGAACCTACCATTACATTTCTATGTCCAGGACTTGCCCATTCCGGTAGCCATCCAGACTCTTTATATGTATTGGCTAGACCTTCCATTATTTTACTATTTAACTCTGGGTACATTAAGTTGAAAAAAGGAAATACCGCTCTAAAAGTATCCCAAAAACCGTTATCTGTAAACATATACCCATTTTCAATCTTACCATTGTAAGGGCTGTAGTGAACAACTTTATTTTCTTTATTTATCTCATAAAAGCTTCTTGGAAATAACAATACTCTATACAAGCAAGAATAAAAAGTTTTTATGTTATCTGTATTGGTATCTTTAATTTGAATTCTGCCCAGTTCCTCTTCCCATAAATTCTTAGCTTTTGTCTTTGTTTCTTCAAAGCTATCGTTCCCTATTTCGCGTTCCAGATTTAATGTTGCCTGTTCCAAGCTAATAAATGATGAAGCCACTTTTACGTGTACTTTTTCACCTTTCTTTGTTTTAAACCCAATGATTGCTCCTACATGTTTTCCTTCTTGAAATGCACTATTTTCAACTAGCTTCCAATCGTTTTTCCAAGTATGATTTATCTCAAAATCTTTATCAAACTGGGCTACAAAATAGTTTTTAAAATTTTCGGGTACACCTCCATGGTTGTTTTTACAATATCCAATAATTTTCCTTTCTTCTGGTATAATTTTAACCATTGACCCTTTGTTAAAAGCATCTAATAAAATGTATGACTCTTCTGAATCTGGAAAGGTAAATTGGAAATGAGCTGCCCTGGAAGTAGGTGCTACCTCTGCCACTACATCATAATCGGCTAAATACACCTGATAAGAATAAGGTTTTGCCGTTTCTGCTTTATGAGAAAACCATGAAGCCCTTTTATCTTCATTAAATTTTAAACTTCCGGTAATTGGCATAAAAGAAAAAGCTCCATAATCGTTTAACCAAGGACTTGGTTGATGGGTTTGCTTAATCCCTCTAATCTTATGTTCATCATATTTATAAGTCCAACCGTCTCCCATTTTTGAAGTCATTGGAGTCCAAAAATTCACTCCCCATGGTGTTGCAATTGCCGGGTATGTATTTCCATTTGATAATTCAAAAGAAGAATCTGTTCCCATTAAAGGGTTCACATAATCAACTACATATTTTTTCTCTGTTGAAATTTCTTTATCAGCTTCCTTTTCTTTGCATGCTAACGCCAGTATTATAAACAACACGTATCCCCAATTTTTCATTTGTTTATTTTTTAGTTTATCAATTTAACTCCACAGCATTACCATGCCCTCTATATAATTTAAGTTTGTTTTCCAGCGAAACTTCTATAATAGTAACATAAGGATCCAAACTTTCTTGCTTAGGTATATTTATACGTAAAATACCTGGGATGTTATTCCATGAGGCTCCTCCATTTCTGGTATATTTTAGATGCTCATTGGTACCTACAACTTTTATCGATGTTACTTTATTTTGAATTCCTTTTAAAGAAATATAATTCTTGGGACTATCAAAAACACATAAGTATAGTTTATTCTTCTCTTTATTTAGTAGAGTTGGTCCATAAAAATGGCCATAAGGAATCCCTGCTTCACTATTAAAAACAACATCATGATGTTTTTTAATCCAATTTCCTAAAACAACTAATTTACTTTCTTGTTCTACTGGTATACTACCATCTGGTTTCATTCCTATGTTTAAAAGTAAATTTCCTCCAGAAGCTATTACTTCAACAAAAGTTCTAATTATTTGCGAATTAGGCTTATAGTTTTTATCTGAAGGAAAATACCCCCAGTTATCATTCATGGTCATACAAAACTCCCAAGCTCCATCGGGTCTAACAATAGGAACTCCTTGTTCGGGAGTACTGTAATCTCCATGTGTTTTTAGCCTCGAATTCACTATAACTTTAGGATTCCATTTTAATAGTGAATCTTTTAATGATTGAGCTCTCCATTGTTCACTTGACTTCTCCCAATCTCCATCAAACCAATACAAATCTGGGTTGTATCTTGTACTAAGTTCTTTCAATTGTCCTTTATAAAAACGAACAAATCGTTGCCATTTCTCTACATTATTTAAACCTTTCTGATGGTATTTATCTTTCGTATTGGGTCTGGGAAAAACAACCTTATAATCAGGATGAGACCAGTCGCATAAAGAGTAATACAAGCCTACTTTCAGCCCTTTGTTTCTAATTGCTTCAGCATATGGCCCTACCAAATCTCTTTTTGCAGGAGAGTTTTCTTTACTGTTTAGTTTACTTAACTTCGTATCCCACAAAGCAAAACCGTCATGGTGTTTTGTTGTTAGAACTGCATATTTTGCTCCTATTTTTTCAAATAATGTTGCCCATTTTTCTGGGTTATAATTTTTTGCTGTAAACCCTTTGGCTTGTTTCATGTAGTCTTCATAGGATATTTTCTTATGATACATTGACCAAGATTCAGAAATTCCATTAACTCCATAAATTCCCCAATGAATAAAAATTCCTAGCTTGGCATTACGAAACCATTCTAATCGGTCGTTTTCTATTTGCGATTTTTTACTTTTTTGACCGTAAAAACCAGAGATACTTAATACTATAAAACAGCAAGTTAAAATTCTTGCCTTAAAAACAATTCCTTTCATTTTTAATCAATTAAAATTTCATCAATAAACAACCATGCTCCTCGACCCTTCATTTTGTTTTGATGGCATTGTGCCTTTATTCTAATATACCTTGCCTTTTGTTTATTAAAATTAATTCTAAAGTCTTTCAGTTGAACTTCACTATTAGGTATATGTGGCCTAGATATACTTCCTACTTTCTTGTATTCTTTACCATCAACAGAAATTAAAACATCTATTTTAGTTGGAAAATAAATATCTGGTCCTTGATTCTCCACACTTCCTACAGTTACTTCACTAACTTCATTAACCTCTTTTAAATCCACTACAACATCCATATCTTTATCTAGCCAAGCTTGCCATTTTCCATCATGAAAGTTTTTAGTACCTCTTAAAATATTAACTAAGCTATGAGATCCGCTTCCCTTATAACTATCACTATATAAAGTTTTATAAATGATCTTTGCATTTACTGCCTTATGAAACTGAATTGTATCAACAAAAACCTTCCCTATCTGCTTATTCTCTTTGAATAAAGACGCCTTTATGGCTGTTGTATTGTTAATGGAAATAGGAGATTCATATTTTTTCCAGTCTTCATTTGAGTCATTGTTTAGAATAAAACGAATATCTGACTCTGAATACTCATTTTGTAAAGACAACTTAACTGTTTTATCTTCTAATTTCGCTTGCATTTTAGGAGTGATTATGTAAGAACTTTTGGAATAATTTATATCTAAAAAATCATATCTTATAAACATATCTTGAAGTCTTTTAGAAAAATCATCCCATTTTTTTGAGTTCTTTGCACTCCACAAAGTTTCTGATAAAGCCGCTAACCTAGGGTAAATCATATATTCTGAATGCGACGTTGTTGTAATAAATTCTGACCACAGGTTTGCCTGTCCTCCCAACACATGAGCCGCTTCATCTTCAGTCATTGTATCTACTACTGGATCAAACTCATACACCTTACTCAAAGGCGTATACCCCCCAAAAGCCGGTGGTTCTTCATTTTGAGGTCCTTGATAATGATCAAAATAGCAATGTGTTCCAGGTGTCATTACGACATCGTGCCCATGTTTTGCTGCCTCTATACCTCCTTTAACACCTCTCCAACTCATTACCGTAGCATCAGGAGCTAAACCTCCTTCCAAAATTTCATCCCAACCAATTAATTTTTTCCCGTTATCATTTAGGAATTTTTCGATGCGTTTTATAAAATAACTTTGAAGTTCTTCAGCATTTTCCAACTCTTCATCTTTCATTCTCTTGACACAGTACTCACATCTTTTCCAATTTGTTTTAACAGCCTCATCACCTCCTATATGAATATACTTTGAAGGAAAAACCTCCATCACTTCTTTCAATACTTCCTCTAAAAAAACAAAAGTACTTTCTTTGCCTGCACAATAGATATCTGTAAAAAGCTTCCCTCCGCCTGAAGGTACCCCTATAGGCTTTCCACCGCAAGCCAAATATGGATAGGAGGCAACTGCACTAGAAACATGTGCTGGCATTTCTATTTCTGGGATAACTTCAATTCCGTACTTCTTAGCATAAGCTACAATTTCTCTCAAGTCATCTTTGGTAAAATAACCTCCATAGGTTCCTTTTTCGCTAGGACTCACTTCTCTTCTTGTATTCCAATGAAGTTTTTCCTGATCAACTCTCCATGCACCAACTTCAGTAAGTTTAGGATACTTTTCAATTTCCATTCGCCAACCCTGATCATCAACCAAATGTAAATGAAGAACATTCATTTTGTGTAATGATAAACCTTCTATAACCTTCTTTACGTATTCTTTCTTAAAAAAATGGCGAGAGACATCAAGCATCAGTCCTCTCCATTTAAATCTTGGGGAGTCTTCTATTTTCATAGCGGGTAAGTGCCACTTAACACCTACTACTTTTTTATCTGACTCGATTTCAACGGGCAACAATTGACGTAGTGTTTGAACTCCATAAAGAAATCCATTATACGCTCCTGCCATTATTTCTATATTACTTTCAGTAATATTTATCTTATAGGCTTCCCCCTCTAGTTCACCCGATTCTTTAAATAAAATATAATTTGAATTTGGTATTTTTTCTACTGCTTTCAAATTGAACCCTGCTACCGTTTGAAACTTATCAATCAAAATAGCTGCTATCTCCTTTTCTTCTGGTTTGACTACTACAAACTCTGTATCTTCATTAAATACAAAACTCCCTTCTTCTTTTTGTATTTTATTCAACAAAGGAATAACATTCACTTCCTTAACCTCCACTTTATCAATCTTTGAACATGATGATAAGGCGCATAATAAGAAGAGTACTGTGTTAAATAATATAGGTTTCATTTTTTTACACTTTACAAATCACATTTAATAAATATTTTGCTTACTAATTCCATTCCATTTTAAAGCCAGCATTTTCCATTCTACTACCTTTGTTATCATGAACGGCAAAATCAAAACCAGACCTTAAACTATACCCTCCGTATTCTCCATTTTTATTCACTGCAATAAATCCTACTTGTAGGTACTCCATATCTTTATGGTTTCTATGTTTTTTATAAATCCTTTCAACGATCTCTTTGCAAGCTTCTGCTGGAGATTTTCCTAATCTCATTTGTTCAACTACCATCGCACTTCCTGCAGTTCTAATAACTGCTTCCCCTAATCCTGTTGCAGCAGCGGCTCCTACTTCATTATCTAAAAATAAACCTGCTCCTATTATAGGTGAATCTCCTACTCTTCCATGAAGCTTCCATGCAGCTCCACTTGTGGTGCAAGCCCCAAACAAATCTCCATTTTCATCTAATAAAAGCATTCCAATGGTATCATGGTTTTCAATGTTAATTACAGGTTTGTATTTTGACTTTTCTAACCATTTCTCCCAATCCTTTTTTGACTTTTCAGTTAGTAAGTTTTCTTCTTTAAATCCTTTAGACAATGCAAAGTTTAAAGCTCCTTTACCTGAAAGCATTACATGAGGAGTTTCTTCCATTACTTTTCTTGCTACTGAAATTGGATGCTTAATGCCTTGTAAAAACGAAACAGATCCACAATCACTATTAGAGTTCATAATACATGCATCAAGTGTTACTTTTCCCTCTCTGTCTGGAAGTCCTCCATATCCCACGCTTCTTTCATTAGGATCAGCTTCGGAAATCATAACACCAGCTTCAACAGCGTCTATTCCACCTCCTCCATTATTAAGGGTTTCCCAAGCCTTCTCTGCCGCTGGTAAACCGTGCTTCCATGTAGATATAATTAAAGGTTTATTAAGTTCTTTTTTTACAACATCTTTCTTTTCTTCCTTCTTTTGCTGACAAGCATACACCGTTGCTAGCCCCATTGTTCCGAACGCAGCCGTTTTTATAAATTTTCTTCTATCACTCATTCCGAATATATTTTTGATGTAGGAAACATGTTTGCTTTTGTATCTTTTGGAGTTTTTGACATCTTAAAAACCAAGCTTCCTCCCTTCATTATTTCATTATGTGTTATATAATACCTATTTATGGGCAAACCATTTAATTCAACAGTATCTATATAAATGTTTTTATCACTTTTATTTTTAACCTTAACTGTGAATTTTGTTCCTTCATTTAACTGAATTGTTGCTTCATTAAAAAGTGGAGTTCCAAAAGCATATATCCCTTGAGCAGGGTTTACAGGATAAAATCCTAAGCTACTAAAAACATACCATGAAGACATTTGGCCACAATCTTCGTTTCCACAATGTCCATCTGGTTTATTTTTATACTGAGTAGTTAATATTTCTTTTATTAGTTTTTGGGTTTTCTCAGGTTTATTCACATAATTATATAAATATGCCACGTGATGACTCGGTTCATTTCCATGCGCATACTGCCCAATCATACCTGTACTAAAAATGGGAAGTTTATCTTCGGGCAAAGGATCTAGACTAAACATTGAATCCAATTTTCTTTCAAAATTCTCAGCTCCACCTACAGATTTTATCAAACCTTCAATATCGTGTTGCACTGACCAAAAATATTGCCATGCATTGCTTTCACAATAATAGTTGCTATACTCTTTAGGGGTGAAACTCTCTAAAAATTCTTTATTATCATGTTTAGGTCTAAAAAAAGTGCTGTTTTTATCGTATAAATTCTTCCAGTTTTCAGAATGATTAGAAAAAAAAGTATATTCCTCTTTTTTCCCTAAAGCTTTAGCCATCTGTGCGATGCACCAATCATCATAGGCATATTCTAACGTCTTGGAAACCGACCAGTTTTCATGATGGTTATCGATAGGAACATACCCTAGTTTTCTATAAGCTCCAATTTGCCTCGAAGTATCCAAAGCACTTTTTTTACAAGCCTGGAAAGCCAGTTCTTTGTCAAACTTAATACCTTTAAAATAGGCATCAACAATAACAGGAACAGCATGATACCCTATCATCATATTGGTTTCATTTCCTTGCATTGACCAAACTGGTAGCAATCCTGTTTCTTTATAATGAGCAAGTAATGAGTTTATCATATCAGAAACCTTATCGGGGTGCAATATTGTATATAAAGGATGTGCTGCCCGGTAGGTATCCCAAAGAGAAAAAGTATCATATCTATTAAAGCCTTTCGCTGTCATTACTTTATGATTAGCTCCTTTATAATTATTGTTTAAATCACTTAATAAGGTAGGCGCCAACATACTTTGATAAAGCATGGTATAAAACACCTTTTTTTGGTCCTCATCATCTGTTGAAACTAGAATTTTACCAAGTTGTTTATTCCAAGTATTTTCAGCTTTAGTTTTATATTCCTCAAAATTAAATGTAGCTACTTCTTTTGCAACGGAGAGTTTAGCCCCTTCAATATTTGCTGTAGACAATCCAGTTTTTAAAACTATTGTTTCATTTTCATTCGTTGCGTATTCTAACGTAAGTTTTACCTTTTTCCCTTGAGCTACATTTTTAACCAGCGTATCATTTTTATACAATTTATAGGCTTTAAAAGCTTTTGATAGTTTTATTTGAAAATAGATACGTTGATCTTTAGCCCATCCTGAAGATTTCCTGTACCCTTCAATTGTTTTGTTATCTACAACCTTTATATAGGTATCTGTTGGACTATCCCAATTTAGTGCGTAGCCCAAATCAATATGGATTTCAGAGGCCGTATCTTCAGGAAAAGTATATTTATGAATTCCCACTCTTTTAGTGGTTGTTAGTTCTGCTTTGATATTATAATCGAGAAGATCAACACTATAATAACCAGGTGATGCTTTTTCTCTTTTATGAGAAAATCTTGAGTAGGGTTTGTAGTTATTTTCTTTTATTCTGCCTTTGAATTGGCTATTTGTAGGCATAATTAAAATGTCATACATATCTCCAGCTCCCGTTCCGGTCAAATGCGTATGAGAAAATCCCGTAATAATTGAATCTTTGTAGAAGTATCCTGCAATTCTATCCCAGCCCGATATTCCAATATCCGGGCTCAGTTGAACCATTCCAAAAGGAACAGTAGCTCCAGGATATGTATTTCCCGGTCCATCAGTTCCTATGAAGGGATTCACATAATTACTTAGCTGAACTATTTCTTCCTTTTTTGTACAATTTGAAAAAAACAGTGCACATAAAATAACTACAACTACTCGCATCTATTTTTTATTCTAAGTTCATTTTAAAATTCTTGATGGCTAACAAATATTCTTTTGTCAAATTATTTCCTTCGTAAAAAGCCACTCCTTTGGCTCCATTATTCTTTGCATAGTTCATTGCTTCTGTTAACTCTTCAGCAGATTTGAATGGAGGGATATAGATTGCTGTGTTCAATCCTACATTTCTTCCTTTTAAATCTTCCACTCCTTGTTTTGTTGCGTATGCTATCCAGTCTATTTCTTCATTATAAAAACCATGGTAAATCATTGGGTATACTTCGTCAATATTCCATTTATCCCAACGTTGTCTTACCATATGATCTGCCATTTCAGGATAGGGAAAAACTGCTGCGGTAAGCTTTTTGTTATGTTTTTTTACAATTTTATAAGCATCATCAACAATAGCTTTTACTGCATTCAATCTAAAGTTTTTCCATTCCATATCAATTGCTGGATTTTTACTTTCTCTAGGATTTTTATGATGTATTTCCTCAAATTTAGAAACACAAGCATCACAATAGCAATAATCAAATTCTGGCATTTCGGTTTCCTGCTTCAAATTATACTTTGGTAATAATCCAATGGGTAAGAAAATATCAGAATAACGAATGTAATCAAGGTGTACACTTTCTATTCCTTCTACTTTAGCTAAACCTTCAACCAGCCCTAAAATATGATTTCTCGACTCTTTATTCGTCGGACATAACCATTGGTAATAATCTACATATGGTCTTGAATCAAAGCAAGATTTCCCTTCTTTGTTTACGGCATACCATTCTGGATGCTTTAATGCTATAGAGTCACCAGGTCTGTTCATGGTCATAATCCATGCATGTACTCTTAGTCCCGCCTTTTTTGCTATTGGTACTAATCTTTGAAGTTCTTTAGGATCTGTTAACGTATTAATTAAAACTTCATCGAGTCCCCCTTCTTTATACTTTTTGAACTCCTTTTCATAGGCCTCATTAGTTTTTCCTTTTTTAGCTGTTATCCAAACACCGAAATCAAAAGATGTTTTCTTTTCCGTTGTACTCTTGTTTTCTTTCTTTGTTGCTTCAGTATTATTACAACTTAAAAAAACAGTTATTAATAATAGTATAGCACCTATTTTATACATTTTCATTGAAATTGGTTATTTTACGATTAATTCACCATCTTCTCTTATAATTATATTTTTGCCTGTAAATGGGCTTTCTACAATAACATTATAACCGAGACTATGGTTTTCTAGTTTGGGTTGTATAGTTTGATTTTTTATTTTAAAGTTTCCAAGTGATAGTTCCTCAATGGAGCGAGCCCATTTTTTATTTTTTCTGAAATAGGCTTTCTGTTTTCTATAAATTTCAAACAGCTTCCATTTTATTCTTTCATCATCTGGGATTTCAAATTCTTCATCAGCTCCTATTTTTTCAGTTGAAAAGAACACATACCCCCATTTCTCTGGTTCATGCATATTAACCACTCCTTGCGGCGACCAAACCCAGTTATATTCATGGAGTAGTTTTCCTTCTTTATTCTTTTTTCGTTCATACTTTCCTTCATTTAACTGATAATCCCAGTTAACTCTAGAAAAATTTACTCGCCAAAATTTATTTCTAGGAACATTGTCTTGAAAATAGGATGTTCTAAAAGTTTTCCATGGAATTGCTAGCTCCACGGTCCATCCTTTATCTATATCGTTTGGATTATTTAGTGTTCCATTAATTTGAATAGCAGACTTTAGCCCAGTTGCGTTCCAATCATTTAATACTGGTTGCTTTAACTCTCGGTAAGGTTTTGTTACAAAAAGGTCCCAAACAGTATTTAGGGCATTCATTTCAATTTCATAATACCCATGATTATTATTTTCTGGGTCAAGAAAAACTTCAAAGTCATTATTGTGAAAAACAATGGCATCGTGCTCTTTAATATCTGCCCAAACATGAGGCTCTTCGAGTTTTGCAAAAATGTAATAGTATTGCTCATCCCAAAGCATTTTTACATGGGTTTTATACTTTGTTTTCTTTTCGCCTTTTATATCAATGAATTCTTTTGTCCAAGTAGTTTCTTCCCATGATTTTTCATTAGCATACCCATCAATTATAATTTCTTCTGAAGTCTTATAAGCCACATAGCTACGGGGCTCAACTTTTTTTTCTTGAGCACAGCTTAAAAAAGCAACTCCAAATAAACCTATAAAAAATGTCTTATACTTAGTTATCATAAACTATTGTTTTTTACAAACTCAATTATTTCGCTAATATGCCCAAAAGCAACTCCTACTACCGTATCAGCACCTCCATAATAAAGTGCCACTTTGTCTTGAGCTATATCATGTAAAATACCACATGGAAAAAGAACATTTGGAACGTCTCCAACTTGTTCATATATCTCGGTAGGAGCCATTAAATATGGCTGTGATCTGTATTTGACAATACTCGGATCATTTTCATCCAAAATTGCTGCCCCCATTGAGTACCTAAAGCCATTACAAGTATTTATTACCCCATGATAAAAAAGTAACCATCCTTCATCTGTTAATATTGGAGCTGGACCAGCACCTATTTTTGTACATTGCCAGGCACTATCTTCAAATTTGGTAATTTTCATTACAGAACGATGCTCTCCCCAATATTTCATATCAGGGCTATAACTTATATATATATCGCCAAAAGGAGTATGACCATTATCACTTGGTCTGCTTAACATTGCATATTTTCCATTGATTTTCTTTGGAAATAAAACCCCATTTCTGTTAAAGGGTAAAAAGGCATTCTCACATTGATAAAATTTTTCAAAGTCGTAAGTGTAAGCTATACCAATGGTAGGTCCATGATACCCGTTGCACCAGGTTATCCAATATTTATCTTCAATTAAAACTATTCTAGGATCATACTTATAATCGGATGCTATCATTGTAGTATTTCCTTCTTCCATTACAATCGGTTCGTGCTCAATATTCCAATGTATTCCGTCTTTACTAAATCCGGCATGAATATTCATTTGCACCGATTTGTTATCACATCTAAAGATCCCAGCATATCCGCCCTTAAAACGGATAACAGCACTATTAAAAATACTATTTGATGAAGGAATAGCGTTTCTTTTTATTATGGGATTATTTGAATATCTCCACATAATTTCGTTACTCCCCTTTGGTCTATCTTGCCAAGGTATACTGCTTATTTTTGAATTTTCTTCTAACATCATTAAACCGTTATCTTTTTAATTTTATCTAACCAACTATATTTTAATATTACCGATGTAACTAGGAAAATTAGTAGCGATATTCCAGTCATTGTATAATCTCGAATAACAAAATATATTGGTAATATAATCATACTGGATTGCCAAATAACTCCTATAACACAATTTAACATATCAGCCCAAAAACTGGTATTCATCGTAATGTTTTCATCTTCTTCTTTTAGCACCTGGTAAACAGGTTTCCATACTCCCCAAGGTCTGACAGTTTTATAGAAATTTTTTAACGTTTCTATATTCGTTGGTTTCGTTAACAAAGTCCCCAAGAATGATCCTAGTAAAGAAAATGAAAAGAGTATTGGAAAAACATAAATAGCGTGAAGTTCACTTAATTTAAACAATAGTGTTCCTTGGCTAAAGGTTCCTTTGTATTGATCTAGTAAAAACTGTAATGAGGCTATTAATAATCCTGCTAACATTCCCCAAAAATATCCCCAACCATTAAATCTCCACCAAACCCATTTAAGAAAATTGGCAGCTACATACCCACCAAACAGAGCACTGGTTATCCAAAGTGTTAAAGAGTTAATTGAATTAGCAAAAAAGCCCATAAACACCCCTAAAACAACCACTAAAAAAGAAGCAAGATGACTCACCTTTATATAATGTTTTTCGCTTCCAGTTGAGTTAATATATTTTTTGTAGATATCATTTACTATATATGCTGGACCAGCATTAACAAAAGCGGAAAATGTTGACATGAACGCAGCTAACAATCCTGCTAATAATAATCCTTTTATTCCTACAGGTACATGATAGTTAATAACGTTTGGTAAAATAATCTCTAATGTCCTTCCATTTAAACCAGTATCTTTTAACATATCAGGAGTAAGAAAAACTAGCGCTAAAACTACAATACTGGCAATTAATAAATACCTTGGAATAAATAAAACCAGGTTGGTAAACCCACTCATATAGGCAGCTTCTTTTGCATTTTTAGTTGACAAGATTCGTTGCATATCATAACTTGGTGTTGGTCCAGCTATACTGGCAAAAAAACCTTTAAAAAGTGTCATTCCTATAAAAGCGCCAAACATTTTATAGCCTTCCTTATCTATTAAATCATTGAATGCTTGGTATTTTCCATCCCAGTGTTTATCTAATTCCCATCCAAATAATATATTTTTCCATTCTGTTGAAATAACGGAGTTTATTTGTGTACTATCTATTTCTATAAATACATAAACAGCTAATAATATTCCCGCCAAAACCATGATTAAATATTGTAGTACTTCCGTAGCCACAACGGAAAACATTCCTCCTTTTACAGTATAAATTGTTGTTAATGCAATTATAATAAGAGCGTAAGATTCACTAGAAGTTAATAACAATAAGTTGCCAAACTCTAAAGTAAAATCCCAAGGAAGAATTATTTCAACGAACTTACCTACTCCTTCAAAAAAATATGCTATAAACCCTATGGTAGCTATGACAGCAAAAATTGCTACGATAATATGAGACGCTCTTCCAGATTTATCATCACCAAATCTGGTTAAAATCCATTCAGAACCAGTCATTATATTTGACTTCCTTATCCACACGGCCAAAAACATCATTACAAAAATCTGATTCCATATGGGCCATAGCCACATAAACATAAAACTTTTGACTCCATATAAAAACAAGATCCCTACCATCCATGCAGTACCTGACACATCAAACATTCCTGAACCATTACTCAAGCCTAAATAATACCACTTGATAGAATTACCTCCTAAAAAATAAGACTTTAGACCTTTTGATGCTTTCTTTGAAACCCTAATTCCTACTATTAATGTTAACAGCACATATGCTACTATTATAAGTATATCAATTGTATTCATAAATGATGTCTATATACCCCAGTTTTTATTTGGTTTGTTGCTCATGATGAAATGAAGTTCTCCTCCATTTATTATTTCTTCATGATTTATATAAGTTCTATTTAATGGTTTTCCGTTTAAGGTAGCTGATTGTATATAGATATTTTCTTCAGATGCATTATCAGCTAAAATGGTAAACACCTTGGAGTCTCCCAGATCTAATGTTATTTTGTTAAACATTGGGCTACCTATTTGGTATTTACCTGATGCTGGGTTGTATGGATATAATCCAATGGCACTAAAAACATACCAAGCCGACATTTGTCCACAATCCTCATTTCCACTTAATCCATTTGGAGTAGTATTGTATTGCGTTCTTAAAATCTCTCTTACCCAATATTGTGTGCGCCAGGGTTGTTTTGCATAATTAAACATATATGCTATGTGATGACTTGGCTCATTTCCATGAGCATATTGCCCTATAAGTCCCGTTATATCAGCAGAAATATTATCACCAGTTATTTCAGATGACTCGGTAAATAACTGTTCTAGTTTTTCCTGGAAGTTTTTTTCTCCTCCATGCATTTTAATCAGTTCGGGAACATCATGTAAAACAAACCAACTATGTTGCCATGCATTACCTTCTGTATAATCTGTATGTTCTCTATGATTAGAATGTTTAGGATCAAAAGGTGTATTCCAACTTTTTTTATCTTTTGATTTTCCTCTCATAAATCCAGTTTCTTTATCAAAAAGAAACTTATATGCCTTTGATCTGTTCAGGAAAAACTCATAATCTTCATTCTTTCCTAATTCCTTAGCTATTTGCGCTACACACCAATCATTATAAGCGTACTCAAGTGTAATCGTAACCGATTCATCTAATAAATCATAAGGAACATAGCCATACTCTTTGTAATAATTCACCCCTCTTTCATCTTGCATCATTGTAACCTTCATGGCTTCATAGGCCTTTTCAATGTCGAAACTCCTATTTCCTTTCAAATAAGATTCCGCTATTACTGGTATGGAATGATACCCTGTCATAGTGTTTGTTTCGTTACCATATAAAGTCCAAACTGGAAGTACCTTTTTTACCTCATAATACAGCAACATTGATTTCACCATATCGGTTACTCTTTCAGGTTCTAATATTGTCAATAGAGGATGTTGAGCTCGGAAAGTATCCCATAATGATAGCGTTGAGTATACTGTAAAATCATTACCTGAAGTTATACTATCATTTTCTTTTCTAACATCTCCTGATACATCGCTAAAAGTAACTGGGCTCACTTGAGTATGATACAGAGAAGTATAAAATATTTTCTTGAGTGAGTCATTTGCTCCTTCAACTTTTATTCTTGATAAATTTCCTTCCCATGTCTCCTGAGCTTTATTTTTTATACTTTCAAAATCAAAGTTCAATGGAGTATCCATCATATTCTTTTCTGCATTCTCTACACTCACAGATGAAAGAGCTACTTTTACTTGAAGTACTGTGCTATTTTGTTTTTCAAAAAACAACTGTGCCCTTGTTTCTCCCAACGAATCATTCTTTATTATTTTTTGGTTTACAATAGGTTTTGAAAATTTAATACTATAAAAGACTTTTTGATTATTCGCCCAGCCTTTACTAAATCTATAACCTGATACTGTATATTTATCAGTTAAGCGAATACTTCCTTTTAAAGTTTTATCCCAATTCATAGTATATCCTAAATCAAGAACAACTGTTTGGTCATCATTTTCATTATAAGTATACTTGTGAAAAGCTGTTCTTTGACTTGAAGTTAACTCCGCCTTAATGTTATAATCATTAAGATAAACACTATAGTATCCAGGTATTGCTTTTTCCATACCATGGTAGTATCGCGATTTATAAGGTACATCATCTCTTTTACGAATTTCGGCTGCCATATTTACCTTTTTATTAACTGGCATTAATCGTATATCAGCTAAATCCCCTATACCCGTTCCACTTAAATGTAAATGGCTAAACCCTATTGTTAAAGAATCAGAATAGTGATAACCAGAGCACCAGTCCCAACCTGAAATACCATTATCTGGGCTTACTTGTAGCATACCAAAAGGAACAGTTGCCCCTGGATAGGTATGTCCATGTCCTCCTGTACCAATAAAAGGATCTACATGATTTACGTAGCTTTCACTTACAGTTGTTAATTTTTCATTTTTACATTGAATAAATCCTATAATAAATGAAAAGAAGCAAATAATATATATATTAGATTTTTTTAAATTTTTCATTAAACACCTATTAATCCTAAGTAAATATTCTCAAAAACTAAAAGTCTATAGTTAAAATTTAGACGAACAACAAAGCAACCAAGATAAATACATAATGCTGATAAAATGGACTCTCAAAGATTTTTTAAAATAACTTTTAAGCATCACATTATATTCTGGACAGTATATTTTTTGTTCAATACTTATAGATGGGGTAGATATTTTGACGATTTCTCCTATTCATTCAAAACGAATCTAATCGGATTTCCTATACACATGGCTCTCTGCTATTTAACCATCTATGTTATTATGCCCAAATTTGTGTATAAGCGAAAATACTTAATGTCTATAATATTAATAATTATAGCCATATTTACCATGGTTATCTTAAAATTTAACCTAACCTATTATTTAGTCAGTCAAAATGTATGGCCGGAAGGACCAGAACCTATTAGTTCTTTAAATACCGATTATATAATTGATATGATGATAGGGGAATTGTATGTTGTCACTTTTGTAACGGCTATAAAAAGTACAATAGATTGGATTAAGGAACATAAAAAATCTACAGATCTGGAAAAGTCGCAATTAGAAACTGAACTTCTTTTTTTAAGAAGTCAGGTTTCTCCACACTTTTTCTTTAATACATTAAATAACATATACTCTCTGTCTTTAGAAGGGTCAAAAAAAACACCAAAAATAATATTAAAGCTTTCTGAGCTTATGAGGTATTTATTATATGAAACTAAAGAAAAAAGACAAGAATTGAGGAATGAAATTATTTGCATTCAAAATTACCTAGATTTAGAACGAATAAGGTATGGCGATTTTTTAACCATAAATATGAATATTACTGGCGATATAGAAGATAAAACTATAACTCCAATGCTTCTCTTATCGTTTATTGAAAATGCATTTAAACATGGAGCTAATAAAAGTATAGAAAAAGTTAAAATTGATATTGACTTTAAAATTCAAGATGATTTTCTTTATTTTCGAATTTCTAATCCCATACCAAATAAAAATATTAATGAGGCTATAATACCTGAAAAAAAAGGTGGTATTGGATTAAAAAATGTAAAAAAAAGGCTAGAACTGGGTTATAAAGAAAGTGATTACACTCTCACTATTGATGATTCAAATCAACAATTTACTGTTGAATTAAAAATTAAAGTATAGATGAGTATTAAATGCATTATTATAGATGACGAACCTTTGGCTATAAATGTAATTGCTAAATATTTAGAAACCATTGACGATATTGAAGTTATTAAAACCTTCAACAATGGAATTCAAGCTATGAGTTTTATGAAGGATCATCAAATTGACCTTATTTTTCTCGACATAAATATGCCTATGTTAAATGGCTTAAACTTTATTAAAAGTTTAGAACATAAGCCTATGATTGCTATTACTACTGCTTATAAAGAGTTTGCTGCAGAAACGTATGAATTAGATGTTATTGATTATTTAGTTAAACCAATTTCTTTACCTAGGTTTATGAAATGTATCAATAAAATTTTTAAAAGCTTCTCACAAAAGAAAGTAAATCATTCAGTTGTAAATAAACGACCTTTCATTTTCTTAAGAATAAATAAGAAAAAAATGAAAAAGGTATACCTTGACGAAATTCTCGTTATTGAATCTCTAAAAGATTACCTGAAAATAACTACAACTACAGAACGCTTTATTATTCATCAAACACTAAGTAGTTTTACAGAACAACTTCCTGCTAAAAAATTTATTAGAATTCATAGATCGTACACTATTTCGATAGATAAAGTTGATTCTATTGAAGGCAACAGTATTGAAATTGATGGAATGCGCTATGTGATTGGTAGAACTTATATAGAAGAGGTTAAACAAAAAATTCTGAATTCTTCATCTTAATATAAGTTATTGAAGTAAAGGTTATATTTATTGACTCAACAGGCTACATTTCTTCTCAAAGGAAGCTAACTTTTAGCAACAAAAAACCATTTCAATACTGATTGTAAAAGAGTTAGTTTTAAACGAAAAAATGTAGTTAGTTTAGATTTTAAAATGTCAAGAATTATATTTGTTATCCATAATAAAAAAACTTCTAAAATAGTTTGCTATGAAAATCATCCAATACCTACTATTACTATTTATCTGTTTAAATTTCTCTTTTTGTAGAACTGCTACAGTTCAAAAAGATGACAGAATATTTGATTTCAACACGGTAGAAAAATATAGAATAACCAAAGAAAACAGTACCATTGTTAATGATTATGATTTTATTTTCAACCATGAAGAAGAATTGGAACTCACTAAAACTTTGCATGATTATAACATAAAAACGACGAATCAAATTGTAATTGTAACCGTTGGTTCTATTGAACCTTATAAGAACTTACAAAAATTTGCTAGTGACCTAGGTAGATATTGGGGCGTAGGAACAAAAGAAAAAGATAACGGACTTATCATTGTACTTTGTAAACCTTGTCGAAAAATAAGTATTGCCACTGGTTTTGGTACTGAAAAAATACTTACCGATGAAATATGTGCTGAGATTATAGACAATACCATTATACCTGAATTTAAAAAAGATAATTATTACTCAGGAGTAAAAAAAGGTCTTGAAGAGATAATCCGAAAATGGAAATAATAAAAAATTTAACCATGGTATAATTTTCCCTAACCTTCTCTTAAACACGAATACAAGCTCATAATTCTTCAGTATCTTTGTAATAAGACACAAACCTGTCGATTTTATGAAACTCCAGATTAACAATACCTTTAGTAAAGAATTACCTGCTGATAAAAAATTGGAAAACACAAGAAGACAAGTTTTGGATGCTTGTTTTTCATATGTTACTCCTAAGAAAACAGCAAAACCACAGCTTTTACATGCTTCGGATGAAATGTTAGATGAATTAGGAATTTCCAAAGAAGAAAGCTCTTCTCCTGATTTTCTTCATGTATTTACTGGAAATAAAGTTTATCAAGATACCCATCCCTATGCTATGTGCTATGGTGGGCATCAATTTGGAAACTGGGCTGGACAACTAGGTGATGGACGAGCTATCAATTTGTTTGAAGTGAATCACAACAATAAACAATGGGCTGTTCAATTGAAAGGAGCTGGAGAAACTCCATATTCAAGATCGGCAGACGGGTTGGCCGTTTTACGTTCCTCTATTCGAGAATACTTGTGTAGTGAAGCCATGTATCACCTCGGTATTCCTACCACCCGAGCCTTATCGTTAAGTCTTTCTGGAGATCAAGTTTTAAGAGATATTTTATACAATGGAAATCCCGCTTATGAAAAAGGAGCCATTGTATGTCGTGTAGCTCCTAATTTTATTCGTTTCGGAAGTTTCGAAATACATTCGGCAAGAAAGAATTACCCTATACTAAAACAATTAGCTGATTATACAATCTCAAATTTTTATCCTGAGATTAAAAGTTCTGGAAAGGATAAGTACCTTGATTTTTTCAAAGAGGTTCGAAATAGAACCATTGATATGATAATTCATTGGCAACGTGTTGGTTTTGTTCATGGTGTTATGAATACAGATAATATGTCAATCTTAGGGCTTACCATTGATTATGGCCCTTATGGATGGTTAGAAGGATATGATTCAAGTTGGACTCCTAACACTACCGATGCACAACATCGTCGTTATCGCTATGGAAACCAATCGTATATCGGATTATGGAATTTATTTCAACTAACCAATGCGCTTTACCCACTAGTTGAAGAAGTAGATCCTCTTCAAAAATTATTAGAAGAATACAATCCTCTTTACGAAGAAAAATACCTGGAAATGATGCGAACAAAACTAGGATTAAAAGAGAAGGATTCTAAAGACAAAGAAATTATAGGTAAACTTGAAGAAACACTTCAATTAATTGAAACGGATATGACGATTTTCTTCAGAAATCTAGCACAAATAAACAAAACAGAAAATGTAGAAGAGGCTATCGAAAAAATTAAGGAAGCTTTCTACAATGAAATTGAGTTTAAAGAAGAAACAAAACAACACTGGGAAGATTGGTTCACGCTCTATTTACAACGTCTTCAACAAGAATCTGCTTCTGACGCAGAACGATTGACATATATGAATACGATAAACCCCAAATATGTATTAAGAAATTATATGGCACAATTAGCAATTGATGAAGCTAATAAAGGTGAGTATAAACTTATTGATGAACTATATACTATACTTAAAAAGCCATATGATGAGCAACCGGAGTTTCAAAAATGGTTTGCCAAACGACCAGAATGGGCAAGAAATAAAGTAGGTTGCTCTATGTTATCTTGTAGCTCTTAACACACATTAATAAAAGTATTACTTAAAAACTTCTCTTTTTAAGTAGTATTCTTTTTTTAGAATTAACCGTTAAAAATTACGCAGTTTTTAAGTGATACTTTCTCTATACTATATTCAAGCAAAATGAAATATTCTTGACCTAATTAAGAAAATTAATTAGTTCAAACTAAAATCCAAATAAAATTTAGTCTCTTGAGGGTTCGGAATGTAAATGTTAATTTTCTTGTTTGATGTAAGGTAAACGAATAACATAATAATTGTTTTTAGGGAATTATAATGTAAAGGAAAATGATTCCTTCTTTATTAATACCCCTAAAGTATAATTGTAGTACTGTTTTTGGAAAATAGAGCAAAAAAATGTCTTAAATGCGAACTTTTTTCTTAGTAAAACCTTTAATAATTAACAAAAAACTAAAGAAACAGGCTAAACTTCAATTATTAAAAAAGACCACTTTCACATACAACAAAAACATTATCAACAACATACAAACTTAAAAACACTAAATGCTCTCAACAACTAATTAATTCGCAAAAAAATAGTATCCTTTTCCTATTTTGAGTATTTATCAGCTCTAATAGAACTCATAAATGACTATTATTTAAGCAAAATAGCCATATTGAGTAAACTGAATTGAAATAATCGTTTACAAAACGATCAGAGTGAACAACAGATAAAATCCAAAGCTCAATTATCTTATATAACTCTTAAATTAAATCGTACTTTTTAAACAAAAATTGTTTGTAGCTTTCCTTATCTGAAATATTTCCTTCTAATAATTGTAAAAACGTGGTATCGTTAATATAGTAAAACAAAAAAGCTTCCTGACTTGGATCTTCATACTCCAACTTCGTAAATACTCCTGTGAGTAAATCGATAAAAGGCTTTTTATTTTCGAACGCATTAAAATTAGGATCCATCTTTAATTGATACTGCAGTCTCCAACAATCATAATCGTTTTTGTCAATTTCAAATATTATTTCGATTGCTCTTTTTAAAATTCCTTTTGGGTCTTTTATCAAAACAAGTTCCTCACCTATTTTATCTAGCTTCTCTTTGAGCAACTGTTTGATTGTATCTAGTAAACCTTCTTTATTTTTAAAATGTTTGAATATAAGTCCCTCAGAAACACAAGCCTCTTTAGCTATTTTGGCCGTTGTTACTGAATTATAACCTTCTTTAGCAAATAACTGCAAGGCCACTTCTAATATTCTTTGTTGTTTGTCCGTCATATTTTTCAGGGGGATGAAAATATCATTATAGTCTCCAAATTTACTCAAAATGACCTCGGATTTCACAAAAAAACACCGTTATTATTTAGAATTTTTCTAAATTTCAACCACTGCGGTAAAAACATGATAAAAAAAGCTAAATTTATACGTAATTATCTGTATTCTTATACCTTAAAAAGTAAGTGAGTACTCACTTACTAAAACTAACCATGAAACCGATATGATATAAAGAGTAAAATCTTTTAAAAATCCGTTCCATCTGACTCTTAAAAACCCAAAACAGATGAAAAAAAACGTTTTACAGCTAATCATTCCTTTACTTCTGATTACAGGTTTGGTATTTGCATCTACAGTTAATGCGAAAAAAACCGATTACCGTAAAATTTCCTCCGCTAAAAAAATAAACAATGAGGAAACTCATGAAGCATTTAATAAGATGATGGATGTTTTAACTCACAAACGCTGCGTTAACTGTCACCCGAGTGATAATGTTCCAAAGCAAGGAGAGGATAGTCATCCTCATTATTTCGGAATGACTCGAGGTGAAAACAACATGGGCTACCAAGCAACAAAATGCACAACTTGCCATCAAAATGAGAACAACAACTTCTCTGGTGTTCCTGGGGCGCCTGAATGGAGTTTAGCTCCGCAAAGTATGCATTGGGAAGGTTTATCAAGAGTAGAAATAGCCAAATCAATGTTGAATCGTGAAAATAATGGCAACCGAAGTCATGAAGAAGTAATGCACCACTTAACCGAACACGCTCTTGTTTTATGGGCTTGGACTCCTGGTGTCAACGCCAATGGAATTCCAAGGGAACAACCTCCCGTTCCTAAAGATGAATATATAAAAGCCGTAAAAAAATGGTTTAAAAACGGTGCCATTATACCAGAAAAGTAAGGTATCATCAATATCGTACTAACTACATCTAACCACTGTAAACGAAAACAAAATCAAACAGATGAAAATCTCATTTAACATAAATAATTCACCTTCAACAATTGATATAGATGATCCAAACACTCCACTACTTTGGGTTGTTCGCGATTTGTTAAATCTGAAAGGCACAAAATTCGGATGCGGAAAAGCGGCATGTGGAGCCTGTACTCTTCATGTAAATGGTGAAGCTGTACGTTCTTGCTCATATGCTGTAAAATTCGCCGAAGGCAAAAATATTACAACAATTGAAGGTTTAGGAACAAAAGAAAAACCTCATCCAGTGCAACAAGCTTGGATTGATGAAATAGTTCCTCAATGTGGATACTGTCAACCTGGTTTTATGATGGCCACTGCGGCTTTATTAAACCAAAACCCTAACCCAACAGACGAGGATATTGACAATAACATTGTTAATATATGTCGTTGCGCAACGTATTATAGAATGCGAAAAGCCATTCATAGAGCTGCTGAATTAAACAATCAATCAACAGAAACTAAAACAGAAAGCCATGAGTAAAAATATTTCACGTCGCAAATTTTTAGTTCGTGGTGGTTTAGGAACTCTAGGAGTATTAGCCGTTGGAACTTATGTTTTCAGAAATCCTATAAGGAGAAGTGTATTAGAGATGACAGAAACTATGGCGCCTATGTATATGGGAAGCGGGACTGAACCAAATCTATGGTTCGAACTCACTGAAGATAATAAGGTGCTTTTTCATTCTCCTAAAGTAGAAATGGGACAAGGATCTTTTACAAGCTTTGCGCAAATGATTGCCGAGGAAATGGATGTAACTCTTAATCAAATTGACGTCATCGGTGCGGCTACAAAAACTGGAGTTATTGATGGTATGAGTACAGGAGGTAGTTTATCAGTTGGTGGATTATGGAAACCTTTAAGAGAGCTATCAGCTACTATGAAAGAAATGCTCAAAATTGAAGCTGGTAAAAAACTAGGAATCGATGCTAGCTCATTACAAACTAAAGATGGTATTATTTCAGGTGAAGGAAAGGCAATAACCTATTCTGAAGCCGCCAAAGGAGTTACAAAATGGGAGATTCCAGATACTCCTCCTTTAAAAGAATCTTCTTTTAAGTTTATCGGAAAACCTATCAAAAGAATTGATTTAGATGCAAAGGTTTTTGGTGATCCAATTTTTGGTTTAGACGCCGAACTACCTGATATGCTATATGGAATTATTGTTAGACCAAGTGCTATTGGAGCTACCATAAAAAACGTTGACGATAGTAACTCAAAAACGGCAAATGGTGTTGTTAAAATCGTTAGAAATGATAATTGGATAGGTATTGTTGCACAATCTTATGCTCAGGCACTAGCTGCGAAACATCTATTAAGCATAGAATGGGATATTCCTAATAAATGGACTGAAGCTGAAATTAGAGATATTCTGAAAGTTGGCAAAGGGAATGAAATGATTACTCAGAAAAAAGGAGATCAACTTGAAGAAAATGATTCCGAGATGATCACCATGGAGTTTTCGAGTCCTATTGGCGCTCACGCTCAAATTGAGCCTAACGGGGCGGTCGCTTCCTATTCAACTGATGATATCACTGTTATTCTATCCACTCAGGTACCCGGAAAAACACAAGAACATGTTGCTGAAGCATTTAATATTGATTCGAAGAAAGTAAATATTATTCCTACTTACCTAGGAGGGGGCTTTGGAAGAAGATTAAATACGAATCACGCCATTGACGCTGTTACGCTTTCAAAAGAAGTTGGAAAACCAGTTAAATATATCTTTAGTAGAAAAGAAGAATTCCAGCACGATTTATTCAGACCTCCAACACATCATATTCTAAAGGGTAAATTAAATAGTAATGGTTTACTAGAAAATTTAGAACATCATTATGCAAGTGGTGATGTTGCTGTTGGTTCAATTATTATTCCAAATGCTTTGCATTCCGTATTAGGAACCGACGTTGGAGCTATGCGCGGAGGAAATATAATGTATACCAACATTCCAAATTATAGAGCGGTACAATGGCATACAACATTACCTTTTGCAACAAGTTGGTGGCGAAGTTTAGGCTTACTAGCAAATACATTTGCCATTGAAAGTTTTGTTGATGAAATGGCCATTAAAGCAAATAAAAACCCTATAGATTTTAGATTGGCTCAACTCACTGATGAAGAACTTCCTCTGAGAATTAAAAACATAATTAAACTAGCCTCAGATAAAGCGAATTACTCAGACAAAGTAAACGGTAATCGTGCAATGGGATTTGCTGCTTCAACAGATAGTAACTCTCCTGCCGCTCATGTTGTTGATGTATCTGTAGAAAATAACATGATTAAAGTTCATAAAGTAGTTTGTGCCTTCGATTGCGGATTAATTGTAAATCCAGATCAAGTAAAAGCACAATGTGAAGGATCCATTATTATGGGAATGAGTGCTGCAATGTTTGAAAAAATGACACTTGAAGATGGAGAACTTTATCCAACAATATACGGCCCGTACGATATGGCATTAATGAAACATTCACCAAAAGAAATAGATGTTCATTTTATACAAGGAAAAGACATACCCTTACCCGTTGGAGAACCTCCTATGGGACCAATTGCAGCTGCCATTGGAAATGCTGTAAGAAGAATTACTGGGAAGCGATTAACAGATTTACCTTTAAGATTAGAAGGATAGTTTTAGGATTGTACTTTAGGAGTAATCAAATTAAAATACTGTTAAAGATTACTCCTAATTTATCTACGCAATAGAAATATCGTTATTTTTAGAAAAGAACTAACTTTTTAACCATTCATATGACTCACGAACTCAAAGATATAATACAACAAGCATTACTAAATCAGCAACAAGGAATCGCTAATGTATTGGCCACCGTTGTACATTTAGATGGCTCATCTTATCGAAAACCTGGAGTTCGTATGTTATTGGCATCAAACGGCGTCATTACAGGTGCCGTGAGTGGCGGATGTGTTGAAAAAGAAGTTCAAAGACGCGCTCAATCTGTTTTTGACTCTAATCAACCTAAAGTAATTGCTTACGACGGAAGGTATCGCTTAGGATGTGAAGGTATTTTATACATTCTGTTGGAGCCATTTTATGTTTCAAATAAATTTGCTGCTGAATTCGTGAATACCATTAATAACAGAAATCACCTTTCAATTGAATCTTATTATAGTTTAGGAGATGAAACAGAAGGTTCTTTTGGATCAATTATTAAGTTAGGTAAGCAAAACTTTTCTTTTGCCAAGCATAAAGAAATTGATATTTCATTACCAGATGTATTCAAGCAAAATTTATCTCCACTTTTTAGACTATTAATTATTGGTGGGGAGCACGATGCCGTAAAACTTTGTAGCCAAGGAACATTACTTGGTTGGCAAGTTGATATAGTTACCTCGATAAAAGATCCGAAACAGTTAAAAGATTTTCCTGGAGCTAACTCAGTAATTGCTCAAACTCCTGAACTTATTGAATTAAAACATATTAATCAACATACAGCAATTGTTATTATGAATCATAATTTCACTTATGATTTAAGATATCTTGTTCGCTTACAAGAAACGAATCCAGCATACATTGGTGTGTTAGGTGCAGCAAAGAGGAGAGAAAAGTTATTCAATGAACTTTTTGAAGTTACACCTGATGTATCCGACGAATTTTTAGATAAAATTCATACTCCCGCAGGGTTAAATATTGGAGCTATTACTCCTGAGGAAATAGCTTTGTCAATCGTTGCAGAAATTTTATCCGTAACAAGAAACAAAGAAGTATTTTCTTTAAAGAAAATTATTGGTAATATTCATTCATAAATATGAAAACCGCTATTATCATACTTGCCGCAGGAATGTCTTCCCGAATGGGAACGGCTAAACAACTGCTTCCTTACAAGCATACAACATTGTTAGGATGGACAGTAGAGCAAGCTATGAATATTACAAATACAGAAGTAATATGCGTTACCGGAGCCAATCGACAACAAGTGGAAGATAGTATTTTCGAGCATAAGTTAAACTTTGTTTACAACGCTCAATATCAAGAAGGTTTAAGTAGTAGTATTTCGGCTGGAATTAATTATATAATATCGAAAGATTTCGATAATGCACTAATAATACTTGCAGACCAACCGTTTGTTCTTAAAAATTATTTAAAAAACATTATTTCCAAATCAGAAAGTAATCCAAATAAAATAATAGCTTCTAACTATGGCAAACGAATAGGGGTTCCTGCACTTTTCCCAAGAAAATACTATCAGTACTTGACAACTATGTCTGGTGATAAAGGAGCTAAAGAGTTATTGAATAAGCTCTCGGATAATATATTCAAAATGTCAGAAGTTAACTTGGTCGATATCGATACTCAAGAGGAATATGAACAATATGCACAATAGCTAGTAAAACTTTACTGGTGTAAATATTGAATTGAATCAAACAAATTTTATTAATTAATACAATAGAAAAACCCAACATACACCCTAAATATTCAACATGTTTCAAAGAATAATATTACACAAAATGTAACAATATTGAACATTTTTTTGTTCTATTGTTTTTTTTTACATTTGATATACTCCCCCAATATTCAGAAGTCCTTTTCTAACAAAAAACATTAATAAATGAGAAAACTACCCACACTTTTACTAGTGTTGTGGCTCTCTATTTCGTATGCTCAAACGAAAAAAAGCTACAATATTGGTATCCTAATGGACAATTACACTGAAGAGGTTACTCCCCTACTCAAACAATTAAAAAAACAGATTGTTACTATTGTTGGAGAAGACGCAAATATCCTTTTTAAAGACACAAACTTTTTAGTTAACAACTACAATTTAGAAGCTGCGAAAAACAATTATCAAAATTTGGTAAACGAGCCATCAGTAAATATGATTCTAGCTTTTGGTATTGTTAATAGTAAAATTATTGAAGAACAGAAATCATATGAAAAACCAACTATTTTATTTGGAGCTATTAATCGAGATTTTAATACTATTGATTTTTCCAAAGTGACTTCTGGCACCAAGAATTTCACCTATTTAATTAACTCACAATCATACTTGACCGACTTAAAAAGCTTACAAGAGCTTACTAACTTCAAAAAAGTAGGGATTATCATTGAAAAACAAGTTGTAGAAATGCTTTCTTTTAAAGAGATTCTTGACAAGGAAATGCAGTTACTTAACACGAGTTACAAACTTATTTCTTATAGAAACAGCAGCGATATTATTTCAAATTTGAACGATATTGATGCCGTTTATATAGCTGGTGGTTTCTTTATGTCTGATAATGAAGTTAAAGAGTTGTCAAATATTTTAATTGAAAAGAAACTTCCTTCATTCACTATTAATAGCATTAAAGATGTTCGAAATGGAATTATGGCGACCAACCAATCTGAAAATAATTCTGATCAATTTATTCGTCGTGTTGCCTTAACTGTTGAAAATTACATTAACGGAACGCCTCTTTCTGAAATGCCTGTTTATATAGAATCAAGTCCACGTTTAACTATAAACTACAATACCGCAACTGCAATAGGAGTACCTATAAAATACAGTTTGATAAATACTACTGACTTTGTTGGGGAAATGAAAAATGTTCTGGCTGAAAAACAATACAATTTATTGGATGTTATGAGTCAAGTAACTGGTAAAAACTTAAGTTTATTAGCCAATAAAAAGAACATAGAACTGAGTCAACAAAATGTAAAATCGGCAAAAAGTAATTACTTGCCTAGTCTTACATCTTCAGCTACCGGAACCTATATTGATCCTAAATTGGCGCAGGTTAGTAATGGGCAAAATCCAGAATTTTCTGTTTCAGGAAATCTCACCTTACAACAAACTGTGTTCTCTCCAGCCGCAAATGCCAATATTACCATTCAAAAAAACTTAGAAAAAGCTCAGGTAGAATCTTATAATTCTGAAGAACTTAACACTATTTTAAATGCTTCACAAACCTATTTCAATACCCTTATACTAAAAGCTAACGCTCAAATAAGGCAAAGAAACTTAGACTTCACCAAACGAAATCTCCAAATTGCTCAAGAAAATTTTGAAATAGGGCAATCGGGAAAATCTGATGTATTACGATTTCGAAGTGAGTTAGCTCAAAACACTCAAGTTATGGTAGAAGCTATTAATCAATTAGAGCAAGGATTTATTGCTTTAAACCAAGTGTTAAACAATCCAATAGAAATGCGTATTGATGTGGATGACGCATATTTAGATAGAGGTATATATAAAGATTACAATTATCAACAACTAACCGAGTTACTGGATAATCCCACCACACGAGAGCCCTTTATTGCTTTCTTAATTGAAGAAGCCAAAAAGAATGCTCCTGAGTTAAAATCACTCGGTTATAACTTAAACGCCACGAAACGTTCGATTAAATTAAGTGGAAGCAATCGATTTTTACCTACTGTTGCACTTCAAGGGCAATACAATCATACTTTTAATCGAAGTGGCGAAGGTAGTACACCTCCTCCAGGATTCAACTTAGTTGATAGCAATTATAATGTTGGTTTGAATGTTTCCTTACCCATTTTTAATAGAAACACTAACAATATTGATAAGCAAACTGCTATTATTCAGAAAGAGCAAATTGAGTATAACCAACAAAATAGTGAACTCGCTATTTCGGTGAATGTTCGAAGTGGTGTTCTTAATTTGATTAATCAAATATCAAACATAGGCTTATCAAAAGTATCTGAGGAAACAGCTAAAGAATCTTTAGAGCTTATTCAGTCCTCGTATCAAGAAGGAGCTGTTAATTTTGTGCAGTTGATTGACGCGCAAAACAACTATTTAAACGCTCAATTGGCAAAAGCAAATGCCGTTTACAACTTTTTAAGCAATGCCATTCAGCTTGAGCGCAGTATTGGATACTTCTTTTTATTACACTCAAAAGCAGAAAACGATCAATTTACACAACGCTTTCAAGGGTATTTATTATCAAAAAATTAACTAGCTTTTAAAACATTTACCAATGAAATATTTAATTCAACTATTTACATATTCTTTCCTTTTAATCATATGTATTTCTTGTGGAAAAGAAGCACAACAAGAAAAAAAATTAATTCGTCCAGTGCTATATAAGTCTGTAGGTTATTTTGGAGGAGACAAAACACAATCATTTAGTGGAACTTCACGTACTGATAAGATTATTAAACTGAGTTTTAGAAGCTCTGGAATTATCACAAAATTCAACATTAAAATTGGTCAAAAAGTTAGAAAAGGACAACAACTTGCTACATTAGATAATGTTCAAGCTAGACTGAATTATCAAAGCGCTCTATCTTCACTTAACAGTGCAGAATCTTCTATGAACACGGCAAAGTTGAGTTTAGACAGAACTAAAACCCTATTCGAAAAAGGGAGTGTTGCGTTAAGCAATTATGAATCAGCAAAGAACCAATACACCTCAGCAAAAAACTCATATAATTCTGCTAAACAAAGTGTAGAACTACAAAAAGAACAAATTAAGTTCGGGTATTTAATTGCACCAGAAAATGGAATTATTGCTTCGGTTAATGCTGAAATTGATGAAAATGTTAGTCCTGGTCAAACTATTGCAACGTTAAACGCCGGTACTGATATGGAAATTTCTTTAGGATTACCTGAAAGTGTTATTAATCAAGTAAAAGAAAACATGGAGGTAGATATCTCTTTTTCTTCTTTAGAAGGTAAAAACTTTAAAGGTAAAGTTACTGAGGTTTCTCCTGCTGTTGATGCAAATACAGCTACATACCCTGTTAGAATCGCTTTATTGAATGCTACAAACGAAATTAAAAGTGGAATGGCTGCCAATGTTACTTTTCATTTTGGAAATGGATCAAAAGACGAAGTTAAAGAATTAGTAGTTCCAGCAAATGCAGTAGGTGAAGACAGCAAAGGAAACTTTGTATTTCTAATCAACGAAGGAGACAAAAATACTGTTACCAAACAACAAGTTACCATTGGTGAATTAACCTCAGAAGGTTTTATTATAAAATCTGGACTCAATGCTGGCCAAAAGATTGCGACCGCAGGATTACAAACACTATTAGAGGGGCAAGAAATAAAACTTCAATAAACTAAAACGAACCAATCAAATGAATTTAGCAAAATTTTCAATAGATAAAAACAGGATTACATTCACTGTTTTAGCTACTATTATTTTAATGGGAGTTGTGATGTATTCAGGGCTCTCTAGAGATAGTATGCCTCCTTACACGGTTCGTGTTGCTACAGTTGTTTCTATATTTCCAGGAGCCAGTCCAGAAAGAGTTGAACAACTTGTAAGTGATAAAATAGAAAAAATAGCACAGGAATTACCAGAATTAAAAGATGTTACAAGTACTTCAAGAACTGGACTATCAGTAGTTTCAGTGTTTTTAAAAGATGAAGTAAAACAAAAAGACATGCAATCTGTATGGGATCGTTTGCGTAGAAAGTTAAATGCCATGCAAGGATTACCACAAGGAGTCGTTCCAAATTTAAATGACGACGGAATTGGTGATGTTTATGGTATTGTTGTAGGATTAACTTCTGATGGGTTTTCATATGCTCAAGTAAAAGACTATGCCGACGACATTAAAGACGATCTTATAAAACTACCAGATGCTGCTAAAGTTACCCTGGGTGGCGTTCAGGATGAAAGAGTTTTTATTGAGTTTGATAATACTCGCTTAAAAGAATACGGACTTTCTTCTTCTAAACTACAACAATTTATCTCTTCAACTAATATTCTAAGTTCTGGAGGTCAAGTAAATGTGGGTAATGAACGAATTATTCTAGAACCTACAGGTAATTTCAATTCTGTAAATGACATAAAAGAATTACTAATTCCCGTTGGAAATGGTAGCCAATTAGTCAAATTAGGACTTATTACCGATGTAAAAAAAGGATATATAGATCCTTCAACCCAAATTGTAAATGTTAATGGTAAAACAGCTATTTCTCTACATGTTAACTTAAAAAAAGGAGCGAATGTTATCAAATTAGGAGAAGCCGTAAACTCAGTTGTAAATGAATGGGAAGCAAAGCTTCCTGTGGGGCTTGAGCTAACAAGAGTTTCTTCTTTAGACACCTATATTGATGTAAAGATTGATGACTTTATTTCTAATCTTCTCCAATCAATTGGTATTGTATTAGCCGTTATGCTAATATTTCTAGGTATAAGAACAGGTTTTGTTATTGCGAGTTTAATTCCTATTGTAACTATTATGACTTTAATGATTATGGGAGTTATTAATATGGGGCTAAACCAAGTTACTCTTGCAGCTCTTATCATGGCTTTAGGAATGCTTGTAGATAATGCGATTGTGGTTGCTGAAACCATTATGGTAAAAATGGAACAAGGAACAAGTAAATATGATTCCGCTGTTGAAGCTTTTTCTGAATTATGGATGCCTCTATTAATTTCCACTTTAACTACTTCGGCCGCCTTCTTAGCCTTTTACATGTCTCCAACAACCATGGGGGATATTGTTGGTCCAATATTCGTTGTCATCACCATAGCATTGCTCTCTTCATGGATTATTGCTTTAACAGTGATAACTATGTTCTGCTTTTTATTTTTCAAAGTAGATACCAACGAAGAGAAAAAAGTAAGCTTCATTGACAAAACAATTAACACTCTTAAAGTCTATTATAAAGATCTAATCTTATTTGCGCTATCTAATAAATGGAAAGTAATCATCACTATTTTTATCGCTTTCTTTTTGTCACTTTATGGTTTCACTAAAGTAGAATTCGTATTCTTTCCTGATAGTGATAGGAATATGATTACTATAGATGTTAACTTACCTTTAGGAACCAAAATTGAAAGGACTTCAGAAATTGTAAGTCAAATAGAAGAGTTTATGTTAGACTCTTTGAAAACTTCTAAAGAAAATGAAAAGGGAATTGTAGATTGGTCTTCCTACATTGGGCAAGGACCTGAATCATATGATCTTGGTTATACCCAAGACGAAGCTAACTCTAGTTATGCTCATATTTTAGTAAACACTTCTTCTTTTGAGGAAAACAAAAGTATGATTACAAAACTGGATGCCTATTGTTTTCAAAACTTCCCAAATGCAGATATTAAAGTTGGTGCTCTTGGTGCAGGTGGTGGAGGTGATCCTATAGAAATAAAAATATCTGGAGAAAATCCAGACCAACTCGCCGATATTGCCCAAGCAGTTAGAGCAAAACTTTTCTCAGTAGCTGGAACAAAAAATATTAAAGATGATTGGGGACCAAAAAGTAAAAAATTCTTGATAGAGATAGATCAAAACCGCGCTCAAAAAGCCGGTATCTCTAGTCAAGACATTGCAGTTTCTCTTCAAACAGTGCTTGATGGTTTTAACACAGGAGAATATAGAGAGGATAATAAATCTATTCCTATTTTACTTCGTAGTAATAACAGTCAACAACAAACATTAGCATCATTGGAAACATTGCATGTTTTTGCTCAAGGAAGTGGAAAAAGTATTCCCTTATTACAAGTTGCGGATATTGTTCCTCAATGGCAATTCTCTAAAATAAAGCGTCTTAATTTAAGAAGAACTGTAAACATTTCTTCAAAATTGAGAGAAGGAGCAAATGCGAGTGCCATCATGTCTGTTGTTACTCCTTGGCTAGAAGAAGTTAGTCAAAATTGGCCGCAAGGATACACTTATGAATTAGGAGGTGATGCCGAACAATCTGCTGAAAGCATGGGATCTGTAATCAAATACTTACCGTTATCCGGATTCATAATTTTACTACTACTTATTATTCAATTTAATTCATTTAGAAAAATGGGAATGGTAGTACTAACAATTCCTCTTGGAATTATTGGTGTGGTGGTTGGCTTATTAACCTTTGGAGAACCCTTTGGTTTCATGCCTTTCTTAGGTGTTATTTCTTTGGCTGGAATTGTAATCAATAACGCCATTGTACTAATTGACAGAATGGAAATTGAACAAAACTCAGGTAAAACTGATCAAGATTCTGTGATTGCTGCATGTTTACAAAGATTCAGGCCTATTCTACTAGCTACCTTTACCACCGTTTTAGGGCTAATACCATTATACCTTTCTGGAGGTGAAATGTGGGAAGGAATGGCTGTTAGTATTATGGTTGGACTCCTTTTTGGTACAGTTATTACCTTACTATTTATTCCATCTTTATACAGTATTTTATTTAAGGTGAACTATAAAAATTATACTTTTAACAAAAACCTTTTAGATGAATAATATGAACAAAATAATTTCTTTAATTATTGGAGCATTAATGCTAACAGCTTGTGCTGTAAACAAAACAAATTCTCATCAAGTCATATGGGTAAATAGCAGCAAAGTTCCTTGTACAGGTGTAGCTCCAATGCAATGCATGCAAATTCATACAGGAAATGAATTAAATAAAGATAATTGGACTCTTTTTTACGATGAAATTGAAGGTTTCAACTATGTTCCTGGAAACATTTATAAATTAAAAGTATCAGTTACCTCTTTAGATCCGAGCTCGGTTCCAGCTGATGCTTCAACTAAAAAATATAAATTAATTGAAGTGATTTCGAAAACACCAGATACAAAGTTAAACCTAAATGATATTTGGGTTCTAACACATTTAAATGGAACTCCTATTTCAATCAAAAGTGAAAATGAAAGACCTCAAATGGAAATTAATCTTTCTGAAAACAGAGTATTTGGAAAAGGTGCCTGTAATAGATTTAATGGAAGTATTAAAAAACTTTCAGGAAACACTTTAAATTTCGACGAAAGAATGATGAGTACTAAAATGATGTGTCAAAATATGAAACTTGAAGACTCTTTTTTTAGAGCTCTCGCTGAGACAAATTCATATCAAATAAAAAACAACAATTTGCACTTTTTTAATGGTGATAAAAAAGAAATTGTTCGATTAAAAAAAGTCGATTAACAACTATATGATCAAAGCTTACAAACACTTATACAAACAACGATTTGAACTCTACTTATCTATTCAGATAATAGTATTATTTGGATCATTAGTATTTCCAAAGGCTATTTTCGAGAATATTTTTCTTCCAATATTATACTCTTTAAATACGCTTACAGGAATTCTAATGATTTCCAAAAACAAAAAATCACTTTGGTTTTGTACTGGATTATTCTTTGTGTCCTTGCTAATGTTTGGAGGTGATATGTTTATAAGAAAAGCCCAAACTGATGAGTATTTATTAGTAAGATTATTCGTTTACTTTATCATTAATATCATTGTTACTTGGAACATCATCAAACAAGTTTGGAAAGAGAAAAAAGTAGATAGAAAAGTTATTCTAGGACTAATATCAGGTTATATTTCTCTTGGCTTCTTAGGATTCTTTTTATTTATTTCAATTGACCTAACCCACTCCCATGCTTTTACTGGTGTATTGGTTGATCAATCTACTGATTTTAGATTTCATGCAGAGAGTTTATTGTATTATTCTTTTATAACTTTGCTCACTATTGGTTATGGTGAAATTATACCTGCAATTCCTATCGCCCAAAAAGCAGCTATTTTATTAGGACTCATAGGACAGTTTTATATAACCATAGTTACAGCAATTATAGTTACCAAATACATTAATCACTCTATAATTAATAGTGAAAAATAACAAAATGAGAAAAAATTACTTATACATACTACTGTTTTTATTTATAGCATCATGTGCTTCTTACAAAGCCAAATATGCAGACAATAAAGACGCGAAGCCTGTTAAAGTTAACAAAGAGCTTGACCATTCGTTTTATCTTATTGGAGATGCTGGTAATGCGGAAATGGGTAAAAACTTAACCTCTTTGAATTATTTTCAAAAAGAGTTACTTAATGCCGATAAGAAATCAACTGCAATCTTCTTAGGAGATAATATATATCCTATTGGAATGCCTAAAAAAGACAGCCCTGAACGACCTTTAGCTGAACATCGCTTGCAAATTCAATTAGATGCTGTTAAAGACTTTAAAGGGGCTCCTATTTTTATTCCTGGTAACCATGACTGGTACAACAATGGTGTTAAAGGATTGAAGCGACAAGAGAAGATGGTGGAAAAAGCTCTAGGAAAAAACAGCTTTCTCCCAGAAAACGGATGTGGATTGGACAAAATAAACATTAATGACAATCTAACACTAATCATCATTGATTCTAAATGGTTCTTAACCGATTGGAATAATCATCCAACAATAAATGAAAATTGTGAAATAAGAACCCGTGAGCGATTCATCGATGAGTTATGGGGATTATTTAAAAAGAATCGTTACAAAAATGTTGTGGTGGCAATGCACCATCCTTTATATAGTAATGGTCCTCATGGTGGTAGCTTTTCTTTTAAAGATCACATGACTCCAATTCCAGTATTAGGAACATTTAAAAATGCTTTACGTTCTCATGTGGGTATTCAAACAGATAATTTTAATAAAAGTTATCATGAGTTTGTTCAAGACATTGAACTTATTGCTGATGATTTCAAAAACAACATTGTTTTTGTTGGAGGGCATGAGCATAATTTACAGTATATCGAAAATGACGGGTTTAAGCAAGTTATTAGTGGTTCTGGTTCGAAGCAATCTCCAGCTTTAGCGGGTTATGGAGCACAATTTACTTATGGAAATCATGGATATGCAAAACTGAACTTCTTTAAAGATGGCTCAGCTGCAATTGAATACTATGCTGCCAATGATAAAGATCAAAACAAACTTTTGTTTAGCAAAGAAATTATTAGTCCAAAAACCCCATCTTCCGAGCTTGCTTTCGATTTTTCAGAATACAACGAACACAAAGAGTTTGTAACCGCTTCAATTTATGCTCCAGAAAAAACGGACGTTAGTGGATTTCATAAATTCATGTGGGGAGATTTACATAGAGAAAAGTATGGTAAAGAAATTCAAGTACCAGTTCTCGACCTCAACAAAACATTTGGTGGTTTAAAACCTATACGTCGAGGAGGAGGAAATCAAACCAACTCTTTGCGTCTTGAAAATCCAGATGGAAAACAGTATGTTTTACGTTCTATGTTGAAAGATGGAAGTCGTATTATGGGAGGCGTTTTAAAAGGTACTTTCCTTATTGATGTAGTTCAAGATATTTTCACAATGTCACATCCTTACGCTGCTTTTATCATTCCTGATATGGCTAAAAGTGTAAATATTTACTATACCAATCCGAAGCTTTATTATATGCCTAAACAACCTGTTTTAGGAGATTATAACGATATTTTCGGAGGTGGATTGTATTTATTAGAAGAACGCCCTGCTGGAAATCGCGATGATGTTGATAGTTTTGGTAATTCTGAAAAGATTATTAGCACTTTCGATGTATTGGAAAAAATTAGAAAAAATGGAAAACATTATATTGATCAAGAATGGGCGATACGTTCACGTCTATTCGATATGGTTATTGGAGATTGGGATAGGCATGAGGATCAATGGCGTTGGGCTTCTTTCAAAACCGAAACTGGTAAAACATATTATAGACCAATTCCTAGAGATAGAGATCAACCGCTTTCTAAGTTTGATGGAGTTATGATTCCTTTGGTAAAACAATTTGTTCCTTTAGTTAAAAACATGCAAAGTTTTGACTATGATATTAAAGATATGAAATGGTATAATAATTACCCTCGTTTCTTTGATGCTGAATTTTTAAATCAGTTAACTCTTAACGATTGGTTAGCTCAAGCAGATTACATTCAAAAACACTTAACAGATGAAGTTATTGAAGCCTCAATAAAGCAATTACCAAAGAAAGTTTACGATATTGATGGAAAGGAAACTATTGCTAAGATTAAATCTCGTAGAGACAAACTTAAAGAAATAGCGAAAAGATACTATAAGAGACAAGCAAAAACAGTATATATTGTAGGTACTGATAAAAAAGATGTTTTCGTTATTGATAGATTAAATGATAACGAAACATTAATCACTGTAACTCGAAAAAAAGATACTATTTATAAACGTACTTTTTCCACTAAGGAAACTAAAGAAATCCAGTTGTATGGTTTAAATGGTGATGATACATTTAACATAAAAGGAAAAGTAAAAAATGGAATTCTTATTCGTTTAATTGGAGGGCAAGATAATGACACCTACACTGATGAATCTTCAGTTGCTGGATGGAGTAAGAAAACCAAAATTTACGATTATAAGTCTAAAAAGAATACGGTTAATAAAAGTAAAGAAACTGCCGATTTACGTTCTGATAATTACTTCAGAAACACTTATAATCATAGAGATATTAACAACAATACAACATTGGTTTTCCCTAATCTTGGTAGCAACCCTGACGATGGATTTTTCTTTGGAGCAACTTTAACTTATACTCGACAAGGTTTTAAGAAAACACCTTTTTCTAGCCAACACACTTTATCTGCAAATTATTACTCGGCTATTCAAGGATATGATTTTGAATACAATGGTGAGTTCAATGAAGTTGTAGGAAACTGGAATTTAGTTTTGAATGCCAGAGCTACTAGTGATAATTATGCTATCAACTTTTTTGGTTGGGGAAATCAAACTGTTTTCGACCAAAACTTCAATTTAGATTATTATCGTGTTAAACGAAGTGAATTGTACTTTTCTCCTTCTCTCTTAAGACGTTTTAGAGGAGGGAATACACTTCGACTAAGCTCTTCTATTGAAGGTGTTGAAGTACAAAATACACCAAATAGAAATATTACAGGATTCAATCAGAGTGCCATTAATATTTTTGATACGAATTACTTTGTTGGTGGAGAAATTGGTGTTGGGCATAATCGTGTTGATGATATTAGTTTCCCTACAAAAGGTATGAACTTTGATATGGCTATTGGAGCAAAGTCGAAAATTGATGATTTTGACAGACGCTTTGGTTACTTCAAAAGCTCATTAGCTGTTTACCAAAACTTAGTGAGTAACCGATCTCTCGTATTTGCTTCGGAAATAGGAACTCAAATTAATATTGGCAATCGCTTTGAATTCTATCAAGCTGCAACTTTAGGCGGCGATAAAAGCTTAAGAGGTTTTAATCGTCAACGATTTACAGGTAAAGAAAGCTTTTATCATAGTAATGATTTACGTTTGCGATTTGGAGAGATAAAATCAACATTTCTACCACTAAAAACAGGTATAACCGCTGGATTTGATTATGGAAGGGTTTGGAGTCCACTTGAGTCAAAAAACACAGTTTGGCACACAAGCTACGGAGGTTCATTTTGGATAAGTGCTATTGATGCTTTTACACTAAACTTCTCATATTTCCAAGGAAACTCTAATGAAGATAGGGTTTCTTTTAGTGTCGGATTCAACTTTTAAAAATAAAAAAAGCTCTATGTTACATAGAGCTTTTTTTTATTCTATTCTATTACCTTTTTTGTAATCTCAAGATAATCATTAAAACCGTTCGAAACCAAAAACTCTTCCCAACCTGGTATTTCAGTTCCCTTTAACAAATCAAATTCTTTTTTGTGAATTTGAAGTAGTTGTTCTGTTGGTTCTTCATGCCAAGCTTCCTCATCTTCATCATATACGTACTTCAGTAAGCCTAAATGTTCTTCTAGCTCGCTCAACAAATAGTGACGCATATTTCTACCATAAACAATGGTATTTAATCCTTGTATTGACAAAATTGGATTCTCAGAAGAAATTGGTTGGCTAATTGCGAATCTATGAGAATTCAAAGGCACAAGTTTTGGAAGTTCCTCAAACCACTTAAAAAAGGCAACCTCTTTTTCAGTATCAGAAATTGGTTTCTCTCCCCAAGAATCTAGCCATATAGTGTCATTTAAAACACCTTTTAGCAAGATGTTACTTGGCCATTTTAAATACTTTTCTATTTTTTCTTGATCGGTATTCCAATTGAAAAATAAAGATTTTTCAATTTGCTTCTCATTACCTTTTGAATCATACTCAGAAACAATTTGTTTCTTATCTATTGTATGTAAGATTTTCAAAAACAACTTATGAGAATCAGTAAATCTTATATTATAAGTTTCTTCGGTCCTTTCAATTTCTTCGTCGGTCATTCCGACCCATTTTGCGCCTTTAAGCCAGTCATCGCATACTATGTGAGAGGCTTCATCTTTTTGATTTCCAGTCCAAAAAGATTCTGTCCTTTCCTTTACCCAAAATAAAAATTCCGAGTAATTTTCAGGTATTATTGAATACATGTAAAAAAAGAGGTTCTTGTTTTCTATTGTAAAATTACATTTAATTATCTGTTAACCAAAGTTAAATTGTTGCAAATTCTACTTTTAATATTCTGTATAAAATTATATTAAAAAGTAATGTGTAAAAATTTAGAATAACACATTAAGTTTTCGTTTTTTTGTTAAAAAAATGATGAATCATATTATTTTATTATTTGGTGCCATTTTTGGAATGCTGGCTGTTATTTTCGGGGCTTTTGGTGCTCACGCTTTAAAGAAAAGATTAAATTCAGATCAATTAAAATCTTTTGAAACAGGAGTAAAATATCAAATGTACCACGCCATCGTACTCCTTGTTATTGGTTTTAATCTTACCAACCTTAGCCCATTTATTCTTATAAGTTTCGTCCTCGGAATTTTCCTTTTTTCTTTTAGCATATATGGATTAGTATTATCCGATTCTATAGAGAAAAAACTAAAATTTCTTGGTCCTATAACACCCCTTGGAGGCTTATTTTTAATAATTGGATGGGCTTTACTATTGTACGAATTTTTAGTTCAGGCTAAATTCATATAAATTCCCTCCGCTTCCATGAGATCTCTCATCGACAATATATAAAGTATTATTGTCATCAAAAGTCATGCCTTCCTTTTGAGATGTATGCCCTAAATTATATTTCGTAAGTTTTCCTTCAAAAAAATTATCTCCTTCAAAATTACTAAATACAAAAACGGTGTTATGGTTTAATAAAGCTACCTTGGATTTGTCTGGAGAAATATCAGCTGCTGTTATCCAACAGCTCAAATCGTCATCACAAGTATTAAATTTACCTATAAGAATCGCCGTATGTTCTCCTGGAGTTGCTCTTACCTTATATAAAGTTGTTTCTCCATATCGATTCTTTACCCTACTTTTTGTAAAAATGTACAAATAACCATTATTATAGAAAATCGATTCCGCATCAAAAAATCTGTCCTTCTTTTTAGGGGGAAACTTCTCCTGATCTGGGTATGAAAATGCTATTTCTTCAGCTTCTATTTCCTCTTCTTTATTTAACTTGTATTGTGCTATTTTATAAATAACCAAATTCTTCCTCTTATTATCATTATTACCAAAATCAGCTATATATAAATTCCCTTCATCATCAGAAGTAATGTCTTCCCAGTCTTTATTTTTCTGCTTTAATCTAATTTCCCCAACCTTCTTGCCAAAAAAGTCTATTGCAAAAACTTTGGATTTATTTCCACTATCGTTATGCATCCATAAAATATCCGATTTGTTAGATTTTTCAACACCTGACACTTCCTCTAAATTACTCGGTAACTTAGCTATCAATTTTAGTTTGCCATAATTCGTGCATCCAAGATAAAATGGAATAATAAGTAAAATTAAAGTATACTTCTTCATTACATAATGATTAAAACATCAAAACATAAAATTATATAAAATTATTGTGCATAAGAAAAGAAAAAGACAGTGTTTATAAAGTTCTCAGGGGGCAACGTAAAACATTTACTGTGTTATACTAATAGTCCATATTTTACATCAAGAAACACCATATAAGAAGATTCTATTTAATCATTCTTAACAAGACAAGTGTCTATTTTTCTTGTTGTCGCCCCCTCTAAAAGTTGACTACAGCCTGCTATATGGAAGAATATAGCAGGAGTAGCCTTTGACAATTAAAATTTCCCCTAAATAATTGTACAGGGTAAATATAACTATTTGATTACAAATTCTTTTACGGATAACCGTAATCCATTCTTTTTTTTTTAACAATTATTTTTTTTTCAAGCGAAGAATTCCCCGTATCTTGCGCCTGCTATGGGAATGTATTGGTTAGCTTTGTTAATAAGTTAATTTGGTAAAAAAATTGTTTGACTAGCTATTTGCTAAGTTCGAATTTTTTCAAACTGCATTTTTAAAGAAAAAGTAACTTTCAATATAATTATAGAAATAACTATATATTAAATTGAAATAGATAGGTTATGGATTTTATAAATAAGAAATAGAGTTGGAAACTTCGTCCAACTTCGAAAATATAATTAGTACTCTACAAAGAGTAGTTTTTATGTAAGTTTGGTTAGTAACCCGTAATTTTTATTACGGGTTTTTTTATTCATAATTCAAGATATCGATAATAAATATTTTTTTGCATTTTTTACAATTTTCAGAAAAAAATGAAAACGTTTTAGCAAAACGAAGCCACAACTCGAAAATTGTGGCTTCTTAAGTAGTATTGGTGTATACTACGCTTGGTTATTGGGTATAGTAGGTTGAGTAAAGTAATTTTTTAATCGTAGCTAATGTAATAAAGTAATTTCTTTTTACAATAAAAAATATCCTAAACGACATACTTTTAACTATAAACGCCTCTTTTTTTTGCAATAAATGCAAAATAAACTATATAAAGCTATGACATTTTAACCTTTTATACATATCTCTATTCTTGAGATAATAATCATTAACTGAATCATAATTCTCATCTATTTTCAAAGAAGAAACTTTTCATCAATACTCTTCCTATTGATTATTATGGTGTGTAATTATTTAAAAATTTCACACTCCCTAATTTCACATGTTTCAGGTATCCTCCCCCAGCATCTAATGGATAACCATAGGCTCCGCCACATGTATATTGCTTCCCTACGTAATGCTTTATAACAGCTGGCTGCCCGAGGTAAACAATTCTCCAGATTTCTCCGTTATAATGTTTCGCATAAATCTTATCGTTGTAAACATAGTTTAGCTTTGAGAAAAAGTTAAAACCAAGATTATTAGAATCTTCCAACAAAAAACCTTCTTTTATCAATTCAAACCGTTGATTTGCCGTTAAGTTATACCCACATCCTGTACCATTAACATCAGCTCCTTCAGATTGTTCTATAGGAATATTATTCCCACGCTCATTAATACTCATATTTAAAAACTTTTATTGTTACTTATTTGTGTTCCCATTTAGAATATAGTTTATTACCAATGGATTTTTTTGATAGTTTAAGTGAGCTTTAACGGGGTTTACAATTCTAGGTTTCCCAAAAGGCCATGAGTAGCCTTTGTCAGCAACACTCACAAAAACGTTGTTAACGTTATACATCGATGTATAAAAAACATTTTCAGGCACTGGGTATGACAATAAATCATTAGGATCGGAAATAGCCACTAACTGAGGTTTCTCACCCCGCGTTCCGCTTGTATCAGACATAAATTCAAATAGAGGCTTGTATATGTTTTGAGTTATTTTACCCTGTAACGCCTTACTTTTTCTATTGAAAGCAAACCCTTCTTTATCTATATTTTCGAGTGGTTTTAGATCTCCCATATACAATAAGGGTAGTTGATTTGACAACATAAAAATTGAAGCTATCGATTCTTTCCATTTAGCAGCCCAACGTTCACCATTACTGACACTTTCATTAATAGTTTCAATAAACATTTTCGAGCCTAAACTTTCGGTAATTGCGACAATAGATGTTTCTTCTTTATTTGACAACATACTTTGAAGAGTACTCCTCATTTCTTTACGTATAATATCTCTATAATTACCCTGATACATAATCACATCTGAAACAGATTGATTCATCATAGATGATTTGAATTGTCCCATGGTTTCTAATCGGTCGGAAACGATATCTATAAAATGTAATATAAACTTGGCTCCAGTTGCTGGGTACCATCCATGAATTGTAAATGTTAACTGTTTATCCTGTTTGTTATACGTAATTACTCTACGTTTACTATATTTTAAGTGATATGTGGTATCTTTTGATAAGTGAAAATTTTCTTGTTTTGTAATTCCTTTTACCAAATCATCAGCAAAATCCAAGCTATTTATTCCCATACCATGGGTTACAAATACCTCTACTCTATTATTATCAGAAAGTAATTTCTTAATACCATAAAAGTTCTTTTCCGATCTGTTTACCTTCAACTTGTGTATCATACATCCCTGAAATAAACAAGAACAACTTATCAAAATAAACAACTGTAGTTTTATATTTTTAATCATGACTAGTCATTTTAGATTAATATTATTTTCAAAACTAGCCGATTAACGAAGGTCAGAATATCCCTAAGAGTAGGTATAATTTTATGTTAGATATATTGTAGTAAAAAAGAGGTTACCTAGGGCAACCTCTTAAATTTTATTCTAACACCTTTAAAAGAAAACTATGTATTTCTTAAAAAATTATTCGATAATAATTTTACGCGTTACTTTTCTATCGTCCAATACAAGTTCAATAAAGTAAACTCCTTTTGAATATTTACCGACATTGATTGGCTGCTTAACAGAGTTATCTGGAGTTTTCTTTAATTCAATTGTTTCTAACCTTCTTCCGTTGATATCTGTAACAACCATGTTAGATACATTTGATTTGATATTAGCTATCTCCACAGTAATTACATCTTTCGTTGGAACAGGGTATACTGAAAAACTAAACTCCTTCGGTATTTTTAATGAGCTAAACGACTCGAAACGACCTCCACAAGCTCCTCGATTTACCCATCCATCGTAGTAGGTTAACTCATATAAATAACCATTATACACTACAAAATCTCCTGGGTAATACGTAACATAAGGACTATAAGGAGCAACTCCTTCACAAGGATCTGCTGGCTGCGAACAAGGTCCTAAATTAACCCACCCATTATTATAAGTAAGTTCATACAAATAACCATTATAAACCACTCGATCTCCTGGATAATAATACACATTCGAATTATATTGAGGAACACCATCACAGGAACCGCCGCCTCCGTTACTACAGCTTCCTGAGCTACTATAAGTCGTAGTATCACAGCTTATGGTAAAGTTATCTTTGGTCTGCCCAGAAGTTGTTTTAACCGTCCATTGAGTTCCTACTGTGGTGTTTCTGGTTGTTGAATTTCCTGCACTTAAAGTTACTTGTACAGAATTAGACACAGAGTATTCTAACGTACAATCAGTATTATTAGTAAATGTTACTGAGACAGCGTCTCCAGGACCACAGTCGCCTCCACCTCCACCATCACAAGTTCCCAAACAGCTGGAATTGGCGATATAATTTCGAATTACATTTCTAGGTTGAGGACCAAACCCTAAGTTGAAATTAACTCCAACACTCGTATTTGGACAATAACTCATAATTGTACCACCTCCAGAAGGGTTTCCTGGAAGAGAACAACCTCCTTCTGTACGTCCAGCACAACCATCAATAGCCGTATTATTACCATTCCATACACAAGCGTGTGTATGTCTAGATCCAACATTGTGACCTAATTCATGCGAAATTAAAAACACGTCAAATGAGTACGTAGGTACGTTTTGAAAAGATCCTTGAATACCATCAACAGCATAATTTCTTGATGAATTACAAAGAGTTCCAATACCACCTGCTAATCCTCCTTGGTACGAGTAATTAACCATATGCCCTACATCTCCATTTAATCCATTTCTATTTCTATAACTAATATAACTATCTAAGTTATTGTTATTAAAAGGTTGATTTGAGGTCCAAGCTTTTGTTCCTGATAATTTAACAGAGATATCATCATTTGCATATAAAACCGAAACTTGATTAAATAAAGCCTCAATATAATTAGTAGCTGGACCAGCTCCTCCTTTGTTATTAACTACATCAGTACATATATCAATAAAAACTCTAACACATTTTCCTGCTGCTCTTGATACCTTTGTAGGATCTTTAGAAACCTCATCAAAGGTATATCCCTTAGCTATCTCCTCTTTCATCTTACAACTATATTCATATAAATAACTAAGCTCTTCATCTTTATATAAGATATGCTTTTTGCTACCTGATAAAGGTCCGATCACCAAATTACCATGGGCTCCGTCAATACTAATTAAACCAGAAACTTTCCCTTCATAAAAGCTAATGGCTACCAAGGATTTCGGGTTTCCCTTAACTATTCCTCGATAGTGAGCACTTTCACTGTTATCAAGAACTTTTTTAGAAGGCATATCTGTAGCGGAATGATCATCCGTCTTTATAGATACTTTTACTAAATCTAAAGATAATGGTGTTTTTTGACCAGGAATTGTCAAATTTAAGGTCTCTGGAAAGCTATTTTTCATTGCACGCATTTTCCCATGATTAACCTCTAGCAACGTATAATCTTTCAACCCTTTGGGCTCTTTAAAATTATTTTTGTTTTGAGTGATTGAAAATAGCTGAACACTTTGAAAAGTATTTCCTGAAGATTTTTTTTGAGCGACTAATTTACTCGGTTTATGCACATTTTGTGCTAAACTAATTGTCGTTAAAAAAGTAACGACAACTATTAACATAGTCCGTATCATAATTTTTGGGTTTTAGTTATCAAGGCTTAACTAAAAAAGTAAGTGTTCAGTTTGTGAATTGATTTAAAAAGTAGGTATTAGAATATAGTTAATCACAATCTCACGAAACGTTCCCCTAATTTATTTTCGTAAGCCTTAATCTATTTTAGATTGCAAAAATAACAAAAAAAACAAACGTAAACAATTGATTTTTAGCAAATAACGCAAAAACAAAAATCAAACACTTATTACTTAGGTCCATTTTTTGGCCAATTATTATGTTTAAACTGGGCGTTTTATATTGGTACTAACGACTTTATTTCAAAACCTAAAATTATAAATTAAAGGCGAGTATTTTACCACTTCTTTTAGTGTATTGCAGTTGACTTTAGGTTGAACCCAGTTGATTAGAAATTGTGTTTTTCTTTAGTAAGTTGAAATGACTTATTCCAAGCACCGCTTACTTTTTCGCAAATGGTAATTGATTTTTTAGCAGTATTTTCTTTTACCATCCTCCAGTAGCGCCGCCGCCGCCAAAGCCGCCGCCGCCGAAACCACCACCGAAGCCGCCGCCGCCAGAAGAAGAACCTCCACCGAAGCCACCACCGCCAAAGCCGCCGCGTCCAGAGTTACTAAGAATTATGGTATCAAAAACACTTCCTCCTGAATCACGGTACCTTCTACCTCCTCCTCTATTATTTTTATTACCATTTGAAGTGATGATAAAAAAGATAATCAGAATAATGAAAAAGATAATCCAACCTGAATCAAATATAGGACCTGAATCTTGGCGAGTTCCTTTATATTCTCCTTGAAGTACTCTAAAAATAGCCTCTACCCCTTTATTTAAACCTGCGTAGTAATTTCCTTGTTTAAAATAAGGTAATATATCATATTCTATGATTTGTCTTGAAGTATAATCTGTCAATAAATGCTCTACCCCATAACCTGTTCTAATGGTAATTTTCCTATCATTCTTTGCTAATAAGATAAACACACCATTATCTTCTTTTTCCTGACCTATTCCCCATTCATGCGCCCAGTTTGTGGCCAAATAACCAATATCTTCACCTTCTGTTGAATTAATTGTAGCAATCACAATTTGAGTAGATGTTGTATCTGAATACTTTATCAGCTTTTCTTCAAGTGACGTCTTTTCATGCGGTGTTAGCAACTTAATATAATCGTACACACTTGTCTGAAACTTTGGTTTCTTTGGAATTTCAAAACCTTGAGAAAAGACATCAAAAACACTAAAAAGTGAATATAAAAGAATTAAAATAGGAATAGTCTTTTTCAATTTTTTTAAGCTTTAGATATTTCATTTGACAATTCGTCCTCATCATCAATTTGTCTAGGAAAGTGAGCTTTTAGCTCTTCTCCTGCTTTCAAAACACCATTGATGATTCCTTGTTTAAAATTGCCTTGTTGGAACTTTTCTTGCATTACCTCTTTTGTTGCATCCCAGAAGTTCTCAGGAACAACTTTATTAATTCCTTCATCTCCATATACAACAAATGTTCGATCCTCTACGGCAACATAAAACAGGACTCCATTCTGCTCTCGTGTTTTATACATCTCTAAAGTTTGAAAGACTTCCTGAACTCTTAAATAATGAGGCAACTTTGACGTTGCCTCAATATGTACCCTGATTTCTCCAGAGGTATTTTGTTCTGCTTGCCTAATGGCCTGAACTATTTCTTGTTCTTCTTTTGCTGAAAGAAAATCTTCAACTTTTGACATGCACCTTAAAATTTAAAGTCAACATTCGGTGCTTTTTCAGCTCCAGGATCAGATTTATATCTCGGCATTTGATCAAAACCAAAAATACCAGCTAACAATACTCCTGGGAACTTATCTATTTTCGTATCATATTTATTCACCTCATCATTATACCTGTCTCTCGCAACATTAATACGATTTTCAGTTCCTTCCAATTGACTTTGTAATTCTAAAAAGTTTTGGTTTGCCTTTAACTCTGGATAACGTTCTACCGAAACTAATAACTTAGACAAAGCACCAGTCAAACCTTGTTGTGCTTGTTGAAACTGCGCTATTTTATCAGGAGTAATATCTCCAGCATTAATTGTTGTCTGAGTTGCTTTTGCTCTAGCATTAATCACTTCTGTTAAGGTCGATTTTTCAAAATCTGCAGCCCCTTGAACCGTTTTCACCAAGTTTCCTATTAAATCATTTCTTCTTTGATAAGAACTTTCCACTTTTGACCAAGCTGTTTCTGCATTATTTCTTAAACCTACTATTGAGTTGTAACCTGATATAGACCACAAAATGATAATTCCTCCAACAACAATAGGTAGCAACCATTTTTTCATGATATTTGATTTTTTGTGTTTACAATTGATTTTTTATTTTGATCAGCTCCGCTTTCACAGCTTCTAATCTACTAATAATTTCGTGATTGCTTACTACTTTCTCTGGGTTTTTCCTTAGTTTTTGCTTTGCTCCATCTAAGGTAAAACCTCTTTCTTTAACTAAATTAAATATCAATTTAAAATTTTCGATATCATCTTTAGTAAACAATCTATTTCCTTTTGCATTCTTTTTGGGCTTGATTACATCAAACTCTTTCTCCCAAAAACGAATTAGAGAAGTATTGACGCCAAAGGCTTCAGCTACTTCTCCAATTTTATAATATCTTTTGTCAGGTAAATCTACATGCATTTTTATTGGTTAATCATACGATTGTCCTTTTTGTTGAGAGGCTTTTTGCATGGCTATAAACTCTTCAGGAGTTAAGTCTCCGTAATAGTAATATATCGGATTTACAGGTCGGTTGTTTTTATGCACCTCATAATGTAAGTGAGGAGCGGCTGAACGCCCAGTATTCCCAACATAGCCTATTAAATCACCTCTTTTCACTTTTCGACCTTTTTTCCCAACAATTTTACTCATGTGAGCATAAATTGTTTTGTAGCCATATCCGTGATCAATATACACAACATTTCCAAAAGTAGCACTTCTTTCTGCTCTAATTATTTTTCCATTTCCAGAAGCAAAAATTGGTGTTCCAGAAGGAGCAGTAAAATCCATTCCGTTATGCATACGCCAAGACTTTAATATAGGGTGCAAACGCATTCCATATCCAGAAGCCATACGAGTTAAATCTTCATTTTTAACGGGTTGAATCGCTGGAATTGATGCTAACATCTTTTCTTTTTCTTTTGCCAATGCAACAATATCATCCAAAGATTTCGATTGCACAACCATCTGTTTCGACAAAACATCAAGTTGCTTTGTGGCATTCTTAATCATATTGCTATTTTCAAAACCATCTAGGTGTTTATATCTATTTACCCCTCCAAAACCTGCTTTTCTCTGTTCATCGGCTATTGGAGTTGCTTCAAAATAAGTTCTATAAATATTATTATCTCTTTCTTGTAGTTCTGTTAAAACTTGAGAACTTTCTTCCATTCTTTTTGATAGAAGTTCGTAATGCAATTTTAAATTTTCAAGTTCTCTTTTTTGTGATCGTTCTTTCGGGGTAAGTAAAAACTGACTGAAGCCAATAAAGCCTAAAAAAGCTATTAAAAAAACTCCAGAGGTTACTAGGAAAGCTTGTTTATATTTTTCACTCGTTCTTTTCTCTATTTTCCTATAGGAAAGTGTGTCCGGATCATAATAATATTTTACTTTCGCCATAATGCTAAATATACTATTTTTGTGCTCTTTAAAGAGCAACATTTTTAAGGGGGTTATAAATTGGTAACCCACAAATTTACAAAATGTTTTAAAACTTCATTTTTTTAGGAGTTTTTTAGACAAAAATTAACAATTTTAAGATATGGGTAGTGGTATGAAATCACAAGAAATAAGAACTAAATTCTTAGATTTTTTTAAGTCAAAACAACATGACATAGTTCCTTCGGCGCCAATGGTATTGAAAAATGATCCTACACTGATGTTTACAAACTCAGGTATGGCTCCGTTTAAAGAATTCTTTTTAGGCAACGCCACCCCAAAAAACAATAGAATTTCTGACTCTCAAAAATGTTTACGTGTTTCAGGTAAGCACAACGATTTGGAAGAAGTTGGTTACGATACGTATCACCATACCATGTTTGAAATGCTTGGTAACTGGAGTTTTGGTGATTACTTTAAAAAAGAAGCCATTGCTTGGGCATGGGAACTTCTGACTGAAGTTTATAAAATTGATAAGAACATTTTATATGTTACCGTTTTTGAAGGGGATGAAAAAGACGGTACTAAAATGGATCAAGAAGCCTATGATTTCTGGAAAGCTATTATTCCGGAGGATCGTATTTTAATGGGTAATAAAAAAGATAATTTCTGGGAAATGGGAGAGCAAGGCCCTTGTGGTCCATGTTCGGAAATCCATGTTGATATTAGATCTGAGGAAGAAAAAGCCAAAGTTGATGGAAAATCATTAGTTAACGAAGATCACCCTCAAGTTGTTGAAATTTGGAACCTAGTATTTATGCAATATAATCGTAAAGCTGATGGTTCCTTAGAAGAGCTTCCTTCAAAACATATTGATACAGGAATGGGATTTGAGCGTTTATGTATGGTATTGCAAAATGTTCAATCGAATTACGATACTGATGTTTTTACTCCTTTAATTAGAGAAATAGAAACGATTACCGGAGTAACTTATGGTAAAGATGAAAAAGTTGATGTTGCTATTCGTGTAATTGCAGATCATGTTAGAGCAGTTTCTTTTGCAATTGCTGATGGACAATTACCGAGTAATAATGGAGCTGGATATGTTATCAGAAGAATTTTAAGAAGAGCAATTCGTTATGGATTCACTTTCTTAAATAAAAAAGAAGCTTTCATTTATAAATTGGTAGAAACGCTATCTCATCAAATGGGAGATGCTTTTCCTGAAATTAAAAAGCAAAGTACTTTAGTTCACAATGTAATTAAGGAAGAAGAGCAATCTTTCTTGAGAACTTTGGATCAAGGATTATTGTTATTAGATAGAGTTATTGAAACTACTGAAGGTAAAACCGTATCAGGTAAGAAAGCATTCGAATTATACGATACTTTTGGTTTCCCTTCAGACTTAACAGAATTGATTGCTCGAGAAAAAGGTTTTGATGTAGATGTTGAAAGCTTTAATGCAGAATTAAAGAAGCAAAAAGATCGTTCAAGAGCTGCTTCAGCTAGTGAAACTGGAGATTGGATTGTATTAAGAGAAGATGATGTTGAGGAATTTGTTGGTTATGACACCTTAACTTCGAACGTAAAGATTACTCGCTATAGAAAGGTTACCACTAAAAAAGATGGCGATCAATACCAATTAGTATTCAACTTAACGCCATTCTATCCTGAAGGAGGAGGACAAGTTGGAGACAAAGGTGCATTAGAAGCTAGTAATGGTGATGTTATTTATATTACGGATACTAAAAAAGAAAATAATGTAATTATTCATTTTACTAAACACCTTCCAAAAGATTTAAACGAGACTTTTAAGGCAGTAGTAAACGATGAGTTTAGAAGATTATCTGCAAGTAATCACTCGGCTACGCATTTACTACACCAAGCGTTACGAGCTGTTTTAGGAGATCATGTTGAACAAAAAGGATCCTTGGTAAACCATAAATACCTACGCTTTGATTTCTCTCACTTTTCTAAAGTAGATAAAGATCAATTGCAAGAAATTGAGGAGTTTGTGAATGCTCGTATCCGTGAAAACCTTTCTTTAGAAGAAAAAAGAGGTATTCCAATGGAGCAAGCATTAGAAGAAGGAGCTATTGCCTTATTTGGTGAAAAATATGGTGACAGCGTTCGTACCATTCGTTTCGGAAAGTCAATGGAACTATGTGGTGGAACTCATGTGCAACAAACTGGTGACATTTGGTATTTCAAAATTAAATCCGAAGGAGCCGTTGCTGCAGGAATTAGAAGGATTGAAGCCATTACAAACGTTGCGGTTGGAGATTATTTTGAAGATGTAGAACGTACCTATAACGATATAAAACAACAATTAAAAAACCCTAAGGACATTGTAAAATCAATTAGTTCTTTACAGGATGAAAACACCAACCTTAAAAAGCAAATTGAGCAGCTTTTAAAAGATAAAGCGAAAAATTTAAAAGGTGATATTAAAAATCAATTGAAAGAGGTAAATGGAGTTCAATTCTTAGCGACTCAGGTTGATTTAGACCCTAACGGAATTAAAACCTTATCTTTTGAATTGGGAGGAGAAATGAACAATTTATTCTTGCTGTTTGCTACAGCTCCATCAAAAGAAAAAGCTATGTTAACTTGCTATATTTCTAAAGATTTAGCTAACGATCGTGGTTATGACGCTGGTAAAGTTGTAAGAGAGTTAGGAAAACTAATTCACGGTGGTGGAGGTGGTCAAAACTTCTTTGCTACAGCAGGAGGTAAAAACCCAGGAGGAATTCCTAAAGCATTGGAAAAAGCAGTTGAATATCTGTAAAAAGAGATTCAAATTAGATATACAAAAAAGGTTCAAAGAATTATTTCTTTGAACCTTTTTTATATTTACATTTTTCTTGTTCATTATTACACGTTATTAAATATGATTCTACAAACACAAATACCTCTAAAACAACAACAGTACAATCCTATCACTTATCAATCAAAGTTGTTATTGTTAGGTTCGTGTTTCTCTGAAAATATAGGAGATAAACTTTCTTATTTTAAATTTCAAACGGTTCAAAATCCTTTTGGTATTTTATTTCAACCCAAGGCTATCGAACGACTTGTACTTAATTCAATAAATGAAAAGAAATACGAAGAAGATGAGCTGTTTTTTCATAATGAACAATGGCACTCTTTTGATAGTCATTCTAAATTGAGCTCTCCGTCAAAAGAGACACTTCTTGAGAATTTAAACCAATCTGTTTCCTTAACCCACAATACCTTAAAAAATGCTTCTCATATTATTATTACTCTCGGAACAGCGTGGGTATATCGATTCATTGAGATAGATCAAATCGTAGCAAATTGTCATAAGATTCCTCAAAAAAAATTCTTGAAAGAAATTTTATCTATAAACGATATTACCAAAAGTTTAGATGCACTTGTTTCTTTAATAAGATCGGTAAAATATGATGCTTCGATTATTTTTACTGTATCGCCTGTTAGACACTTAAAAGATGGTTTTGTGGAAAATCAACGAAGTAAATCGCATTTAACTGCGGCAATTCATGAAGTCGTTGACGAAAGAAAGAACATCCATTATTTCCCTTCTTATGAAATTATGATGGATGAACTCAGAGATTACCGCTTTTATAAAGAAGACATGATTCATCCTAATACAGTTGCCGTCAATTATATATGGGAACGCTTTAAAAATGCTTGGATTTCTGAAGACATCAAGACCATTATGAATACTGTTGAAAATATTCAAAGAGGATTGTCCCACAGACCATTTAATCCTAATTCTGAAGAACATAAAGCCTTTTTAAAGAAGTTAGAACAAAAAATAAAAGCGCTTCAGGGAAAACTACCTCATGTTTCTTTTAATAAAGAATCGAAAGCTCATTAACTTTATTCATCTAAAAGAATATTGACACTAACTAGATTATGTCAATAGACAGAGTTCTGGCGGAACTGCTATATAAGTTATAAATCAATCCACTTAAAAACGCAAAACTCTTCTAGAAAAATGTTAAATAATTGACATTTCGACTCCCATTCATTATCTTCAACCAAATTATTTTTAATAAATCTAAATCTTAACTACTATGTTAAAAAAAGTTTTGAATGCAACGAAAGCTAGAAAGTTATCGAAGCAAGATCTGCAAAAAATTAATGGAGGACATGACTTTAATCCTGATCGAAACTGTAGGCGAGCTGGTGACTATTGCGTTGCTGTGCTTGTATTTGGCCCTCCAATCAATGAAACCATTGAACAGGAAGGTATTTGTTTACAGAACGGGTTATGCCAACCTATCTATTAAGAATTTTTATTTAACCAAACTACATTTAAACTATGCTAAAAAAAATTTTAAATCTAAATGATGTTCAGACATTAACCAAAAAAGAACAAAAAAATGTTAATGGTGGAAGCTCATACTCTACTCCATGTGAATATCATGGGCAAGAATGCACTGTTTTCTTCAATAATATTTTTGGAAAATACCAAGAACCAGGATTATGTAATTTCAATGGTGTCGGATTCGAGTGTATTCCTCAATTTTAAAAACTTCAAACAATAAAAAAGGTCGTCTAAAATAATTTTAGACGACCTTTTACTTCAAAAAAATATTTTTATAAATATTGATCTACATTTTGCCAAGGACCTCCATTAATAACATCAACACCGTGCCCATTTAAAAATTCAGTTGCCTGACCACTTCTTGCTCCACTTCTACAAACTGCAATTACTGGCTTATTCCATGATTTAATTTCTTCAACATTATTAGGAATGGTATCTAAAACGATGTGTTTGGCACCATCAGAATGACCTTCATTCCACTCTGGTATTGTTCTTACATCCAAAACAACTGCTCCTTTTTCTAAATATTCTTTAATTTCGTTACTCATATTTTTCTTTCTAAATAAATTAAATAATCTCATTTTAGGCTCGTTGGAAATTTTCAAGCAAATTTAAGCCGTTTTCAATTAATGTTTGGTAGCTTTTGTTACTTTTCAGTATTTCAAGATAAGCTGCCAATTCTATCTTTATTGTATAATCATTTTCTAAAGCCAGTTCCAATAACTCCAGTGGTAAAAGCCAATCGTTTTTAAATTCCGATTTTAACCTATTAAAAATTGTTTCAATTTTACTTTCTGAAACAGTCTCATTTTCTCTTATCTCCCTAACCCTTGCATACAAAGCATATAATTCCTTATCTGAATCAGAGTATTCAATCTTATGAGTTTTTGTTTCTGAGACTTGTCCTAAATCTCCAAATGAGTTAACATCTGCAGGTCCAGCAAAAGCCGATACTACCTCTACACCTACAGCCATATCATAGATTCCCCAATCTGGATGAAACAATACGGTATCACCGTGTGTTACTTTACAATTTTTAAAAGATATCAGTAATATTTTACCTCTCAAATCTCTTGTTCCAGTAATTACTTCACCTTCAACTCTAATATTACCTTCAAACTCAAGAGTTACTTTTTCACCTTCATAAATACCATAAGCCTCTAAATCTCTTGGGCTCATATTTTCTATTGGAATATTAATTCCTTTTAATTTCCCTACTGGACTACCAAAACCTTCAGCATGATAGTTAATTCCATGACCAATTAGCTCCTTATCTCTATTTGACAAAGCCGTTGGTCCGGTAGTTTGTATATATATTGGACGGTTTTTATCGTCCGAAATTACATTGCTAAACGTTCCCGAAATTTGAATTCCTGTACTTAGTTCAATTGTTCCTAAATTTCCGGAATCAATTAGTTTTTCAACTCCTTTTAATCCTCCACTACGAATTCCCATTTTATTAGCAAACTCCTCCAATACTAAACTTAAGTGAGCAAAATCAGGTGTTACAAATAACTGAGGTTGTGGCTTGGTAATATCAAAGCTTACATCAGCTGCTTCTATAGTATATGGAAGCTTTTTTACTTGATCTTGCATACACCACTTACTCTCTCCTATTGAAGACAGTAATCCTGCTCCATAAATCTTAGGTTCTTCTACTGTTCCAATTAACCCATACTCTACAGTCCACCAATGTAGATTACGAATTTTAGCCATTTCCGAAAGCTCTCCCAAGTTATTTTGCAACCACTCTACTTTCTCTTGAGCTTCGTTAATTTCCTTTGTTGTAGAATTCGGGTTTTCTTTTAAAATAGATAGTAATCGAATTGCTTCGTACATTTCATAATCCTTGGCAGATGAAATCGCCTTGGCTCCAATTTCTCCAAACCTTCTCAAGTATTCTGCATATTCAGGGTTGGCAATAATTGGTGCGTGTCCAGCTGCTTCATGAATAATATCGGGCGCTGGCGTATATTCAATATGATCTATAGTTCTCATATCGGAAGCAATTACTAAAACGTTGTAGGCTTGAAACTCCATAAAAGCATTTGGAGGTATAAAACCATCAACAGAAACTGCTGCCCAGCCAATCTCTTTTAATATTCGATTCATTCCAGCCATTCTAGGAATACTTTCTACTGAAATTCCTGTTTTATCCAACCCATTTAAATACGAATTATGTGCCACTCTACTTAAATAATCCACATTCATTCTCATCACATAACGCCATACTGACTGATTCTGTGCTGTATATTCATCATAAGGTTGCTGAACAATAAATTTATGTAAATGTTTGGGTAATTTTTCTGTTACCTCATTCAATTCAAAGTGAGTACTCATATATAGCTATTTAAACTTCGTAAAGTTAAGTTTTTTATATTTCACAAAAAATTGATATTCGTTAAAAAACTATATTTCGTATCTTTAAATACTGACAAAAAATCAAAACAAAATGAGACGAGGTGGATTTAAAGTTCGCTTACTAATAGGCTTAGTTATAGTTGCCTTTGCCTATTTGCGAAAGTGCAGTCAACAAACAGAAAACCCATATACTGGAAAAACCCAATCGATAAGTTTAACTCCAAAGCAAGAAATTGCCATTGGACTTCAACAGGCTCCATCAATGGCGCAACAACATGGTGGTTTATTTCCCGATAATCGATACCAAGAAATTGTTGACAAAATTGGTCAAAGGTTGGTTAATAACTCTATAGCGAAAAGGTCAGGATATCAATACGACTTTCATTTATTAAGAGACGATAGAGCTATTAATGCTTTTGCGCTACCAGGAGGGCAAATTTTTATCACTTATGCGTTATTTTCAAAATTAACAGATCAATCTGGACGATTGAATGAAGATATGCTTGCTGGTGTGCTAGGGCATGAAATTGGACATGTCTTAGGAAAACATTCAAATGAACGAATAACAGAAGCCAATTTCTGGAAACTACTTACCATGGGAGCTTCTGTTGGTGCTGATTTAGGATCTCTTGCTAACAGTATTGGCCAACAAACACTTTTAAAAAATGGTAGAGGCGATGAGTTAGAAAGTGATGAGTTAGGAGTTCGCTTAATGTTAGAAGCTGGTTATAATCCGAATTATTTAATTAATGTAATGGAAATATTAAAAGCGGCGGCAGGACCTAATAGAGTTCCAGAATTCCAAAGTACCCACCCGGATCCTGAAAATAGAATTGAAAAGATTCAAGAGGCGATAAGAAAGTATAAATAAAACTTTAAAAAAACCAGAACTAGTATTGTTCTGGTTTTTTTAATTGATAAATTTTTCATTCAATTCTTTCGAAGGCATCATACAACTTTTCCGTTTCCCGAATAAAGTATATCGATTTGAAGCTACAAGCTTATAAAAAAAATCTCTTATTGGAACTGGTACAAATAGAAGTATTCTCACCCATTTATAGCCTTTCAACTCTTTAAATATTCTTAAGACAGCTGTTGACTTAACATATTCTTTTTCATCATCGATTAGCACAATAGTTGACAACTCATTAACAAAACGATTTTTTGTCTTTTCGTTAGCGTATTTAGATTGCAATGATGCGAATTTGAATTTATTTTCTATATCTCTTTTTATTATATAAGTAATTGTAGTGTTACACAAATTACACACTCCATCGAATAAGACAACTTTCATAAGACCTATTTTTATAAACCATTATTCGGTCGGTATCACAGGTGTTTCTTTTTTAGAATTAAACAACTTTTGCACCCACTTTTTCTCTTTAAGTACTTTTATTTTTGAAAGCCAAAATTCATTGCTAATGAACATTCCCTGAACAACAATAAATAAAATTTGAAAATCATATAACATCATTATAATTGCAATACCTAGATGTAAAGAAATAGCTGAAAATATAAAGATCAGCTTGGTTTCCTTAAACCAAACTAGCACTGGATAAAACAACTCGACAATAATTGTTCCGTAGGTTGTTAAAGTGACTATAAAACCATTTTTTGACATCCATTGATTAATTGTATTTGTACCACCAAATCGTTCGGAAGAAAACGTATAGTAAGTAGCCACCCCATTAAACCATACATCTGTATGAATTTTATGCATTGCAGAAACAAAATATATCAAACACAAATGAATACATATAGAATATCCTGCCAAATTCGACAAAAAAGTATTTAACTTGTTTATTTCCGAAGATTTAAAACGTTGTTTACTAATGGAGAAATATTCATAAGAATTCATAAAAACAAGATAAAGCAGAATAAACTTCAAATAGTTATCGCCTCCATTTAGAATAACAGATGTAAGTGATTGAGAAGCATCTAAAAAGAAAAACAGTAAAAGAGCTACAAAGTTTTTTCCTACCCCAAAGAATAGGAATACAATTAACAGCAAATATATAATATTAAAAACACCTATATTATCAGATATTAATTGATTTGATATCCCTAAAAGCCCAAGCCAAGGAGCTTCTCTTTGCATTAAATGATCTCCTCCTTTAAACAAGGCTACATGAAATTGACTGTTTAGTATAATATCTTTCGCTAGATAAAAACACACGAAAATTCTTAATACGCTCGAATAAAACGAAAAATTATGATTATCAGATAACCTTCCTATTAGGTTATCTATTCTTTTTTTTAAAGTCATGAAAAAAATATTTTGAAAAATAAAGTGTAGTTTGAACTATGAGCCCTAAATATCAAAAGGTTTACTCCTATAAACTAAAGACTCCTCAACATGAACACTATCCTTGTTACGATCAACAAACTTAGGAATTGGGATATTCGTTATCATAAAAGAAACCAAGTAATCTTCTTTGTTTACCTTATTTTTTCTAGCAACTTCCTGAACATAATTCTTCAAGACTTTGTAATAAGAAGTTACTTCCAAACCACGGTTTATAATACTATCCTTTTCATGAACCTCTAGCCTTTTTTTCTTTTCTAAATACTCTACCCTTTCCTTTAACTCTACTATTTGATTATTAATGGATATACACGAATTTGAAAGTATATAATCTAAAATATCAGCTTTATTGTTAAATGGAGCTCGTGCCACCTTTTCTTCTATGATTGATTGCATTAATTCAAAAGATTTAACTTTTGTGCTGTCCTTTTTATTTAAAACTAAACAATATAACTTTTCATTGAATTGAGGTGGGGGAGCAAAAAAACCCCATTTCTGATAAAAAAACTTACTAAAAACATCCCCTTCCTGAAAAAACTGAATTTTTATATAATTATCAGGTGCATTGAAAAAAAAAGTTATTAACCAATAAGAAGAAAACACCAGTAGTAAGAAGTAGTAATATATTTTTTTCATACAAGATTGATAAAATTACTTGATTAAAGCGATAAAGAGAGGTGTTAAAACACCTCCCTTAAAACTTTTAGTCTAGCATCGCTAGTCTTTCATCTATAAGTTCTTTTTTAATTTCTTCATTCATGGCAATATATGCATTGTCTTCCTTATGATAAGGAATTTCACCTTGCCACTGGTAATAGCGATAAGCAGCCATTCCCATTCTAAAAGTTAACATTAAGAAAGGAGTTCCTGCCTTTTCAGCAACCTCCATGTTCGTAGTTTGAACATTTAATTCTTTTACTTGTCCTGTGGTAATTTGCTCTGAGTTAAGGTGTATAGAACCAACCATCAGAGCACCAATCATGCATACGATTAATGCGTTTTTTGAAAAAAAATTCATAAATAGTTAATTTAATTAAAGTTTTCACTCGCTATTTACGTAAACGAATAAGACGTCTCCCGAAATTAATTCTAGAGAAAATTATTTTAACCGGTTTAAAATAATTATGTTAAAAATATAAATCAAAAGCTAATTTCAATCTCCAAAAACGTTAAAAACTCATCAGTAAAAACCATGATTTACAGCACCCTAGATCCCCTTACACAAATCAGGGTTTATAGGTGTCTCTATTAATAACAAGTCAATATTTTGGGGATTAAGTAGCACATCTGTAATATGTAGAAAAAATGTATTAGTAAAGAAAAGAAAACCAATTAAAAAGGAAAACAAACGAAATTTCATCTTAAAAACGGTATTCTTTGTTACTTTCTTTATTCTAGCCATTTACTTTATCGGCTTCTACAAAAATTAAGACTCGGTAAAATTTATTTAATGTAACAATATTTCAACCTAAGCGACTAATAAGTATTAACTCTAAAATTAAACGCTATGGGAGGAGCAGCTTCAATGATTGCTACATTAAAGAATAATAAAAGAAAACGTAAAGTTGTTTTTGAAAAACTCGAAAAATATCTCAATAACAAACACAAACCTTTACACTTTACAAAAAAAGCTACAAGAAAGCAGTTATTAAGGATTCGTGAGAAAATGCGTAGAGAAAATAGAATTCAAAATGCGCTCGCTTTTATTGTTATTTCAATGGTAAGTGTTGCAATGCTATACTTGTATTTCTTTTAAAAAAAATCGATGCTAAAAAAACTTCTAGCATCGATAAATAATTACAATATATAATGAAATCTAGTTTTGATCTGCTTCAGAAATATTTGGGTTAGCATCTATTTCAGCTTGTGGGATTTTCCAAATCCAAGCATCGTTAACCGATGGTTTTCCTTGAATAAATCCATTTTGATATAGTACTTGTGCCGCTCCAGAATTTGTTAAATCGATTCCAACATCCCAACGAATATGGTCATGCCAGCTAAACCCTTCTCCGTAAAGCTCTACATAACGTTGGAATTTTATGTGCTCAATAAAACTATCTTGAGTATTGAATGCAGTCACGTCATAAGCACTATCACGAGCTTCTCCTAATGGTCTCAGCGCCTCTTGAGCTCCTGCAATATCACCTAACATTGCTTTTGCTTCTGCTTCAATTAAATACATTTCAGAAGAACGCATATAAATTACATCATCTGGATCAATTGTACCTGGATTCTTTTGTAAAAACTTCACATGCATGTATGGATGTGTATTGTGACGTGAAGTCATACCATAACGAGCAATAATATCAGCTTTTGCCTGATTAAAATCAGTTGCATTGTCATAATTAGGATCTGTTAAATAACTTCCTCCTTGACCATTTGAAGCTGCACTGTTTGTATTTGGTGCCAAAGGAAGGAAAGCTTCCTTACGATAATCAGTAGCAGGTATTTGGTTGAATCTTTCAATATTTACTGTCTTTGGATTACTTCTGTTTTGACTTCCGTTAAAAGTAGGACATATGTAATAGAAGTATGAACGATAATAAGTAGTTTCTGCATCAATTACTCGTCCTCCCCAAATAACTTCTGAAAGTTCAACAGTGTTGAAACCTGACTTCCATGCAGCTTCACTCATAATTGGAAAACCATCTCTAGCTCTTGCAGCAGCATCTGCGGCAATCGCCCAATCTCCTTTTGAAAGAGCTACTCTCGCCTTAATACCATAAGCAGCATTTAAAGATAAATGTGACTTGTCGTGAGGTGCTGAAGCATTTTGAAAATAAGCTATTGATTTATTAATATCCTCTTCAATCTGATCATAAATAACCTCAACAGTCGATCTTGGTTCACTTGTATAAGGTGCACCCGCTTCTAATAATAAAGGCACTCCTAAATCTGTAGAAGGATTACCAATTAAATATCCTTTAGCATACGTTGTTACCAACTGATGATACGCCCAAGCTCTATAAGCATAGGCCTGACCTAAAATATTTGCAACATCGGCGTCACCTTCTGGAAATCCATTTTCAGCTGTTTTATTAATCAAATTATTTGCTGCAGCTATAAAATGATAACGTTGATACCAAAGGTTTCTAACCGTAGTTGTATTAGCATTGGTATGATCCAACCATTGTAAACCAGATCTCATCCAGCCATTCCCTCGAGACGAGTGAATTAAATCTCCACAATACACATCAAACATTGGCTGAAAATATTGTTGACCAGCTCTACTACCAGAAGCTCCATCTAATGGTGATTGCGCGAACATTTGTCTATGCAACCCATTTAGTACCAAAAACATATTCTCTACACTGGCGAATGCATCTTTATCTGAAATAGAGTCTGTTGGCTTTGTATCTAAAAAGTCTTCACTACATGAAACATTAACCAATAGTGAACACATTAAAATTACTGCACTTATTTTTCGTAACATAATTTCGTTGTTTTGTTTTAATAATTAGTTCCTAAAAAGCAAGGTTTACCCCAAACGATACTACTCTATTTGGATTGAAAGTATTACCTGACTGAACTCCTGATAAAGTTTGTTGAGGATTCATTCCTCTCCTTTTTGCACTTACGAATAAGTTTTCTCCAGACATAAATAGCCTTAATCTGTTAACACCTAATTTATCAGTTAACTCTGCGTCTAAATCATATGAAAGATTCACGTTTCTTAATGTCCAGTAAGATGCATCTGTTAAGAACCTTGTAGAATTCCAAACAGTTTGATTTGGATTTCCAATTTCTAACCTTGGAACATCTGTGATATCTCCTGGGTTTCTCCACGCATTATTTGCATCAACATGCAATGCATTACCATATCCAGTCGAACTCATTAAATTAGAATATCCGTTATCTAACGCTTTTCCTCCAATTCCGAAGGTTATTAAAAAGTCAAGGCCAAATCCTTTATAGCTCAATCTATTCTGAACAGATCCAATTAAATCAGGAATACTCGAATCTCCCGTGAAGGCTCTGTTAGCCGCTTGAAAGTCGTTGGTAGTCTTGTGACTTCCATCATCATTTTTAACTGGGACCATTTGACCTGAATCTAAATCCTCCTCAAACATATAATATAAAGCATCTCCATTATCAGGATCAACTCCCGCATAATGATGAATAAAATAATCATATCTAGATCTTCCAACTTCCCAACGTTTAGTTCCATTTGTTACTGGACTATCTAAAGCAGTAATTTCATTTTTAAAAGTAGAAGCCTGAATAGTAACATCCCAATTAAATTCATTTTGCTTAAAGAAATGACCTGTTAAGCTCACTTCTAAACCTTGATTATAAATATCACCAACGTTTTGAGGTGCTTCATTTAAACCTTCTGAAAAAGGTATTGGCTTATTAAATAATAAATCTTTAGATGTTTTTCTGTAGAATTCAACACTTCCCTCAAGGGTATTATCAAATAACCCAAAATCTAAAGCAACATCCCAGCTTACTTGATTTTCCCAAGTTAACTGCTCATTACCTGTACTCGCCCAAAAGATACCAGGGTTACCTGCATTCGGTATGATTTCGTATAATGCCTGATAAATATAAAAGTTATTTAAGTCATCATTTCCAACCTCTCCATATGACGCTCTTAACTTTAAGTTATTGATAAAAGAAACATCACTCATAAAGTTTTCTTGATCAATACGCCAAGACCCTCCTAGTGAGAAAAAGTTCCCCCATCTAACGTCAGAACTAAACACTGATGTTCCATCACGTCTAAAAGATCCACTTAAATAATATCTATCATCGAAGCTATAATTAAGCCTTCCAAAATAACCTTCTAATCTTCTATCTGTACTAAACCCATCTACGTTATCTCCTGCAGAGAAATTAGCAAACTCATAAATACCTGTTGCTGTTTGCGTATTTGCTCTACCATCTAACTGAGTAAAATGTCTATCAAAGCTTTCATGCCCTAGAACCACATTGAATTTATGTAAATCAAACTTTCTATCAAAAGTTAATATCTGATTAAAATTTTCAACAGTTCTTCTTGTTCTATCTTCTCTTAAACGACCAGTAGGCTGACCGTCTCCTACAATATGATTATCATAATTCTTGAAGATATAATCTTGAATATCCTGACCATAAGTAACCTTAGCTGTTAGACCTTCAAGTAATTTAACCTCAGCATATTGTCTAAAACTTAAATTATTTCTTTTTCTACTAACATCATCTAAAATTAACTCGGCAATCCCATGTCTTCCAGGATTATAAGGTCTTGTCCCTAAATTCAAATCAGGATGCCCTTCACCTAAATCATATTGACGTTGACCATTCGAATCTAACACAAAATTACCATTACTATCTTCTAAGTATACAGGATAAATTGGTGCTAAATCTTGAATCCAATTAAAAGGATTAGCTATTGAAGTACCAGTACTTCCAGGCCCACTAGACTTAGTCAATGTCATACCTACATTCCCTCCAACTTTTAACCAATCAGCAACATCGAAATCTGCATTTAATCTGTTTGTAATACGTTCAAAATTACTTTCAATTACATATCCTTTTTCTTCTAAGTACGAACTTGAGAAGAATACTTTGTGATTCTCTCCTCCTCCAGCAATACTTAAAGAGTGATTTACACGAGAACCTGTTCTCTCTAATTCTTTAAACCAATCTAAACTTTGGTACTTAATTCTTGCGTTTGGATTTAATCTTCCATCTACACCAACAATTTGATCATTTGGCACATTGAAAGGATTGTATCCTAATCTATTATAAATTGTTTCAGCAGCAACTTGTTCTGGGTTTGCTACAGTAAGTGAGTTTTTATACGCTTCCCACATTAATTCATAATAATTACCTGCCCCTACAGTTTCATAAGTATCGATAGCTCTTGTAATAATACCATATTGTGTTGATGCATTTACTTGTAATCTACCTTTCTTTCCAGATTTCGTTGTAATAATAATTACACCATTTGCTGCACGTGATCCATATAATGAAGTAGAAGCAGCATCTTTTAAAACTGTCATAGATTCAATGTCATCTTGGTTAAGTAAACTTAACCCTCCCTCGAATTGAATTCCGTCAACAATGTATAAAGGATCAGTAGAACCATTTAACGTACCCACACCTCTAATTACAACACTTGGAGAAGAACCAGGCGCTCCAGATCCAGATAAAAACTGAACTCCAGTTGCTTTACCTTCTATCGCTGCAATTGGTGAAGTAGCTACCCTTGTCGCTAAATCTTCAGCCCCAACGATACTTGCTGATCCAGTAAACTCCTCTTTTGTAGTTGTTCCAAACGCCACTACAACTACTTCGTTCAGCATATTTGCATCTTCAGTCATAGTAACATCAATTGTAGATGTACTCCCTACAGTTTTCTCTACAGAGGCAAACCCCATATAAGTAAACTGTAAAACATCTCCTTTATTTGCTTTGATGATATATTTACCATCAAAATCAGTTTCGGTTCCACGTTGTGTCCCCTTCACCAAAATACTTACCCCTGGTAAAGGTCCTGCCCCCTTTTCGACAACCGTACCAGAAATATTACCCGACTGGGCAAATGTTAATTGTGTTATCCCCACAAATAACATCCATAGTAGTAGGATTTTTTTTCTCATATATGTGTAAATTAATTAATGACTGCTAAAGTGAGAATCCATTAAGAAAAAAATAACAATTCATACTACTATTTCGCTACTACATTTAACAAAAACTAATAGATTAACCTACTATATTTGCCGAAAACACTAGGAAACATTAAACATTGCGCTACTATGACCCAGAAATACGTCAATTTTAAATTATTCTTAATTTTATCTTTTTTTTGTTTAAATAATCCCATTTTCTCACAAGAAAAAATAATAAAGTCAGGAGATGAATGGCGTTTTTACGATAAAGCGATTCCCCCAAAAAATGGTTGGATAAATTCTAGTCGTATTACCTCTACCTGGAAAAAAGGAATTTCAGGACTTGGCTATGGCGATAAAGCGGTAACAACTGTAATTGATTTTGGAAAAGACCCTGATAATAAAAGAATCACTGCCTATTTTTCTAAAGGTTTTCAAATAGACAATCCACACGATTTTGTTTTGTATCAAGTAAATATTGAAAAAGATGATGGAATTGTTTTGTATTTAAATGGGAAAGAAATATTCAGGAAAGATATGCCAATCGGTAAAATTCATCATGATACCAAAGCAAGTGGACTCATAGTTTCTGGGCAATCAGAAGCTTTTTTACACACTATTTTCATCACTCCTGAAGATTTACGAAGAGGTGAAAATATCATTAGTGCTTCTGTTCATCAAGGGACAGAAAAATCAGAAGACCTTATATTTAATTTGGAATTGTTTGGACTGAATACTCAAGAAGCTCTCCCTACTCTTATTAAAGAACGCTCAATCAAAAATTCAACCCTAGATTTAAGACTAAAAAACCTTAGTTATAAACATGAATTAGAGAAAAAAGAATTTCAATATGAACTTATGAAACAAGAAAAAAACAGTCATAGTGTATATTTGATTTTTCTTCTTTTCATATTTCTTTCTCTTACCTCTGTATTAGCATATGCTCTTATTTTAAATCGTAAAAAATTAACGGCAGCAAACACTAAGAACGACATTCTTGAAAAACAGAATCAATTTAAAGATGCTGAAATTATGGACATCTCGTTAAACTCAATTAACAATAAGAACTTTTTAAAGGAAATAAAAAAGGAGTTAGGGTTTAGCATCCAAAACAAAAGTCTCTCCATTGTAAATAAAGAAATTCAAAAAATTATCGGGAATATTGATTTTAATTTAGATACTAGTGAAAACTGGAGCAGTCTAAAAAATCATTTCGATGCCATTCACTCAGGATACCTTGATAAATTAAAATCATTATATCCTAATTTATCCGATATCGAGTTAAGGCATTGTATTTTCATTAAACTTCGTTTACAAACTAAAGAAATAGCAAACATCTTACATATCGACCCAAGATCCGTTCAATCAGCCCGTTACAGAATTAAAAAGAAAATGAACTTAGATGAAAACACAAACCTCAAAGATTATTTACTAAATATTAATTCTTAAACGAGTATAATATTGAAAACCAATTAGCAAATTCAATCACTGAAATGCTTAATCGGTTTCGTTATTTTTTAAGGGATCACCAAAAATCTTTAGTACTTTTACGCTTCAATTTTATACAAATGAACAAAAAAGTAATTTTAATGATTCTTGATGGTTGGGGAATTACTCAAGACCCAAAAGTTTCTGCCATCTATAATGCTAAAACACCTTTTATAAATTCGTTATATGAAAAATTTCCAAATGCGGAATTAAGAACTGATGGAGAACATGTTGGTCTTCCTGAAGGGCAAATGGGAAATTCGGAAGTTGGTCATATGAATTTAGGTGCAGGTAGAATTGTTTACCAAAACTTAGCAAAGATCAACAAAGCAGTTACCGAAGGTACTTTGGCTCAAGAACAAGAATTATTAAATGCTTTTGAATACGCCAAAGCAAACGGTAAAAATGTGCATTTCCTTGGTCTTGTATCTGATGGTGGAATTCACTCACATATAAATCATTTAAAAGGATTATTATCTGCTGCTAATAATTACGGATTGGAAAATGTGTTTCTTCATGCCTTTACTGATGGTCGAGATTGCGACCCTAAGTCTGGGAAGTTTTTTATCAAGTCTATTGAAGATCATATGAATCAGACTACGGGTAAATTGGCTTCAATAACAGGTCGCTACTACGCAATGGATCGTGACAAACGTTGGGAAAGAGTTCAACTTGCTTATAACGCTCTTACCAAAGCGGAAGGCTCGTTATCAAAAAATGCCGAAGAAAGTATTCAAAAAAGTTATAATGAAGGTGTAACTGACGAATTCATAAAACCAATAATTATGGTTGATGAGAATGAACAACCAGTAACCACCATTCAAAATGATGATGTTGTTATATTTTTCAACTTCAGAACAGATAGAGGTCGACAATTGACACAGGTATTAAACCAAGAAGATCTTTCTGAATACGAAATGAAAAAGCTTCCTTTATATTTTGTAACACTTACTCGTTATGATGACTCTTTTAAAGGAATAAAAGTCGTGTACGACAATAAAAACATTGAAAACACCTTGGGTGAGGTTCTTGAAACTGCAGGAAAAACTCAAATTAGAATCGCGGAAACTGAAAAGTACCCTCATGTTACCTTCTTTTTCTCTGGAGGTAGAGAAGAAGAATTTAAAGGAGAAAAAAGACTTTTATGTCCTTCTCCAAAAGTAGCTACTTATGATCTAAAGCCTGAAATGAGTGCCTTTGAAATCAAAGATGCCATTGTTCCTGAATTGAAACAAGGAGATGTTGATTTTGTTTGTTTAAATTTTGCAAATGGTGACATGGTCGGACATACAGGAGATTTTGAAGCTGCTGTAAAAGCTTGTGAAGCGGTAGACCAATGTGTAAATGAAGTTGTAACAACTGCCTTGGGTTCTGATTACACAACTATTTTAATTGCGGATCATGGTAATTGTGAAACTATGATAAATCCAGACGGAACACCTCATACAGCACATACCACAAACCCTGTTCCTATGGTTTTAATTGACAAAGATTTAAAATCAATTAAAAATGGTATCTTGGGTGATATTGCTCCAACTGTTTTACATTTATTGGGAGTAGAAAAACCTAAAGAAATGACACAACATTCTTTAGTTTAAATCTTAAAGACAAAACATACCATGAAGAATTTTTTATACACATTACTTTCATTTATCGTTGTTAGTTGCGCCTCAACATCTAAGTTCCCAGCTGAAAAAAATGCCGAAGGAGACTTAGTTGGTATTGTTTCGAAAAGTAACTTTCAACAAGAACCTTATGGAAGTGAATGGTTTAATGATTTTTACTCTTATTACGAAGTTGACAAACCTGTTTTAGAAAAGGCTAAAAGCCATTTAAAGGATGTTACCATAAAAGGATTCATGGGAACTTGGTGTGGAGATAGTCAAAGAGAAATCCCTAACTTTTATAAGCTACTTGACAATGCTAATTTCAACTATAAAAACTTGGAACTTGTAGCTGTTAATAGAAGTAAAAAGGCAAAAGGCTTAGAGAAAGAATACAATATTGAAAGAGTACCTACTTTCATCTTTTACAAAGATGGAAAAGAAATAGGTAGATTCGTTGAACATGCCTTAGACGGATCGACCATAGAAAAAGATATTTTAACCATTATTTCTGGTAAGCCTTATAAGCATCCATATCAAAAATAAATGTAAATTTGCGCCACAATATTTTTATCCATGATCAAACCAAAAACTAGAGAAGAAATTGAAATCATGCGCGAAAGCGCCCTAATTGTATCAAAAACATTAGGGATGTTAGCTAAAGAAGTTAAACCAGGTGTAACAACATTACACCTCGACAAATTAGCTGAAGAATTTATCCGCGAACAAGGTGCCATTCCTGGTTTTCTAGGACTTTATGATTTTCCAAATTCACTTTGTATGAGTCCGAATTCTCAAGTGGTTCATGGTATTCCAAATAACACTCCTCTTCAAGAAGGAGATATTATCTCTATAGATTGTGGTGTATTAAAAAACGACTTTTACGGAGATCATGCTTATACATTCCCTGTTGGTGAAATAGCTCCTGAAACACAAAAATTATTAGACGTAACTAAAGAAAGTTTATACGTTGGAATTAGAGAGTTTAAAGCTGGTAACAGAGTTGGTGATGTTGGCTATGCTATTCAAAACTTCACTGAAAAACATGGATATGGGGTTGTCAGAGAATTAGTAGGCCATGGGTTAGGTAAAAAGATGCATGAAGATCCAGAAATGCCTAATTACGGGAGAAGAGGAAGAGGTAAAAAATTTATCGAGGGAATGGTTGTTGCAATTGAACCAATGACAAACCTAGGAACCCATAAAATAAGACAGCATAAAGATGGGTGGACTATCACCACTCTTGATAATAAACCTAGCGCTCATTTTGAACATAATATTGCTATTGTAGATGGGAAACCAGAACTTCTTTCTACTTTTAAGTATATATATGAAGCTTTAGGTATTGAAAGTTCAGAAGAAGATGAGTTTAGACAACAACCATTAGTTCTTTAGTGTGTCTATATTTAAAGCTATTCTTAATACCATACCGAGACCGTTTCTCATTAAAATAAGTTATGTCGTTCGCCCTTTTATTGCTTGGTGGTTAAAAGGTAATAACTTTACTGATCCCATTGATGGAAAGTCTTTCAAAAAGCTTCTTCCATATGGTTACGAAATCCAAAGAGAAAACGCATTATCTCCTTCCACTCTATCACTAGAGAGGCATAGACTCCTATGGTTATATTTAAAAAATGAAACAGATTTTTTCATTTCGAATAAAAAGCAAAAGGTCTTGCACATTGCTCCCGAACAATGCTTTTTAGATATCTTTAAAAAACAAAAGAATCTGGACTATATTACCTCTGACCTTGAGTCTCCTATTGCTGATGTAAAAGCGGATATCTGTGATCTCCCCTTTAAAAATGAAGAGTTTGACATTGTATTCTGCAATCATGTTCTAGAGCATATTCCAGACGATACGAAAGCCATGCAAGAATTGTATCGTGTTCTTAAAAAAGGGGGATTGGGAATTTTTCAAATACCTCAAGATATCAATAGAGCCAAAACCTTTGAAGACGATTCCATAACAAACCCAAAAGAGCGAGCTAAAATTTTTGGTCAATACGACCATGTAAGAGTTTATGGCTTGGACTACTTTGACAAACTTAGGTCTATCGGATTTAATGTTGAAGAAGTTCATTACTCTAAAACAATGAATGCCGAACTTGTAAGAAAGTATGCACTGGACAAAGATGAAATTTTACCTATTTGCCGCAAATAAGAAATTTAGAATCAAATTAAATAATCGACTTTAAAAGCACGTTGTTATTAGGTTTTTTCTCTATAATGCCGCTACTTATCTCAAATTAAAAAAGATAGCTAATACATATTTTGTTTGCGTTTTTTTATTAAAAATCCAAAACATCCTTATTCAGTTTTTGGTGAAAAAATATTTTGTTTGAGTTTAAAAATATTTTTCTATTTTTATATAACTACTTAACTAACCAAACATAAATATGCGAGTAAGAAACCATAAAAACGGGGTTTCTTTACATGTCATAGCTGGAACCCATGTGGTGTTACTTTGCCTAGATGCTGATATTAAATCAAGGGAAGGATTATTGGGTTTTAGGCTAAGTCGTAAAGAAACAGCTACTAACGAAACAACTGATTTAAAAGGTTTTAAACAATTTAAAAACAACGCTAAAGAAGAGGATTTCAACCTCATCCAAGCTTTTTTCTGGGCTGATTACACGGCCCATCCAAATACCAAATACCAATACTCTGCTATTCCTGTTTACGGAACTCCTGAAAACCAAGAAGAAGGAGAGGAAATCATAGTGAACATCAATACTGAAAATCCTGAAATTGGTTCTCATGGTGTATTTTTTAACAGAGGTACTGTTGGTCAAGCATATGCTAAGAAATTCAATAATCAAAACCCAGATAAAGTACCTAACAACGAAGCATATAAATGGCTTTCTCGAGGATTAGAAGAAGCTCTTTTATCATTTATTTCTAGAGCAAAAGGAAAAGATTATGGACTTAGAGTTGCTGCCTACGAATTTGATTATGTTCCTGTTATAAAAGCACTATTTGAGGCTTCTGAAAATGGAGCGGATGTTCAAATTTTGTATGACAGATCAAAACGAGGTCCTTGGGAAAATACAGACAAAGCAATTGCTCAAGTTCCTGGAATTGAAAAATTGATGATTCCTAGATCTTCCAATTCTTCTATCAAACACAATAAGTATATTATACTCCTTTATAAAAACCAACCTATAGAGGTATGGACAGGATCAACAAATTTCACAAAAGGAGGAATTTTTGGGCAATCAAATGTTGGTCATATTGTTAGAGACAAAGAAATTGCTCAACAGTATCTAAAATATTGGGAACGTTTATCTAAAAACCCTGATTTAAAAGAAATACGTCCTCTCAACGATCAATCTTCTCCAACTCCCAATGGAAGTTTAAAAGAAGGAATTACTCCAATATTCAGCCCTAGAGAAGACCTTAGCGCACTCGATTGGTATGGAGAGCAAATAAAAAAAGCTGATCAATCAGTGGGATTTACAGCTGCTTTTGGAGTTAATGAAGAGTTTGCCGAGATTATGAGTAAAGAAGATGAAAGCCTTCGATATATACTTCTTGAACATCAAGGCAAAACCTTCGATACCTTTAAAAGTACTCCAAATAACAGAATTGCTATTGGAGCAACTTTAAATGAAGATGAGATAAAACAAGAAGGATTGAAAAACTGGGAAGAAGAGCATTTAACTGGATTAAATGATCATGTAAAATACTTACACACAAAATACCTATTTGTTGATCCTCTAACTGATTCACCTACGCTTATAACTGGTTCTGCCAACTTTTCGAAAGCCTCAACACATAGCAATGATGAAAACATGATTATTGTAAAAGGTGATACTGGAGTTGTAGATATTTATTTAAGTGAATTTATGCGACTGTTTAACCATTACGAATTCAGAGATCAAATGGCGCATCATGGTTACGATGAAAGTTATTTCAGTGACTATTTAACAACCGATTCTTCTTGGACTAATGTTCATTACAAAGAAGGAACACAGCATAGCAAACAACGTGAGTTGTTTCGCTAAAAAACGAATCTAACAAAAACACAAAACTTAATAATTATGATTGGAGGCCCTGTCTGTAATGAGGTCCTATCCGCTGAATTGATATTTGCGGAAGGGCAGCATTTAACCCATGATAATAAAGAAGCCCTCTGGGAAATATTTGAGGCAATCGGAATTAATTGGCGTAACACAAATTTTGATTCCAACAACCAAAGGAGTTCTTGGTTTGAAATGATCAAAGCCAAAACTGAAAATGCTCCAAACTATACTGGAGAATACGTAAACGCTATTTACGTGATGAACGAGTTAAAATCTATTTACGGCAAAGGCGATGCTTACCGAAAGTTATTTTTTGAAAGCGAAATAGACAATAACCAACCTCCAACAACACGTTTAGCTCACTTTAAAATATACGTTGTTAATGAATTTATACGAATGCAAGTAATGGCAGGTGGTTTTAAAAGCTGGGGAACAAAATATGGAGGTGAACAAGCACGCAATTATCATGGTTTTATAGCTGGTACACGCTACAATAGAGTTCCAAAAGTTCGTAATTATACACCCAAAACTACTCAAAACCAATAATTATGAGAAAACACTATGACTACATTATTGTTGGGGCTGGCGTAGCAGCAGCAACCATTGCTAAAGGACTTCTTGAACATAAAAATGATACTTCCATTCTAATACTAGAAGCTGGTCCTGAAGTGAAAGCAAAAGACAGAAGGTTTTGGTGGGATTATATCACTAAAGGAGAAAGACCCTACACCTATACTTATGATCAAAAATGGGAAGCCGATTCAACTGGAAATATCGATTACCAAACAGAAGGTGTTCGAGTAAAGGCCTACGGAGGGTCAACCATGCACTGGGGAGCTTGGTGTTTAAGATTTCGCCCTGAAGATTTCAATCTTTTTACAAATACTGGTGAAGGAGCTGACTGGCCTATTAATTATGAAGACCTCGAAGAATATTATAATTATGCTGAAGAATATCTTTCAGTTTGTGGAGATAACGAAGCAAATTGGGTGCCCAGATCAAAACCATATCCTGTTCCTCCTTTTGAATGGACAGCAGCCGATGGAGAAATGATCAAAGCATGGGAGCAACTAGATGTGGTATATCAGGATGGCGATATTAATCCTGGTACTAAATCCAAAATAAAGTCTGGAAAAATGCCAATTGCCAGATACAGAAAATGCATGGCAACTGGAACATGTAAATATTGCCCTATTGGAGGAAGGTTTAACGCTCAATATGTTTTAGACGATTTAAAAAACGATTCAAGATTTGTAAACTTCGAAGTGCGTGTAAATTCTCCCGTTCATCAAGTAAATGTTAGCAGTAAATCAAACATAGAATCAGTCACTTACACCAACAATTTATCTGGTGAACAATTTACTGTTAGTGGAGATACCATTATCCTTGCCTCGGGAGCTTACAATGTTCCAAAACTCTTAAGAGCTTCAAAAAATGAATTTTGGGAGCATGGTATTGGAAATGATTTTGATTTAGTTGGGCGTTTCGTTGTTTCTCACTCTATGTTAAACGTAGTGGGTAAGGCTAAATCAAATCCAAATGGATGGTTTCAGGAATACGACTTTCCTACCTTGATGACTCATAGCTATAACACCAAAGAACATCAGAAAAAAGGAAAGATTTTTATGTTCAAAAACAGGGTAACTCCCAATACTGACATTGCTCAGTTAATGATTGAAGGTAAAACGAGAGAAGAAATTGACGCTATTGTTTATGGAGAAATGACTGTGAACTTACAAGCTTTTTTAGAAGAGAAAGGTAAATTCAGTAACAGATTAGAAGCCAAATCAGGAACCGATCGTTTTGGTCTCCCTCAAACCACCGTTCATTTTAGCAGAACGGAAGAAGAAATAAGAAATGCCAATGATCGCCTTAAATTAATGGAACAGGTAATTGAAAAAATGGGTTTAGAAGTTACTTCTTCAAGAGTTGATAAACCTGGAGGGCATCATACCACTGGAACTGCCAGAATGGGAACTAGTCCAGAAAATAGTGTTACAGACAAATACATGAAGGTTCATAACACAAACAATCTTTATGTATGCTCTAATGCAGCCTTTCCAACGGGAAGTGCGGTAAACCCAACACTTACACTAACAGCTTTGGCCTTTAGACTTGTAGAACATTTAACTAACAAACAATTAACAAAAACTAAACACGAAAATGCCTACCATACAACTGAAGTATAAAAATGCGTTTCAAGAAAAAGCTTCGCAAATAAAAAACACTAAAGAACTAATTCAGCATTCTAAACTTGTTGAAGATGATCATGAGGACAAATTACATGTTTTAAAAGAACTCCTTAATCAAGCGGTTGTTTTAGAGTTTGCTACTATTCCAATATATATGCAAACCATGTGGAGTATAAAAGACAACAATTGCGAGGTAGCCAAATCAATCCGTAATGTTTTTCAAGAAGAAATGCTGCATATGGCCATGGTTTGCAATATGATTGCTGGCTTAGGTGGTGAACCGAAAATATATGACCCTGAAAATGGTTTAAAATTCCCTTCTGGTCTTCCTGGAGGCGTTCACCCTGATCTTTTTTTGTACTTGGAAGGATTAAGTGATTGTTCTTTAAGAAATTTCATGGAAATAGAACTTCCAGAGAAAATAGCCGATATATACGATTACGAAACTCAGGAGCTTGTAACTATTGGTGGACTATGTGATCAAGAAGGTAACTTTCCTAACAATCATTCTCAAAACTTTGAGCACAATACTACAATAGGCGAGTTATACGATCGCATTAATGAACTCTTTCAAGATCTTCAACCTAAAATGAATGTTGAACGACAACTTGCTGGACCTCTTTCTTGGTGGGTAATGGCGGATGCCGAAAGTGTTTCAAAAGCAATTGATATGATTAAGGAACAAGGAGAAGGATCTGAAGATGTTTCTCCAGCAAGCACCGGAATGGATAATCTTGCCCATTTTTATAGGTTTTGGGAAGTGTTCTATCAGAAAAAAATTGTACAAGAAGGAGATAAATATTACTTCAAAGACCCAATGCCAAGGCCTGAAATTTATCCTTTAGCCAGAATCCCAAAAGACGGCTATCAGCAGTCAGATGTATCTCCTGAAGTATGGCATTTATTAACAGAGTTCGATAAAGCTTATACCACAGTTGTACAATTATTAGAAGAGGCATGGGCTATAAATGGAAGAGGACAGGCAGCCTTAGTAAATGCTATCGAAGCCATGTTTAAATTGGAAAGGTATGCCATTCCATTGGTAAAAACTCCTATTCCAAATAATGAGCAAGGATTACATTATGGACCTTGTTTTAGAATGATATAAAAACAAAATAATCAAACAATAAAAACCAAAAAATATGGGAAGTTTCGTAGAAATAAATGATACGCTTGAACTTACAACCGAGCAAGGATTTCCGGTAGATGTATTCAATTTAGAGAATCATAAAAAAAATCCAGTGACCTTAAAAGACGTTGAGGGAAAAGTTTTTGAATTCAAAAACAAACCAAGTGCAAGAATTTTTCAATTAGATCCAGTAAGGGTGTTTTATGCTCATAATATTGATGGAAAGTGGCTTTTCTGGGGACGTGTGTTAATTCAAACGCAAAAAATAGAGAAACAATTCAACGAAGATGGAAGTTGGGATGGTAAATCATGGATTACTTCTGGAACTTATACAATTTTAAATGTATACGATCCAGAATACCAATACACTTTTACATTAAATGAAGCCCCAGACGATCGAAATTATTTCAAACAAGAAGTATGTCAAACCTCTCAGGTGTAAATAAACCAAGTATTAAACTAAGTCAAAAACATTTAGATGTGAATGACCCTAATTTAAAAATTGTTCTTGATGACATTCAAGGCAATATTTTAAAAAGTCATGGTCGTACACATTCACGTCATATATTTCTAAAATTTACAGGTAAAACTGAAGATAATCGTCATTGGTTAAATCAGTTTGCCTCTAAACTTACATCTGCTTATAAACAACATCAAACGTCTATAGATTATAAAAGTACAGGCACTGAACATTTATTCACAGGTATTTTACTAAGTAATTCTGGATATCAAGCCTTAGGAATCGATGATTTTAAAATTCCAGATGACAAGGCGTTTCGAGCTGGTATGAAAGACTTAGATTTTTTATATGACACAGGTCCAAATGGAGTTCATGAAAGAACAAACAACCCTCTAAATGACAATCCAGATACTTGGCAACATCCATTTAATGATCAAGTGGACCTTTTAATTATTCTGGCTTATGGGGGTATTGATTCAGATGAAATTCTATGCAACGACTATTTAGAAAATGAAATTGATAACATTAAAAATAGCTCGAAAAAAGTCGCTTCGATATTGTCCATTGAAAAAGGATACACTTTAAGAAACAGTAATAATGATGTCATAGAGCATTTCGGATTCGTAGATGGTCTTAGCAATCCTGTGTTCTTTAAATCAGATTTCGATTATTGGCAAAATAAAGAAGGAGTTGAGTATTACGACCCTACTGCTCCTTTCGATTTAGTCGCTGTAAATGACCCTGGAGGTTTTGATGAAGATTTAAGTTTTGGAACCTATGTTGTTTATAGAAAAATGCAACAAAACATTAGAGGCTTTAAAGATCAAGCCAAAAGCTTAGCATCTGAAATTTCTCAAAAAACAGGGATACAAATAGACACAGAATACGCTGAGGCACTAGCTTTTGGTAGACATAAAGATGGTACTCCTTTAATACAATCGACTAAAACCCCTTCTAACAATAATTTTAGTTATCTAGAAGATATGAAAGGGGCTAAATGCCCTTTTCATTCTCATATTAGAAAAACGAATCCCAGAGGAGACACCAATAGATTAAATGGAACTCTAATGAGAAATGAAAGGAGTCATCGAATTGTAAGAAGAGGAATTAGTTATGGATCAAAGAACTTGAATCCAGAAACTGAATGGACAGATGCTGGACTACTTTTTTTATCCTGTCAAAGTGATATTGAGCAACAATTCTTAGTAACACAATGTGGATGGTCTGATAATTCAAATTTTCCATTAGACAATACTGGTCATGATCCAATAACGGGAGATCAGAATGCTAAATCAAGTGATAACCTATGGCAACATGAAATCGATGGTAAAGTTATTGACCTCGATTTTAGATATAAGGACCTAGTAAGAATATTAGGCGGCGAATATTTTTTTGCTCCTAGTATTTCATTCTTTAAAAATTTAATTGACGAATCGTAAATATCGATCTTAATAAAATTTCAAAAAGAATTGTGAATTAAAGTCGGTATTTACCGAAGTATTATAAAAAGATAAAGAGAGGAATTAACCTTAGAATTAAACCAAATTTATTATGAACGAACAAGATTATAAAGACTGGAGAGTTGTAAAGTCAGTAGAACTAGGAGCTTCAGCAGAACAAGTATGGGAAGTTATTGGTGGTTTTTACACCATTCATAAATGGCATCCAGATATTACGGAACTTGAAGTTATTAGTGACCAAACAGACACTCGTGAATTAAGACGTTTATTAACCTTCCCTGGGCAACCTCAAGCAATTGAAGAATTAGTATCCATGGACAACGAAAACCATCATTACCGTTATAAATGGCATTGGGGTGAATGGGGTGAAGCAATTCACAAATATTATTCAGACCTACGTGTTATTGACGTTGAAGGAGGAACCAGTATTGTACAATGGGTAGCTACTTTCTATTATAAAGAAGATGCTATTTCTGACTTCTATCAAAGAGGTTTTGATGAGTTATTAAAATTATTTCCATTAGTAAAAGAATCAGCTAACGCTTTATAAAAACAAGAAATTATGGTAGAAACAGTTTTATTAGATCCTACACAAGGAGAAAAAACAAAAATTACAGGTTTTGATGCTGTATATAGAACAGATGTTAAAACCACAGGAAATTTATTAGATTATTTTGAACTAACAGTTCCTCCTGGAAAAGGAGCACCATTGCATATTCATCACAAAAATGATGAAAGTCTTCATGTAATTGAAGGTGAATTTACCTTTCAGATTGGAGACAAAGAGCATAAAGCACCTAAAGGTACCTTTTTATACCTCCCTAGAGGTGTTGCTCACAAATTCACAAATGTAGGAAGCACAGATGGAAAGATGATAGGTACATTTACACCAGCAGGAACATTCGACTTCTTTGATAAATTAACCAAATTATCTCCAGATGATTTCGAGGAAATTCAGGCATATTCTAGAAAATATGGACATGAAGTACTTGAAGAAGGATCGTATTAATTTTTTGAATTAATTCAAAACACTAAGCTATAATTATACCGCTCTTTATGGGCGGTATATTTCATCTAACTACTACGTTAAAACTATACTCGAATGACATCAGAAAGACTTGAAGCTTTTAGCGACGGAATTCTTGCTATAATTATTACCATAATGGTTCTTGAATTGAGAGCTCCTGAAGGAACAACATTTGAATGTTTATGGAAAAAAGCCCCTGTATTCTTAAGCTATATTGTAAGCTTTCTTTACATCAGTATTTACTGGAATCACCACCATCAATTATTTAAGATAGCAAAGAAAATTAATGGTAAAATTCTTTGGGCTAATTTAAACCTACTCTTTTGGCTATCACTTATTCCTTTCACCACATCTTGGATAGGTAATAACCATATTGAAGATGTTCCCGTTGCCTTATACGGAATTGTATTTCTAATGAGTGAAATTTCTTTTCTCTATTTAAAACACAATATTATCCAACTGCATGGAAAAAACTCGAAAGTAGGAAAAGACCTTAGAATGAATAAAAAGAACTTGCTTTTTTTTGGAATTCAAATTAGTGGACTTTTGTTGATGAGCATCAACGATTATTTTCCTTTATGTTGCTTTTTAATTGCAGGTATTGTAAAAGTTGTAGAACTCAAAAAAGTATATGATTTTATGTTAAGTAAAATGTAAAAAAACCTACTTTAAGTAGGTTTTTATTTTTTTGAATATAATATACTTTTTTAATTCACAAACTCTTGAAGCTTATTCTCTGCGTCATTGTAAAGTAGCACCACTTTTAATTCAGGATGTGATTGTAAAAACTTTTTTGTTTCCTCTAACCCCATTGCCAAAAATGCCGTAGCATAAGCATCGACATCAGCACAATCGCCTTTCATTCTAACAGAAACGCTTAATAAATTACTTTCAGAAGCCAATCCTGTTTTCGCATTTACGGTGTGCACTATCTTCTCCCCTTTTTCATTTACTTTATATTTTCTATAATTTCCAGAGGTAGCCATTGATTCATTGTTTAATTCAATTACTTTTTGAAGAGACCTTGTACCATCAACATTAGGTTTTTCGATTGCCACTTTCCATGCCTTATCCTTCTTTTTGCCTCTAGCTCTTATCTCTCCTCCAATTTCTACCAAATAATCTTGAATTCCTTTCGTTTCTAAAAATCGCCCAACAACATCAATACCGTATCCTTTTGCAAATGCATTCACATTAAATTCAATATTATCATTTTCACGATAAACCTTTCTACCCTTCAAGCTAACTTTATTAAACCCAACACCTGCCATCAACTCTTTGATTTCTTCTTGCGAAAGGTTTTTCTTTTCTTTTCCAGAACCAAAACCATAAGCATCAATCAATCTTCCAATAGTAGGATCAAAATACCCGTCAGTTTCATTGTATATCTTTTTGGCCTTATCAAAAACTTCCACAAATAAATCGTCTACAACTACCGTTGTATCTCCTCTGTTAATTCTAGAAATATCTGAAGTAGGAATATAAGTTGAAAGAGAGTTATTCATCAAATTAAACAAACTATCAATTGATTTCTGATAATTAATTGTATCAAGATATTTTATATGGTAAGTTGTTCCGAAAATAGCTCCTTCTAACTTTGTTATCTCTTCTTTTTTAACCTTCTTTTCGACCTTTTTATTACAAGCGCCAAAATTCAAAACAACAAGAATTACAGCTAATAAGAAGTACTTTTGCTTCATAATATTAGATTTGCGCACAAAAATAATGCTTTCCCTGCTCATAAAAGATTGTTAATTATCTTTTTTGTATTCTCATTTTTATAAATTTGTCTTATCATTTTTCAATCAGAATAAATTTTTTTTAACAATGAAAAGAGTATTTTTACTATTCACCATTACTTCATTGCTTGCCTCTTGTGCTTCAACCAAAGAGTTGGAAGCTGCAAAAGCAGCACATGAAAAAACAAAAGAAGAGCTACTAGCTACAAAAACGAACTTAACAAAGTGTCTAGTAGAAAAAGAAAGATTTCAAGAAAAATCTGCTTTACTTCAAACTACCGTTGATGATTTAAGAAAAGACAAAGAAAAAACCCTTAAACAAGTTGGGGATTTAACTGTTTTAACTCAAGGAGCAAATGACAACATAAAAGAAACTTTAGCTCAATTGGGTAAAAAAGACAAATACATAAACAAAATTAGGGCAGCTGCTTCTAAAAAGGATTCATTAAATTTAGTAGTTGCTTTCCACTTAAAGAAAGAACTACAAGCTGGAATTGACGATGAAGACATCGAAGTAAATGTTGAAAAAACAGTTGTGTTTATTTCAATTTCTGACAAATTATTATTTAAAAGTGGAAGTTATACCATCAACGAGAAAGCATCAAAGGTGTTAGAAAAAGTAGCTACTGTTGTAAATGGTCAGCCAGAAATGGATGTGATGATTGAGGGGCATACAGATGATACTCCTGTTGGAAGCAACTCAAGTATTAAAGACAATTGGGACTTAAGTGTAAAGCGTTCAACAGCAATTGTTCGTGAATTACAAAACAAGTATAAAGTGGCTCCGAGCAGATTAATTGCTGCTGGTAGAAGTAGCTTTATTCCGCTAGTAGAGAATAACAGTCCTGCTAACAGAGCGAAAAACAGACGTACTAAAATTATTATCCTACCAAGATTAAATCAGTTCTTTGATTTATTAGATCAGAAAGTAGATTAATAATCTAAAAACTATAAAAAAAGGGATTCAAAATATTTTGAATCCCTTTTTTATTTTTAACTAACACAAACTGTTTTACTCGTATTTTAACACCTTGACATCATTAATTTGATTCAAATACTTCTCTAGAAAACCTTTATGTGAGGCACCTATTATAACAAGTATTTTCTTTCCTGAGTTACGAGCAGCAACTTTCATAATATTTCCTGTAATTTGTAAGTTTCTCATTTCCCATAGTGAGTGTCTTGCACGATCAGAACCGGAAGGGAAATTGGTCTTATGCCATACGTCCCATTGAGCGTCATAATCTTGTTTTACATATTCATCACTGTTAAGAAATTCATATAAATTCGATAAATCATTTGACTTAATACCTTCTTGCGTTAATTCATTCGTCTTTTGATACACCGGAAGCATATTAATATTCTTAAACTTTCCACCATAGTTTTTGAAGTCATTCATAAATTCAGGATAATATTTTAATAAAAGAGCCTCATCCTGAAAGTTATCAATAGGCTCTAGCTTATTAATATTATTAATCTTTGCCAAAGAACCTGCTAGACTATAGTACTCATTATTACTCGCAATTTCCTCCTTAATCAATCCAGCAATGTACTTTTCAAAATTAGTTTTAAATATCTTATCGCTATTAATGTATTCATACTGCAAAGCTGCTGAGGGCACATCGGTTACTGCTAAATAGTTAAAAAGTAGTTTTTTTCGTTCTTGCGGAGATAATTTTTTGCCACTTTTTAGAACTTCTATATTTCTCTTCGCTTCCAAAAAAGTAACTTTCTTAACTTTTTGAACAGTATCAGCTACTGCCAAATATTTATGTCCAAATGAGCCTTTAGTAATTCCATCGAAAGAACGATCTTCTCTAAATACAATATCATTCAATAACTCACCTGACATCTTTTCTATACAGACAACATCAAAATTATAGGATTCTAATTTAGAGATTACATTTTTCAACATAGGTTTTTCAAATCCTTTTATATGATGGAGGTGCTGAGTTCCTAAAATTAACACTTCTGTTTTTTTCATTTGAGCTTGAGTTACCAAGGTAAATAAGCCCGCTACAATTAGTAAATTAGTTAATATACTTTTCATCATTAATATATTTTGGTCTATAAAAACGACGCATAGATAATGTATTTGTTACCAAATTAAAATTATTTAACAATCAACATTGTGTTCAAAAAATTGCAAACAGAAACAACAATTATCCTAAACTACTATTTGTCAATAAAATAAATAATTGTACCTTTGCAGACCTTTTTAAAGGAAAAAACATAATAATAACATTTATTAACAAAAACTAATCGTGTAAATATGAACACATTAAGTTACAAAACAGTATCAGCTAACAAGGCTACCGTAAACAAAGAGTGGGTTTTAGTTGATGCGGACGGGCAAACATTAGGTCGTCTAGCTTCTAAAGTTGCAAAACTTATTAGAGGTAAGTACAAACCAAATTTTACTCCTCATGTTGATTGTGGAGACAACGTTGTAATTATCAACGCTGAAAAAATCAATTTAACAGGTAAAAAGTGGACTGATAAGTCTTATATCCGTCACACTGGATACCCAGGAGGGCAAAGATCGCTTACTGCAACTGAACTTTTCGAAAAAGATCCAGCAAGGATTGTTGAAAAAGCAGTAAAAGGAATGTTACCTAAGAACAAATTAGGTAGTGCACTATTCAGAAACTTATATGTTTATGTAGGTTCAGAGCACAAGCAAGATGCTCAAAACCCAAAAACTATTAACCTTAACGATCTTAAATAATGGAAACTGTACACAAAATAGGTAGAAGAAAAACGGCGGTAGCTCGTGTTTATGTTTCACAAGGAAGTGGAAACATTACCGTTAACAAGAGAGAGTTTAAAAGCTACTTCACTACTCCAACTTTACAATACAAAGTTCAACAACCTTTAATGTTAACTGAAAACTTAGATGCTTTCGATATTAAAGTTAACGTTTATGGTGGTGGTGTTACTGGTCAAGCAGAAGCTATCCGTTTAGCTATTACTAGAGCTTTAGTAGCTATTAACGAAGAAAACAAAGCCGTATTAAAACCAGAAGGATTATTAACTCGTGATCCAAGAATGGTTGAGCGTAAGAAATTCGGTCAGAAGAAAGCTCGTAAGAAATTCCAGTTCTCTAAGCGTTAATCGTTTATTGGAACTGTTATTTTTAAAATTCAATTTTTTATTAACAGTTTAGTATCTAAATATTTCAGACGTAAAAACTACTGAAATATTGAAAAAACAGAACGTAAACACATTTATTAAAATGGCAAACATTCAAGAATTATTAGAAAGTGGCGTACACTTTGGTCACTTAACTAGAAAATGGAACCCTAACATGGCTCCATACATTTATACAGAGCGTAATGGTGTTCACATCATCGATTTGTATAAAACATCAGCTAAAATTGATGAAGCTTCTAAAGCTTTACAAAAAATAGCTAATTCAGGTCGTAAGATTTTATTTGTTGCTACTAAGAAGCAAGCTAAAGATATCGTTGCTGAAAAAGCAAAAGCAGTAAACATGCCTTATATTACTGAGCGTTGGCCAGGTGGTATGTTAACTAACTTCGTTACTATTAGAAAAGCCGTTAAGAAAATGGCTTCTATTGATAGAATGAAGCAAGATGGATCTTTTGATGCATTATCTAAAAGAGAAAAATTACAGATTAACCGTCAACGTGAAAAATTAGAAAAGAACTTAGGTTCAATTTCTGACATGACTCGTTTACCTGGTGCATTGTTTGTAATTGACGTTAAGAAAGAGCACATTGCTGTAGCTGAAGCGCAAAAATTAAACATTCCAATTTTTGCAATGGTGGATACTAACTCTGATCCAAGACCTATTGATTTTGTTATTCCTGCAAATGATGATGCTTCTAAATCTATTGATAAAGTATTATCATATGTTACTGATTCTATAGCTGAAGGTTTATCTGAAAGAAAAGCAGATAAAGAGAAAGCTAAAGCTGAAAAGGAAGCAAATACTGAGGCAACTGCTGAAGAAACAAAATAATTAAAATTTAAAGGTTTCATCACATTGAAACCTTTAGGTTTTTTTACCTTGTACAACAAAATAATTACAACTAAAAAATAACGTTAGAAATGTCAGTAAAAATAAGCGCTGCAGACGTAAAGAAATTAAGAGAAACTACCGGAGCTGGTATGATGGATTGTAAAAATGCATTAGTAGAAGCTGAAGGTGATTTTGATAAAGCAATTGAAATTTTACGTAAAAAAGGACAAAAAATCGCTGCTAAAAGAGCAGATCGTGAGTCTACTGAAGGTGTAGCTATTACTAAAATTAGCGAGGATAACACTTACGGTGTTGCTATAGTATTAGCTTGTGAAACAGATTTCGTTGCTAAGAATGATTCATTCAAACAATTAGCTTCTGAATTTGTTGATGTTGCTTTCAACTGTAAAACTAAAGAAGAGTTTTTAGCTGCTGATTTTGGTGGTATTCCTGTAGCTGAAAAATTAATCGAGCAAACTGGTGTTATCGGTGAAAAAATCGATATTACTTCTTTCGAAAGAATTGAAGCTCCATATGTGGGATCATATACTCACGTTGGTAAGATTGCTGCTATTGTTGGATTAAGTGCTGCTATTGATAAAGCTGATGTATTGACTAAAGATTTAGCAATGCAAGCTGCTTCTATGGGAGCTACAACTTTATCTTATAAAGATTTTGATCCTGCTTATGTTGCTGCTGAAACTGAAGCTAGAATCGCTGCAATTGTAAAAGATAACGAAGAATTAGTTCGTTTAGGAAAAACTCTTAAAAACGTTCCTCAATTCGTTTCTAGATTACAATTAACTGAGGAAGCTTTAGCTGCTGCTGAACAAGAAGCTAAAGATCAGTTAAAAGCTGAAGGTAAGCCAGAGCAAATCTGGGATAGAATTTTACCTGGTAAAATTGAAAGATTTATCTCTGATAATACTACCTTAGATCAAGAGCAAGCTTTATTAGATCAAAAATTTATCAAAGACGAAAAGAAAACTGTTGCTGAATACATCAAAACTTATGGTGATGTAGAAATTAAAACTTTTGCAAGAGTTACTTTAGGATAATTTATTATCTTTTAACACAAGATACTTGTTAAAAACTTCCTTATATCTGAAGTTTTATATAAGTTTGAAAATTATAAGAAAGCAAGACAAACTTACTATTTGTTTTGCTTTCTAATTTTATATAATAATGAGTATTATTTTAAAAAGAATATTTAAAAAGCTGGAGTTTGATTTAACTCCGAAAATTAATAACCTTTTTTTTTACAATGAAATTGATATTTCCTCAAAAAATGCTAAGAGAATAGAACAAAATATTCTAACTACTACGTTAAATTCCCTCAATCTCTACGAAAACTTCCTCAAACAAAAAAAACGACGCCCCAACTACGATTTGTATGCCTGTTTTCAGCCTTTCAACGAATCTCTAAAAGCTCTTTACCCCTTTCTAAAAGAGATAAAAAAAAACATACGAAAGGACGATGTAATTTTAAATTTATGGGATAGAAGTGGCTGGTTAACGAACTTGTTGTGTGGCTTTTTTCCTGATCAAAAAATAATTACAACTTGGGAAGGCAATAAAGACGTTTTAGGCTACAAAGGTTATCATTATTGGATGTCTAAAAATGAAAATCTTGACATTTTATTCTGTAACTTAAATAAACCACTTCCTTTAAATACAAATTCTATTTCTCACGTTATCGGTTTAGATGTATTACATAGATTTGATCAATTATTACTTTTAAAGGAACTCAACAGAATTACCAATGATCAAGGCTGTATTATTTTTCCTCATGTACATCTTTCTAATTCCCAACCAACTCCATTTTTTGAAAGAGGAGGAAAACAAATACATGGAAATGATTACGTTGAAGCATTTGACTATTTACTACCTAGCGCATATCGTAAGTGCTTTGTTCTTTCTGAACCTAAATTATTCGAAGAAAATGATATAAAACGAAATGAGTCTATCGAACTAAAATCAACCCCTAACACGAACGATTACAATGCTTTAATAGCTTTATTACCCCACGACTGGAATAAAAAAGAGCTTTCATATTTTTCTATGAAAAATCTAGATGATGTAAAAAATTCTAGAACAATTATTAACTCTCTTTTAAATATTTCACTCCACCAATCTAAAGTAAGCATAGATTACAATTATTTTAACGGAGCAATGAAATCCTTTTTAGAGAGACATCCAATCTATGAACAAAGAATTTATAACTTAAACAATTATACATTATCTGAACTAGCTATTAAAATAATTTATCTTTCACAAAGAGGTCTTAAAGTTCAAGACATTATTAACTTTACAAATGAGCAAGAAACTAACATATTACATGAATTAAATAGTTTAGAAAAACTTGGTTTGCTTCAGGTACTTCCAATTTCAGAAACAGCAATTAGGCTTCAAAACTATTTCATGACTCAAGAATTCATCTCCCCTCAATCAGAGCAAACAGTTAAAGACTTGTGGGCAAATGCCGTTAGTGCATATGCAAATAACATTGCCATTATTTCTCTAGAGGAGAATAGTGAATTTACCTATGATGATTGTAATGAAATAGTAAAGCAAATAATATCAAAGTTTTTAGAATCTGGTTTAAAAAAAGGTGATAAAATTATTATTTCCGACGCTAGCTTACACGTCGAGTCTATGTTACTTTTTTGGGCATGTATGCAGCTAGGAGTTATTCCTGTGCTTTTATCTGAAAATCTAAACGATGAAAATTTAGCTCGTATCCAAAAACTAACTGAGGCTAAGTGGTTTTTTACCAACGAGTCTTATTTTATTAAAAGAAAGTCTTTTCTTTCTTGTTTAAACATTGTATTGTTCGATTCAGATGAAGAAAATACCGAATACGATTATTTTGCCGATTGGATAAATTCTGTTGATGCACATCAAGTTAATACCCCAAAAATAAGCCAATACGATACAGCTGTTATTCTGTTTACTTCTGGATCTACTGGAATTCCTAAAGGAGTTGAGTTGACACATGGTAATTTATTTAGAAGTGGAAGGTTAATCACAGAAACATTTCACTGGGTTGAAGACGACCGCTTTTTTGCTATGGGTTCACTTGATACAATGAGTGGATTGAGAAATTCAGTAATATCAGGATTACATGTGGGTTCCAGTGTTGTACTACCTAAAAAAAGAAATTCTCATAATATTTTAAGTATTACTGAAGACATTGATATAAGTAAATCAACAATTTTAGCAAGCAACCCTGCTTTTCTTCGGCAAGCTGTCAACTATAAAAGTAGAATTCTAAACCAACTAAATTCAGTAAAAGTTTTCATGTGCACTGGAAATAACTTAAGTACACAACTAAGAAAAGATTTTAAAACCAGCTATGATAAATCTATTTATAATTACTATGGACTTTCTGAAACTACAGGTATTTGTATCGCTCAAAACCTTAACGATAAAAACCTTGATATCAATACCATTGGAAAACCAACACAGTGTATAGCCCAAATAGTTGATGAAAACAATAATTTACTCCCTTTTGGTGAAAAAGGAGAATTAAGAATTTATAGTGACAACTTGATGAAAGGCTACTTTAAAAATCCAGAAGCTACGAAAAAAGCAATAAAAAATGGATGGTTCTACACTCAGGATCTCGCTAGGATGCACAAAGACGGGAACATTGAATTATTAGGACGAAAAAGAAATATTATTAAAACATCCTCAGAAGAATTAATAGACTTGAACATCATTCAAAACTTCTTAATGGAAGTAGATTTTATTCAAGATGTATACGTATGCCCCTATTATGAAGATGATTTTGAAAAAGCATCTATTTTTCTTTCATTAAAAAGTACATTTATTATTGAAAGTCCAGAAAAGAAAATTAAAGATATACTAGCCTTAAAATTTGGTTTAAAACAAATACCAACCAATATTATAATTTTGCCAAACCTACCCTTCAATGAAAATGGAAAAATAAATAAAGAATTATTATTAAATGGATTTAGTTAATATTTCAGAAACATTTAAAAACCTCGAAACTCAGGAAACCTTAAATAAGGCTTTTTTTTATAAAAGTAAAGATTGCCAAATTAGTTATAAACAACTTTTAACAGATGTAAACAAAATACATGTTATTTTAAAAAACTATAACTTAGAAAAGGGCGATAAAGTAATACTTTCAACAAACAATGACTATTATACAGCATTAATTTTTATTAGCTTATTAAGATATGGAATAGTTACCGTTTTTCTTGATCCAAATGTAAAAAGTATAAGAGCACAATCCATAATTAACAAGGTAGCTCCAAAGGCTTGCTTTATGGATAAAGATCTCTTCGAATCTCGAAAAATAGACTCGAATATATGTCAAATAAAAATCAAAGCAGAAGAACAAAAAAAAGGGAAACTATTTAAGCGATTATTAAGAAATAAAACACAGGAAATCAGTTATGAAAAAAATTGTTTTCCTGATATGCTTAATACCACTCAAGAAACATCAGTAAACTTAGAACCTATTTTTGGAAATGATATTGCCTATATAATTTTTACTTCTGGGACTACCTCTGCCCCAAAGGGAGTTATGATAAGTCATGAAAGTTTATTTACCCATTTACATACATTATCAAAAGTATATTCTTTAAACAAGAATTCTAGAATTTTAAATATTCTCATGCTATATCATGCCGATGGTTGTATACAAGGACCAATATTATCGTTATACAACGCTGCAACTTGGTTACGTCCTTTCACCTTTGACTTAGCCAAAATTGGCGATTTATTTAATAGTGTTTATAAATTCAGAACCACTCACCTTATTACCGTTCCTACTGTTCTTTCTTTTATGAATAAATTTAAAGAAAACTATGAAGATAGTTTTCTAACTGACGACTTCGAACTTCTTGTATCTGTTGCTTCTAAATTAGAAAAGGATCTATGGTCAGACTTTGAAAACAATTTTCAAACGAAAATATTAAACGTATATGGTCTCACCGAAACAGTTGCTGGGTCACTTTTTAGCACCAATGGTTCAACATCGAAAAAAGGTACAATTGGAACTCCTATAGACTGTGAAGCTAAACTAATAAAAAATAACGGAGAAACTGCATCGGTAAATGAAGAAGGAGTTTTAATGTTAAAGGGAAAACACATCTTTACTGGATATTTAAATGCTTATGAGGAAACCGAAAAAGTTCTTCAAAATGGCTGGTTAAATACCGGTGATATCGCAATTAAAGATAATGAAGGTAATTACACCATTATTGGAAGAGAAAAAAGCACAATAAACTCAGGTGGAGTAAACATATATCCAGAACAGGTTTCAGAAATGATAAATACTCATCCAGATGTTGTCGAAAGTATTTGTGTTGGCATTCATGATGAAAGTTTTGGAGAAAAGTTAGTTACGGCTATTGTAGCTGCTCCAAACAAGCCTATTAACGAATTAGACCTTGTAGAGTTTTTACGTCCTTTACTAGAACAAAATCAAATTCCTAAAGAGTATTACTTTTTTGAAGAATTACCAAAGGGGATTTCTGGCAAGATTATAACAAATGAAGTAATTAAGTTAATCATAGATAATAAAAAGGATTTAAACGATATTAATCAGATCAAAAATTATCAACATTCAATTATTCAATGCGCTTCTGAAGCTTTCGGTGAGTCTCCAGAAAACATTAGTTTTAAAGACTCATCATATTCTCTTGATGGTTGGGATTCTATGGGGCATCTTATCTTTGTTACATCTCTTGAAAAAAAATTTAATATCAGATTCTCAACTGCAGAAATGATGACCATGAATACTTTAAGTAGTGTAGAAAAAATTCTAAAGAGTAAATTGGTTCTTAATTAATGAAAAATAAATATCCCCCACTTAAATTATGGATTTTAGTTTCCTCTATTTTTCTGTTTATTCAAGTTCTAATTGGAATGTTCCAAGCGGACATAATGGAAATTAATTACCAGAATATTAAAAGCATTATTAATCAAGAACATCTTGATGTTTTAAGTGATTTTAAACATAGTTTTAATGAGAATAATTTTAATGCTATAATTGTTGGAACATCATTGGTAAATGACGGTGTTCAATGTCATTATGAATCAACTTCATCAGAGCAAAAAGAAATAAATATCAGAAAGTTATGGAGAAGTGAAAATTTTGATTCTTTTTTTTTAAATAATTCACTTATAAATGAGATTATTAAAATTAAACCCGATTTACTTTTAATACAAGCTGAATTATTTGGAATTGAATTTAATAACAAGAGGGGATTCATGACAAAACAATCTATTTCAAATAAAATTCTGCTAAAAAAAATATTCAGAATTAACACGATAAAAACAACGTTATTTGAAGAATGTTATTACAATAAACAGGCAAAACCCATTTTTCAATATGATAGTTTGTCTTTTAAACCAAATAAAAGATTCATAAACCTAAACCATAACATTAATAACATAACTAAAGCTTTAAAAAAGTTTAGAGAAGCAAAAATAAAAATAATTGCCGTAGACATACCTAGACCTATAAAGACAGAAAAAATTGTCTACACAAAAAAGTTTCGTCACGATCTGAAGGCTTTATTCAAAAAATATAAAAAACTTAACGATATTGATTATTGGGTATATAATGGTCAAGTACTATACTTTAAACATTTTAGAGATGGAGCCCATATGAATAAATCTGGAAGAAGCGTTTATACGGATTGGTTACGGAATAAAATAAAAAAAGAATTTTAATGGAAATTTTGTTCGTAATTTTATTGATAAGCATACCCCTTATTGTTTTAGCATGGACTCTTCCTGAAAAATGGCAATTGTTCCCCATATGTCTAGCGACGTTTTTTTTTCTAGGTTATTACTCTCCCATTAGCTTATTCATTTTAATATTTACAAGTATATTCAACTACTATATAATAAATCAATTTCTACCTGTTTCAAAAGCGTCAGTAGTAGTTATTGTTCAAATGGTTATAATATTCCTTTTCTTTAAATTAAATCTTAAAAATTATTTTGATCCCTCAAATGATATTTTAATTCCATTGGGACTTTCTTACTATTCTTTTAGACAAATTCAATACGCCATTGAATCATACAAAAGACAACTCCCCAAACATAATCTCTTTGAGTTTTTACAATACATGTTTTTCCTTCCCACCATATTGGTTGGTCCTATAAATAGATTTCAACCTTTCCTAAAATACATTAACAGACGTAGATGGGATGAAAGTCTATTTTCAAATGGATTAGAGCTTATACTTTATGGTTTGGTTAAAGTTACATTTTTAGGAAACTATCTAATAAGCACGAAGCTGAACAATTATGTTTTAATAAATTTAAATAAGGAAGATTGGGGTTTCAATTATCTAAATACAATTAAATTTTATCTAAACGCTTACTTTCAATTTGCTGGTTATTCTGATATCGCCATTGGGCTTGCTCTTTTATTCGGATTTAAAATTATTGAAAACTTTAACTATCCTTTTTTAGCTCAAAACATCTCTGATTTTTGGGATAGATGGCATATATCTTTATCTAGCTGGTGTAAAGATTACATCTTTCTCCCTTTTTTAAGTATTACTAGAAGTTTAAAATTAAGCATCATTATTACAATGACAATTATTGGTCTATGGCACGAAATTTCTTTTAGGTATATACTTTGGGCTTTTTTACATGCTTTGGGTATTAACATATGGTATAAATATCAAAAAAGTAAAATAAACTTGAAACTAACTAGCTACCCATTAATAAAAAAGCTCCTCGGTATTTTTATCACTTTTCACTTTGTTGCTTTTAGTTTTGTGTTAATTAGTGAAAAAAGCTTTTCACAATCTATTGAAATATTAAAAATTTTATTTTTTCTTAATTATGTATAATTGGTTAATCAAAAACTTTTCCAAAAAAAAAGCAAATATCATCATCATAATTTGGTATCTAATACTATTATTTTTAATTATTTCTTCAGTTAATATTACAGAAGCAAGATTTAAATATTTACAATGGTAATTACATTATTAACCTAACTATTCTAGTATTATTTTTTTGATTGTTGGCATTTAAGTGATTCCATGCTCTATTTAATAACATTATTAGAAAATAGTATTATTTTAAACTGCACAACGGATAATTATATTTCATATAGATTTCCTTTTAAAAAACATTAATTAAAAAAAATGATTAATTTTGCGCAACTTTCTATAAAATTATGCAATACAAAAGAATTCTTTTAAAACTAAGCGGTGAAGCTTTAATGGGTGAAAAACAATATGGAATTGATCCTAAAAGACTTCAAGAATACGCAATTGAAATAAAACAAGTTGTTGAAAAAGGCATTGAAGTAGCAATCGTTATTGGTGGTGGAAACATATTTAGAGGTGTAGCTGGTGCAAGTAATGGAATGGACAGAGTTCAAGGTGACCACATGGGAATGCTTGCAACCTGTATCAATGGATTAGCTCTTCAAAGTGCTCTTGAAGACCAAGGAGTTCAAACTAGATTGCAAACAGCTATTGAAATTAAAGAAATAGCTGAACCTTATATTAAAAGAAGAGCTAACAGACATCTTGAAAAAGGTAGAGTTGTTATTTTTGGTGCCGGAACAGGAAACCCATATTTCACAACGGATACGGCAGCAGTTTTAAGAGCAATCGAAGTTAATGCCGATGCAATTTTAAAAGGAACTCGTGTTGATGGAATTTACAACGACGATCCAGAAAAAAATAAGGATGCTATTAAATTTAATAATATTACCTTTAAGGACGTTATTGAAAAAGGACTTAAGGTTATGGATATGACCGCATTTACTTTAAGTGAAGAAAACAAGCTTCCTATTATCGTTTTTGATATGAACAAAGAAGGAAACTTATTAAAACTCGTTTCAGGTGAACAAATTGGAACGGTTGTTGACAATTAATTAAACATTAATCACCTCTTTTACATAGAGAGGTTGCTAAATACTAACATAATGAACGAAGAGATTGATTTTATTATAGATACTGCCAAAGAGGCAATGAATAAAGCTATTGATCATTTAGTAAAAGAATTAAGAAGTATTAGAGCTGGAAAGGCTTCTCCTGCCATGCTTTCAAACGTTCAGGTTGATTATTATGGATCTTCAACTCCTTTAGGTCAAGTGGCTAATGTAAACACTCCTGATGCACGTACAATAGCTATTCAACCATGGGAAAAGAACATGCTTCAAGAAATCGAAAAAGCTATTATGATAGCCAACCTAGGTTTCAACCCTATGAATAATGGAGAAAACATTATTATTAACGTTCCTCCATTAACTGAAGAAAGACGTAGAGAGTTAGCGAAACAAGCAAAAGCTGAAGCTGAACATGCAAAAGTTGGTATTCGAAATGCTCGTAAAGATGCAAATAATGACATCAAAAAAACAGATGTTTCTGATGATATGAAAAAAAATGCCGAAGCTGACGTGCAAACGTTAACGGATCAATATGTAAAGCAAATAGAAGAGAAACTAGCAGTAAAGGAAACTGAAATAATGACTGTTTAATTTCTATTTCATAGATACAAATTAAAAGAGTGTTTTTAAACACTCTTTTTTCATTTTATTACTCTCATTTAGCTACCTTTGCAAAAATTTTTTTGAATGACTTTTTGGACTAAGATCGCTGGGTTTATATTGCGAAATCGTTATTTAGTACTAGTACTGATTGCTGTTATTACAGGGCTATTACTTACCCAAACAAAATACATGCGCTTTTCTTATACAGAGGCGAACCTTTTACCTACCGATCATGAAGCCAATGTTCAATACGATAAATTTTTGGAAATTTTTGGTGAGGAAGGAAACCTTATCATTTTAGGAGTAAAGGATAGTACTATTTTTACCCCAGAAAAATTTAAGGCATGGAACTTACTTACCAAGTCTTTTGACGAATCTTCTCAAGTAGATTTTACTGTTTCAATTTCTGATGTTAAAAAACTTAAAGCAAATCGAAAAGAAAGAAAATTTGAAGTTGAACCTTTATTCAATGAAACACCTCAAACTAGTGAAGACATTGTAAAAATTAAAAAGCAGCTCTTTGAAGATTTACCTTTCTATGAAAATCTCTTATACAATGATAAAGGAGTTTTACAAACTGCAATCTATCTAAAAAAAGATATTGTTAATACTCCTGAAAGAGCTGATTTTATTACTGAAATATTAAAACCCCGAATAGAAGAATTTGAAAAAGTTAACAATATCGATGTTCGTATATCGGGAATGCCATACATCAGAACTTTAAACTCTCTGAACATAACCCAGGAAATGGGGATTTTTGTGATAGGCGCTTTATTAATAACGGCTATCATCTTCTTCTTCTTTTTCCGATCGTTCAGAGCAACGTTTATCACTTTATTAGTGGTTGGAATTGGAGTTGTTTGGGCTTTTGGTTTTATTGGTTTGTTTAGATATGAAATTACTGTACTTTCTGCATTAATACCTCCATTAATTATCGTAATCGGAGTTCCAAATGCTGTTTTCCTCATAAATAAATATCAGCAAGAAGTTAAAAAACACGGTAATCAAGCGAAATCTTTACAACGTGTTATTTCAAAAATTGGTAATGCTACATTGATGACAAACATTACAACCGCCTCAGGATTTGCCACGTTTGTATTTGTAAAAAGCCAACTTTTAAGAGAATTCGGTATTCTTGCTTCTGTAAATATCATTAGCATATTCATTTTAGCTTTATTAATTATTCCTATCATTTATAGCTTCATGCCACTTCCAGAGAAAAAGCACTTAAGTCACCTCGAAAAAAGATGGATGGAAGATGTTGTGAACTGGATGGAAAGAACCGTTAAGAAAAATCGTATCAGCATTTATATAACTACAGTGGTTGTAATTATATTAAGTATGATTGGTCTTTATCAAATCCGTGTTTCTGGTAGTTTGATTGAGGATATGCCTAGAGGAAAGCAATTTTACAAAGACATTAAGTTTTTTGAGAGTGAATTTGGAGGAATCATGCCATTGGAAATTTTAGTAGATACCAAGAAAGACAAAGGTGTAATGAAGCTATCTACACTCAAAAAAATAGAAAAACTTAACGAAACTATTGAAACTTTTCCCGAATTATCAAAGCCTATTTCTATTAACAACTTAGTTAAGTATTCTAAACAGGCCTATTACAACGGAAACCCAAAATACTATCAGCTTCCTACTGGCCAAGAAAAAAGTTATATTCTTTCCTATACAAAAAACTCTGATAGCAATTCTGGAATGCTAAAGAATTTTGTTGATCCAACAGGTAGATATGCCCGTGTTACCACGTTCATGAAAGATATTGGTACTGATAAAATGGATATTATTCAAGAACGTTTAAATGCCGTTATAAAAAAGAATTTCCCAGATGAACGTTTCCAAGTTTCGCTAACAGGAAAAGCTTTAGTATTCTTGAAAGGAACTAACTATTTAATTAAAAATTTAGTTATTTCTCTATCACTTGCCATAGTACTTATTTCAATTTTTATGGCTTGGATGTTCAGATCACCACAAATGATATTAATTTCATTAATCCCAAATATGCTACCATTGTTAATAACAGCTGGATTAATGGGCTTCTTTGATATTCCTATCAAACCATCAACGATCTTAGTTTTTAGTATTGCTTTTGGTATTTCTGTTGATGATACTATTCACTTTTTAGCAAAATATCGACAAGAGCTATTGGCGAATAACTGGAAAATTAAACCTGCTGTTTATGCTGCTTTAAAAGAAACAGGAGTTAGTATGTTTTACACTTCCATTGTTCTTTTCTTCGGATTTCTTGTCTTTACGGTATCTAGTTTTGGAGGAACCATAGCGCTTGGTGGTTTAGTTTCGGTTACGCTTTTACTAGCTATGGTATCTAACTTACTGCTATTACCTTCATTACTATTATCATTTGAAAAGAAAATAGCCAATAAGAAAGTACTTAAAGAAACTAATTTCAAAATTCTTCCTCCGAAAGAAGAAGACAAATAGAGCAGTTATAAAATCATAACATACATTTTTAACGAAAAAGCAAGGAATTCCTTTCTTTAAATAACCTTCTGTTCATTTGTCAATTAGGTTCAAAAAAGTATCTTTGCGTATTTTGATATTAAGAATATAGAAAATAATGGAAAGAAGTAGCGTAAAAGAATTATTAGCTTCAGAAAAATTTTTACAAGAAGTACATGTTAAAGGCTGGGTAAGAGCATTTAGAAGTAATCGTTTTATTCAATTGAATGACGGCTCTACCATAAATAATATTCAATGTGTAGTAGATTTTGAGAATACAGACGAAGCCCTTTTAAAGAGAATAACTGTTGGCGCTGCTATTTCTGTAAATGGAACTTTAGTTGAAAGTCAAGGTAAAGGTCAATCTGTAGAAGTACAGGTAACAAATGTTGAGATATTAGGAGATGCCGATCCAGATGAAGTTTCAAAAACAATCTTACAACCAAAGAGACATTCTTTAGAGTTCTTAAGACAGCAGGCACACTTAAGAGTTAGAACAAATACGTTCAGTGCAATTATGAGAGTGCGTTCTACGCTATCTTTCGCAGTTCATCAGTACTTCCAACAAAACGGATTTTACTATGTAAATACTCCTATTATAACAGGATCTGATGCGGAAGGCGCCGGAGAAATGTTCAAAGTAACAAACTTTGAAACCAACAAAGCTCCTTTAGATGAAAATGGTAATGTAGATTATAGTCAAGACTTTTTTGGTAAAGAAACCAACTTAACGGTTTCTGGACAATTGGAAGCGGAAACCTATGCGATGGCCTTGGGTAAAGTATACACTTTCGGTCCAACGTTTAGAGCAGAAAACTCAAATACAACTAGGCATTTAGCTGAGTTCTGGATGATAGAACCAGAGGTAGCATTTAACGATTTAGATGCAAACATGGATTTATCTGAAGACTTTATTAAGTATGTCTTAAAATACGTTTTAGATAACTGTCAAGATGATTTAAACTTTTTAAATGATCGCTTAGCAAATGAAGAAAAAACGAAACCTCAAGCAGAAAGAAGTGATATGACTTTACTTGAGAAGCTTCATTTTGTTGTTGACAATAACTTTAAAAGAGTTTCATATACAGAGGCTATTGACATCTTAAGGAATTCAAAACCTAATAAAAAGAAGAAATTCCAATTCCCTATTAATGAATGGGGGGCCGACCTACAATCGGAGCATGAGCGTTATTTAGTTGAAAAGCATTTTAAATGTCCAGTGATATTATTTGATTATCCTGCAAATATTAAAGCATTTTACATGCGTTTAAATGAAGACGGGAAAACTGTTCGTGCGATGGATGTTTTATTCCCTGGTATTGGAGAAATGGTTGGAGGTTCTCAAAGAGAAGAACGCTTGGACGTTTTAAAACAAAAAATGGCAGAACTGGATATTGAGGAAGAAGAAATGTGGTGGTATCTAGATACTAGAAAGTTTGGTACAGCTGTCCACTCAGGATTTGGTTTAGGGTTTGAACGTTTAGTATTATTCACTACAGGTATGAGTAATATTAGAGATGTAATTCCTTTCCCAAGAACACCTCAAAACGCCGAGTTCTAAAAAAATCATAAAACTCAATAATTACGATCGTCATTCTTCCCAGAGTGGCGATTTTTTTTTATTGAATTCATATATTTGTAACTATGTTAAAACAAAGTTTACATCAAAAATTACTACAAAAGCTATCTCCTCAGCAAATTCAGCTGATGAAACTCATTCAATTACCCACTCAAGCCTTTGAAGAGCGCTTGAAACAGGAAATCGAAGAAAACCCTGCTTTGGATACAGGAAAAGAAGAAAATGACAACTTTGAAGACACTTATTCAAATGACTCGGATTATGATGATGCAGGAAATGAAAAGATAGATGCCGACGATATTAATATAGATGAGTATTTAAGTGATGATGAATACCCAAGCTATAAAACACAAGCCAATAATTACTCTTCAGACGATGATGATAAACAAGTTCCATATGCTGCAGGAACTTCTTTTCACCAATCATTAAAAAACCAATTGAATACTTTCAGAATGGACGATAACGAGCGTGCTATTGCTGAATTTTTAGTTGGAAGTATTGATGACAGTGGATATATAAGACGTGAAATAATTGACTTGGTAGATGATCTTGCCTTTACTCAGAATATATTTACAACTGAAGAAAAGGTTATTGAAATTTTAACGAAGGTCGTTCAAAAATTAGACCCGATTGGTGTGGGTGCTTTAAACCTGAAAGATTGTTTAGTCATTCAGTTAAAAGCAAAACCCGAAAAAGAATGCAGAACACTTGCTATAAAAATCCTAGAAGATTCTTTTGATCATTTTGTTAAGAAGCATTACAAAAAACTACTTGAAAAATTTGATTTAACAGAAGAAGGACTTAAAGAGGTTGTTACTGAAATAAGTAAACTTAATCCTAAACCAGGAAGTTCTTACGATGGGAATAACAAAATTGCCGAACAAATAGTTCCTGACTTTACTATAAGAATTATTGAAGGGAATTTAGAACTAACTCTAAATGCACGTAACGCTCCTGAGTTAAAAGTTTCTAGAGAATATAACAACATGTTAAAAGGGTATCAAGATTCAAAAGATAAAACTAAAGCTCAGAAAGATGCTGTAATGTTTATCAAACAGAAACTAGATGCGGCAAAATGGTTTATTGACGCTATAAAACAACGTCAACAAACTCTTTTAATTACAATGAATTCAATCATGCATTATCAACAAGAATACTTTTTAACAGGCGATGAACGAAAGTTAAAACCTATGATTCTTAAGGATATTGCTGATGAAATTAACATGGACGTTTCAACGGTTTCAAGAGTTGCAAATAGTAAATATGTATCAACTCCGTATGGAACAAAACTAATAAAAGAGTTCTTTTCAGAATCTATGAAAAATGATCAAGGAGAAGATGTTTCAACAAGGGAAATCAAAAAAATATTAGAGACTGTTATTTTAGAAGAAAACAAAAAGAAACCACTTACCGATGAGAAACTTTCAAAACTATTGAAAGAAAAAGGGTATCCAATAGCAAGGCGAACCGTTGCTAAATATAGAGAACAATTAGACATTCCTGTCGCCCGATTAAGAAAAGAAATCTAATGAAGTTTCACAAACTTATATCAGCTATTTTGCATCCTATTGTAATGCCTACAATAGGAATATTCCTTTACTTTATCCTATCGCCCGTAAGATTAAATAGAGATCAACAATTAACAGTTTTTGGCATTGTTTTTATTGCAACATATATAATTCCCTTATTGCTCTTAGTATTCCTCAAATCTGTGGGATATATTAAATCTTATCAGGTCTTTAGTATAAAAGAAAGGAAGGTTCCTCTTTTTTTTATGATTACATTGTTATTTTTTCTTGCAGAACTTTTTCGAAAACTGACAATTGTAAAAGATCTTAGTTATCTTTTTTATGGAATAGTACTCGGCTTGATTATTACTTACATTCTCTTTTTCACTAAACTAAAATCAAGTTTACATTTACTTTCTATGGGAGGTGCAGTTGGTTACTTTATTATTTTTCAGCAAATACATAATGTCAACATCATGCATGTTGTTATTATTTTTATTTTTCTTTCAGGTATCCTAGCAAGTTCAAGATTATTTTTAAAGGCTCATACGCCAAAAGAAGTGTATACAGGCTTTTTTATCGGGTTTCTCTCTCAATTTGCTGTCTATTACTTATTATAAAATATAAAAGCTTAAACCCAACTTAAACACCCTTGTATTTATAGATGTTCCATCTAATACCGCTGAAGATTTGAAAATAGGTGTTAACCCATAATACAGATGAAAATTAAAAGTTCCGTATCCAGCGGAAAGTGTAGCCCCAACCTGAAACTTATTGTAAAAATCTACATTTCTAATGGGTATTGGTTCATTGTTACTTTGATATGTAAGTCTATTACTTAGGTTATAGCTTAGTTTTACCCCAGAATATACTCTCCAAAAAGAATACGTTTTTGAATCCGATGTTCTCAATCGGAACTGTATCGGCATTTCTAGATTATGAAGGCTTAGTTTATTATCTGTTAATGAAGTTATTTCAAAAGTATATCCAGAATCATTTTCAGCTACCTTTAAACCATGGCTATAGGAATCATAACCATATCCAAGCCCTAAGCCAAAAGCCATCCTACCACTTTTCACTAATGGAATATCACGAATATATCCAGCTGAAATACCGTAGGAAAAACTACTCGCCGCAACGTCTTTCGGTTGTTTCCTAAGTACATTGTAAGTAAAATCAAGATATAACTGATCCTCTAAATACTTATCCCCCAACTGTAAAGAATCCTTCTGTGCATACACACTAACAACACATAGAAATAGAGCAATTAAATTTAATATCTTATTCATTATTAACACATCTAGATTTATAGGATACATTATCGATCGTAAATATAACTCTATAATAACAAAAAAAGTACAATCGTTATTCAATTGCACTTTTTAAGTTAATTCATTATAACATTATTTTTTTATTACATCTCCTCGATGCGCTGACAAATTTAATTTGAGCGCATTCACTTCTCTCAGTTTCTCTCGAATGTCAGCCATAGTACCAACAGTTGATTCCTTATCTGCTTTTAACGAAGTGGTCATAAACGGCCTTTCTGAATCGGGTATATTATTAATTCTTTTCAAAATAAAATGAGCAACATCATCAGCCGTTGAAATTTTATCATTCAATTGAATGTTGTCGTATCCTTTTCCATATTTAGACATAATCATTGAATATTCGTTGGATTCACATCTGTGAGTATCTGAGGGTAACTTCTTTTAATAGTTTCAATCTTTTTCCTCAACCCATCGTCTTTTCTTCGACTATCCTTAAAAGCCTGTTCCAACTCAGTAAAACTCACCCCATACTTCTCTTGTGCAAATCTATTACGCAATACTTTATAAGCAGACAGTAACTCGTTTTGAACCTTTACATAGGTTCCATACTCAGTGGCTCTGTCGCTCTCAACCATAATAACCGCTCTATTTGGATGATCAGATGACTCTGGATTCTTTTCTCCCATGCAATAATCACGTCTCTTACCTTCACTTTCATCGTCAATAGGGTTTCCAGTACCTCCACCGTTATCTATAAACTTGATAGCAGCCTCCTTTAAATCTTCTATTTCCATAATCTTTCCATCCACAAACAGTTCGTTTTTATGGTTTAGACTTACTTCAAAGATGTTCCGTTCTTTTATTGTTATTTCTGGAATAGATGTAGTTTTCTCAGCGAGTTTTTTGGAGATTCCAGAATCGACTTCCATAGTAGTAGTTACAAGAAAGAAAATAAGTAGTAAAAAGGCAATATCTGCCATAGAGCCTGCATTGATCTCAGGGATTTCTCTTTTTGCCATAGCGATAACAATTTAATTAAACATTTTTTTAATATGTAACAAAAAATATGCCATACTACAGCTGAGATGCTCAGTGAATATTGAGATCTCAAAAACGAAAGGTGTTGAAAACAAAAAAAGTGCAATCAAATAATGACTACACTTTTTTATACTTATTGTATACTATTAACTATTTCTTAATAGCGTCACCTTTATGTGTCGACAAACTTAATTTAAGAGCATTTACGTCTCTTAATTTCTCACGGATATCCGCTAAGGTTCCAACACTAGATTCTTTATCTGCTTTTAATGAGGTAGTCATGAATGGATGCTCCTTTTCAGCAATTTCCTCCCTAGCCTTTAAAATAAAAGCAGGAACATCATCTGCGGTTGCTATCTTATCATTTAACTGAATACTTTCGTATCCTCCTCCATATTTAGAATCTTTCGCTTTCCCTACATAAATGGTACTCACCAAACTTTTATTCTCAAGTTTCTTAACTTCTGTAGCACTTGGTAATCTCGGAGTATCAACTAATAAACTAGTTTCTCTCATTTTAGTAGTTACCATGAAGAAGAATAATAACATAAAAACAATGTCTGGTAAAGACGCAGTCGATAAAGCCGGTAATCCTTTTTTCTTCTTTTTGAACTTAGACATAATTGTTGTTTTAATTATTATTGACCACCTGCTGGATCCACATCAGTAATAATCTGAGGATAACTCTTCTTTATTACTTCAAGTTTCACTCTCAAATCATCATCCTTTCTCTGACTGTCTTTAAAAGCTTGTTCTAGCTCAGTAAAACTAATTCCATACTTTTCTTGACATAATCTATCACGTAATACTCTATACGCTGCAAGTAGTTCGTTCTGAACAGTTACATACATACCATATTCCGTTGCTCTATCACTTTCTACAGCGATAATTGCTTTATTCGGATGATCAGATGATTCTGGATCTCTTTCTCCTTTACAATAATCACATTCCTTACCTTCTTTAGCATCTCCAACTGGATTTCCAATTCCACCACCGTTATCAATAAACTTAACAGCAGCATCTTTTAAATCCTTTAATTCCATAATCTGATCTTCAACAAAAAGTTGATTGTTACGATTAATTAGAACTTGAAAAATGTTTCTTTCCTTAATTTTAGGTAATTCAACATCTGGTGGTGTTTTCTCAGCTAATTTCTTTGAAACTCCTGAGTCAACATCCATAGTTGTAGTTACCAGGAAAAAGATAAGTAGCAAGAAGGCAATATCTGCCATAGAACCTGCATTAATTTCCGGGGTTTCTCTTCTTGCCATAATTATTTACGATTTAATTAAACCTTTTATTAAGTCGTATACGAAAAAAGCTCCACCTATAACCAATAAGATTAAGCTAATCCATATACCTGTACTTGTATACTTCGAAACATCAGAACCAGCTTCAGCAATAACAGAACTGTTTGCATCTAATACAGCTGCATCAGAAGCTAAGATGTATGATATTACAAGAGCTACTACTAAAGCCGCAACTCCTAATAATGTTTTCTTTAAAGCAGCTGGATTCTTCATTATCCCCAATAAAGAAGCTATTATTGCAGCAGCAACCGCTAAAATAAGTAAGCCCACTGAATAGGTTACTAACGGTGAAACCGCATCCGAAAGCGCTGTCGTATCTTCTTTATCGATACCTGCTACTCTAAAGAAAAGTATAAGACCGATTACTGATAAAACAGCAACTATAATTTTTAAAATTTTACTATTCATAATTGACGACTACTTTTTATACTTAGCTAATAAATCGATTAAAGAGATAGAAGCATCTTCCATAGTGTTTACAATACTATCTACTTTTGATACGATATAATTATAGAAGATCTGTAAGATAATTGCAACAACAAGACCAAATACTGTTGTTAAAAGTGCTACCTTAATACCTACTGCTACAACCGCTGGAGAAATATCATTTGCTACTGCGATAGAGTCGAATGCACCAATCATACCAATAACCGTTCCCATGAACCCAAGCATCGGTGCTAATGCAATAAATAAAGATAACCAAGAAATATTTTTTTCTAATAATCCCATTTGAACTCCACCATATCCAACTACAGCTTTTTCAGCAGCATCTAATCCTTCATCAGCTCTTTCTAAACCTTGATAAAAAATAGAAGCAACAGGACCTTTTGTGTTTCTACAAACTTCTTTAGCAGCTTCAACACCACCAGAGCTTAAAGCCTCATCTACACTAGCAACTAACTTCTTAGTATTAGTAGTAGCCATGTTTAAGTAAATGATTCTTTCTATAGCGATAGCTAATCCTAAGATTAAAGCTACTAATACAATCCCCATAAACCCAGGACCTCCTTCAATAAAACGTTGTTTTAACTCTTGGTGAAAAGTTTTCTCCACTGCTGCATCTTGAGCATAAGTCGACTGAATAGCTCCTAAGAACATAAATCCTGCGATAGTTAGGATATTTACTACTTTTTTCATTTTGTTATAATTAATTTTAAATAGTTAACGGGTTAAAAATACAAATTTTACTATGATTCTAATAAAAATTAAAGAATAAGTATAGGTTTTACGCCTACTTATTGCATTTTTTATTTTCAGAGTGGCAAGTAACAAAAAAATGTTGGTTCTTAAAAAAAAAATAGATATTTTATCTATTAACAATGGAATATTCCCGTTATTTCAAGATCATCAAGTGTTTAAGGAATAGTAATTAACATTTTTTCCACTTATTCACGAATCTCTCCTCGCAATGGCAACTCAAAATATCTTTTAAATTGCTCTTTCGTTAAATTTTCACCTAATAAATACATCATTTTAGCAACTGCCGTTTCTGTAGTTATATCCTTTCCGTCAATTACTCCTAGTTCTTTTAAGCCAGAACTTGTTTCATAATGTCCTAATATTACACTTCCTCCGGCGCATTGAGTTACATTTACTACATATACACCTTTTTCAATAAACTCTTGTAACACCTCTAAAAACCATTTTTCTGTAGGGGCGTTACCCGCTCCATAGGTTTCCAAGATCAATCCTCTTAATCCTTCTATCCCTAAATAACTTCTTACTACCTTTTCAGTTATTCCTGGGAATAACTTTAAAACAGCTATATTATTATCAAGCTTTTTTCTAAAAACTAATTCCTTCTCTTCACCTCTTAATCTTAATAACAATGGATAGTTAAAATTTAAATGGACACCGCTCTCAACCAAAGGGGGATAATTCATAGAGGTAAAGGCTTCAAATTGCTCCGCACTAATTTTTGTGGTTCTATTAGCTCTATACAACTTATACTCAAAATACAAACCAACTTCTTGTATTATTGGTTCTCCATCATCAGAAGATGCTGCAATTTGTACAGAAGTAATCAGATTTTCTTTAGCATCGGTTCTTAAATCTCCAATAGGCAATTGCGAACCAGTGAAAATAACGGGCTTCTGCAAGTTTTCAAACATAAAACTAATTGCAGATGAAATATATGACATTGTATCAGAACCTGTTAACACAACAAACCCATCAAACTCATTATAGTTCCTAGCTATTATTTCTGCAATATCAACATAATAGTCTATGTTCATATTAGAAGAATCAATAGGTTCTTCAAATGAAATTGTTTCAATCGTGCAATTTAATTGTTGCAACTCTGGAATTTTATTCGATATTTGACTAAAATCAAAGGCTCTTAAAGCTCCAGTTTCATAATCCTTAACCATTCCAATGGTTCCTCCAGTATAAACGATGAGAATATTTGGTTTTTTTGTCATTTTGACATATTATTATTAGTTATTATAATATGGAATAATTTGTGCGGTAAATTTATTAACTTAATCAGAATTTAAACTAGAAAAATCGAAAATATGGGAATGCAGTATTATTTAATTATAGGAATTATTACTATAGTTAGCTGGATAGTAAGCAATACACTAAAAAGAAAATTTAAAAAATATTCGAGAGTAAGCTTAAGAAATGGAATGAGCGGAGCTGAAATTGCAGAAAAAATGTTGCAAGATCACGGAATTTATGATGTTAAGGTTATTTCAACTCCAGGAATGCTAACGGATCACTATAACCCAAGAAACAAAACAGTTAACCTAAGCGAAGGGGTATACAATCAACGAAACGCAGCCGCAGCCGCAGTTGCCGCGCATGAAGTTGGGCATGCTGTTCAACATGCCAGAGCTTATAAATGGCTTGAAATGCGATCTAACCTAGTTCCGATGGTTAGCATCTCTTCAAAGTTTTCTCAATATCTTGTTTTGGGTGGACTTGTTCTAGGAGCAACCTCAAGTATGGGGTATTGGGTATTAGCAGCTGGGGTAGCATTAATGGCCATAGGAACTTTATTTAGCTTTGTAACCTTACCAGTTGAATACGATGCGAGTAATAGAGCTTTAGCTTGGTTGGAAAACAAACATATTGTAACACGAGAAGAATATGCTGGTTCAAAAGATGCTCTAAAATGGGCCGCCAGAACATATTTAGTAGCTGCATTAGGCTCTCTTGCCATGTTGGCTTATTGGGTGATGAAATTGATGGCTGCTAATAGAGATTAAAATCACAACTATATAATAATGTAGGAGGCTTGTATTAATTACAAGCCTTTTTTTATTTTCACAAACTGAACAGAGAAAACTAATCATTAAACGGAAAAAAAACCTTGTTCGGCAGAATTGACTTTAAAAAACATTGATTCTCCTGCAAATTTGTTTCCACAATCCATCAATTGCTCAAAAATGAAATATTTAGCTACTATCATTATTATTTTTATTGGAGTTTTTAAATCATACGGTCAATATACTGTAGAGGGGACAGTAACCGATGAAAACGACACTCCTATTCCCTTTGCCAATGTCATCTTACATTTTCAACAAGAAAAAGGCAAAACCCCAAAAGGTGAAATTACTGACGATCAAGGTAAATTCAGGTTCTCAAAAATTCAAAAAGGAATGTATCAACTAGAAATATCTGTACTTGGTTTCAAGGTTAAAAAATCAGATAATTTCTACTTAGAGAGTAATAAAACCTTGAACTTTACAATACAAGAGGAAAATCAGGCCTTAAGTGAAGTAGAAATAACTGCTAGACGTCCAGTGATAAAACAAACCGCTGAAAAGCTAGTGGTAGATCTTGAAAAAACGGAAATGATTAATTCCAGTTTGCAAGATGTAATGAGAAAAGTTCCAGGAATATTAGTAACCAACAACGGAATAAGTGTTGCTGGTAAAAGTGGTGTTCGCATATTAATTAACGGCAAAACAACGGAATACATGGATGTTGAAACTTTACTACGTGATTTTCCTGCTGATAATATTGCTAAAGTCGAAGTTGTTGAACAACCTGGAGCTGAATATGATGCTTCTGGTACTGGAGCCGTAATTAATATAATTCTTAAAAAGAATGTAAAATTAGGTACTCATGGAAGTGCTATGGTTTGGGTCGGTGAAGATGAAGGCTTTGAGTATGGTACTAGAGCTTCTATTGCCAGCTACAAAAATAAATTAAACTGGCAAGCGAGTATTGGTCATTCAAGACCAACTTGGAGAGATGATCTTTTCCTCGTAAGAACAGTTGGAGATGAAACGTACGATCAGGTTACAAGAGAGCCATACGATCCGGTAAACTTAAATATTGGTGGTAGTTTAGACTACTACCTAAGTAAACATCATTCTATTGGAATTGGAGGACGTTGGAACAGTCGTCAATCTGATCGAATTGCAACAAGTAGAACTGTTATTTCGGACTCTAACAACTCAAACATTTTACTTTCGGAAAACACTTTTGATAGAGATCGAGTAGATTTCAATATCAACCCTTATTACGAATATAAGACAGACAAAGACAGATTATTAATTGACTTTAATTATATCGATTATGTTAATGACGATACAAACACTTTATCTGATGTTATGGGAAGTACAGTTGATTTTACAGACCGAAGATATTTACAAGATGGAAAATACAATATCAAAACATATCGATTAGATTACTCAAGAAATCTTTCAGATGATCTTAAATTGAGCTTCGGAAGTAAGTTTGCTGATGTAAATACAGATAATGATTTACAATCATTTGAAGAAAATGAATCTGGTACTGGTTTTGTATTAGATCCAGAAACCAGTAGTCGCTTTTTAATAGATGAAACCATTTTTGCCTTATATACTAAACTTAACGCTAACTTTGGTAAATGGTCTTTCTCAGGAGGTCTACGTTATGAAGACAGTAAAACCGATGGTACTTCTATTTTCTTAAAAAATGGAGTAATGACAACTGAAATAAACAAAAGACCTATTAGTAAGTTATTTCCAAGCGCCTCTATTAGTAGAAAAATTACAGAAGCCATTGGAGCTAGTCTTTCTTATAGTTATAGAATTGAAAGACCTTCTTATGGTAGCTTAAACTCATTCCAAGAATTCTTAGATCCTTTTTCTGCAAGTGAAGGAAACCCTAGGTTAAGACCTGCTTTCACTAACAACTATCAGTTTAATTTAACCTATGAAGGACAACCTTTCTTTACAGTTGGATACAGCAGAACAAATGATGAAATTTTCGACTTAATTAAACAGAATAATGAAACTGCTCAAATTAGACAGCAAGCTGTTAATGTTGAAAATTTCGAAAATTGGAATTTCAGATTATTCGGCCCTCTTAATTTCATAAAAAAACTAGATGGCTTTACGGGATTCATTGTAAATAGAAATAGTTTTACCTCAGCAAGTCATGATGTAAACTTATCAAAATGGAACTTAATCTGGTTCCTTCAAGCAAACTATAAATTACCTTGGGATGTCAACTTAGAAGTAAGTGGAAATTATGGAACAGGAGCTTTAGAAGGACAAATTGAAGTAGATTGGTTAGCTGGATTGGATTTTTCACTGGGTAAAAAATTCCTTGACAACAAACTAAAGGTAAATTTAGGATTTAATAAAATGTTAAATAGAGGTTTTGTTGGTAATATTGATTATGGAAATGGTACAGCTAATGTTGAAAGTAATGGTTCAAGACAAAACATACAATTAAGAGTAAGCTATAGTTTTGGTTCGAAGTTTGGCAAAAAGAAATCGAAAAGAAACTCTTCAAGAGATGAGGAAAACAGAATTGAAAATAACAACTAAACATCATGACTTATAGAGTACTATTTATAGTAGGTTTACTATTTGAATGTATCGGTCAGATTTTATTATCAAACGGTCTTGAATTTGTATATGCGCAAAAACCAATAGATTTTGCGCATTGGCTTTTGCTACTGGGTGTTGTATTTCTGATTCCTCAATTATTTTCTTTTCCAGAGAAACTCTTCGTAAAGCTTGGAATACCAATTGTTTTAATTGGAATAGTTTGTATTATAGGTATGTGCATTTTAGATTTTGTATGGTGGAGTCAACCCAATCAAGATGTGCGAGTTAAATTTGCGACACACCTTTCGAAATATCCTTCTATATGGAAGCCATTTATTACCACTGGCCCTAACTTTTTAAATGTAGGATTACTGCTGCTCAGCATTCCATTTTTCAAGAAGAACAAAATTGGAACCGCACTTATTTTTTTGGCTACATTAATTGTGTTTTTTATGAGATTTATTCCAAATAGATTAATATACGCTTATCTTATTTACGCTATTGGCTTTTACCTTATATTATTCACCAAAACAACTGTAAGTAATGAACACTAAACTTAATCGATCTGATCTTTATATTCTCATCGTATACTTTGTTGTTTCGTACATAATTCAAATACAAGACTATATTGATAGAGATGCTTTGATCAGAGAATACCTAATCGATTTCCCTATCGAGACCTTCTCTATATGTAGTACTATTTTTCTTTTCGTTTTCTGGCTAATTCCGAAAATTGTAAAAGAGAAAAACTATGTTTTCTTTGCTTTTGTTGGAATTTTGATCCTCATTGTGTTCACTGGTATCGATTATACTTTGGGTTTTTGGTCTGGAAATAATGACTGGAAACGCTTTCCTACTGGTTTCGATTTTATCTTAAAAATGTTAGATATCGGTTCAAGACAAGTTGCTTTTCCTTTTGCACTATTATTAACTAAAAAGTTTTATGAAGGACAAAACAACCTTTTATTAATAGAAAAACAACAAAAAGAGAATGAGTTAAAATTATTAAGGTCTCAAATAGATCCTCATTTTTTGTTTAACAACTTAAATACCTTAGATTCATTGATCGATATAGATCCTGAAAAGGCAAAGGAGTATATTAACCGCCTTTCTTTAATATATCGTTACCTAATTCAAACCAAAGATAGTGAGGTAATGGAACTCTCTGAAGAACTCAATTTTGCCGAGAACTATATTTTTCTTATCAAAACCCGGTTTGAGAATGATTATGTATTCAATGTAAATAGTGAAGGTACTGATACAACTGATTCCTTCCTTCCTACAGGCGCCATTCAAACCTTATTGGAAAATGTAGTGAAACATAATAAACCGAACAAAACTCCCATTTATGCCACCATAAAAATTGACGATAAAGTTTTGAGCATTGTTAATACAAAATCAGATCTTAAACCCGGTCATATTTCATTTGGAACTGGACTTGACAATTTAAAAATAAGATATAGTCACCTTTCTAATAAGGAAATATTGATAATAAATACAGAAAAAGAATTTAAGGTTACTGTTCCATTGATTAAATTGACCAATTAAATTTTATGAAAAAATAAATTCTTAGAAAGATTTATGAAAATGAAATTAAACTCAATATAACCAAGATAATCCAAAGAAGATGAAGATATTGATTCTTGAAGATGAAATTCCAGCATATAAAAAACTAACATCATATCTTGATGATTTCTTTATGGGTGATTCCTATGATCATGACTGGTCTCGATCAATAAATGATGGTAAAGAATTTCTAATGAATAACGGGTATGATTTTATTTTATCGGATATTCAATTGTTAGATGGAATCTCTTTTGACTTATTTGATGAAATTCCTACAAATTGCCCAATCATATTTTGTTCAGCACATGATAATTACCTGCTAAAGGCTTTTGACACCAATGGAATTGCCTATATTTTAAAACCTTACACGAAATCTGACTTCACTAAGGCCATTGAAAAATACCAGTCGCTATTCAATAAAGGCACCTATCATAAGATCAATAAAAAAACAATTCATAATCTAAAATCGGCTCTACAAAGTGAAAATATTAGCTTTAAAAAGAGATTCGTTATTAAAAAAACTAATGGGATCCAACTTTTGAATGTTAGCGATATAAGTTTAATCGAAGCTTCAGGTGATTTTTGTATTGCCACTGAAAACTCTGGGAAACGTCATACAATTTCTATGAATTTGGGTACAATATTCAAACAGTTAAACCCAAACAAGTTTTTCAAAATTAACAGGAGTGAAATAATAAGCATTGATGCCATAGAAAATATAGAAAGTCATTTTAAAAACAGACTACTAATTACTTTCTCTGGAGGAAAAGATAAAGTAATGACAAGCTCTTCCACTACTTCCGATTTTAGAAAGTGGTTGGAACAATAATCTAAAAAAAGGCTCTTTCAAAATTGAAAGAGCCTTTTTTGCCACTAGAATATATTTTTAATTATTCAACTTGAACTTCCCATAAATCGTTAGCACAATACCTCCTGCTGTTGCTGCTCCAAGAAACATACCTCCTAGAAAACCTCCAACAAAATCAAAAACCATAAAGCTAACAGATATTAGAATTAACAATGCTCCTAATATTCTTATTTGAGTTTTATTCAAAGTCAAGAACTTAATAATTAATCATTCAATTTTAATACGGCCATAAACGCTTGCTGTGGAATTTCAACATTACCTACCTGACGCATACGTTTTTTACCTTTTTTCTGCTTCTCTAAAAGCTTTCTCTTACGTGAAATATCACCTCCATAACACTTCGCTGTTACATCTTTTCTTAGAGCTTTTACGGTTTCACGAGCAATAATTTTAGCCCCAATAGCGGCCTGAATAGGAATATCGAACTGTTGACGAGGAATTAGTTCTTTTAATTTCTCACAAATTCTCTTACCAATTGTATAAGCATTATCGGCATGTAACAAAGATGACAATGCATCAACCGGCTGTGCATTTAATAACATATCAACACGAACAAGCTTCGAAGCTTTTAAACCTATTGGATGATAATCAAACGAAGCATAACCTTTAGATACCGTTTTTAATCGATCATAAAAATCAAAAACGATCTCAGCTAATGGCATCTCAAAAATCAATTCAACCCTTTCCGTAGTCAAATAGGTCTGATTCATTATTTGTCCTCGCTTCTCAATACACAAGCTCATTACTTGACCTACGAAATCAGCCTTAGTAATAATTGAAGCTTTAATAAATGGCTCCTCTACTCTATTTAATTTTGAAGGATCAGGTAAGTCTGATGGATTATTTACAATAATAATTTCATCAGGTTCCTTATTTGTAAAAGCATGATATGATACGTTAGGAACTGTAGTAATTACAGTCATATTGAACTCACGTTCCAAACGCTCCTGGATAATTTCCATATGTAACATTCCTAGGAATCCACATCGGAATCCAAAACCTAACGCAGCGGAACTCTCAGGTTGAAATACTAACGAAGCATCATTCAGTTGAAGCTTCTCCATGGAAGCTCTCAATTCTTCGTAATCTTCAGTATCAACAGGATAAATACCTGCAAATACCATTGGTTTTACATCCTCGAAACCTTCAATAGTATCTGTAGTTGGATTAGCAAAATCAGTAATAGTATCTCCTACTTTTACTTCTTTGGCAGTTTTAATTCCAGTAATTAAATACCCAACATCACCTGTTTGAATTTCCTTTTTAGGAACTTGATTTAACTTTAATGTTCCAACCTCATCAGCAAAATATTCTTTTCCTGTAGCCATGAACTTAATCTTCTGATTCTTTTTAATAGAACCATCAATTACTCTAAAGTAAGTTTCAATTCCTCTATATGAATTATACACACTATCAAAAATCAATGCTTTTAATGGAGCATCCGGATTTCCTTTAGGTGCAGGAATTCTATTAATAATTGCTTCTAAAATATTATCAACACCAAAACCTGTTTTTCCACTCGCAGGAATCACATCTTCTGCATCACACCCTAACAAGTCAACAATATCATCAGTTACTTCCTCAGGATTTGCACTTGGTAAATCAACCTTATTTAAAACAGGTATGATTTCCAAATCATTATCTAGTGCTAGATATAAATTAGAAATAGTTTGCGCTTGAATACTCTGAGCTGCATCAACAATTAATAACGCCCCTTCACAAGCAGCAATCGAACGAGACACTTCATAAGAAAAATCAACGTGACCTGGAGTGTCAATCAAGTTTAAAATATAAGGCTCACCATTATGAACATAGTCCATTTGAATGGCGTGCGATTTAATTGTAATACCACGCTCACGTTCCAAATCCATACTATCTAATAACTGATCTTGTTTTTCTCTCTCTGTAACAGTTTGAGTAAAATCTAACAAACGATCAGCCAAAGTACTCTTCCCGTGATCAATGTGCGCAATAATGCAAAAGTTTCTAATATTTTTCATGTATCAAATTCTAACATCTCGTGACCGACAAAGATACGCTATTTAACTCCTTCAACAAATAAAAAGTAACCATCTGATTTAAAATTATTCATTGAAATATCAATTCAAAGCCTTTAATTTTCACTACTGTTTTTTTCGCTTACAGAACAATTTTGCTCCATTTTAACCAAATGTGACATTTTTTCAAAGCTAATTTTTCCTTTTCAACATGATTAAATTCCTTTTTAGTAACTTTAAAGAGCTACGCAATAGCTAATTGAAGTTAATTTGTTTAAAAATCGTATTACCTACGATAAGAAAACCCACGTATCAAATAATTTTTAAAATTCTTTAATTTAAAATGAAAAAATTAATTCAGTCAACTATAGCTTTATTGATGAGCATTTTTCTATTGAGCTGCTCTTCTGCTGAAATCAGTGATCCTGACACAACTCCTGTTGATCCGCCAAGTGAAAAAACCACTTACGAGAAAGATGTAAAAACATTAATAAACAACAGTTGTGCAACTTCTGCTTGCCATGATTCCGACAATCCTCAAGCTGGATTGCCTCTAACAAATTATACTCAAGTAAGAAATGCAGCAGAAAACGGAAATCTCATCAATCGTATAAATAGCAGTTCAAATCCAATGCCTCCGACTGGTCAAAACAGTACAATTATTACAATTATAAATCAATGGAAAAATGATGGATATCTTGAAAATTAGAATCACTGCTCTGGTATTTTTATTTATTACTCCTTTATGTTTCTCGCAAAAGCTATTCACAAGAACAGGAGTTACAGAATTCAAAGCATCGATTGATGCATTTGAACCAGTTGAAGCCATAAACAAAAGCACATCTGTTGTGGTAAATAGTGAAGGTAAAATAGCAGCGCAATTATACATCAGTGCCTTTTCGTTTAAAGTAGCTCTTATGCAAGAGCATTTTAATGAAAATTATATGGAATCTGATGAATTCCCAAAGGCCAACTTTAAAGGTACCATAGAACAGTTTGATATAGGGGCTTTAAAAGACACTTATATTTTAAAGGGAATTTTGACTATTAGAGAAATCTCTAAATCGGTGCAAACAAAAATTAAAATAAAAAAAGCTTTAAACAATAAAGTTGTTCTGAGTGGAACTTTAATAGTATCTCCTAAAGATTTCGATATTAAAATACCTAGCATTGTTAGAAAAAAAATCGCAGAACAAGTAACCATAACTCTTGACTATGAACTTTCTGAAAAAAAATAAAGGCGTTTTACTCATTTCCATTATTCTGGTTATCTCTTTTTGGGGTGTCTTTCAATATGTATTTCAAGCTCCAAAGCAAATTGAAGCAATGGAAGTACTATATTCAGGTACATCCAAAAATTTTATCAATTTACTAGATAAAAACCCTTTGAAATGGAATAATAAACCCATAGCGCTTTCGGGTAAGATAACTGAACTTGTAGAAAACAACTTTATTATGGATGGATTTGTTTTTTGTCAACTTAAAGAAACTCACGAAGTAAAATCTTTACCCAAATTAAACGATGAAATAACCATTAAAGGAATTGTTGTTGGTTATGACGAATTACTAAACGAACTAAAAATCAATCAATGTATTATAAAAAATTAATCTCTCTATTAATTATTCTTATCACAACATCTTTATACTCTCAAGACGATTTACTAGAGGAGTTAGAAAATGACGATAACACGACATCTACTTTTATTTTACCTGCTTTTAAAACCCTCAAGATTGGCAACCTTCAATCGACTAAAGTAGCTAATAAAGGTGATTTTTATTTAATTGTTTCACATCGTTTTGGACCACTTAGCGAAGGTTTTGACACCTTTCTAGGTTTGGATAATGCCAATACAAAAATTGAATTACTTTATAGCTTATGGAATGGAGTACAATTCAGTATTTCTAGAGAGTCTTTCGATCGTACTTTTGCTGCTACATCGAAAGTGAGAATAACACAACAATCTCAAAAATTCCCAATAAACTTAACTGGATATGCAGGTATTTACAGAAATACTTTGATAAACACACAGGTGTTTCCAGAATTAAAAGATGCTGATCGCTATAGTTACTCTTTACAACTATTAGCCTCTAAAAGATTCTCTAAAGAATTTTCTTTCCAAATAGCTCCAACTTTTATTAGAGAAAACTTACAAGACTTAAGAAACACCGTTGAAGCAAATCATAATCAGTTTGCACTTGGTTTTGGTGGACGTTATAAAATTAGTAAGCGAGTAAGTCTAAACGCCGAATATGTTCATAATTTTAACCGTCATGAAAATTCTAGATTTGCCAACCCATATACTTTCGGAGTAGATATTGAAACTGGAGGGCATGTATTTCAACTACTTTTTTCCAATGCTCAATCTACCAACGAACCTGGGTTTATTAGTAAGGCTGAAGGTGACATCGCTTTTGGATTTAATATTGTACGAGTATTCTAAATCTTTGAACTTCTATTGATAGGACGAGATACTTTTCTACCTAAAAAATAAAAGTTAAATTTGCCAAAATTTTTTGGTTTGGTTAAAATAGATACTATAGAATTACCGGATTTTCCTTTATTACTAGCTCCAATGGAAGATGTTAGTGACCCTCCTTTTAGAGCTTTGTGTAAGGAAAATGGTGCCGATGTTGTATATACTGAATTTATTTCTTCAGAAGGTTTAATTCGTGATGCTGCAAAAAGTGTTATGAAGCTGGACATTTATGAGAAAGAAAGACCTGTTGGTATTCAAATATTCGGTGCGAACTTGGATTCTATGTTACGATCTGTTGAGATTGTTGAAAAAACCAACCCAGATATTATTGATATTAACTTTGGATGCCCTGTGAAAAAAGTAGTTTCTAAAGGAGCCGGAGCTGGTATTTTAAAGGATATTGATTTAATGGTAAAATTAACCGAAGCCATGGTTAAACATACCAAACTTCCTGTAACAGTTAAAACTCGTTTAGGTTGGGATCACGATTCTATTCGTATTGTTGAAGTAGCAGAACGTTTACAAGATGTTGGCTGTAAAGCTATTTCTATTCATGGTAGAACACGTGCTCAGATGTATAAAGGTAATGCCGACTGGAAACCTATTGCTGAAGTTAAAAACAATCCAAGAATGCACATTCCTGTTTTTGGAAATGGTGATGTTGACTCTCCTGAAAGAGCTAAAGAAATGCGCGATGTTTACGGACTTGATGGTTGCATGATTGGTCGTGCTTCTATTGGATATCCTTGGTTTTTTAATGAAGTCAAACATTATTTTAAAACTGGTGAGCATTTAGCAAAGCCGACCATTGTTGAACGTGCTGAAATGGCAAGAAGGCATCTTGAAATGTCTATCGATTGGAAAGGTGAACATTTAGGCGTTGTTGAAACCAGAAGACATTATACTAATTACTTTAAAGGAATTCCTCATTTTAAAGAGTACCGCTTAAAAATGGTTACTTCCGATGATCCTCAAGATGTTTTTGATACGTTTGAGTTGGTAAAAGAGAAGTTTGGGTAATCAGTAGATTAGTTTAACGATACTATTATCGACTCCAGAAATTTAATTCCCATTAAGATAAAATCAATTGTTTGAAAATAGTAGAATTATCTGAAGAAGTAAAAAAATTACTTGCACAATTCGATACGCCGCAAAGGCTTATCAAACATTTGACTATTGTTAATTCAACAGCGTTTTTTATAATTGAAGAATTAAAAAAGGTGCTACCCAACTTAGTATTAAACGAAAAAGAAATATTATTCGGAGCTTCCACTCATGACATCGGAAAAGTAATCGTTACCGATGAACTCTACAAAAAAGGTAATAAACATGAATCTGAAGGGTTCAGAATACTAACAGATCTTGGTTATAACAAAAAGGAATCAAGGTTTACTATAACTCATGGAGACTGGAAAAGTCCAGACTTGAATATAGAAGATCTTCTCGTATGTTTATCTGATAAAATCTGGAAAGGAAAACGGATAGATGAATTAGAGGAGCGGATAACAACTGAAATATCTAAATTGATCAAAGCTGATTTTTGGGATGTTTCTATGAAATTAGAATCAATTTTAGAAAAGATCATTCTCGGATCAGATGATCGAATTGCCTGGCAAGGATTATAAGATATTGAGACATTAGTCTTTTGACAAACCATACTTACTAAAGAAGAAACCCATTTTTTTTCTTTCAGTCAAAATAACGCGAAAAATACTTCTATCTATTTACTTTTCTATAAAACCTCTACTAATTCGAGAGCTTGCTATTTTAGATGCTATAAAACCAAGAACTATTATCGTAAGGAGTACTACGAAAAAATTAATCCATTTTAATTCTACAGGATAAGGAAGACTATCGGTAATCATAAAAAAACCGAATTTCAATTGTATAAACACTGATGCAACCCCTATGAATAATCCTATCGACATTCCAACCAAAACCAGCAAAAACCCTTGATAAACAAATATTCTTTTGATATCCTTTACACTTGTACCTAAGCTAAGTAAGGTTTTAAGATTCTTTCTTTTATCAATAATCATCATGATAATTGAACCGATAACATTAAAAAGAGCAATTACAATAATCAAAGTAAAAATGAGGTAGGATATAAAGTTTTCTGTATTTACCACTTTATAATACAATGCATTCAATTCTTTTTTAGTCTTAACCTCAAATTCATCACCAAGTTTGGTAATTAATTCTTCTTTCACATCCTCTACATCATAAGAATCTCTCACCTTAATTTCGATAGCGGAAATATCTCTACTATCATAATTCAACAATCTTTGTGCTTCTTCAATATGTGTAAAAACAAACTTATTTTGAAATTCTTCTGAACCTGTATACACACCAACCACCTGAACATCAATAGAGCTAAATGCTTTATTGGGGTTTGTAATAAACTTAGTTCCTGGCTTCGGTACCATAATACGCAACGGATCTCCAAAATTAAAAGCCCCTACAGATAATTTATAGGAAATTCCCGCTCCAATAATTGCTGTATTTGTATACTTTTTGTCAAGCCAAACACCAACAGTTAAAGCCGAATCGATTTGCACAACATTGTTATAGTGCTTATCAACTCCTTTAATAAATGCAATGTAATTTTTATCGTTATAGCTTAAGGAAACTCGTTCTTCTATAACACATGAAAACGCCTCTAGTTTAGTATTATCAACTAGCGAATTGATAAAGTTATCTGAGATTTTAAAGGTTTTTCCTTTTGAAGGAAGGATTTTTACATCTGGATCAGAAGCCTCCAAAAGGGAATCGCTAAAAGTTCTTAATCCTGAAAATCCTGATAATACAATAAAAAGAGCCGCCGTACCAACAATAACACTAAACGTTGCTATAAATGTTATAATGTTGATAGCATTTGTACTATTCCTTGAAAATAAATATCTCTTAGCTATGTATAGAGGAAAATTCAATAGACTTTTTAAAAAGATTACACCTCAAATGTAATTCTTTTTTTAATCACAGAACCATAGATAATAATTTAATTATCCAAGCCAATGCTATTCTTTTTAACAGGTTTATTTAGCCTTTGACTAATTTGAGGATAACCCACTACTTATTAAGCATTAACGCTTTTGGCGTCTTGGTAAGATATCTGGGTTTTTAATTGGATCAACGTCTTCTCCTCCTAAAGATTTATCAATTTCTTCAATATAATCCAAACTATCATCACCATAGAAGAGTAACTCAGGCATTCTTCTCAATTGATTTCTTGTTCTCTGAGCTAATTCATGACGTATTGAAGCCGTGTTCGACTTGACTCCTTCAATAATTTCATCTCTTTTTTCCGAAGGAAATACACTTAAATACACCTTCGCTACACCTAAATCCGCTGTAACCGAAACTTTCGATACAGAGATTATTACCCCTCGCATTCCATCTTGAGCAGCACGTTGTAAAACATCTACTAAATCCTGTTGCAGTACACCCGCAATTTTACGCTGTCTGTTTGTTTCTTCCATGCCGCAAATTTACGGAATATTTTCAGACGTTTGAGTTTTTGTAATTTTTTAATCTTATAATTTGATTATGAGAAAAGGAGTACGATACCCTCTTCAGAAGAATTTAAAAATTTGATAGAGATTTTTCTCTAATGATTTAAATTACCTGCAGTGAATACAAAACCTACAACTTTACCTAAAAGTTAATAAAATTAAGAATTAGACTACTACTCAAAATCGCTACCCAAACGAATTCTAAGGAGTATATATCTTATTCTTAATGGCATACATTACTAACCCTACTCTATTTCTAACATCGAGCTTTGTAAATAAACTATCTCTATACCCATCGATAGTTTTTGGGCTTAAAAACATTTTCTCGGCAATTTCCTTATAGGTTAATTCGGAACATGCCAATCTCATAAACTTTAATTCGTTCTCTTTAAACTCAACATTGCTCCTATTCTTTTTCCCAGATACCGAATCAATCAATAAACTTGTAACCTCTTTGGTATGATAAAAACCATTTTCCATTAACTCTAGCAATGCTTTTTCTAGTACTTCCTTTTGAGTATCTTTAAGTAAGTAGCCTACGGCACCTGCTTTAAGCATTTTTAAAATGGTATTATCAGCATCTTCTACTGACAGTGCCATAACATGTACCTGAGGATAGTTCTCAACAACCCATTGTGTAGTTTCTATACCGTTCATTACTGGCATGTTAACATCAACCAATACAATATCAGGGATATTCATTGGAGACCCAGTAAATTTATCTGACAATTCTTTTCCATTTTTACAGGTGTATAACACCTTAAATTTATCAAAAGTATTTACCATACTTTCGATTGCTTGCGACAATAATGTATGATCGTCGACAACAACTACTGAATATTTCATAAAACTAAGTTTAGGTTAATTTCTTCTAACAATACCTTTTGTAATTTGAAATGACCACAATAAAACAATCCTTTTTTCTTTATTTAAGGAAGAAGTTATTCATTTTCTCTTCTAGTATTTTCAACCAACAACAGGCATAACAATAGGGAAATTTCTTAAAAATAATAATTAATTGTTAAAGTTGTACCCTTTTGAGGTTCAGATTTTAAGGTTGCCTTTGCATTTATTAATTTAACTCTTGCCTTAATATTTTGCAAGCCAATACCTTTGAGAGCTACCTTATCTACCTCAAAACCTACTCCGTTATCGCAGGCTTTAATTTCTAGTTTATCTTTTTTAAAATGCAACTCCACTTTTAAGTCTGTTGCTTTTGAATGTTTAATTGTATTTGAAAAGAACTCTTGGAGCACTCTAAAAATAATAATACCATGTTTTTGATTGATTTCCTGTTCTTCTCCAAAAACATTTAAACTGGCATTGATATAATTTAATCTATTAAAACGTTCTATTTCTAGTTGCAATGCTTTGATAAACTTTATATTATTAATAAATTCTGGATTTATTAATTTAGATAACGCCCTTATTTCCGTTAGACTCTTTCCTATGGTTTCGGTAATTTCTTGCAAGCTTTCAGGGGTTGCCTGCTGCAATTGAATTTTAGCTAAGGTTAGGAGTTGCCCAATATTATCGTGCAACTCCCAACTTATACTTCTTAATGTTTCTTCTCTAATTTCTATTTGTGTTTCGGCTATTTCTCGCTCAAATTGTTTTTTTATTTCTTCACGTTCCAATAAAAGCTTATTCTTTCTACGTTGAAAAACGGTGAATAATATCACTAGAAAAGCAACAACGACAACTATAATAACCGTAGTAACTATTAATATTTCTCCTCCTTGCTCCATATTAATCCGAAAGATATAAACCCATTCATCAAGATAATTAATATATTTAGAATAAAAAACAACCCCCTATTTTCCATGTATTTATGCATAGTAAAAAAAGGAATTGACGGTAAATAAAAAACTAATAAACCTACCGACACCCAAAAAGAAAGTAACTTTTTGTAATTTATTATTTCATTTGATTGAAGTAATTCTTTTAAGTAAACAAAAATAAATATACTTGTATTGACCCCTCCAAAAATTATTAAAATAGTAAACAAATCTTGTCTGAAGAAAACTGCAAGTAACAAAAGAAAAAACAAAGACATTAAAATCTTTATATTCCTTTTTGATGTTTTGCTTTTAATAATTTTAAGATACATTACCCCTATTAAAGTGAAAGCTATACCCGTATAGAAATAATACGAAAGAAAAGCATCTATTTGGTGGGTTTTACAATAAGCCCCAATAACCTCAGCTATTAAATTCACAATCAACAATAGGCATAGAATCCTAGCAAATAAAGTACTATACCGTTTAAAATAAGCAACAGAAATTAAAGCGACTATAATTTGCGATACGATTCCTAGAAGGGATAAATACTTCATATTACATTTTTAATTATATGGTGGTGTCAGCTGTCCATAATTACCCGCACCACTTTCATCATCTTGACCAAAACCGTCATTCGAAATCATACTAAATCTAGCAGATTTTACTTGATTCGATTTTAAGTCATAATTATTATCTTTTCTTTTTCCTTGTTCATAATCTTCAGCATTATCATATATCCATTGGTAACCATATCTTTCCAACATTTCTTTAAAAGTTACCAATTTCCCCTCGTTTGCACTACGAGTTGGATCGTATAGAACATCTCTTCCATTTATCTTCGTTGAAGGCATATAAATCAAACTACTATATTCCTTACCATTATCTTCCAGATTTGTTGCTCCTGAAATAAAAGAAATGCCTGTCATTTTAATTTTGGCTTTTCTACTCAAGGTTTCTACATGCCCTAAATATTTTTTGAACTGGTAAAAATCGAACGTTGTGATACGCGAATCTTCATACCCATAAGCTTGTTCAAAAGGCTCTATTCTTGTATCGTCATATCGTTTCAACATTTCGATAACTTGAGGATAAGTAAGCATTTCTTTGGTTCTTCCTTCATCTTTATAACAAAAAACTCCTTGTTCTGGTCCCTTCTCAATACATTCTTCGCAATCGCAATCACCTCTAAAAAAGTTTCTAATTGCTCTTAATAATCTCGTAATAAAATTTTGTTCCCTCATGATACTATTTGGTTTGTTTGAGTCAAATATACATTCCTATATTTTCTAAAACCAACATTTTTTTTCACACCTCTAAGTAAATCAACGCTTTCAAAAGAATATTCAGGAAAACCACCCTAAAGCCTCCAGCGTTTACACTAAAGGAATTTAAAGACTTCAACGGTTGTTTATATAAAAAAAGGTCAGCTTAAAACCGACCTTTTCTTATTCTCAATTTAATATGGCGGAGATATTTGCCCCCTATTCCCTGCTCCACTTTCAACATCACTACTTTTAGACCTATTCTGAAAGTTTCGCTGCACTAACTCATTCGGTTTATTCCTACTATCATAGTCCTCTTTTGAATCATACACCCAATTATAGCCATAACTTGCTAACATCTCCTTTACAGTTACAATCTTTTCTGATGTTGACTGAACGGGATCAAAAGATATGTTTTTACCATTAATTTCGGTTGTTGGCATCAATAACAAGTTCTGATAATTCGGAACTCCATGCCCCGTATTTTCAGGATATGCCGCAGAAACAAAATTGATCCCCGTAAACTTAATTCCTTTTTCTCTTGAAAGTGTTTTCACATATTTCAAATAGTTTTCAATAGTTTCAATACTATAATAGTTCATACGAGTATCCTCGTAACCCAGTGCTTCTTCCAAAACAGGTTTTCTAGTTTTGTCATAATGTTCCAACATTGGAACTAACTCCAAATAGTTTAAAGCATTATACGGACGTGAAACCTCAGCCGTTTCATTTTGAGAAGGCTCTTCAATTCTATCTTGAGAACAAGACACCATAGTTAAGGCAATAGCCATAAAGACTAACATCAATTTGTTTTTCATAATTAAAATTTTTAATTGGTTAAGATTTCACTGGCTATTGCATAGCACAAAACAACTATAAATTCAATATAGTTAGGATATAAGACTTATTAAAACAGCGTTATTTTTTTGTAGAAAATTCATAGCCAGCATTTTGGAGCAATTTAACACTTTTTAAATAAAACAACTAACATTACATTATTTATTTCATCCTTGAGTATAAGAAAACAGATCTTAAATAACGTTACTTCGATATTAGAAAATTAATGTCAGTTTGAGTGTTTTTCGAAGAAAAATATATCGAAAACAATTGATTTCCGCAATTAAAAAGCTATTCTCAACACAAAACTCTTACTTTTTTCACAACCACTGACGTCATTTCAAATTTAGAAGAAATCTTAAGAATTTGTGTTACTCATTTTTCTAAGTTATTTTTCTTTTTCCATTGATGAAAAAGAAACCGACTAAGAGGTTCACGAATTCCATAAAAACCAATAATAATTAATGAGCTAAACAAAAAATCTAGTTTTAACCAGCCTGCACTCAAAACTAATCATCCTCGAACCTAAATTAAAATAACTCGCTATCGCTCAAACAGATTTTAATTTTAACGGCTCTTGCGGTGTTATTTTTGGCTTACCTGCTTAGAACGGGTATTTTTAATAGCCTTTCATCAGTTAAAATAATTTACCCTTCAAAAATATTTCTCGTCGTTGTAATCAAATCCATTTGAGAATTTTTTCTCCCTCTCGAGTTGATAATTTTTGACTTTAATAATCCCTATCAAACTTACGTTAAGTAGGCTCATTAAGGTTATTCCTCTTTACCCATCCTTCGCTTTTCCCTATTCTATTCAAGGAAAACAACCGTAAAAAACAGCAGAGATTCCAGTTTTAAAAAGCGTTTTTCTACTGGAAAAGCATCTCCTAGAATCCACAAACTTTGCATTCAGTATTTCGAAATAGAAAAGGCGAAAACCGAAAAGCCTAAAGAGAGTAGGTACAAACAAAAACAAATAATAAAAATGCCAAATTTAGTTCCAGAATTAAATAGCTTAGATTTTAATGTATATGTAGGTGGACCATTACAGGCCGCTATTCAAGCACAAACTGCCGCTTCCATGGCAACTGTTAACTTTATTAAAGAAGTAGGTTTCGAAAGTGATGGAAACGATGCAACCGTTGACCCTCTTCGTTATGTAGATTTCCAATACAAGAAATCTGTTCCTAACCCCGATTACGATCCGAACACAGCCGTTGGACCAAGTAATCAAAAGTTTATTGAAAATGAAGTTGAAATTAAGGTTCCTTTCTTAACAACACTTACCATTCCATCTATTCGAATAGATGAAGTAAATATCGATTTTAATGCTCGTTTAAGTTCAACAGAAACTAGAGATATTTCCACAGAATTTGCTGCGAGTGCAGAGTTAGGAATCAACTATAAGATTGTAAACTTTAAAGCTTCGGCTTCATACAAGCGAAACACTTCTCAAGGAGTAAAAGTAGATAAGACTTACAACTTAGGTGTAAAAGTTAGGGCGGTAAATGACGAGTTACCAGAGGGATTGAGTAGAATTTTAGATATGCTTGAAGATAGTATTGCTACAGTAGCTTAAGTATAACATAAAGAGACTGAAGAGTATTATCTCACTCAGTCTCTTTTTAAACTTTTTATCATGGTTAATTTAAACGAATATCTTGGTGGTATTGCCACCTCAATAGCAGAGGCACGATTAATGTCCGATTTAAAATCACTGGAAATTGCAGAGAAATTTGCTAAACATAATTTACTGAAGCATTTTACAATCCCTAGGTTTAAAGCTCAAAATGTTGAGCTTACGATTCCAGTTGCCATTGGTGAACTTTCTAGCGATTATGAAAAAGATTACGAGCCAATTAACAATATTGAATTCAACTCTCAAACTTACACTATTTTAAAAAACAGTTCCAAAGTAAACACATTTGATCGTAAAACATCTACTCTTCTTCGTTCATTAATTGCCGAAGAAACCGATATCCTAGAAAAGAATTTAAAGGCAAATCAAAACAACGAAGAGTTTCTGGATCAATTTTCAATGAGGGTTGCTGAACGTTTTCTATCTATTTATCCAAAGAAATTAGATTACAAGTTTCTTGTAAAACAACTTAACTCAAATCTAAAACCACTTATTTCTTCAAAACAAGTTGTAAAACAAAACACTAAAGTTATCGTTGAAGCACACAAACTCAATGAAATTAAACCTGAAAATATTATTCAAATAAAAATGACCTTGAATGAAGAAGGTATGGAATGGTATACTTCAGAAAATGATAATGGAGAAATAGAATCAAAATTACTTCCTGAATAATCATGAGAAAGTCGATCACAAAAATAACCTCTGACATTAGCTTGCAATTGAATGAGATTTCTCCAATTGCTGATCAAATACAGAAGAAAAGTACCCAAAGTATTCGGAACTTTTCAAATTGGCTGACCACTACAGAAGACGTTTTAAAAAACTTAAATCTACCGGAATCTTCAAAATTTTCAGTAAAAAGGTCGGAACTGAGTGCATTCATACCATCAGCCGGAGGAAGCAAAAAAAAGGAACATTTGTTTTTAACTGCTACTTTACTAACCCAAGCACAACAGGATTTATGGGAAGTTTTCACGGCATTCAATGAAAAACTCGAAAATGCTAAAAAACTTATCAATCAACTTTTAGGTTTGCTCTACCAAACAAATGAATTCAAATACGATGCCAATGAAGATTTCACTGTTTTTATACATGATCTTTGGAATTTTTGTCATCAACATGAACAACTTAAAGGCATTACCGGTCAAATTCTTTCTTTGGTAAACAAATCAGATGTCATTATAATTATGGCCAATGAAATAGATTTAGAAAATTTATAACAAATCGATAGTTCCAAAATTCCTATTTTTATCTCATGAATTTGAACAAAATAGAACACATTGGAATTGCGGTAAAGGATTTAGAAAAGTCGAACCAACTTTTTGCCTCTCTTTTTGGAGCGCCTCATTATAAAATTGAAGAAGTAGCCAGTGAAGGAGTTAAAACTTCATTTTTTAAATCGGGTCCTAACAAAATTGAATTATTGGAAGCTACTAAAGCAGACAGTCCAATAGCTAAATTTATAGATAGAAAGGGTGAAGGTATTCATCATATTGCTTTCGCCGTTGACAATATCGAAGCTGAAATAACTCGTTTAAAAGAAGAGGGTTTTACAGTTTTAAACGAAACACCTAAAAAAGGGGCAGACAACAAGTTAGTTGCATTTTTACATCCTAAAACAACTAACGGTGTTTTAATTGAACTTTGTCAGGAAATTCCTTCTGATTCTAAATAAGCGAACAATAAATTAATAAATTATTCATTTAATTTAATGAAGTAATTTTCGCTTTACTGAAAGGTTGTTAATTAAGGAATAATTGTCCGATTAATGATTGATATTTGATTATTGATTTTATATCTTGCGGAGTTAAAATAGCCATCTAAAATGAGTACATCTTTTGATTCTTTTCAAAAACGTCGATTGCAATCTTCATATGTATCTGTTGTTGTAAGTATCGCTTTGGTACTTTTTATGATTGGTATGCTTGGGTTGGTATTGTTAAAATCTACAAATGTTGCCAATCACTTTAAAGAAAAAGTTGTCATGACTTTGTTTTTAAAAGATGATGTTTCTAAAAAACAATTGGAAGGTTTACAAGCTTCAATAAAAAAGGAGGAATACACTAAGCATATTATTTACATTACAAAGAACGAAGCTGCAAAAGCTTATAAGAAAGATTTAGGTGAAGATTTTTTACAGTTTCTTGGAGATAACCCTCTCAAAAACGGAATCGATGTTTATTTGAATGCCGATTTTGTTACTCCTGAAAAAATGAGTGAAATAGAAAAGGCTTATCAAAAAAACAATTTGATTGCCGAAGTTAATTACGACAAACCTTTGGTAAACCTATTAACTAAAAACATCAAGAGAATGAGTTTTTGGTTACTAGTTTTAAGTGGATTCTTTGGATTAGTAGCAATTATTTTAATCAATAGTTCAATCAGGCTTGCTATCTACTCGAAACGTTTTAATATAAAAACCATGCAAATGGTAGGTGCCACCAAACGCTTTATTAGAAAACCTTTTATTTGGCAAAGTATTAAACTAGGTATTTTAGGAGCGTTTATCTCACTTATTGGCTTATTTATCATCATTTATTATATTGATAAATATGTACCAACTTTAGCTTTATTAAAGGATTACTTATCTTTAACTTATATAGCAGGAGGAGTATTACTAAGTGCATTTGTTATTACTTGGATTAGCACCTTCTTCGCAACTCAGCGCTTTTTAAACTTACAAACGAACGATTTATATTATTAAACATGGAGAATAATAAAGAAACGGAAAGCAACTTTCTTTTCGGAAAGAGAAATTATATTATAATGCTCATTGGTTTAGCTGTAATTGCTCTTGGCTTCATATTGATGGCAGGTGGAGGAAGTGATGATCCAAATGTATTTAACCCTGAACTTTATAGCTGGAGAAGAATTCGTTTGGCTCCAACATTAGTACTTATTGGTTTTGGTATAGAAATTTATGCTATTTTAGCCAACCCAAAAAAATAAGATGGATTTAATAGAAGCAATTATCCTTGGTATTATTCAAGGACTAACAGAGTTTTTGCCTGTATCATCAAGTGGACATTTGGAAATAGCAAAGGCTATTTTTGGAGATACTTCTGTTCCTGAAGAAAGTTTAACTTTTACAGTGGTACTTCACGCTGCAACAGCCTTAAGTACTTTAGTAATTTTTAGGAAAGAGGTCTTTGAAATTTTATCAGGATTGTTTCAATTTAAGTGGAATGATCAAACAAAATTTTCAGCTAAGATAGTTTTATCAATGATTCCCGCAGTAATTATAGGTTTGGCTTTTGAAGAAGAGCTTGAAAGTTTTTTTGGTGGAAAAATTCTTTTAGTAGGTTGTATGCTTCTAGTAACTGCTTTACTACTTTTGTTAGCCGATAGAGCTAAAAATACCAACAAAAAAGTTTCATTTAGTAATTCTGTAGTTATAGGAATTTCTCAAGCGATTGCAATGCTTCCTGGTATTTCTCGTTCAGGTGCTACTATTTCAACTTCGGTTTTATTAGGAGTGGATCGAACGAAAGCTGCACGATTTTCTTTCTTAATGGTTGTACCACTAATTTTGGGTAAAGTTGCTAAAGATATTCTTGGAGGAGATATTAACTTTCAAAGCTCGGAAATACTTCCTTTATCAGCTGGTTTCATTGCTGCTTTTGTTTCTGGACTCGTAGCTTGTCAATGGATGATAGCTTTGGTAAAGAGAAGTAAGCTTTCTTATTTTTCTATTTATTGCGCAGTTGTAGGAGTTATTGCTATAGTATATTCATTATTTTTTTAGATGACAGTAGAAGATTTTAAGGACGGAAAGGTTTTATTAATTGACAAACCGTTGGAGTGGACTTCTTTTCAAGTGGTTAACAAACTTCGTTGGCATATTAGAAAACACTTTAATATCAAAAAAATAAAAGTAGGTCACGCTGGAACATTAGATCCTCTAGCTACTGGTTTACTTATTATTTGCACGGGTAAACAAACTAAGAGTATTGAAACCTACCAAGGTCAAATAAAGGAATATACAGGTACATTCACTATTGGATCTACAACACCAAGTTATGACCTAGAAACGGAGATAAACGAGACCTTCTCTGTTGAACATATAACTCCTGAATTAATTCAGGAAACAACTTCAAAGTTCATAGGAAAGATTCAGCAAAAACCACCAATTTTTTCTGCTATTAAAAAAGATGGTAAACGTTTATATGAACTGGCTAGAGCAGGAAAAACAACTGAGATAAAATCAAGAGAAATTGAAATCAAAGAATTTGAAATAACGAACATAGAATTTCCAAAGGTTGAATTTAGAGTTGTTTGTAGCAAAGGAACCTACATAAGGTCTTTAGCCCATGATTTCGGTATCGCTTTAAATTCTGGAGCCCATTTGTCAAGTTTAAGACGAACAAAAATTGGAGATTTTTCAGTTAATAATGCTCAATCCATTGATGAATTTGTTTCTTCATTAATAGATTAACCCTTATTTAATCTTTCTTTTCAGATTAACAATACGAAGTTTTTCTTTTGCAAGTTGATCCTCTGGAAATAACTCTAAAGCCTTTTTAAACTGATATTGAGCGTTCCTGTAATGCCCTTTTCTTAACCATTTATTTCCATCATTTATGTAAAAATTGTATTTAGGCATATTCAATTTCACATACGCCTTTTTCTCTTTTTCCTTTAGTATCTTTTGTCTTTCCTTTTCATTTGAAACTACCGAGTATACAGCAATAGCAAACACCAAAGTAGCCATCAACACCAAAACACACTCTAATACCCTGTAAAAAAAACGCTCTTTACTCATTTTTTCTCTGATCGTTCGAAGTTTTTCTTCAGAGGCTTTTTTAAACACCAACTTCCCATCCGAGCTTTTTAATGTATCTTCTCTCTTTCTTTCAAAAAGATGCTTTTTCCTAAATAAATTTCGATTATTTCTTAATACTGGTTGCGTTATATAAATCTCCTTTCTCCTTCTCATGTATAGCCTTTATATTATTAGTTTCAAAAAAATCAGGTCGTTACAATTAATGGAACAGTTTTTGTTAATTCTGATGAAAACTTAATATAAAATGAAAAACCTCCTACTAACAGCTACTTTACTATTTGCTATTCATACATTTAGCCAAACACAAAAAGGACATCCTTTCTTTACAGGATCAATAAGTACAACTTTTGGGATAAACCAAGATCATGAGTGGTTTGATGGCAACGATGACGAAACATTTATAGAACCTAAATCTGTTTTAATAAGAACTGGAATTGGTTATCAATTTGATAAAAGATGGGCTTCGAGTGTAAATATTGGTTATGACCATCATTTTTCTTATGCTATTAACTCTATTCCTATGTATGGAAGTTTGCGATACAACTTTGTTGTGAATGACAGTGATGCATGGTTTATAGAAGGGAGCTATGGACAAATGTTTCGCCCCTCAAAAAGGTTTTCTAATGGAAACTACTACAAAGTTGGTATTGGTATCCTTGGCTTAAGTGATAATCGTTGGAACGGAATAGTTAGAATAGACTTCCATAGAAAAAAAATCGCAGGTTTTCGAAATGGAAATCTTGACAGTGTTTCCTTAGGAATCGGTTTTAGTTTCTTTTAATAATAATATTTTTTTTATAGCTAGTCCAAGGAACATTCTACAGGAATACGCTTTAAAAGTAAAAACGCTTACCCATAAGGCTAACCTTTGCTTATTTACCTTATAAAGAATAAAAAGAGGCTAATTAAAAATTAGCCTCTTTAAAAGATCTATTTATTAGTTATTTATTATTTTTTTACAAATTTCGCTACTTTATAATTTTCTACTTTTAAAAAGTAGACTCCTGATGAAAGTTGGCTCATAACTAACTCTTTATTTTTCAAAACTCCATTATCCACCTCTTTACCTAACAGAGAGTAAATTTTATACTCCTTATTATACAGTTTTGAAGGTATTTTTAAATACTCTTCCACTGGATTCGGATAGACTTTAAAAACTTCTTTTTCTAAATCATCGACACCTAGTGTTTCTAATTTGAAATCGATAATTGGTGAATACACTTTCTCTGTAGTATAAACTTTGGTAGCATCATATTTTGTGACAATAGTTCTTTCACTTGCAACAATCATTTCCACGTGATATTGACCGTCTTCAGTTGGCTCGTAAGTACTACTTGTAGCTCCTGAAATTCTATCACCAGTATCAAAATTAATCCACTGATACTCTATAGCATCTTTATAACCAACCTCTAATACGTTCGAACTCCTAATAATTGAATTATCTATATCTACAGAATTTAAGGTAACCGAGAACTCTATAGAAGTACAATTATTAGAGTCGCGCGCAACAATAATATAAGTTCCTTCCGGTAAATCTACAAATCTACTTGAAGTTGAGTAAGTACCATTATCTAATTTAAACTCATACCCTCCAGAACCACCAGTTGCATTTACTTCTATTGTACCACTAGGCTCATTTCCAGAAGACGTTAAAACAACTGAATTAATAATTACAGGTAAAGGTTCTTCAATATCTACAACTTGAGTTTTATAGGTAGAAACGCCATCAGAAACCGTTACCAAATAACTACCTGAGTTACATATTGCAAAGATTCCCGTAGTATTATTACCTAACACAGTACCTAAAGTATTTTCTAACTCATAACTATATGAATCTAAACCTCCACTTGCAGTAACTCTTATTTCACCACAACCTCCCGAACATTGGATTGATTCTACTTCAATAGATGCGGATAAAGGATCACTAACCTCATGAATGATAATAGTTACAGTAGCTGTATCGCAGGCTTCAGGGGTTCCGCTATCACACAGTTCATATGTAAAAGTATCTTGCCCTATAAAATCGGTATTCGGGGTGTATTCAAATGCCCCATCAGCATTTAAAAGCAACGTTCCATTACTTACATCTACAACTGGTGTTATATTAACGGTTTGAGCATCTCCCTCAGGATCTTCGTCATTCAATGACACATTCCCAGAAATGATACTATTTGAATAACCAGAAAATTCATCATTATTAGCATGGGTAATATTAACAGCATTTACTGTAATAGTTACTGTAGCCATATCACAGGCTTCAGGTACTCCACTATCACACAGCTCATACGTAAAACTATCTTGCCCTATAAAATCAGCATTCGGGGTGTATTCAAATACCCCATCAGTATTTAAAAGTAAGGTTCCATTACTTACATCTGTAACTGGTGTTACTTTCACAGTTTGAACATCTCCCTCAGGATCTTCGTCATTCAGTAATACGTTTCCAGATATAATACTATTTGAATAACCTTCAAACATATCGTTATTGGCATACGTTGCATTCACAGAAATTACAGTAATTGTAACCATAGCATTACTACAAATGGAACTATTTGTATCGCATATTTCATATTGAAAAGTATCTTCTCCAACAAACCCTGTATTTGGTGTATAGTATATTGCATCATCTCTTAAATCCTCAACAGTTCCATTATTATTTATCGAAACAATACCATTAGAAGGAGTTGTTAGAACTAATGTTCCCAGAACAGGTATATTGCTATCATTTTCCAAGATATTAATCACAATTGCTTCATTTTGATTCACCTGAGCCACATCATCCAAAGTGTCAGGTGCATTTGTATTCTGATCTCCAAATCCCCATAACCCATCTACTGAATCCGCAATTCCATCACCATCACTATCGGCTTGATCATCAATAACACCATCATTATTTGTATCTAAATCACCAGGTAAATTAGGGTTATTAGGATTTAAAACGTCCCAAGTACTATTTATTAAATAATCCGTATCGATTTGCCCGTCTCCATTAGCATCTACACCTCCAGCTTCATCTACATCATTAAGACCATCTCCATCACTATCTAAATCCAAATAATTTGGAATTCCATCTCCATCTGTGTCCGGCGTATTCAACAAGGAACCTCCATTGTCCGGATCTACAGAATCTGCCAATCCATCACCATCAGTATCAGTTTGATCATCTATAACTCCATCGCTATTTATATCTAGACCAGGGGTTCCGCCTCCTTCTATGAAATCGGAAATCCCATCATTATCACTATCCAAATCTTGGAAATCAGAAATTCCATCTCCATCTGTATCAAACGATACAGTATTTCCTCCTGATTCAGCATTATTATCATTTGCATCAGCCGATTCCATAACACCATCATTATCGTTATCTACAGTACTATCAAGCCTACCATTTTTATCAACATCAACTAAAGCAACATCTTGTCCACTCTCTTCTATATCAAAAACGCCATCTCCATCACTATCTAAATCCAAATGATCTGGAACGCCATCAGCATCGGTATCTTTATGCAATTCACCTCTATGCTCTTGATCATCTAAAATCCCATCATTATCATCATCTAAATCCTGTACATCTAATACTCCATCACCATCAGTATCTATATTTTGACTTGCAACAGTAGCAGTTCGCATATTTGTACAATGATTAGAATCTTTAACTACAACGGCATAACTTTCTTCAGCTAAACCACTAAAAACATTAGAATTAATATAGGTTCCCCCACCATCTATACTATATGAGTACGGAGGTGTTCCTCCTGACGCGTTTATAACTATTTGCCCATCATTAACTCCTGTCGAATTTGTTATTTCTGTCACAAACTCAAGCTTAGGAAAAATCGTGTAACTAGTTGTTACGGAAGAGCAACCGAAACCGTCTTTCACGTGTATTGCATATGTACCTGGTGCTAAATCTCTAAAAGTATATGTATTTGGATTTCCTTGTGAAGGGCTTCCTAGAGTACTTCCATTTAAATAAAACTCATAATCGCCATTTCCATCTATTACGGTTACTGACAACTCTCCATTACTCCCATCAAAACAGGCAGTAGGAATTACATTGTATTCTATTTGTTGTGGACTATCAATCTGTATTGTACCAATTCCTATACAATCATTACTGTCTTTTACATAAAAGTCATGACTTCCTGGGGCAACATCAACAAATGTCGATGAAATTTGCCATGTTGTTCCATCCATACTGTAAAGATATGTTGGTACTCCTCCAGTAGCAATAACTTCAACCATCGCTCCTAACTCACAAGTTGCTTGCATTGACCAAGTAGGAAAAACTTCTAAAAGTGGAGGTTGGTTAATGATCACATCTCCTAAATCAACAACACAAGAAGCTAAAGAAATATCGCTAGACCTAACCTGCACATTATAATTACCAACCGACAAACCACTTATCGTCAAAGGGGTTTCAGCCGCCGTAACCCAAGTACTACCAGAATCTATTGAGTACTGGAATGTAGTATTATAATTCTCAACATTTAAAGTAATTTCTCCATCACTTCCTATCATACATTTTACATCTGAACTATTAACAATTTCAGCAGAGAACCTTCTATTTTCTAAAACACTAAATGCAATATCCTTGGAACATTCAGGGGTTGTATGAACCGTTATTACATGATCACCTACAGGTATAACGCTAAATGTGTTTGAGGTTTGTAATGTGCCTCCATTCAGTTGATATGTAAAATTAGGATTCACTGGATGAACAGTAACATTACCGGTACCATCACAATTATACGACACTTCGTTACTCAATTCTGGTATTTCTGCTAATGAATCAATAGTTATTGTACTTACATGTGTAACACAACCATTAGCATCGCGAACTGTTAAACTGTAAATCCCTTCTGTTAAATTTCCTTTTATTAAATCTTGCGAATATACTTCGTTAACTCCATATTCATATGGAGGGACACCTCCTATTGCTGGCACAAAAGTGATCTCTCCTTTTGCTGAGCAACTGTAATTCTGAGTAAGAGAAGCAGCACTACTTAAAGCTAAAGGCTCCTCTATTGTAATTTGGTCCGTAACAACACACCCTTCAGTGTCTCTAACCCTTATAGTGTACGTATCCGCTGCTAGATTAGCAAATACATTATCACTACTGTAGCTTATTAATAACCCTCCTGATAAGCCTTCTAACTCATATTCATAGCTTCCCCAACCATGCACTCCATTGATCGAAATACTTCCGTCGTTTAATCCATTACAACTTATTGGTACTACCTCCGTAGTTAAATCTAATACTTGAGTTGGTTCATTTATTGTTATTATTGGAGAGGTAATCGTACAAAATGGAGTTCCCGTTTGTGTTACAAGTACATAATAACTTCCTGCAAATAAACTCGACACATTAGTTACTCCCGTTACTCCTGTTCCAGTTATTCCTGTACTTACACTTGTCGTTGAATCAAAAACTTCATAATGGTAAGTGTTGGTATAGGGACTTAATGTACTGAAGTTAAAACTAAATGCTCCGGTTGAAGACCCTACACAACTTACATCTGAAGTTTTATCTATATCTAAACTAAATACTGGCTCAACTACTTCATGCGTTGTAGTTAGTCTACATCCATTTAACGGATTAAAAACCTCTATCTCGTAACTCCCCGCTCCTAAACCTGTAAATTGTTCTGGATTTGATAAAAGAGTTGTTTGAGTTACTTTAGGGAATACTGTTCCGTTTATTCCTGTAACACTATATTCAACATTTGGTAACGGAGAAACTGATGAGAAGTTAATAGAAATATCTTCTCCAGCTGCACAATCAATATTTTTATCTATAACAACAAATGGTGCCGTCATTGCATTAAACGGAGTAATTGACACATTAACCGTTGCCGAACAGTTATTATTGTCGTAAACAGTTATTGAAACAGTTCCTCCTGACTCGTTCGAGGTACTGAATACCGGATTTGAACTAACTTGCGACTCTCTTAAGCCACTTAAAGGAGTATACTCAAACTCATAACTTACATAAGTCCCTGTTCCTCCAACGATTGAAGCGGAATCAATTGTTATTACTGCATTATCAGTGTTATTTCCATTAACACACCCAAACTCTGTTATTGTAACCGCCCCTGAAATATCTATTGCTGTATTTTCACCGACTGTCACATTACGGGTATTTGTACATCCATTAGTTCCAGTCGCAGCTATTGTATAAACTCCAGCTGGAACATTTGAATATGTTAAAGTATTTGTATTTAAATAGCCTACATATGGACCTCCACTCACTACCGATATAGCATAAGTAAGCGGGTTAATACTGTTATTATTTTCTATTATTCGAATCTCTCCGGTTTCGCTTCCATTACATATATTATTTTCACTTACCTCTAAACTAAAGCTTGGTTCAATTACCGGAAACACTTCAACATCAACAGCCTTTAAACAGTTAGGCGTAGCTCCTGTATCAAATACTTCAACAGTATAAGTATCAGCCATAGACAGCTCAAAAGTTGCATTATTTCCTGTAATAACCCTTTGAGCGACAACAACACCTCCCAAACTATTTAACACTCTGTATTCATAGGCTTCTGAGCCTGAGATAACACCTATATTTATTTCTGCATTTGGATTTAAACTACAATCTAAACTTTTCGTTTCAGTTACTACAAAATCTAACTCTGGCAATAAAACTATTGATTGTCCTGTTGCCATGCAGCCATTACTGTCAGACACTGCTACTTCATAAGCCCCAGCATCTAAATTTGTGAATGTAAATAAACCTGTTCCTGTCTCTGTAATAATATCTAATCCTGAAACCGGATTTATTAATGTATAATTATAACTTCCTGTTCCTCCTGAAGGAACTACTGTAATACTTCCTCCAGTAGTGGTATCACATGAGTTATCATCTTTAGTTAAATTAAAACTCACCAAAGATGGAGCACTTATTGCTACCACTTCTGTAACCATACATCCATCAGAATCTCTAACGGAAACGTTATAAGAACCTGCATTTAAATTAGACAAAAAGTTATTATTTGAAAAAGACTGAACTGTAGTTCCTGTACTATAATCTTGTACATTATATTCATAGTTTCCAGAACCTCCTGAGGCTTCAATTGTAAAACCTCCTGTTTCTCCACTACAAATTGGTTGATTTACTGTAGTCCAAAAACTTAACGTTGGCACCATATTAACTGTTACTCTTTTTTTAAGCTCAGTATAGCCAACATTTCCATTGTTATCCCTAACATAAACATCATATCCGCCAGAAGACACATTGAACACATTTGTTAATGAAAATGAACTTGCTAATGGAACTTCATCAGGTAAGACTATAGCATAGACATAATTCCCTTGACCTCCAGAAGCATTTACACTAATCTCTCCGAGGTTACAATTTTGATCAACAACATTGACCGTTGCTTCTAAATTTTGTGCTTTTAACAAATAACCACATAAAAACAAGGTAAGAAATAGTATCTTATTCTTCATAGTATCAATTTTTTACAATATTCAACCACAAATATAAACGAAAAAGTCACTCTCGTTTAACAAAAAGTAAATTTTCATTCTTACCGAAAAAAAACAAACTTAGCACCTAAAAATTTAAAAAAAACTTTTTAAGCAATGGAAGACTTTAAAGACTACAAAGAATTTTAAAATTGAAAACTATAATAAACTAAATTTCAAGCGGCATTTTTATTTATTATAGCCCTTATAAAAATCGGTTATACCAACTTTCTGTTATGGGAACCTCCCAATGGTATTCCAGGTCATATTTCGACTGTACTAAATTATCAAAAACAATAGTTTTGGACGAAACTGATTTTTCTTTTAGCATCTTTTTAAATGCTTTTATTTCTTTGTATTGAACGAACTCTCCCTGTTTAAAAGAAACGTTCATCTTGTCAAGTAAATCAAGTTCATACTCATTCTGAAGAGTTAATACGAAAGACACTTGTTCATCTATATCAGCATTTGTTAGAGAAATATTATCCTCAGCATAAAAAATAATAAAACGATCGTATTTTATATCGAAAGATGCTTTGAATTCTTCTTTCGAATTTTTCCAAGATGAGACAAAATCTTCTAGCTTAGTTTTCAATTCTTCGATTTCTTGAGGGTAAAACTTTCTACTTGCTGGATATACCCATACTCTAGCTTCATTTGACAATGTATTATGCTCTACAAACATTTTATTATGATATAAAAAAACCGTTTGATGACAGAATCATCAAACGGTAGTGTAACTTTTAATTTTAATTAGTTGAATAACGATAATAAATCCTCTTCGGTATTTCTACCTTTATTTTTGTTGTACCAAATTTGCAAATCTTTTTTGAATTCTGCATCTAATTTTCCATTTTTTTCTTTATAATCTTTCACCATCGATGTAGCCTCGCTCGGACGAGGTCCCCAAGTGCCAATTACATTTTTATCTTTATCTAATGCAATAAGCTTTGGAATAGCCCTCCCCCCATTAGTTAAAAACTCATCCATCAACTCTGGATTCTCGTCTCTTAATACAAACTTCAAATTAATTTTAGAATTCTCTTCTGCAAGTTTATGGATGACTGGAATGTTCTGTGCTGCATCTCCGCACCACCCTTCTGTTAGTACTAACCATGTTTGTTCTTTTTCTGAATCTTGCACTTTAATCTTGGCATCATCTGAAATCTTTATAGTTTTATCTAAACGATTCATTCTCTTATCGTTTAAGATACTATAATTTAACAAATCTTCTGACTGTACTTCCCCAGTCGATTTGCCTTCCTTTATAAGACTACTAACTAAAGATCTATATTCGTTATAAGATATTGCCTTTTGTAAACTATTCTCTATTATGTTTTTCATCTATTCTATCTTTTTACACAAAAGTACCTATCAAAAATACTTTTATCAGTTACTAATGTTACAATTGCATAAACTTAGACGTGGAACTTAAATAGTTCTTACGAAAGTAATTCTTCGTGCTTTTTTAAATTTGTGATAATATCTTTTGTCATTGATGTCAAATCATAGGCATGCTCCCATCCCCAATCTTTTCGCGCTGCTGAATCATCAATTATTCTAGGCCAAGAATCTGCAATATCCTGTCTGAAATCAGGCTTATAAGTAATTTCAAAATCTGGGATATAATTCTTTATTTCCTGTGCAATTTCTTTGGGTGTAAAGCTAATAGCTGCAAGATTATAAGAAGTTCTTGTTTTAACGCACTCAGGATTGGCTTTCATAATATTTACTGTTGCATCAATAGCATCCTCCATATACATCATAGGTAATCTTGTATCTTCAGATAAAAAACACTCAAAACTACCTTTTTTTAAAGCTTCAAAGTAAATATCCACTGCATAATCTGTTGTTCCACCTCCTGGTAAAGATTTCCAACTAATAATACCTGGGTAACGAATACTCCTAACATCAACACCATATTTTTCGTGATAATAGTTGCACCAATGCTCACCGGCTACCTTACTTATACCATAAACAGTAGTTGGTTCCATTATTGTTTGCTGAGGAGTATTAATTTTCGGAGAAGTACTTCCAAACACAGCCATTGAACTTGGCCAAAAAACTTTATCAATATATTTTTCTTTCGCTAAGTCTAGAACAGCCAACAATGACGTCATATTTAGCTCCCATCCTTTCTGAGGGTATTTTTCAGCAGTAGCCGAAAGCATAGCTGCCATTAAATACACTTGCTTTACTTCATGCTTCTTGACAACTTCTAAAATCCGCTCTTTACTCGTCGCATCAACAATTTCAAAAGGACCTGATTCCATCATTTCTTTCCCTCCTTCTCTTATATCAGAAGCTATAACATTTTCATTTCCATAGTCTTCTCTCAATTTTTCAGTTAACGCTGTCCCTATTTGCCCGCAAGCACCTATGATTAATATTTTATTCATTATTAATTATTCAAAAATACGCCCCTACAAAAGTATTAAATTTAAGATTTCACAAAAGAAAAATGTGCTTTTTTCAGTATTAATAAAAGCATAAAATTTTCTAAGAGATTTGGTATACATTTTGAAAGCCGTATTTTTACATCCATGAGGAATAAGGTATATTTTCGAAAGTTTTTGGGTTTTATGATAATTGTTTTGTTAAGTTCTTGTACATCTCAAAAAAAAGAGAGCTCTGAGCAAGAAGCAATTACAAACTCAGAAATGGATGTTATAAAAAAACATACCTTGAAAACTCTTGATAGTCTCTCTTTAAAAAATATTCAATCATGGAAAGAATATTCGGACTTAAAAGACTTTTTAAAAATTTATAAAGAAATCTCTTCTCGTGAAGCTTTAAACAATGCTTTAGAACTGAAACAACTTACGAAACTGGCAAAAGATAGTATTGACATTGAAGAATTAAAGGTTCCAGCTTTTAAAGCCAGAATTAACGTTTTCCAAAATGAAGTTTTAAGATTGGCTGATATGACCTATATACCAGCTATTACAGTAAGAGAAATAGACCTACAGGTAAAGAATGTGTTTTCCACATTTAACAGTTTAAATTCAAAAATTGAACATACTTTCCGCAAGAAATCATTTGATAATTCTGTTAAATTGGACAGTATTTTCAATAAAATGCGTTAATTTAGTCGGGTTAATTTAATTTAACCTGTTACTATACTTAGGAAAACCTTCCAAAAACCTAGTCGCTTGTATTATTTTACAATTGGTTTTTGGATTATATATTTACACAGAATGAAGAAAACAATTACTTTTTTACTACTGCTAGTTGCACCTTTTTCTTTCTACGGACAAGTTCAATCTAACACCCCGTGGATGAAAAATGACCAACAGAGATCTTCCAACTCCTTTAAAAACATGTTAGAAACTGCTGAACAATACTTTGAAGCAATTGATAAGGATAAAAAAGGAAGTGGTTACAAACCATTTAAGAGATGGGAGGACAATCTATCTAAATATTTGAGATCAGATGGAACTGTTGCTCCTCCTGAAGACTTATGGAACGCATGGAGAGCAAAAAGAAACATGAGTAATAGATCTCCTAATAATAATGGTAATTGGCAACCTTTGGGACCTTATGATAACTCAAATACTTTTGGTTCTAGAACCTTCAAACGAACGGGACAAGGGCGAGTAAACGCCATAGCTGTCGATCCTAATAATTCCGATGTCTATTATGTTGGTTCACCAGCTGGAGGCTTATGGAAGTCTAGTGACGCTGGCTTGAACTGGACACCTTTAACTGACTATTTACCTCAAATTGGTGTTTCAGGTATTGCTATTCACCCTACAAATTCGGATATTATTTATATTTCAACAGGAGATGATGACGCCGATGACTCTTATTGCGTTGGTATTTGGAAGTCAGTTGATGGTGGTTCTACATGGCAAAATACAGGGGATGTTCCTGGGACACCAAATTCAGCTAATGAAATATACATCAATCCTAACAGCCCTGAAACTGTCTTAGTTGCGACCAGTACTGGAGTACAAAAAACAACCGATGGTGGAACCAATTGGACCACTAAGTTAAGCGGAAATATAATTGATCTTAAAATGAAACCAGGTGACTCAAACACATGGTATGCGTTATCAAGTGAAAAGTTCTATAAATCTACCGATGGAGGGGAAAATTTTGTTGAAAAAACAATCCCTGGATTAACTGGATCGGGTAGAATGACGATGGATGTTACTATTGCCAATGCCAATTATATTTATATTGTTAGTGCAAAAACTAGGAGTTCTAATTATGCTTTCAACGGAATCTATAAATCAACTGATAGTGGAGAGAGCTTCACTAAAACAGCTGAAACTAGAGATATTTTTGATAGTACTCAAGCTTGGTTTGACCTTGCCTTAACAGTTTCTTCTACAAATGCCGATATCGTTTATGTTGGTGTTTTAGATATATGGAAATCTATTAATGGAGGAAACTCATTTGGAAGAATCAATTCTTGGAATGTATTTGATGGTCCTAGTTATACACATGCAGATATACACTTCTTAAGATTTATAGATGGTAAGTTTTTTGCTGGAACTGACGGAGGTATTTTTGTTTCTACTAATGAAGGAGTAACTTTTACAGATTTAACAAAGAATATTGCCATAAGTCAGTTTTACAAAATCTCCATTTCTCAGCAAAAACTTCATACAATTGCTGGTGGTTTGCAAGACAATGGAGGATTCGGTTTAACAGATGATAAATGGTATAACTATCATGGGGGAGATGGAATGGAAGGCACAGTAGACATCAATAATCCTGGGATATTTTATGGTTTTATGCAATACGGTAATACATTATTCGTTTCTCAAGATGGAGGGAAAACACTTTCATATTCGGTTGCCGCACCAAGCGATGAAACTGGTCCTAATGATAACGGTGGAGAATGGATTACACCAATGGCTATGAATAGTTCAGGGGAACTATTTGCAGGTTTTGGTAAATTTTACAAATTAAATAATAGATCTTGGGAAAAGGTTTCTGACTTTTCATTTGGTGGAGATCTTGATAATATCGAGATTGACCCTAATGACGACAACTTTATCTTAACATCAAGAGACTCTAACCTTTATATAAGCTTGGATAAAGGGAACACTTTTACATTTATTCCTTTCTTTTTTGGAGGAGGTATTGTTAGTTCAATTGAAATAAGTAATACTGACTCTAATACCATTTGGGTTACAACAACACCGAATCCCGTTGCTCCTTCGACCCCGTCAAGAGTATACAAGTGTACCAATATCAAAGACTCAAATAGAGTATTTACAGACATTACAGGAAATCTTCCTTCAGAAAGTAAACATGTAATAAAACATTATGAAAGAAGTGGAAACAATACTGTTTATTTAGGAACGAACTTAGGTGTTTACTATATCAATGATGACCTAACAGAGTGGCAAACATTTGACAATGGATTACCTAATACGCAAGTAAGAGATCTAGAAATTAATATTGAGGAAGCTAAACTTTATGCTGCCACCTATGGTAGAGGTATTTTCGTTAGTGATATCCCTAGACAATTACCTCAAAATGACGTTAAGCTAATCTCAATTCAAGCACCTTTGGATGGAACGGTAACTACATCAAAATCCATAACTCCAAAACTAATTATTAAAAACCAAGGTACGGATGTTATCACCAATGCTACTATAAAATATAGCTATGATAACGGTAATTTAATAACTGAAAACTGGACTGGTTCACTAAGTTCTGAACAAACTACAGAAGTGACTCTTCCTTCTGAAAATTTATCTTTAGGGAAGCACTCACTAAATATTACTGTAGAAATAACCGATGATGCTTTTAGCAGCAATAATAGCTCAGAAGCTTCGTTTTTAGTCAATGAATTGAACGAAACTCCCACAACAGTTAACTCATTTGAAAATGACAACGATATGTTGTTAACAGAAAACAGTATGTGGGAACTTGGTTCTGTAAATAAAACATTATTACAAACTCCAAGTGGTTCTAAAGCGTATTCTACAAAACTTACAGGTAATCACCCTGATAATACTACGGGATATCTATATACAAAATATTATAACCTATCTAATGTTATTAACCCAATTTTAAGGTTTAAAATGGGATTTGATATTGAACAAGAGTTTGATTACATGGTAGTGGAATATTCAACAGACAAAGGTTTATCTTGGGACATCTTGGGAACTGCCAATGACCCTAACTGGTATAATAGCAACAGAACAACAACACCTCAAAACAATCCTCTACCTGGTAAACAATGGACAGGAGAAGGAGAAGATGTTAACTCTCTAGGAGGAACAAACGCAACAAACCATGATTACAGTTATGATCTTGCTAGTCTACAGAGTGAAACTGAAATTGTATTTAGATTTGCATTCCATGCTGACACCAACACTAGTGAAGAAGGTGCTGTAATCGATGATTTAGTTATTGAGGGTACTTTATCTAGTGGAGATATCCAATTATTAGATAATGTATTAGTTTCACCAAATCCTTCAGAAGGTATTTTCAACGTTAGATGGAAATCGGAAGGAGCAAACATGGACTTCTCTATCTATGACATTACTGGTAAAACTATTCTTACCAAGAAGAATATTTCAGACAATAACTTCAACATTGACTTAAGTAATTTTACAAAAGGTATTTATTTACTTAATTTAAAAACAAATAATAAAGTAGCAACTAAGAAATTGGTTTTGAACTAAGCCAAGTTTTTGCTTAACCATTATAAAACCTCTTTAATGTAATTTTATATTAAAGAGGTTTTTTCATTATAACATTAATAACCTCCATAACTAATTCCGTTTCATATCCTCGATATTTAAGGTAATCAAACAACTTCTTCTTTCGTTTATAAAGGTTACTTTCTTTTATTAAAAGATTCTTCTTTTCCACTAGTTCATTTAAAGTGCCTATATAGTCTTCCTCTTCTATTTCTTTTAAAGCTATTTTAATATTTGCAGAAGTTATATCTCTTAGTTTAAGCTCCCTTACGATTCTTTCCTTTCCCCATTTCTTTATTCTAAACTTTCCCCTCGCAAAACTCTTGGAAAAACGCTCTTCATTTAAGAAGTTATGCTCAAATAAATGCAACAATATTAATTCTCGAGCTTGAGGAATTAGTTGATACTCTTTTAATTTTGTCTCTACTTCTTTATGACATCGATCCTGATATACACAGTATTGCTCCATCTTTCTCTTTATCTCTTCTACTGTAAAAACCTTCTTCATTCTAGTATATAAATATTAATTTAGATGTGATTTAAAGCTCCTTTACAGTATTCAAAAAAGAGACTACCTCTTCCTTATAACTTGCTCCAATAGGAACTTCTATAGAATCTATTTCAATCTCGTTCAATGTAAATGCTGATATCCTTTTCTTGTTAATAATATATGACCTATGAATTCGTAAAAAATCGTGCACCTTCAAATCTTCTTCTAAGTCACCTATTTTATACTTTACTACAATGCGTCTGTCATTTACAAGGTGAATTCTAACATAATCCTTCAAACTCTCAACATATAAAATATCATCCAAAAAAACTTTATGGTGTTTATTACCTGATTTAAAAAACTTAAACGCTTTCTCCTCTGGCTTGACTTCTATCTCAGATACTCCTTTTCTACCCTCTCTTAGAAACCTATCTACAGATTTAAAAAAACGTTCAAAAGTGATCGGTTTTAATAAATAATCCACTACCTCCAAGTCGTAACTTTCAATTGCATAATCTCTATAGGCCGTGGTAAATATAGTTTTAGGTGGATTCTTTATTGTTTTTAAAAAGTCTAATCCTGTTATATTAGGCATTTTTATATCCAAAAACATTAAATCTATTTCTTGGGTATTTAAAATTTCGAAAGCCTTCAAGGCATTATTGCAGGTTTCGGAAACCTCTAAACTCTCGATTCTTTCAATATGTTTTTGAATTAATTGAACCGCTAGAGGCTCATCATCTACTATTAAACATCTTACTTTCATATCAATTCAAATTATTTAATTTCTAATTGATTTATTTTCAACTCAACATTGAACCAGTTGTCTTTCACTTCTACATTTAAATCGTAAAAATCAAGATATACCAAATCCAATTGTTTACGAATATTAGATAAACCAATACTTTCCTTTTTTACGACATAGTCAACCGAAACAGTATTTGCAACTAAAAAAAATAATTCATTTCCATTACTAACCACTTTTATGTTAATCTCAGGAGACCCACTGTCTTCTCCAGCTCCATGTTTAAAAGCATTTTCCACTAATGATAGCAAAATTAATGGTGGTATTTTGGGATTGCTATTTAACTCCTTTTCAAAGGTAACTTTAAGACGTTCATCATACCTCAACTTTTCTAGCTCTATGTAATTTTCTAAAAGCTCAATTTCATCTGATAAAGCTACATACTTATCATTACACTTATATAAAACATGATCTAAAATTTCCGACAACTTTCCTATTGAGGCCGCCGTTTTTGGAGAATTACTAAGAGCCAGTGTATAGATATTGTTTAAAGTATTAAACAAGAAATGTGGATTCAATTGAGCTTTTAACATCTTCAATTCATTTTCACTTTTCTCTTTTTGGAATTTTAGATCCTTTTCCTTCACCTTTCGATAATCCGAAAAATATTTAACAAATAAAAAAACCAAAACCGCAGAATAAACATGAGGCATATAATGAATAAACAATTTCTCTAAATCACTTAAAATTTGAACTATCGTTTCTTGTACAAAAACTCCTTCACGTGCAATCGGTTCAGCTATATGAACCATTACTATTCTTGCCAGCGCACTAAAAAAATACAATCCTAAAAACGATAGTAAAGCAGCTACGACATACTTTCTCGTTAAAATAAATTTAGGAATAACGAAATAGGCAAAGTAACAAGACGCCAAAATCTGACTCACCAAAAAACTGGTATTGTACACGGAAAGCTTAAAAACAGACTCATGATGTTCAAGTAAACCTTTAGGAACAGTCACCATTACTACACATAACCAAAATAATATATGCCTTGCTATTCTATTCTTCTGAAAAAAGGAAATAACTTCGTTAAATTTATTCATAACAACAAAAATAGAAACTCAACCCTCAATTTTTGTTAAAAAAGACGAACTTCCTTTTTTTTCGTCTAAAACCTATGTTCTACCCCCTGAATATAGGATTCTTGCCAATTTTTTGAATACGTCGATTATTCCAATACATTCATCTACTCTCTCAAAAGTGCCCAGTAAGTCCACTCATATTTGCTCCTCAAACAGCAGTTAATTTATTACAGAATGAAAAACAAACTATTTACTTTATTATTTCTTACCACCTTTGTGAGCATTGCACAGATATCTATTAAAGGAAAAGTTCTTGAAAAAGCGGGAAATATTCCATTAGAATATGCTACAGTAATTCTTACCAACCCTTTGAGCAATGAAATTATTACTGGCGAATCAACCAATAAAAATGGTGAATTCTCCTTATCTCTTAAACCAGGAACCTATAATCTAAAAGTAGAGTTTATTGGATTCAAAAATTGCATAAATAAAAATGTAAACTTCACAAAAAGCATGAGCCTCCCAACCATCTTTTTAGAGGAAGATGCAGAAGCTTTAGAAGAGGTTCAAGTTATTGCAGAAAAATCAACCACTGAATATAAATTGGATAAGCGTGTATTTAATGTAGGAAAAGATTTACTATCGAAAGGTGGTAACGTAAACGATATTTTAAACAATGTTCCCTCGGTAAATGTCGATGCCGAAGGAAGTGTCAGTTTACGAGGAAATCCAAGTGTCCGAATCCTTATTAACGGAAAACCATCAGTGTTAACCAATAATAACGGACTAGAACAAATTCCTTCAGAAAGTATTGAAAAAATAGAAGTAATTACAAATCCATCCGCAAAATATGATGCAGAAGGTACCGCTGGTATCATTAACATTATTTTGAAAAAGAATAAAGTTGGAGGCTTTGGCAGCTCTCTTCAATTAACCTCGGGAATTCCTGATAATCATGGTATCAATTATAATGTGAATTACAAAAAGGAAAAGTTCAATTTGTTCTCTAATTTTAGATACCGCCATATTTCTTTTAACGGAAACAGCTCATTATTCAGAACCGACTTTAACAATAATGAAATTGAGTCTTTTTTAGAAAGAACTACAGAAACTGAATCTACCTACAAGGTTTTAAACATCTATTTTGGAAGTGATTATTACATTAATGATTTTAACACCTTAACATTAAGCTATTATCATAGAGGCAATGTAAGTTATCGAAATACCGATTATTACTTTAATAGTTTGGATAAAAACAGGGAGTTAACCGAAAGTTTATTTAATCGTGAAAGTTACAGAGAGCCCCAAAAAGCCAATCAATTAGAGTTAAATTACATCAAAACATTCGATAAAAAGGGACAAAAACTTACCGTAAATCTTCAGTACGAATTTTGGAATGATGACGAAAATGAGTTTATTGAAGAAAGTCAAACTTTCCCTACCGAAGTAACTACTGGAAATTTAGCGTCTCGTGATATTGAAAGTAGTAAAGATTTTCTTTTCCAGTCTGACTTCAAAATACCTATTACTCCAAAATCATATGTTGAAGTAGGTCTTAAAGGAGAAGTTAGAAATATTGATAGCGACTATACGGTTTGGGATAATGGTAACGTTATTGACAGATTTGACAACCTGTTAAAATACAATGAAGGTATCTATGGTGCATACATTCAATATGGAAATAGAGAACATAAGTTTCAATATTTATTAGGGTTAAGAGCTGAACACTCAGATACTGGAAGTACTGATACAAAAGGATTTTTTACTACAGATAAAAAATATACCGACTTATTTCCAACTGTTCACTTAACTTACAATTTTACGGAAGCGACTAATTTACAGTTAAGCTATAGTAGAAGAATACGTCGTCCAAGATTCTGGCAGTTAAATCCATTTGGAGGGTACTCTGACCGTAGAAACTACCGAATAGGAAATCCAGATTTAAATCCAATGTATACCAATTCTTTTGAGCTTGGAACCTTAAAAAGATGGTATAAGTTTACCGTAAATCCATCGATCTATTTTCAGAGAACTACCAATTTATTTGAAACGCAAATATTCATAGAATCTGATGGAGCATTAGTTTCAATGCCTGTAAACTCAGGTACAGAAAACAGAGCTGGAGCTGAACTTGCCTTACGATACTCTCCTTTTAAATGGTTACGATTATCAAGTGAATTCAATTATTTTACCTACCAACAAAAAGGATTATACGATGTAAATGATAACGCATGGTCTTCTCGATTAAATTCTCGCTTTAGATTTCCAAAATTCAGTGTGCAAGCAAGTATAAATTATCAAGGAGCTCGTGAAAGTGGACAAACCTTTAATGAATCTATCTACTTTGCTAATATTGGCTTTAGTAAAGACTTTTGGAACGACAAGGCATCTTTAAGCTTAAATATGAACAATATTTTCGATTCAAGAATTGCAAAAAGATTGATTACTGGTGAAAATTACACCTCTAATACTAGCTTTAGAAGAATGGGAAGAAACACTACTGTTACTTTTACCTACCGATTTAATAGAACTAAAAAAGACAGAGATCGCTTACCAGATTAAAATTTTTAAAACCAGCTAAAATCACTATAACCATTCTGTATGAAAGGAGATTCAGTTACTAGAAGTTATCTACTGATCGATAAGCTTCAATTAATAATTGCTCTCCTTTCTTTCCTTTTATTGAATTACCATGTTCCATTCCCAAAATACCTTCAAATTTTCTATTATGAATGTGTTTAAAAATGTTTTTATAATTAATTTCACCAGTAGTAGGTTCTTTTCTCCCAGGGTTATCTCCAATTTGAAAATATGCTATTTCATCCCAACAAGCTTCTATATTTGGTAAAAGATTCCCCTCTTGAATTTGTTGGTGATAAATATCAAAAAGAATTTTACAAGCTGGACTATTTACCGACTTACATATTTCATAAGCTTGGGGAGACTCAGAAAGAAACATTCCAGGGTGATCTCTGAAATTAAGAGGCTCTAGTACCATTACCAAACCATGAGGTTCTAATATCTCAGAAGCCTGTTTTAGTGTTTCAATGACATTTGCCATTTGGTAGTTCATGTTTTTTCTTAAATCCACATGACCAGGCACTACCGTCATCCATTTTGCATGGACTCTTTTGGCAACCTCAACCGAACTTTTAATATCCTTTAAAAACTCTTCTCTGAAAGTTTTATCTCCACTTGCTAAATTAGGTTCTTTCCAATAAATCTTATGAGCCACAAACACTCCCATATCCATCCCTAGTTTAGACATTGTTTTGGCAATATTCTCTTGTTCAGAAACTGGACGATTTCTCATTTCGTTATCTTCAAAAGCTTGAAAGCCTTTGTTATGCATAAACTTTAGCTGGTCAATAATAGAACTTCCTGCATGTTCTTTAAACATACCATCATGAGGTGCATAATTTAAACGAAATTTATTCTCATTACCAGCTTTTTTCTCCAATTTGGTATTCGCAAGTAAATCACTACTAAAAGTTAAAAGTGTTCCCAAAGCAGCCCCATTCTTAACAAACTTTCTTCGATTCATATGTTAGTTGTTTTGTTGATTTATGTTAGTCCCCATTTTCTTCCAAAAGAAGAAAACGCTTTTATAAATGTACACAAAAAACTAAATAACAACACATTACACACAATCATGATCACTATTAGATGATATCAAATGGCTAACTATTAAAAACAAAAAAGCTAAAACATTACTGTTTTAGCTTTTTCTGTTAACAAATAAATTTAATTAAAGACTTCGTAACCACATTTTAAACTTAGTTACTAAATAGAATAAAATTGGTACTACAATTAATGTTAAGAAGGTAGCTATGAATAATCCGTAGATTACTGTCCAAGCTAATGGTCCCCAGAAAATAACATTATCACCTCCCACGTAAATATGTGGGTTAAATTCAGAAACTAGCGTATAGAAATTAATATTCAACCCAGTCGCTAAAGGAATTAATCCTAAAATTGTGGTAATTGCAGTTAATAATACTGGACGTAAACGAGCCTTACCTCCTCTAATAATTGCTTCACTTAAAATATTTACATTCACATAATCATTTTCAGCAATGTTATGCTCCACTTTTTTACGATCGATTAATAATTGGGTATAATCTAACAATACCACTCCGTTATTTACAACAATACCTGCAAGAGAGATAATTCCCATCATGGTCATCATAATTACGAAAGGTTTCGCAGTAATAATTAGCCCTCCAAATACTCCTATCAAACTCAAGAAGATTGCCAACATAATTATCGCTGGTTTTGACACTGAGTTGAATTGGAAAATAAGAATAAAGAAAATTAAACCTAACCCAGCAAAAAATGCTCCCATCAAGAACTTCATCTGTTTCTCCTGTTCTTCAATCTGTCCTGTATAATCGATTTTTACGGTTGATGGTTTTTCAGTAAATGATTTCATTTCATTTTGAATTTTACCCACAATAGCCGCAGCATCGGTGTAACCAGGAGCTAGTGCTGAATACACAGTAACGATACGTTTTGCTTGCTTATGCTTAATCGCACTGAATCCTGAAGTATTCTTTTGCTCAGAAACCGCTGATACTGGAATTGTCTTTACTTGACCATTCGATGGGTCCCTGAAGGTAATTTTCTGATTGAAAATAGCACTTGTATTATAACGATTATCCTTATTGAAACGAACATAGATATCATAATCCTCACCATCTTCTTTATAAACACCTGCTTTTGATCCGAAGATAGAATTACGTAATTGTTGACCAACTTGTGCTGAACTTACACCTAGCTCCCCAGCCTTCTTTCTATCAACATTTACCAACATTGCTGGCTTTGATTTATTTACATCAATCTTCAACTCATCAATACCTGGAATGCTCTTGGTATTTAAATAATCGCGCATTTTCTCTGCAGTAACGATTAATTCATCGTAATCCTTACCTTCTAACTCTATATTAATTGGATATCCTGCTGGAGGTCCAACAGCATCTTTTTCAACAGAAATTGATAAACCAGGATAAATACCTTTTAAAGCTTCGGTCACTTTCTTTTGAAGTTCTTTACTATCTGCTCCTCTTCTGAACTTATACTCTCTCATAGAAGCTGTTATTTTACCTCTATGTGGCATTTCAGCTGTAGAACCTCCATCTGTTTGAGGGTTTCCAGAACCTGCTCCTACTTGAGAAACGGCGCTTTCTACTAAGAAGTTATATCCATTATCAACATACTCTGGAGAATTTAGAACAGCATACACACGCTCTTCTAAATCTTTCATTATCGTATTTGTTTTTTCAATATCGGTTCCTTGAGGGTATTCGATATATACAATAATCTGGTTCGGAGTGTTATCCGGGAAAAACTCTACTTTGGTTCTTTGGCTTCCAATAGAAGCTCCAAATCCACCAAACGCAAAGAATAATAAAAATACGGTTAGTACTGCAATTACTATTGGTCTATATCCCTTTAAAACAGCTCTTAATACTCGCTCGTAAAAACGCTCCCAACGAGGCAATATTTTATTTTGAAAGGCATTTGCCATCGGTCTTAATGCCGTTCGGTAAACCCATAGCATAACCGCTGTAAATAACATGATTGTTCCTAAAGCTCTATAAGCTCCTCCAAAAATTACAATTAGCAATCCTAAACCTCCAACAATTGACGATAAGGTTATGATTCTTTTTAATGGCATGCTCTTATCTTCAGTACTCATAAATTGAGATACCATCACAGAGTTAAAAAAGATAGCCACAAAAAGAGAAGATCCTAGTACTACCGATAAGGTAATCGGGAAATAAATCATAAACTGCCCCATTGTTCCAGGCCACATTCCTAAAGGAACGAATGCCGCAACTGTAGTTAATGTTGAAATAATAATTGGAAATGCAATTTCTCCAATCCCTTTCTTTGCCGCCTCAATTCTAGACATTCCTTCATCCATCAAACGGTATACATTCTCAACAACTACAATCCCGTTATCTACCAACATTCCTAACCCCATAATAAGTCCGAAAAGAATCATGGTATTCATTGTGTATCCCAACCAATCTAGAATCATCAACGACATGAACATTGACATAGGAATTGCAAACCCTACGAATAAGGCATTTTTAAATCCTAAGAAGAACATTAGAACCAATACCACTAGAATAACTCCAAAAATGATATTGTTTACTAAATCATCAACCTGACCAATTGTTTTTGAAGATTGGTCGTTAGCTACAGTAACCTTTAAATTCGTTGGAAATACGTTCGCTTTCGTTTCTTCAACAATTACTTGAATTTTCTCAGCAGCTTCCACCATGTTCATTCCTGAACGCTTCTTCACATCAAGCATAACCACTGGAGCACCAAATTCACGCGCATACGTAGTTTTATCTTTGTCTTTAAAAGTAACGATTGCGATATCTTTTAAATAGATCGAATTTCCTCTTTCAGATTTTACTACGAAATCTTGCAATTGTTGTGGATCTTCAATTTCTCCTAAAATACGAATAGTACGTCTTTGCCCACTAGCAATTAAGTTACCTGCTGACATAGTTAAGTTTCCACGGCTTACAGCATCAATTACATCTTGGAAACTTACTTTTGCAGCCATCATTTTATAAATATCTACTGCAATTTCAACCTCTTTCTCCTCTGCTCCACGAATGTCTACCTTTTTTATCTCAGATAAATTCTCAATTTCGTCTTCTAAGTATTCTCCATATTCCTTCAATTTATCTACTGGATAATCACCAGAAATATTAATGTTAAGAATCGGCATTTCTTCTGAAAGACTCAATTCAAAAACATTAGGCTCTACTTTAGCTCCGTTAAACGTTGGCCAATCTTCACCAGAAACCTCTTGATCGATTTCATCTTTTACTTTTTGCTTTGCTTGATCAACAGAAATTTTCTCATCAAACTCAACAATTACCATCGAGTAATCTTCTTGTGATGTTGAAGTTACCTTCACCACATTACTCACGGTTTTCAATTTATCCTCTAAAGGATCTGTAATTAGTTTCTCAATATCCTCAGCTGTGTTTCCAGGATAAATGGAACTTATATAAATTTTGGTTTCTCTAATCTCAGGGAAATTCTCTCTTGGCATGCTAATAAAAGCCGATATCCCAAGAATGAAAATCAATGTAATTAAGACATATATGGTCGTTTTATTACCAATTGCCCAAGAAGATAAGCCAAATTCTTTATCTACTTGTTTTTTTTGCTTTTCAGTCATTAGTCTTCAATTTTATGATTATTTGGCAACCTCTAATATCTTCACCTCTTGGTTATCTTTTACGCTACGAGCACCTTCTTGTACAATTTGAGCACCAACCTCCAATCCTGATAACACTTCAATAATATCTCCTTGCGTTTTCCCAGTAGAAATAATCACTTGTTGTGCCTTTCCTACTTTATCCTTTACATCTTTTACAACATATACATACTGTTGTCCTTTTGCATTTTCTGAAATAATGCTTTGAGGAATTAAGATTGATTTTGGGTTTGTGTAATCGTTAATTCTAAGTTTAGCAGTTAAGTTCGGCTTGATAGTTCTATCTTTATTTGAAACTCCCACCTCAACTTTAAACGTTCTATTTGCTGGATTAATAAAGTTTCCTGCCTGACGAACTTTTGATGTTACTGTTTTACCTAAAATTGGAAATTCAACCTGAACCTCTTTACCTTTTTTAATTGAACTTATATAACTTTCTGGCACATCAGTTTCAATGTACATATCACTTAAGTTTACAACTCTGAAAACTTCTGAACCTTGCCCAGGAGCTACCACTGTACCTTGTTCTTTAATTACATCATCAACAATTCCTGTGAAAGGTGCTTTAATAACACTTTTCCCTAATTGCTGCTTTAATTGATTTGCTGATCTGGTTAAAGCTTCATAGTTTGTTTTTGTTTGTAAGTATTGAATCTCAGATCCAATTTTTTGATCCCATAATCTTTTTTGACGATCATAGGTTGTTTTCGCTAAACCTACTTGTGCTTCTACTTGCGCCAACTGTTGTCCTAAACCTCCATCATCAATTTTAGCTAAAGCCTGTCCTTTAACAACGCGCTGCCCCTCTTTTACGTAAATTCTTACTAATTGTCCTGGCATTTCTGGATACACCAACACATTTTTCTTCGTTTGAACGTTACCTTGAAGGTCTAAATAATGTGTAAAAACGCTTTCTTCTGCTGTAAAAGTTGTAATTAACGGAACCTTTTTACTCGTATCTAACTTAGCGATTTCATCATTTAACAACTTGATTTGGGCTGCTAATTCTTGTTGTTTTTCGCTTAACTGATCTTTTTTTGTTCTAATTTGTTGTAAATCCTGTGTACCTATTACAGACTCTACTGATTGCTCTTTGCTTCCACATGAAGCTAAAACTGAAGCAATAACTATATATGATACAATCCTTCTCATTAGTTGATTATTTTATTGGTAAGTTTAATGCGTTTTCTAATTTTGCTTTTTTGGCAATCACATTTAGCATGGATTGCACGTAACTATTTTGTTGTGAATACAGTTGATTTTGAGCTTGAAGTAAATCGAAACTAGTTGATATTCCTTCGAAAAACTTCACTTGTTGTTTCTTTTCAATACGTTCAGCCAATCCTAAATTCTTTTTTGCTGTTTCGTAATTCTCAATACTTAATTGATATTCACTTTTAGCTGATTCAGCTTGTAGGTTTAGTTTTTGACGAACCTCTTCTTTTCTGATTTCTGAATTCTCTAGTTCAATTCTTGCTCGTGCTGTTTTCGAATGTCTTCCCAAACTACTAAAAATTGGAACATTCAAACTTACTCCTAGTAACGAGTAATCGAACCAACGTTGACTTGTATTGAAGAAGGTGAACGTGTTTGAGTTCGTATTTGCACCGTAATTCACAAAAGCAGATAAACTAGGCAAAGCTTTACTTTGTTCTAACTTCATCAACAATCGCTTACTCTCACGATCGTTTTCAGCCATTTTAAAATCAATATGATTCTCAACATTAAACTTCTGAGATAACAGACTTAAATCAGTATTTGAAAGTACCAAATTATCTAACGTATCGGTTAAAACTAATTTCTTCTCAATAGAATTTCCAAGAGCAATGTTCAACATTTTATAAGCAATGAACTTCATTCTTTTTGCGTTGTTCAAGTTATTCTCCACATTCCCTAAAGTGATTTGTAACTGCTCAACATTTTCTTGCTCGGTTAAACCATTCTCATAGATTTTCTCGGTTTCATTTAAGTTCTTTTTTAGAACATCACGATTTTTCTCTAAAATAGAAATAGTTTTTTCAGTAACTAAGACATTCCCATATGCATTAATTACTGCTTCCCTTGTAGCCAATTCCGTTTTCTCTTTTGCTTGTTCCGATATTTTCAAATAGGTTTTAGCTGATTGTAATCCTACTAAATATGAACCATCAAAAATTAGCTGAGTTAAAGTAACCGAAGCGTTCATGGTTTGTTTTGGCACAAAAGTTACCGGAACAAAAGTCCCTGGTTCACCTCCAGCTAATTCAGCTGGCAAAAATGACACCTGTTGTTTTAACCAATTTTGATAATCTAATTTACCATTAATTTGAGGCAATCCAATGGTGGTTGTTTCCCATTTTCTTTGCTTCGCAGCATCAATATTTTTAGCAGCTACTTTATTATCGTAATTATTTTTTATCGCATAATCAATTGCTTCTTGCATTGATAAATGCATCTCTTTTTCTTGTGCGAGTAATACACTCGTAAAAAAGAATACAAATACACCGTATATGTATTTTCTCATTGTTTCCCTATTTTTGATTTATGATTTTCAATTGTTTTTCTAACTCTTTAAGCCCTTTTTCAGTGGCAATTGCTCTTACATGATATTCCAAAACTTCATATTCTGCTTTTATTATTTCTTGCATATCTAAACCATTATCTCCTTCAAAAATCCCGAAGATTAAGGTAAAATAGAATCCGCTGATTAATTCCTTTTTTATTTCACTTCTATATAGTCCTTGTTCTATTCCTTTCTCAAGATTATCTAAATTACAATCTCGAAAAATGCAAACCTCTCTTTCCATAAGCTTTTCATACGTTTCAGGATAGTACTTCTTCAACTGAAACATTGGTGAATTTTTAGCATTTTTAAACATTTCATTAAAAATTGCTTTTACCGTAAATTCTTCTTCAATAGCATTGTAATTCTGAGACTTGATAAATAAAATTGCTTTATCTATTGACTCTTGAACAGAAACCGTTGCCGCATCAACCAAAGCAGCTTTATTGGAAAAATACTTATACAAAGTCTTTTTTGATATGCCCATTTCAGAAGCTATATCGTCCATTGTCACGCTCTTAAAACCATAGTTTAAGAACATCTCCCCCGATTTTTCTAAAATTTTATCCTCCATTTTTATCCATCTTTTCGAATGCAAATGTACATCAGGAAACTTTAGAAACAAAAAAAGTTTCCATAGTTTTAGCGATTTTTTAACATAGCGTTATGCTTATACTTTTTGTTTAGCTTATTTTTACCAAAAATTTGAAATTTGGATTTACTAAAGTATCACTCAGACTTCTTGGCATATCTAGCCGAGCAAGACTTTAAAAGAGAACCTAAAAACCTTTACGAACCTGTAGATTATATTTTACAATTAGGCGGAAAACGTATTCGACCAATTCTTACTTTAATTGCAGCTGATATTTTTTCTGGAAACTTTAAAAAAGCACTTCCTGCGGCCTTAGCTGTTGAAGTTTTTCATAATTTCACCTTAGTTCATGACGATATTATGGATGATGCTCCTTTAAGAAGAGGAAAGCAAACGGTGCATGAAAAATGGGATATTAACACAGGAATTCTTTCGGGAGATGCCATGTTAATTTTGGCTTATCAGTATTTTGAAAATTACGAGCCGACTATTTTTAGAAGATTAGCTCAGTTATTTAGTAAAACGGCATTGGAAGTATGTGATGGTCAGCAATTAGATGTAGATTTTGAAACTAGAAATGATGTTACTATTGAAGAGTATATCAAAATGATTACTTTAAAAACATCGGTTTTAGTTGGTGCTGCTTTAAAAATGGGTGCTATTGTAGCCGAGGCTGATGAAGAACAAGCGCAACATTTATACGATTATGGTATGAACTTAGGGATTGCTTTTCAGTTACAAGATGATTATTTAGATACTTTTGGTGATCCAGAAACGTTCGGAAAGCAAGTTGGTGGTGATATTATTGAGAATAAAAAGACCTATTTGTATTTAAAGTCTTTGGAAGTTGCTAATGATTCAGATAAAGAAGATTTAATTTCTTTTTATAATAACGAAGAAAAAAATATTGAGAAAAAAGTTAGCCAGGTTTCCGCTATCTTTGAACGCAACAATATTCCTGACTTCACAAAGCAACTTATTGAAAGCTACACAAATAAATCATTTGAGTATATTGACAAGCTTTCTATTAGCGATGAAGCCAAGGAGGCACTACGCAATTTTGGACTGAATTTAATGAATAGAAATGTGTAAAAACTGTTTGTTATTCTAAAAAAGTTTATATATTTGCAAACCCAAAACAACAGGTCCTATAGCTCAGTTGGTTAGAGCACCTGACTCATAATCAGGGGGTCCATGGTTCGAGCCCATGTGGGACCACCTTTGGCAAAGCATCAACATCTAGTTGATGCTTTTTTGTTTCTATCTATTCTTTACACTCATATTTTTTAACTTTCTAAATATCAATCCCTATTATTATTAACGATACCCAAAAGATTCGGTTATCAGGAAGTATAAATTGTGTAAATGTTATATTTGTTTGGATATAACTAGTTATACAGTATCAGAGAAGATGAGACAAAAACAAACAAAAACACATAATGATAATATAGATTACTTGTCATCATTTATAGGTCTCACCATTGACTCTGCATTTCAAGAACAATACTTTTTTGAAGGTAAGTTAAATGAAGAATCAATGGGAACATTAAAACTTATTTTTTCAAATGGACAAAAATTTACTTTTGATTGTGATGGAAACGCTGAATCTTTGATTATTAGAAAAGATGGATTTACAGATAAAGGGATATTAGAAAGTAACATTGAAGATAATAGATATAAATGGAAAGAAGTTGAATTCATAAGTTCGAATGCACTATCCAACTTCGGGAATGTGATAAATGTATATTTGGAGGAGTTCACGAATGAATTTGAAACGATTCAAAGTGGTTGCAAAATTGAATTTAAGAGTGGCGACTACCTGCGTATTTGGACTAAAGAATCGGACAACATCTTTTATGGTTTGAATAAAAAACCACCCTATTTGAAAAATGAGAACTTAAAAATTGAATTAAAAACACTGTACAACCATTGAATAAAAACAACAAAGTAACAAAGCCTAAAGCGCATTAAAACACAGTTTAGCCAAAGCGTTGTGGTGCATTATGAAAATGACAGATAAAAAGGAAGCAATATCGATTACCGAGTCTTTTATTCGTGAAAATGAAGTATACAATAGCTTTGTCGTTGATTCAGCAAATATCATCGAAAGAGAAGCTGTTTGGTATGTCCCTTTTAAAGAATTGAACCCCAATCCTGATAATATATTAGTGGGAGCATATAACGGACTAATTGTAGACAAAAATTCAAATGAATTCATGCAGCCGGGAAGTGCTCTTGACCTAGAAACATGGATGTATGGCTTTAAAATTGGTTTGAGAGGTGGTAGACAGGACCTACTAATTGAAAAGATTAATGATTATAGAGCTACTTTAGAAGTATTGGACAAACTTGGACTAACATATGTTAAAATTAAACTTGAAGGCAAAACAGAATGGAAAATTCCGAAGGATTTTAAAAGAAAAGAGATAAAGAAGAGATTAGATAAATTGCCTTGTATTTTTAAAAATCAGGCTTTCACTTTTTCGATTGACGAATTTAAACAGATACGAAATGAAAGAATGTTTGAATACAAACTATTGAAATCTGAAAACACAGATCAAAACATACTAGGAGAACTAATATAATGATTGAATAAAGGCAACAACAAAACCTAAAATGCATTAAAACGTAGTTTAGCCAAAATGTTGGCAATTATTAAAGAGAAGAAATGAAACAAATCAAAATACAAACAAATTCAGAAACACTATCTGCATTTCTTTATGAAACCGTAAAAGATGACACTATACTTATTATCGCCTCAGCAACGGGTGTGAAGCAGGAGTATTATCAAAAATTTTCTAGGTATTTGTCTGAAAACGGAGTTTCAGTTCTCACATTTGATTATAATGGTATTGGTCGTTCATTGACAAAACCAATTAAGGAATTAAACACCAATGCTGCCGATTGGGGAAAGAGCGACCTAGAACATGTTCTCCAATATGCTATAAAAAACTACCCCAATTCGAAAAAAGTAATTCTTGGACACAGTATCGGTGGTCAACTTATTGGGCTAGCTAAATCTTCAACTAAATTTAATAAAATAATACTTGTTGCTGCACAGTCTGGATACTGGAAATTTTGGAAAGGAATTGGTAGAATAAAAATGTGGTTTAACTGGTATATTTTGTTCCCTATCCTTTTAAACTTATTTGGATACCTCAACTCAAAAAAGCTGAGTGGAATGGAAAATCTACCTAAAAATGTAGCTAGTCAATGGAAAAATTGGTGTAAAAACCCAGATTATATACAAAGTGATGAGTCGATAATGTTAAAATACTATGATAAAATTAAAATTGATATTAGCGCATTTAGTATCGAAGACGATAGTTTTGCTCCTCAAAAAGCGGTAGAATGGATGACTAATCAGTATCGAAATTCAAAAGTCAAGTCAACTCATTTAAAACCCATTGATTTTGGAGTTAAAAAAATTGGCCATTTTGGAGTGTTTAAAAACAAGTTTAAAACTACAATTTGGAAAGTACTTCTGAATGAGATAAAATAACAAACAAAAACTAAATTGAAAAATGAACTTATACGCACATTGCAAATCTTGTAAAAAGGATATTAAAATAAAATCAAGTGCTTCTACTCGACCTGATTTACAAATGGAAAAAGGAGATGAATTTAACGTAAATTGTCAAAATTGTGGAAAAATGGAAAAAAAACATGTGAATGACATAAAAGCGGAGCCTAATAATACAATTATTCTTATCGGAGTTGGAATAGGTATTTTAGTGACAATTTTCTTGTGGATTTATTTTGGAGCAATCGGAACAATAAGTGTAATAATTCCTATTCTTTTTTGGCAACAACAGATGAGTGCGACAAAGTCCTTTAACTCATACATGATTAGAAGAAAATAACTTCGAAAACAATTGAAAATTGACTGAAAATTTTGAACTTATTGCAGTTTTAGAAAATCCGAATTTTATCATAAACATCGGTAGTGTTATAAGAAACATACATGGACTTGGAGTAGATAAACTATTCGTAATCGACGGGCAAAAAAGACTTGAAGATAATCTTGAAGAGCTACGAAAAAGAAAATCATTATTAAAACATTCAAACGGGGCGGTAAAATGGACAAACATAAAAGTATTCACCGAAACTGAAACGTGCTTCGATTTTCTAAATAAAAATGGATTTATTTCTGTAGGAACTTCTCCTCATAATATTTGTAAAAAACAGGTAAAACTCACTGAATCGAATTTAGTAGCCCCAAAACTTGCTATTTGGTTTGGTGAAGAATCAAAAGGATTAAGTGAAACCGCAGCAAGAATGTGCGAATATTGTTTAACCATAGATATGAAAGGAAAAGTTGAAAGTTTTAACCTATCCACCACCACTGGAATTGTAATGTACGAAGCGATAAAACAAAGAGAGAAAAAATGAAAGACTTAAAGGAGATTATAAAATTAATATCCAAAGACGATAATTGTAAAGTTTTTAAACCAAATCCCAAATTAATAATTAAAAGGAAAATACCTAAAGACTTAGACTTATTCTTTAAACTAACAAACGGTATTAATCTATTTGAAAACGAACCATTTGGGATTGAAATTATAGGAAAAGAAAATTTTATATCTACTAATGAGTATCTTTACCCAAAAGATGATGTTATCTGGGAAGAACTAGAAGGAGACATCACCAATAACTGGTTTTTAATTGCGAAAAGTGAAGAACTATCCCAATACATTAGCATCGATTTAACGGATAACAAAAACGGAAACTGCTACGACAGTTTTCTCGACACACATGGAGAAGAAGGACTATCAGAGATTGTAGCTAATAACTTTACTGAGCTACTTTGGAATTTATATAAAAGTAAAGGAAAAGGAGAAAGTTGGTATTGGATTAAGAAGGAATTTGAAAAAATCGGTGATGCTTTTGATTAATAAAAAAACGACAATATCTAAACATCATTGAAATAAAAAAACTAGTAATGAAACATCTATTCATTTCAATATTGATAATATTCTCATCGAGTTGCTCAAGAAAAAAATCCGAGAAAACACGACCAGATTCCAAATCTCAATCGCAACTAAAAACGGACACTATTATTTCTTACTGGCAAACAGACTATGATACAATCTCTAAAAATCGAGAAATCAAGATTGAGAATGAACTATATCAACTAGAACTTACAACTTACTCCTTAAATGATAGTTCAATCATTAAGACTAATAAAAACTATAAAGAGGTTTATCATAACTGGGCAACAGAAATTATACTTACGAGACTTAATGATACTGTTTTATATAGAAAATTAACTAAAAAGCCTTTCAAAGACAGTTTAAATCCAGAATTTTATAAATTGGCTATTTTGACCAATATTGAATACGATGGGATACGTTCAAATAGACTTTTTTTTAAAGGAGAATTGAATGTCCCTGACACTGATTGGGTAATTGGAAACAACTTTGGAGTTTTCTATAAAACTGAACAAAAGAATAAAATTCAATCATGGAATTATGAAGATATTGGATTATAAAATCCGCTTGCTTAAATTTCAACAAAATACGCGTTATACCAATAGCTAACCACTAACAAAAAAAGTAATTGAAAACAAAACAAACATATTTAAAAGGAAAGTCTGTTTTTATAGTTTCATTGCTTGTTATTGGAATTACAATTTTGACTGTTTATTTGACAGGTATAAACTATAACAGAACAGTAAATTCGAATCTATACTTATCTCTATCTATAATCGGAGCCGCTCTTTTCCTATTTATGACTTATGGTCTTTATAATGGAATTACCATAAAAAACAATTTTCCAAAATTTAGAGAATTTAAAACTGGTGATTTAATTCCTCAATCTGGAACCGTACCCGAGTTGCCAAGTATTGAAGTTGGAAATGGAATTGGTGAATTAATACTATCGGTTTTAATGTGGATTGGAATGACAATTTTGATGTTCCTATTTCTGATTCTACTGGAAGCTTTTTTCTGGATTTCAATTTTCATAATTTTAGGAATGCTCTACTGGATATTTTTCAGAGCGCTAAAGCTTGTTTTTTCTAAATCTTTAGAAACCAAAGGTAATTTAGGCATTTCCATGATCTATTCATTGAGTTACACAATTATGTATTTAGGATGGATATTTGGAATTGTATATCTAACTGAAATAATAAGTAAGGGCTAATATAATGTATTGCTAATTCCAACTAAGTTTTCACTCTCAATTAAACCTTATCAATTATCTTTAGGGCACAACGAAAAAAGACTCATGTCTTTTTTCTATAAAAATCGTGTATAAACTTATTTGCAAATAGAATGAATATAAGACCTTATAAGAAAAAAGACCGCGCTGCCTGCATGGAAATAATTAAGAGTAATACTCCTGAATTTTTCGCAATGGACGAGGTTCCTCTTTTTGAAGAATGGCTAATTGCCCAGGAAAAAGGATTATTAGCTCACGACGTTTCTGAAAAAGAATATTACTTTGTCCTAGAAGACGACGATAATGTTCTAGGTTGTGCAGGATACTTACTTGTAAAAAACTCTAACGAAATATTTCTTTCATGGGGAATGGTGAACCGAAAATTTCAAAAATTGGGTTATGGTAAAAAGTTACTAGAATATAGATTCAAGTCTATTTCTCAAAATTATCCAGATAAGAAGATAGCTCTAGCTACAACACAAGATATTGCTCCATTTTTCGAAAAATACGGTTTTAAAACAACAAACATAAAGCCTAAATTCTATTCCGAATCTTTGGATCGCTATGAAATGGAAAAATAACAAACTACTAACAATATTACCTAAAACACTGACTCAGATATAAGTCATTGTACTACCCTAACTAAAAAACCAACAGAAGATAAAAACTATAACATGAAAAAAACGGTAAAAAACTCACTCTCGATCGAATCAATGATCTATGATAATATTAAAAAATCTCAAGAAATTTCCGAAGCTATTGTAGAAGAAGGTAATATTTTAAAAATTCAGGTTGAATTGAACAGAAAACGAGCTGAAGCTGAAATGAACGAACTAAATGCAAAAATCAGTCAAGAACTAGCCATTGCTGAAAGAATTAAAAATGCTGTCGACGTTGAAATTGAAGAAATATACGAGAACTCAAATCAACATAAATTAGGAGGTGGAATATCTCAAAATAGAGCTGATATTGAAATTGGAGGCGGTAACAGGAAAGTAGCAAAAAGAATCTATAAATTCAAAGGGAATGTTAACCGTACTGAAGGGTAAATTTTCTACAAATAAAGCAAAAATTGAAAAATTGAGAAATCAATGAACCAAAATTTGACTGAATACATAAAAAGATATGTTTCTCTAACTGAAACAGAAATTGAAACCTTTTATTCTTACCTAAAACCAAAAACAATAAGTAAAAAGAGCTTTTTACTCAAAGCTGGACGATATTGCAAATCGAGATACTTCATCACGAAAGGATGTGTCCGATTATTTTACATAGATAATAAAGGAAATGAACAAATTATACACTTTGCTATTGATAATTGGTGGACTACCGATTATGAAAGCTTGATAAACAATAAACCTTCAACCTTAAATATTCAGGCAATTGAGGATACCGAATTGCTTGAACTACCACAAGAAACATTTGATGATTTGTGCAAAAAAGTTCCAAAAATCGAGCGGTTGTTTCGAAAAATAATGGAAAAAACTTACATCGCCACTCAAAAAAGGATTGAATATATCTATAGCCTTAAGGGAGAGGAGCAATTTCGTTTATTTATATCCAAAAACCCTGAATTTTCCCGACGAGTTCCTCAATATATGATTGCCTCCTATTTAGGAATGTCTCCAGAATTTGTAAGTAAAGTAAGAGCCAAAATAAAATGAGTTCGTTTCTTAATCTTGATTAAGTTTTTTCACTCAAAAAGTATAGACCTTTGTTCAAAACCAGTTTAAAAATGAATAAAATACTTATACTTATTGTTACTCTAACAACCATAAGTTGTAATCTCAAAAGCTCAAACGAAAATCAAAAAAATGAGAATTTAAGCAATATCAAAAGTGAAAAAAGCATTAAAGCTAAACACATAAAACCATTCAAAAAAGAACTTCCTACAATTGGTCTTTTAATGTACCATGGCGTTTTACAGGGAGAAGTAGTTGCTACATCAGACGTTTTTGCAAAGCTAGACAAAGACGGCAATCAACTTTTCAATGTTATCACTATCGCGGAAACTGAAGAGCCAATCGTAACTGAAGAGGGAATGAAATTTGTTCCTGATAATACTTTTGAAAACTGTCCTGAGTTAACTGCTTTATTTGTGCCAAGTGCCTATGACATACATACTCAAGTAAACAACGAAAAGATTATTCAGTTTATAAGACAAAGAAATCACGAAGCAAAATACATCGTAAGTAATTGTGCCGGAGCTCAACTAATTGGAAAATCACGAATTGCTGATGGTCACAAAATCGTTACTTGGATTGGCGGAGGAGAACAATTACAAAAGGATTACCCCAAATTAAAAGTACAAAACGACAGTCTGGTTTCCTTTGTGGAAGACGGAAAGTTCAGCTCGTCTAATGGAAACTTGGCAAGTTATATTTCTGCCTTAAAATTATTAGAAAAGATGACAAGTCAAAAGCATAGAAAATTTGTAGAAAGCTATCTCTATCTCGACCGACTTCAAAATTGGAAGAATTAAGAACGACCATTTATCAAAAAAACTGAAATCTTAAAGTAGGTAGAAACAAAACATAGTAAAAAAACACCTATTGACAATTCAAAAAAGCATACCAAAACATCAAATTCCCCCATTCAATTCTTAATAATATTGGTGCAAGTAGTTAAAACTATTTGCACCAATACTATACTTGTAAATCAAACTCTTAATCTCCTCTGGAAGAAGCCGATCTACATTTTGTATTACATCCATCATCGGTCTGACAAAGTGAACATTGATAGTAAGTAACCATACCTGGCAGCGCTAAAAGCTCATCATATGTAAATCCTAGTTTATCAAATACTGCCTGATAAAAAGGTAAGCTCATCTCACGGTTAGCATCTAATATTCCTGTAATAGCATCTCCATCATTAAAAATCACATAAGAAGTTAACAATTGCGTGTTAGTAGTAAAGTAAGAAGAAGAATTCCAAGGCCAACCTGCATTATGTTTATAAACTATTTGATTTACAGTTTTAGATGGCTTGGCATAATTGGTCGAAGGTAATCCGTAAGTATGACCGCCTCCTCCAAGATGAGTATCTCCAGGGTCATAAAAAACAATATTACAAGCTAATGGAATAAGATCTGTATACAATTGCCTTTCATAAGCTTTGGAAGAACTTTTCACCATTTTTGTTAGTTGATCTTCGCTGATACCTGCTGAATAAAGTCCTAACTTCATATAAACAGAATAATCATTCATTATCAAGTCTCTCAAAGTACTTATTTGAGTAATGGTTTCTTTAAAAGTATCTTTTAATTTAGTTTCAATATTCGCTATAGCCACATCCAATTTATCACTTATATTTCCTCCATTACTTGTACGTGAAAGATTAAATAAAGCAGATAATACTAAAGGAGCATATGGATTCTCATCACCAAGTCCTATTTCAAAAGCACTCTGAGCAAAGCTAAATATGGTTTTTTCAACAACCTCTCCTGTACTTATAGTCGCATTGGTAGTTCCTGGTAAATTCACATTAGCAACCACACTGGAAACAACATTGCCTTTAGAAATAAATAAAGGATTTATATAATAAGTACTTAAACTAGTAAACAAAGCTCCAATATCAGCAACAGCCTGAATTTCCTTTTGTAATTCTTTCTTCACACTTTCGAAAATCTCTTTACTTCCACAGTTACAAGAAGTTTTATCATAGCTCGGCCATATCACTGAACCCCAACTAATATTTACAGCCTTATAAAAGCTTCGTATATCACCATTACTTCCAGGATATAATTTATTAGAAATCCATTGATATGCTACTAATGAATCACCTGAATATTCAGGAGCCGATTTTGGGCTTGTTTTTGAAATACACATAGCTTTCCTCAAATTTTCGGTAGAATTAGACTGTTCTAAAAAATATCCAGAATTCGGACTTAAAACAAAATCATTATTACTACAACAAGGATTCCAATCTTTTTTAGGGTCACCTCCATGCCAAGCTGTTTGATTACCAAACCCTCCAGTACCATGACCATATTGAATGTACCAGTTATACATATTATTTGGATTATAAAACCCAATATCACCTTTCCCATCGTTATTAAAATCACCTGTAAACGGATTATTATTACTAAAAACTCCCCAGTTAAAAGCAGTTTGATTACCAAATGCACCTCCACCAGTGTTATATAAAATATACCAATTACCTAATCCATTAGGATTATACAAGCCAATATCCCACTTACTGTCTCCATTAAAATCACCTGTAAATACCTTACCATTTGGGAAAACTCCCCATGCGAAAACTGTTTGGTTATCAAAACTCCCCGATCCACTTCCGTACTTGATAAACCATTCCCCTTTTAAATTCGGGTTATACAAACCGATATCCCACTTACCATCCCCATTAAAATCACCGGTATACGGAACTCCATTATTACCATCAAGTCCAAATGGTCCCCAATTAAAAGAAGTTTGATTCCCAAATGTACCCGACCCCGTATTATATTGAATATACCAATTACCTAACCCATTAGGGTTATACAGACCAATGTCCCACTTACCATCTCCATTAAAATCACCTGTAAATACTTTACCATTTGGAAATGATCCCCAAGAGAAAACTGTTTGTCCGCTAAAAGAACCTACTCCAGTGCCATATTTTATAATGAAATTTCCCTCTTCAACAAGATAAACACCGATATCATAATTCCCATCACCATTGAAATCTCCAGAAAATTGATTTGATTGACCAAAAAGAGATAAAAATGAGGTTGTCAACAAACATGATAAAAACAAAAGTCTATTTTTCGTTAGCTCTTTAAAAGCCAACAAATTGCCCCCTCTAACTTTAATATTTTTAATTTTATTCATTTTAATTATTTTTTAATTCTACTCTATTTAACATAGGCTTTTCGAAGTTCGCCTTAATAATCAAAAGTTATGTAGCTACTATATTGACTGATTTATTTTTGATTACTCTTCGAAATTGAAAAAATAAAAGACTGAATTGTAAAAAAATGTAATAAGCGGAGCGGTTTCTTTCCATAAAACACTAAATCTAAAGCATAAAAGAAATCCAGCAAATATTAATTAACGCTATAACAACATATGAAAAAATAGTTATTATAAAATTGTACCATGAGTATAACAAGGGATTATCTTTGCCTTTTACCCGAATAGATCAAACCCCAATATTGGAATGGATTCTCTAACACAAATCGTACTAGGAGCAGCAACCGCTGAAGCCGTTGTTGGTCGTAAAATTGGCAACAAAGCCTTACTCTTTGGAGCCATAGCTGGAACTATTCCTGATTTAGATGTATTGGCAAGTCCTTTATTCAGTGATGTAGGAGAGTTGATTTTCCACCGTAGTTTCAGTCACTCGTTATTATTTGTGATCTTCGGAGGTTGGTTTTTCGCCTATGCCTCCTGGAAAGTTTTTAAATGGGAAAAACTCTCCTTTAAAGACTTATTTCTTGTATTTTCATTTTGCTTCCTCACTCATATTTTATTAGACACTTGCACCACGTGGGGAACACAATTGCTATGGCCATTTACCTCTTATGGCTATGCTTTATACAATGTATCTGTGGTAGATCCTTTTTACACTGTTCCTTTTCTCCTACTTTTGATCATTATCCTTTTTCTTAACAAAACAAATCCTTGGCGAAGTAGACTGAATTGGTTAGGTATTATTTTAAGTACTTCTTATTTATTTGCTGGATTATTTTTACAAAGTAAAGCAAGCTCAATATTTAAAGAGCAACTAGAAAAACAAGGAATTCAATTAGAAGAAATGATTACAAAAACAACTCCTTTTAATATTATTCTTTGGAGTTGTTCAGCAAAAACTTCCAAAGGTTATTATACTGGGTTTTATTCCCTTTTTGATAAAGACAATAAAATTGATTTTGCCTTTGAACCGGCTAATAAACAATTACTCGAACCTTATCTTGACAATACCGAAGTACGAACTCTTATAAAAGTGACCAAAGGGTATTATTCTGTAGAAACCATGGATGACGGTATATTAATGAATGATTTAAGGTTTGGGAAATTTAATGGCTGGCAAGGCAATAAAAATGGAGAATATGTATTTAAATATACTATAACTCCCTTGGAAAATGGAGATTTAGGCATCAAACAAATAAGCTATAGAAAACCCGTAGACAAGACTTATGTAAAAGCTTACATTGATAGAATTTCGGGGGTAAAATAACAGTAAACGAAGCAATCTACTAGTTCTAAAGAAATAAGTATATTTAACTAAGCATAAATATTTTAAAATGAAATTGCTAAAGAAAATCGTAAAATACTTGTTCTATGTTTTAGCTATACCAATTCTCTATGTTTTGGTTTCATTGATACTAACATTCATTACGGTAGATCGAGAAATTAAAAACCAAGTATCAGATAAAACCATTTACCTTAATACAAATGGTGTTCATTTAGATGTTGTGATTCCAAAAGAAAATATCAATAACAAATTACTCAAAGGCATTCGCCATAAAAACTACGAACGCTATCTCGCTTTCGGTTGGGGTGAAGAAAACTTTTACTTGAACACTCCTAATTGGAGCGATTTAACTTTTAGTAATGCCTTTAAAGCTTTATTTTTAGAAAGCTCAACACTAGTACATATAACTCGTTATCGAAGTATTCAACCCGATTGGATCGCTATAAAAATTAGTTCCTCTGAATTAAACAAACTAAATTCCTACCTACTCAACTCGTTTCAAAAGGATACATTAGGTTCGAAAATTATATTAGAAGATAAAGGTTATTCTTTTCGAGATGACTTTTACAGAGCAAAAGGAAGCTACTCTTGCTTTAAAACATGCAATAGTTGGGTGAATTCTGCTTTTAAAGAAAGTGGTTTAAAAGCTTGTCTTTGGACACCTTTCGATTTCGGATTAATGAATAAATACAAACAATAAATCAAAAACAACTACCTACTCCTGAATTTCTATTTACTAAAACAAACACTTAATTTTACTTGTCATTAACTTATACAAGTCAATACTATTTATCAATTTTTAAAGTTTATTTACCAGCTAACCTTAACCAAAAGTTATAAGACTATTTATAACGCTACGAAATTATGCATCAACCAAAAAACAAAATAGGAATTGTTGGAGGAGGAATTGGAGGACTTACAACCGCCCTTACTTTAAAGAATCAGAATATCCCTTTTCAACTTTATGAAAAATCAAATGCTTTTAAAGAAGTTGGTGCTGGCATTGGAATTTCATCAAATGCACTCAAAATTTTTGACAAGCTACACATCGGAGATGAACTAAGATCAAAAGGGCATTTATTAAAAAAAACAATCCTTGCAACTCAAAGTTTACAAACCCTAAAAACCATTCCTTTTCCAGAGGAAGTCTATTGTATACATAGAGCCACACTTATCGACACAATTACAAACAAGTTAAATCCTGATTCTTATAAATTAGGTAAACATGTTAAATCCGTAAAAAACTCTGATCAGGTAAAAGTGGAATTCACAGATAAATCGACTGAAAACTTTACTACTTTAATAGTTTCTGATGGTATTAATTCTACAATTAGAAAATCTATATTCCCTAAAATTAATATTAGACATACTGATCAAATTATATGGAGAGGAATTACGGACTTTGAAATAGATTCTTATTTACAGCACAATTACTTCGAGCTTTTTGGAGACTCCCTTCGTTTTTTATTTTTACCCATTAACAACCATCAACTATTTTGGTTGGCTATTCAAGATAAAACAAACTTCTCGAAACCTTCCGAAATAACCATAAAAAAACATCTTTTAGAAACCTATAAAAGCTTTTCTCCGCTTGTCTTAAAAATGCTCCAAAAAACAAAAAATGAAAGTATTTTACAAAATGAACTTTCAGACATTCAACCTAGTTATAAGAAATGGTATCAAAAAAATATCGTTTTCATAGGTGACTCAATACATGCCACAACTCCTAACTTAGCACAAGGAGCCTGCCAAGCTATTGAAGATGCCTATACGCTGGGCATTTGTTTAAAGAACAAACCTAACAATGAAGAAGCTTTTTCACTCTATCAAAATGTACGTTTAAATAAGGTGAAATATATTGTAAAAAATTCATGGCAATTAGGGAAAATGGCATTGACTAAAAATAATTTACAAAAAAAACTATTATATCTAACTCTAAGGATGCTACCCAAAAGCATCTATCAAAAAAGGTTTAACAAAATAAATAATATTGACTATTTAGGTAAAATTGAAATGAATATGAAATAGATTTATACAATAAAAAGTTTAAAAAAATCAGTTTTTAGAAAATCAAAAAATCTCTTGATTATCCTAAACCTGAGCATTGCTTTTTTACCATCTCTTAACATTAAATGTTAAAAACTTCAATTTAATCTCATCTTACATGTCATTTTTTTTCGTTAATTTGTTGACATCATGTCATCTAAAACACATAAGGGGAATATCAATTTTTTAGCGAGACAAATTAAAAACTCAAACAGTTTTGCGTTTGAAAGGTTGTTTGATTTGTTGTGGGAACCGCTATATGTATTCGCCAAATCACTCTTATTAGATGAGGAAATTGCTAAAGACATTGTTCAAGAAGTATGGATAGATTATTGGAAAAGAAGAGAAAAAATTGAAACAACAAACATAAAGGCGTTTCTACATCAAGCTGTAAGATTCAAAGTCTATAATCATTTCAGAGATCATAAGTTTAAAAATATACACATTGATGTTATTTCTGAACTTGAAACAACTTCAAAAATAGAAGACAAACACAACGTAGAAGAAAGAATTTTTAAAATCAATTCTGCCTTAAAAAACTTGTCTCCAAGATGTCAACAGGTTTTTAGTTTGAGTTTATTTGAAGGACTTACAACAATAGAAATTGCTGAGTCTCTTGGAATTTCAAAAAGAACTGTGGAAAACCAACTTTCAATTGCTAGAAAGACTATGGAGTCTCTAATTTCTATTACTCTTTTATTTATTTTTTAATTTTTTTTTAAAAAGTTTGTGAAAAAACATTCTGTTTCGGTATTCATATATGTAACGTAATGAATATGCATACAGAACAATTTAAAAAATTAATTGAAAAACAACTCCAAGGAACATTAACCAAGGAGGAAGAGAAAGTATTTCATGAATTTGAAAACAAGCTACTTAAACAAAACGAAAATAAAGTTTTCGAAGACGATCAGCATCGCAATCGTATTAAAAGTGATATTAAATCTTCAATAGCTCGAAGAAAAAAACGAGTTTTAACCTTCAAAATACTGAAAGCAGCAGCGTCTATTGCCATTCTATTTTCATTAGCGTCTCTATATTTTCTGAATAATACTCATAATGAGCAACAAATTGAAATAGCTCAAAATGATGTAAAAGAAACACAATATGGACAAAAGTTTACACTTACACTTTCAGATGGAACCATTGTCAAATTAAATTCAGACAGTCGTATAATTTATCCTAAGAAATTTTCTGGTTCAACACGTGAAATAGAGCTTGAAGGAGAAGCTTTTTTTGATGTAGCCCACAACCCTGATAAACCATTCATTATTAAAACAGGTGATTTATCCACTAAAGTTCTCGGAACATCATTCAATATTCAAGCATATAAAGAATCAAAAAACATCGAAGTAACACTTGCCACAGGAAAAGTTGCTTTGTACAATAAAAACAAACTTACCTCAAATCTAACACCTTCGGAACAAGCCTCTTTTAGCAAAACAAGCGGAGAACTTAATATTAAAAAAGTAGATATTTCAAAATATATTGAATGGAAAGAAGGAGTACTTCGATTTGAGAACACATCACTAGCTGAAGCTTCAATAAAATTAGAAAAATGGTTTGGTGTTCAATTTAAATTTGAAAATGATCAAATCAAAAACTGCCACTTTACTGGTGTATTTAAAAATGAAAGTTTACAAAACATACTAGATAATATTTCTTTTATAAAGCCAAACATTACCTACAAATTTAATAACGATAAAAACGTAACAATTAATGGAAACTGTACCAACTAAAATATATATGCCTATGTAACATACGAACAAAATAAAAGCAGCCTGTTTACAATACTTTGGCGAGTAACAACAGACTGCGAAAAGGTTTAACAGCAACAAAAAATAACTATCAAACCATATTTTATGAATTCAAAATATCAATATTTTATAAAGATGGCCTCTAAACTATCAATATATCTTGCCATTTTTTTATTAGCTAGTCCAACAGTAGCTATCAATATTAATAGTCAATCGTTGAAAAACACAAAGGTATCAATTTCATTGCACAAAGCCAATCCTTTAGCTTTTTTCAAACTGATTGAACAACAAACTGACTTCACTTTTGTGTATGACAACACTCTTAAATATAACAAAAGTAGCATAAGCATTCACCATAAAAACATTAGCGTTCAAGATGTTTTGGAAAAGCTTTCGAAAGAAGCCAGCCTCAGTTTTATGAGGATAAACAATAATATATCGGTTAAAGTTGTATCAAAGAAAGAAAAGAAAGTAATTATAAAAGAACCTGTTTTAAAAAAGATCTCAGGAAATGTTAAAGACCAAACTGGAACGCCATTACCTGGTGTAAACATTATTGTCAAAGGTACCCTTATTGGAACCACTACTGATTTTGATGGAAACTTTACATTACAAGTTCCTGATGACGCGACCATTATTACTGCTTCTTATTTAGGATATAAAACACAAGAAATCACAATTTCTAATAAATCTTCTTTTGAAATTGTATTACAGGAAGATAGCTCACAATTAAATGAGGTTGTTGTTGTCGGTTATGGAAGCACTACCAAAGAGAAGTTTAATGGTTCCGTTTCAAAAATAGACAGTAAGAGTTTAAACAATTTTTCCACCGCGAACTTTGAACAAGCAATTGCTGGAAATATAGCTGGAGTCCAAATTGTTGGAAACACAAAAAACCCAGGAGATAATTCAGTAATTCAAATTAGAGGTTTAAGTACCTTAACAGCTGGCGCAAATCCTTTAATAGTAGTGGATGGAATTCCTCTGACAGAAGGCTCTTCTTTTAGCTCGATAAACAATCAAGATATTGAATCGATCAACATTTTAAAAGATGCCGCATCAGCCGCTATCTATGGTTCAAGAGCTTCTAATGGAGTAGTACTAATTACTACTAAAAAAGGAAAGACAGGAAAATTAAAAGTTACTTTCGACACTTATCTTGGTATTCAAAACAGAATCGACAATTTTAAACTAGTTGACGCATATGACTACGCACTATTTGATAATGATGCTAGAAACTTCGGATATCTTTCAGGAGATCCTGGACGAAACATCAATGATAGTAATGCTGTAAGAGATGCTAACGGAGGAGGAAAACGTAGTAGAATTCAACCTTTTTTACAATCTTACATTAATGGTGAATCGGGTTTAGTTAATACAAATTGGCAGGATGCTGTTTTTAGACCTGCTACTCAAATGAATCACCATATTAATTTAAGCGGTGGAACAAAAAAAACAAATTACTCAATCTCTTTTGGTTATCTAGACCAAGAAAACATTGTTATCAGTTCAGATTATCAAAGATATACGAACAACATAAAAATCAACTCAAAGATAACGGATAAAGTAAGGGTTGGAGTTACGTCAAATGTTTCCTTAGCAAACTCTAACCCAACAGGTGAAGCTGGGTGGTCAAATTACGGCTTGGGTGCAGGAAGACAACCCGACCCAAGTTTCTCAACCATTTTAATGCAGCCTTACTATCCCATTTATAATAGTGATGGTTCTTATGCTATTGCCAATCAAATTAACGATAACAACGATAACTGGGATGGTCCTATATCTGAAAACACTATTGCTCAGACAGAGCTTACTGATTTTTTTGAAAGAAGATTTAGAGTATTCGGAAGTACATATTTAGAGGCTGACATTTTTAAAGGACTCACATTTAAAACGTCGTTTAGTGGTGACTTCAATACTATTTTCTCAGAATTTTTCGCTCCTTCCAATATAGGAAATTATAGAACTCCTGTAGAAAGCAACTTCACTCAGGCTTTTGAAAATAATTTTACAAGAGACAATTACATTACAGAAAACACATTAAACTACAAAAACACTTTTGGTAAACACGATGTAAATGCGCTACTAGGATATTCTTACCAAGAAGAAAACACCTTCAATACAAGAATAGAAGGAAACAATTTTGCGGATGACAATATCAGAAATATCTCCGGAGCAATCAATCCGTTAGCTATTTCAACAAGAAGTAAATGGGCTTTAGAATCTTACTTCGCTCGTTTACAATATCAATTCGACAATAAATATTCATTATCAGCTTCAATACGCTATGATGGTTCCTCAAGGTTCGGTGCGAATACCAAATACGGTAACTTTGCTTCACTTTCTGCGGGATGGGTAATCAGTAACGAAGACTTTTTCCCTACTGAAGGCTTTTTAAACTATGCTAAACTAAGAGCCAGTTGGGGACAAACAGGAAATAATCAAATTGGAAACTTTGGTTCTATTGCTTTAGTTTCACCAGACAATTATGTCATTGATGAAACATTGCTTTCGGGTTCGTATACTGCTACATCACCAAACCCTGATTTATCATGGGAAACCAACACTTCTTTGAATTTCGGGGTAGACTTGAGGTTTTTAGATAGTAAAATACAAGTAAGTGCCGAGTATTATCAAGCCAAAACTGACAACCTTTTACTTCAAGTTCCAGTACCTCAACAATCTGGTTTTTCAAACTCTCTTCAAAACATCGGAGAACTTGAAAATAAAGGATTTGAACTCGAGTTAAAAGGAATTGGTTTTTCTCTTGGAAATGTAAACATGAATTTCAATGCAAACATAAGTACCAACGAAAACAAAGTATTAGCACTAGCCCCTGGTCAAGAACAAATAATTGTAGGCAATGGAGGTATGAGTTTCCTAACAAGAGTTGGTGAAAGTATTGCTCAATTCTATGCTTATGATATTATTGGGGTATATACAAATCAGGCAGAAATAGATAATGAAGCTATCACACCTTTGTCAGGAACAGAGGTAGGAGATTACATTGTTAGAGATGCCAATGGAGATGGTCAAATTACTCCTGACGATCGTGTTATTTTAGGAGATTACAATCCAGATTTCACCTACGGATTTGGGGTTAGCTTGAATTATAAAGGTTTCGACTTAAATGCTCAATTTACAGGAGTTGAAGGAAGAAAAGCAGCTGATCGTATGGTATACTTTGCTGAAAGTGGTGAAGGATTTTTTGTTCCAACTCAACATTATTTTGACAACTACTTCAATGATAGAAATGCGAATGGCTTTTTTAGAAGACCAGATTTTTCAAGTTTTTCTTCAGCAGGTAGACTTACAAGAGCCTCTAGCCTTTCTGTATTAGATGCCGATTACTTTCGCTTAAGAAGCCTTCAACTTGGCTATTCATTACCTGATACAACTATTTCATATTTAGGGATGGATCAATTACGAGTTTACCTCACTGGAAACAATATTTTCAATATTTCTGATTATCGAGGTTACAACCCCGATGGTATAGATACAAGAACAAACAGCACACAGACCCTTACAAGAGGATGGATTCAAACCACAAGTCCATTAACAAGATTTGTGGCTTTAGGAGTTAATGTTAAATTCTAAAAAAGTAAAAATGAAAATCAACAAAATCTTAAATATAATCATAGCAGTTTCATCTCTCTTACTTGTATCTTGTGAAGAAAGCTTGAACATCTTACCTATCACCGACAAATCAGCTAACAACTTTTATTCGAATGAAGGAGAAATTGAAAGCGCTATTGTTGGAGTATATGGAAAACTGCAGAGCAGCTCACTTTACGGACTAGATTTAATAGGTGTTGGTGAAATTTCTGGAGAGGATTCATTCGAAGAAATTGCCGCAAATGACGGAGGAAGATTTGGTCAACTTGACGACTTTTCAACTAATGCCGGAAATGATTTGGTAGGAGATATATGGAGAGAATCTTACGAAGCTATTTTACGTATCAATACTGTTTTAAACAGAATTGAAGCCATTAATTATGATGACAACAGTCTTAAAAAGACAAGAATTGGCGAAATGCAATTTGTTAGAGCATTAATTTACTTCAATCTTGTACGATTGTATGGAGGAGTACCTCTAGTTATTCAAGAAACAACAAATCCGTTTGACTTTTTCGGTCAAGGAAGAAATTCCGCTTCTGAAATTTATATTCAAATAGAGTTAGATCTTGATGCGGCAATTCAAAATCTACCATTAACAAAAACATCTGGAAGACCAGCCAAAGGAGCGGCTCAAGCCTTGTTAGGAGACGTGCACTTGACACTTGGAAACTTTTCTGAAGCGTTAATCAATCTGGGGAATGTTGTGAATTCTTCTGTATATCAATTAGCAACTTCTACAGACCAAATTTTCGGTGTTGCAAATGAAGGAAATTCAGAAGTCATTTTTGAAGTACAATTTGCCAGTGGTATTAACGGTAATTCAGAAGGGAGTCCAGCTGCTTCACAGTTCAGACCTTCAGGTACAACGGCTAATGCCAAAGGACATAACCTACCGTCTACAGCATTTGTAAATTCCTTTGAAGCTGGAGATACTCGTTTGAATGACTATGTAGATGTTAATACCATAATTAACCCTTTTTACCACTCAAATAAATACGAAGTATCTACTACGGGTCCTAACGATAGTGGCAGTGATTATTTTGTAATTCGTTATTCTGATGTTCTATTAAAGTATGCCGAAGCGCTCAATGAAACTGATCAGACATCAAACGCAATCTCCGAATTGAATAAAATTAGAAATAGAGCAACTCTTCCTAATACTTCTGCCACAACTAAGGAAGAAGTCAGAGATGCTATTAGAAATGAACGTCGTTATGAACTTATTGGCGAAGGTCACAGATGGTTCGACTTAAAGCGCTACGGAAACGCCATATCAACGATGAACTCTTTTTTTAGCACGAATAATTTAAATGTTGTTATTGATGAGACCAACTTGATTTTACCAATACCACAAAGTCAAATTGATACTGATCCATCAATAAGTCAAAACCCTGGTTACTAATCTTTATTGATTAAGTTGGATTAATTAAGAGAATAACCAAGCCTCTTTCCGTGGCTTGGTTATTTAACCTAATCGTGAAATAAAATGAGATATTTAATTATACAAATACTAACACTTAGTTTGGTTTTTCATAGCTGTAAAAAGCAAGAACAAACAAAACCAAATGACAAAAACAATAAACAGGAATCTATTTCGAAAATTGATAGATTAATTCATAACCTCGAAAATTCCAATAGTAAAGAAGTTATGGTTGTTGCCCATAGAGGCGATTGGCGTAATGCTCCTGAAAACTCTTTACAGGCTATTCAAAATTGCATTGATATAGGAGTTGATATGGTTGAAATTGATATTAGGGAAACAAAAGATGGACACCTCATATTAATGCATGATGAAACACTCGATAGAACGACAAAAACATCGGGACTTGTAAAAGATTTTACTCTAGACAGTATAAAAAAAATTAAACTGGTTGATGGTTTAGACATTGAAACACCTCATAAAATACCTACACTTGAGGAAGCTTTACTTCTTTCAAAAGACAAAATTCTTATAAACCTTGACAAGAGCTACAACATTTTTGACAAATGCTATGAAGTTGTCAAAAAAACAAACACTTTGAAACAGGTAGTTATTAAAGGGCGTAAAACACTTAATCAAGTACAGCAAGAGTTTGGAGAATATTTAGACAAAGTTTGCTTTATGCCAATTATTACTATTTCTAATACTGAAAAAAATGACATGGTTGAAAGCTACCTTCAAAACGACCAACCTCCATTAGCTATTGAATTTATAGTACCTGACAACAGTAATTTAAAACTTGACAAGTACTTCAAAGAAATTCAAAAAAGAGGCACCAATGTATGGGTTAATGCTTTATGGGCTAGTTTATGTGATGGATATGACGATGAAAAAGCTGCATTAGATATATCTATTTACGATTGGTATATCAAAAACAATGTCAATATAATTCAAACCGATAGGCCAAAAATACTATTAGAATTCTTGAGATCGAAGGGTCTTCATCATTAACACCCGTATTCTTTGTTTTAATTGGAAATAGCATAATCTAATTATGGGTTATGCTGTTTCATCAATTCACCTACACAAAATTCTCACATTAAATTAAAGTGAATTTATGATTGATTTACAGAAAGACGTACATACACGAATAAATATATTAACTAATGAAGAAGTATTAGTATCTCCGCATCGAACTCAAAGACCTTGGGAAGGAAAGCTCGAAAAGAAAGAAGAAAAAAAAGAAATAACTTTCGATGAGGATTGCTACTTATGCCCAACAAATATAAGAGCAAATGGAAAGATTAATCCTAATTATAAAGACGTGTTTGTTTTTACCAATGATTTCTCAGCATTGACTCTAAACTCTTACACTAAAACCTATAAAAAAGGTGTTCTTTTGAAAGCTCAAACTGAAACAGGTATTTGCAAAGTAATTTGCTACTCCCCCAACCACTCTCTTACCTTTTCTTCAATGACACTTGACAACATAGAGCAAGTTATTAAATGTTGGATTTACGAGTTTAAGGAGTTATCTCAGCTCCCAAATATTAATAATATTCAAATTTTCGAAAATAAAGGAAAAATGATGGGGTGTAGTAACCCACATCCTCATGGGCAAATTTGGGCTCAACAAACAATCCCTTCAATTATCAAGAAAAAAACCAAACGTTTTAAAAAACACGCTGAATACAATAATGAGACCTTATTAGAAGCATATATAAATCAAGAAATTGAGCTAAAAGAACGAATTATATATGAAAATCCCGACTTTGTAGTTTTGGTTCCTTTCTGGGCTGTATGGCCCTTTGAAACTATGCTTATTCCTAAAAAAGGCTCAAAAAACATTACAACTCTCAATAATGATCAAATTAGCAGTTTTGCTAAAGCCATAAAGACAATAAACAATATTTATGACAAGCTTTTCAATACAAACTTCCCTTATTCCATGGGAATACATCAAGCACCAGTAAATGAAAAAAACAAAGGTTGGCATTGGCACATGATTTTCAATCCTCCTTTACTACGTTCCGCAACAATAAAAAAATTTATGGTTGGTTACGAAATGTTCGGAATGCCTCAAAGAGACATTACCCCAGAAAAAGCTGCAAAAATGCTGCAAAAACTTTTATAAAATAGACTTTAGACAACATATAATGATGTTACAATATTTTAAAAAATCAAAACCTTCTGAAGAAATACTTCCAAAAGAAGAACAACAAAAACGCTACAAAAAACTTAAATGGCAAATATTTATTTCCTCAACCATAGGATATGGTATTTATTACGTTTGCCGATTAAGTTTAAATGCAGTTAAAAAACCAATTGTAGATGGCGGGTTTTTAACAGAATCTGAGTTAGGGATAATCGGCTCTGCCCTGTTTTTCTCCTATGCCTTTGGAAAATTTATCAATGGTTTCCTAGCAGATCATAGTAATATTAAAAGGTTTATGTCAGTAGGTTTATTAATATCTGCCTTAGCAAACTTGGCAATGGGCTTTTCAAGCACTTTTCTTTTCTTCGCTATTTGTTGGGGAGTTAACGGCTGGGTTCAATCAATGGGCGCTCCTTCAAGTATTGTTGGTCTTTCTCGTTGGTTTAAAGACAGCGAAAGGGGTAGTTTCTATGGCTTCTGGAGTACGAGTCATAACATTGGTGAGGCCATCACCTACATATCTACAGCCATTATTGCCTCATATTTTGGTTGGCAATGGGGATTTAGAGCGGCTGCTTTTGTAGGTATTATAGGAGCTTTAATCGTTGCCTTCTTTTTTCATGACACTCCAGAAAGCAATGGGTTGGAATCTCTTAATACAGATTTCAAAAAAAATCAGGGTTCCACTTTTAAACTACAAAAATCAGTTCTTAAAAACCCTTATGTATGGGTATTAGCTTTATCAAGTGCCTTCATGTATATTTCGAGATATGCTGTAAATAGCTGGGGACCATATTATTTTGAAACAGCAAAAGGTTATACCCTTACACAAGCCAATTCTTTAATTGCAATAAGTGCCATTTGTGGTATATTGGGTACAGCTTCTTCAGGCTATATATCAGACAAATTCTTTAATGGCCATCGAAATTTTCCTGCACTTTTGTATGGAATCATGAACACTGTAAGTCTTTCTTTATTTCTATTATGCCCCCAAATATGGTGGATCGATGTTCTTAGCATGGTTATTTTTGGACTTGCCATTGGTGCGTTAATTTGTTATTTAGGTGGTTTAATGGCAATTGATATTACTTCCAAAAAAGCCTCAGGGGCAGCTCTTGGAGTCGTAGGAATTATGAGTTATCTCGCCGCTGGAATTCAAGATATCGCGAGTGGGTATTTAATAGAATCCAATAAAACTATCATTAATAACGAAACTGTCTACAATTTCGACAGCATTACATTCTTTTGGATTGGCTCAGCCATCATTTCAACTTTACTTGCACTTTTTGTCTGGAAAAAAACGTAACTCATATTATGATTAAAAATATATTATTTGACTTAGGAGGAGTTCTAATGGATTTAGACGTTCCAAAAACAATACAGGCATTAAACCATATCGGAATAAATGATATTGTAAATAACACTGGACATGAATACAAACATCCTTTCTTTTATGAATTTGAAAGAGGAAACATTTCAGAAACAATTTTTCTAATTGAATTAAGCAATCTTTCTAAACAAAACAATAACCTTTTACGAATTAAAAGAGCTTGGAACGAAATGATTCTTAATATTACCGAAGAAAAAGTTGATCTTTTAAAAAAATTAAAACCTAATTATAATTTATTTCTCTTAAGTAATACAAATGCAATTCACCAAAGAAAGTTTCTGAATAACTTTAATAATCGATATGGGTATTCTCTGAATAAGTTATTCAAGAAAGCTTATTACTCACATGAAATAAGGAAAAGAAAACCTGATATTGACACCTATAAATATGTTTTACAAGATGCTAAAATAAAAGCTAATGAAACACTTTTTATTGATGATTCATCTACTAATTTAAATGAAGCTTATAAATGCGGCATAAACATCTTTCAAGCACGCAATAACAATCTTCCTGAAATATTCGATTTGCTAAAAACTTTCGAAGAAGAAAACTAACTTAAAAGTTTATTTACTTAGCTTTATCATTATTTAATCATTACATTTTAGTATGAGTATTTATGCAATAATTGGTTGGTCTGGAGCTATTATTTATTTAGTAGCTTATGCCCTTTTGAGCGCTAATAAACTTAGATCAGATAGACCAACATATCACCTACTAAATGTACTAGGCGCTATCGCTCTGGTTATTAATGGAATTCCAACTAGTGACTTCCCTACTATTTTTTTAAATGCTATATGGGGAGTTATTGCTTTACTAGCAACCTATAAAACAATATCGAACTTTCGTTAGTGATATTTCAGTAAACTTTTAGCATGTGATGAAAAAACCTTTACTCGCTTATTATACTCTGACTCATTTTTTACAAAAACTCCAAGGGTATAATAAGCACCATCAACCAAAGCAAAAATAACTCTGGTCAAGTCTTCTATATCATGATTTTTCAAAACACCTCCTAGAACAGCTTCACTAAACTTTAAACGCAGTACTTTGATAAGTTCTTCATGATGAAATTTAAAGTTTTCTTTTACTTTATCATTTTGATAGATTAAGGCATAAAAACTGTAAAAAACACCATCATTAATATAATCACTCCAATCTCTACTAAAAAGCAAGTCAATATAAGCTTCAATATTCTCTTTTGACGTCATTTCATATTTCGAACTATTCGTCAGAAACTCCAAATATCTTTCTAAGATAAACGAATTTAAAGCGAGTACTAATTCTTCTTTATTCTTAAAGTAATGCAATACAAGACCTTTACTTATCTGCATTTCTTCAGCCACCTTACCTATAGAAGCGTTTTCAAGTCCGTACTTTATTGCTGTATTATAAAATGCATTAATTATTTCCTCTTGCCTAATGTCTGTAAGTGGTTTTCTTCCCATTCTCTATCGTATATTAACCAAATATATGATTTTGTTTACGATTAATTAACAATACATTGATAATCTTACTTTTTATAAAACTTACAACTCTTATAAACAAAAAAGAGAATCATTTCGTGTAACAAAATAATTCTCTTCCTATAAGTTATAGTTGGTATTTTTCTATTTTAATTCATGTAATCTGGCAACATACTTTCCGATAACATCAAACTCCAAATTCACCTTAGTGCCTACTTTAAAATATTTAAAGGTAGTTTGTTCTAGTGTAAAAGGGATGATTGCCACACTAAACTCATCTCTTTTTGAATTTACCACGGTCAAACTAACACCATTTACCGTAATTGATCCTTTTTCAATGGTTACATTACTTCCATCAAAATCATATTTGAATGTAAAAACAGTACTTCCTTCTGCATCTTCAATACGAATACACTCCGCCGTTCTATCCACATGGCCTTGTACAATATGCCCATCAAGTCTAGCTCCTAACTTCATTCCTCTCTCTAAATTCACCACATCATTTACCTGTAAATCGCCTATATTCGTTTTATCAATTGTTTCTTTAATCGCTGTTACCACATACTCTTCTCCTTCAATGCCTACCACGGTTAAACAAACTCCATTATGAGCAACACTTTGGTCAATTTTAAGCTCATTTGTAAAATCACTTTTTACAGTTAAATGTAAGTTTTCTTGTTCCTTTTCTAATTTAGTTACAATTCCAAGGGTTTCAATTATTCCAGTAAACATTCTCTAAATTTTAATTACTTTTGTTAGCATCAAAAATACGACTTTAGAAAACGTAACTATGGATAAATCAAACAAAATTATTGTTGGTATTTCAGTTGGAGACATTAATGGAATAGGTATTGAAGTTATTTTAAAAACTTTCGAAGATAAACGAATGCTTGACTTTTGTACTCCCGTGCTATTTGCGTCTAACAAAGTTATTTCTTTTCATAAAAAAACATTAAAGCTTAACAATAGTATTAACGGTATTCCTAGTGTTGATAAAGTTGTTCACGGCAAAATTAATGTTGTCAATGCATGGAAGGAAGATGTGAAGTTTGATATCGGTAAATTAACCGAAGTTGGAGGGAAATGCGCATTGATGTCATTACAATCAGCTGTTGAAGCTTTAAAAGAAAATAAAGTTGATCTTTTGGTTACTGCTCCTATTAACAAAGAAAACATACAATCGGAAGAATTCAATTTTCCAGGTCATACAGAATATTTAGAAAGTGAGTTAGATGGAGAGAGCTTAATGATATTAATGACAGACCAACTAAGAATAGGCTTAATAACTGGTCATATTCCTCTTTCAAAAGTATCAGAAACAATTACTCCTGATTTAATTAAGTCGAAAGTAGAGGTTATGTACTCGTCACTTAAACAAGACTTTAATATAAGCAAACCAAAAATTGCTGTATTAGGATTGAATCCTCACTGCGGTGACAATGGTGTTGTAGGCACTGAAGATGACGAAATAATTCGCCCAACTATTAAAGAAATTCAGGAAACTGGAAAGTTAGTCTATGGTCCATATGCTGCAGACGGTTTCTTTGGGTCAAAAACCTATGAGCAATTTGATGGAGTGTTGGCTATGTATCATGATCAAGGATTAGCTCCTTTCAAAGCCTTATCTTTTGGTAATGGTGTTAATTTCACAGCTGGTCTTAATAAAGTGAGAACTTCACCTGATCACGGTACTGGGTTTGATATTGCTGGAAAAAAGAAGGCTAACCATTTATCTTTTCAAGAGGCACTTTTTAGCTCGTTGCATATCCATAGAAATAGAATTGAATATCAAAACCTTACAAAAAACTCATTAAAGGTCTAATTTTTCAAAAAAAAACTTGCAGAATATAATAATAAAAACATTTTTTATATCTTTGCACGCTCAAATTGATATTATAAATGAAAGACTTAAAAGATTTCAACATACCCTTCATTGGGTTAAAGCAAGGAAGTCATTTGTTTGAGTATCAGATTAGTAAAAAGTTCTTTGAGGCTTATAATTTTGATGAATTCAATGATTGTGACGTTCAAGTTACTATTGATTTAGCAAAGAAAAGCACCTTTTTAGAGCTCGATTTTAACGTTAAAGGATCGGTAAATGTACCCTGCGATGTTACTAACGAGTTATTTGATCAAGAAGTAAAAGGTGATTTGCATTTGATTGTAAAGTTTGGACATGAGTTTAATGATGACAATGATGATGTGTTAATCATTCCTCATGAAGAATACCAAATTAACGTATCACAATACATCTATGAATTGATCATACTATCGGTTCCCAACAAAAGAGTACATCCTAAAGTATTGGATGGCACAATGGAATCGGAAGCATTGAAAAGATTAGAAGAATTAAGAATAAAAGAAAACAATACTGCTGAAGAGCAGGATTCAACAGACCCGAGATGGGATAAATTAAAGGATTTACTAACAGATAAATAAGACATAAAATGGCACATCCTAAGAGAAAAATATCTAAAACTAGAAGAGATAAAAGAAGAACTCATTATAAAGCTTCTATTCCTCAAATAGCGGTTGATCCAACTACTGGAGAGGCTCATTTATACCATAGAGCTCACTGGCATGAAGGAAAGTTATATTACAGAGGGCAAGTAGTTTTAGAATCAGCATCAGCTGAGGCATAGACACTTATGGCTTGTAAACAAATATAAAAAACCCTCTTTTTGAGGGTTTTTTAGTGTTTTTAGGGCTAAAAAGTGAGTTTTCGTTTTTTTTTATATCAAAAAGTGAAATAAATTTCATTTCTTTGAAATCTCGTTTTACAACAAAACAAACAACTATGACTAAAATAACTGCAGCTATCACAGCGGTAGGAAAATATGTTCCTGAGTACGCACTCACTAATAAAGAGCTTGAAACTATGGTTGAAACCAACGACGAGTGGATTACAACCAGAACAGGAATTAAAGAGAGAAGAATTTTAAAAGAAGAGGGAGCTGGTACTTCATTTATGGCAATAAAAGCAGCCGAAGACTTACTAGCGAAATCAGGAGTTGATGCTGCTGAAATCGAAATGGTAATTGTTGCTACTGCCACTCCTGACTTGCCTGTAGCATCAACAGCGGCTTACACAGCTTCTAAAATTGGAGCAGTAAATGCATTTTCTTATGATCTACAAGCTGCTTGTTCTAGTTTCTTATATGGTATGTCAACTGCTGCTCGATATATTGAAAGCGGTCGTTACAAAAAAGTACTAGTAATTGGAGCTGATAAAATGTCTTCTATCATTGACTATACCGACAGAGCTACTTGTATAATTTTTGGAGATGGCGCTGGTGCCGCTTTATTTGAGCCAAACTCAGAAAATTTAGGATTGCAAGATGAATATTTACGCAGTGACGGAATTGGTAGAGAATTCTTAAAAATTGATGCTGGTGGATCAATCCTTCCTTCTTCCGAAGAAACTGTTAAAAACGGACAACATTTTGTACATCAAGAAGGTAGAACTGTATTTAAGTTTGCCGTTTCGAATATGGCTGATGTTTCTGAAAAAATGCTTACGCGTAATAACTTAACAAAAGACGACATTCAGTGGTTAGTGCCACATCAAGCTAATAAAAGAATTATTGAAGCAACTGCTAACAGAGTTGGTTTAGAGCCTGAGAAAGTGATGATGAATATTCACAGATATGGTAACACTACCTCAGCTACTTTACCTTTATTATTAGCAGATTATGAAAAAGAGTTAAAAAAAGGAGATAACTTAATTTTTGCTGCATTTGGTGGTGGTTTCACTTGGGGAGCCATCTATTTAAAATGGGCATATAATTCATAAAACCAAACAACTTAAATTTAGGAAAATGGATATTAAAGAAATTCAAAATCTTATAAAGTTTGTAGCTAAATCTGGTGCAAGCGAAGTGAAGTTAGAAATGGGAGACACTAAGATCACCATTAAAACAGGAAGCAACGCACCTGAAACAACTATTATTCAGGCAGCTCCACAAGTTGCTGCTCCACAAGTTGTTGCTGCGGCTCCGGTTGCTGCTCAACCTGAGGCTGCTCCAGCTGCTCCAGCTAAAGAGACTCCTGCAAACGATGACTCAAAATATGTAACTGTAAAGTCTCCAATTATCGGAACTTTTTATAGAAAACCTTCACCTGATAAGCCTTCTTTCGTAGAAGTAGGTAGCGATATCAAAGCTGGTGACACTGTATGTGTTATTGAAGCAATGAAATTATTCAATGAAATCGAATCTGAAGTATCAGGTAAAATTGTAAAAGTATTGGTAGACGATTCTACTCCAGTAGAGTTTGATCAACCTCTTTTCTTAGTTGACCCATCATAATTATAGATCTTAGATTAACGAATATTTAGAATTGCGAGTAAACTCCTTTCTAAATTCATCATTCTAACTCTAAACCTTTACATTATGTTTAAAAAAATATTAATTGCCAATAGAGGTGAGATTGCATTACGCGTAATCAGAACCTGTAAGGAGATGGGAATAAAAACCGTAGCTGTTTACTCTAAAGCTGATGCTGAGAGTTTACACGTACGTTTTGCTGATGAAGCTGTATGTATCGGTCCTGCTCCAAGTAGTGAGTCTTATTTAAAAATGGACAGAATTATCGCTGCTGCTGAAATTACAAATGCAGACGGAATTCATCCAGGATACGGTTTCCTATCTGAAAATGCTAAGTTTTCAAAATTATGTGAGGAGCACGATATTAAATTTATCGGTGCTACTTCAGAAATGATAGAAAAAATGGGAGATAAGGCTACAGCAAAAGCAACAATGATTGCTGCTGGTGTTCCTTGTATTCCTGGTTCAGAAGGTATTTTAGATACTTACGAAGAAACTGAAGAGCTCGCAGTTGAAATGGGATTCCCTGTAATGCTTAAAGCTACCGCTGGTGGTGGTGGAAAAGGGATGCGTGCTGTTTGGAAAAAAGAAGATTTACGCGACGCTTGGGATTCTGCTCGTATGGAAGCGAAAGCTTCTTTCGGAAATGACGGAATGTACATGGAGAAGCTTATTGAAGAGCCTCGCCATATCGAAATTCAAGTTGTTGGTGATGCTTTTGGTAAAGCATGTCACTTATCTGAAAGAGATTGTTCTGTACAACGTCGTCACCAAAAATTAACAGAAGAAACTCCTTCTCCATTCATGACTGACGAATTACGTGAGAAAATGGGAGAAGCTGCTGTAAAAGCTGCTGAGTTTATTAAATACGAAGGTGCAGGTACTGTTGAATTTTTAGTAGACAAACACCGTAACTTCTATTTCATGGAAATGAATACTCGTATTCAGGTAGAACATCCAATTACTGAGGAAGTTGTTGATTACGATTTAATCCGTGAGCAAATTTTAGTAGCTGCAGGTGTGCCTATTTCTGGTAAAAACTATACTCCTCAATTACATTCAATTGAGTGTAGAATTAATGCAGAAGATCCTCACAATGGATTTAGACCTGCTCCAGGAAAAATCACCTCTTATCATGCTCCAGGAGGTCATGGTGTAAGAATAGATACACACGTGTATTCAGGATACATGATTCCACCTAACTACGATTCTATGATCTCGAAGTTAATTGTTACTGCTCAAACAAGAGAAGAAGCAATTAATAAAATGAAAAGAGCTTTAGATGAGTATGTAATTGAAGGTGTAAAAACTACAATTCCTTTCCACAGACAGTTAATGGATCATCCTGATTATGTTGCAGGAAACTATACAACTAAATTCATGGAAGATTTTGATATGAAGTCTTAATTAGAGGTTTCACAAAATATACTTAACAAAAACCAGTGCAATAGCACTGGTTTTTTTATTATTCTCTACCTTCGCGCTATGACCGGATTTATTTATAATATTATTATTTCATTAGTTTATGGTGTTATCAACATAATCGCTCTATTTAACAAAAAGCTAAAACTATTTGTAACAGGTAGGAAAGAAAGCTTTGATAAATTAAGTGCTATCAACTCTTCTGATAAAGTTTTATGGTTCCATGCTGCTTCTTTAGGTGAATTTGAACAAGCACGCCCCATTATTGAAAATTTGAAAAAGGATTATTCAAACTATAAGATTGTTGTCACCTTTTTCTCTCCATCTGGATATGAAATCAGGAAGAATTATCCTCATGCTGATGTTGTCTGCTATCTCCCTTTTGATACTAATAGAAACATGAAGAAATTCGTTTCTTTAATAAAACCCGAAATTGCTTTTATTGTTAAATATGAATTTTGGCCTAACCTTTTAGATCAATTACATAAACATCAAATTAAAACCATTTTAATTTCAGGTATTTTCAGAGAAAAACAGTCCTTTTTCAAATGGTACGGATCTTATATGCGTAAAAAGTTATATGCCTTTGATTATTTTTTCGTTCAAAACGACACTTCTAAAAATCTATTACACTCTATTGGTTTTAACAATGTTGTTAAAAGTGGAGATACTAGATTTGATCGAGTTTATGATATTTTAAAGCAAGACAACAAACTGGATTTTGTAGAAGAATTTAAAAACAACACCTACACAGTCATAGCGGGTAGTACCTGGCCAGAAGATGAGGAGTTAATTGTTAACTACATAAATAATCATGCTTCTGGTGACGAAAAGTTTATTTTGGCTCCTCATACCATTCAATCAAATAAAATACAAGAACTCAAATCTTCTATTTCAAAAAGTACCGTTCTATTTTCAGAAAAGGACAACCTTGAATTAAAGGAGTTCCAAGTTCTTATTGTTGATACTATTGGAATATTAACCAAAATATATTCCTATGCAGATGTAGCCTATGTTGGTGGTGGACTTGCTACAGGATTACATAATATACTAGAACCTGCCACTTATGGTATTCCTATTGTTTTTGGAGGTTATAAATATCATAAGTTTCAAGAAGCTATTGACCTTATAAAATTGAAGGGAGTAACAATTGTTACAGATAAAAAAGAATTAAGTAATAATTTTGTTTCTTTAAAAACTAATGAAAACTTAAGAAGCACTATGGGTAAAACCAATATGGATTATGTAAAGAACAATACAGGTGCTACTCAGAAGATTTTAGAATACATAAAAAATAGTTTATGATAGATTTTTTATTTCAGCCTTGGCCTTGGTATGTATCAGGGGTTTTGATTGCTGTAGTCTTATTTCTCTTTTTTTATTTTGGAGAAAACTTTGGAGTTTCTTCAAACCTTGAAACGTTATGCACTATAGCCGGTGCTGATAAAGTGAGTGATTATTTTAAGAAAGATTGGAAATCTAAAAAATGGTCTCTCGTATTTCTTTTAGGGTTAATGATGGGTGGATTCATTGCAAAGACTTGGATGTCCGCATCTTCTATTGATTTAAATCCTACAACCGTACAAGAATTAGAGTCTCTTGGTTTCTTCAATGCTGGAGCAACCTATGTTCCTAACGAGCTATTTAGTATTGAAAGTTTATTCACTCTTAAAGGATTTGCCTTATTACTTATTGCTGGAATATGTATTGGGTTCGGAACAAGATATGCAGGTGGTTGTACTTCAGGCCATGCAATTACAGGATTAAGTAATTTACAATTACCTTCCTTAATTGCTGTTATTGGCTTTTTCATTGGTGGACTTTTAATGACTTGGGTTTTATTCCCTTTAATTTTTGGTTAGTATGAAGTTATTTAGATTTTTATTGATTGGTATATTTTTCGGAATTGTATTAACCAAATCGGAAGCAGTTTCATGGTACAGAATATTTGAAATGTTTAAGTTTCAATCATTTCATATGTATGGAATTATCGGAACAGCAGTAATAACATCTATGATTTTTGTCTTTCTATTTAAAAAAGGAACCATTAAGAATTATGTAGGTGAAAAAATCATCATAAAAGATAAACAAAAAGGATTTGTCAGAACTTTAGTCGGAGGAACTATATTTGGTCTGGGATGGGCTTTAGCAGGAGCTTGTCCAGCTCCAATATTTGTTCTTATTGGTCAAGGAATATTACCAATCATTGTTGTTCTGGTAGGAGCCTTATTAGGCGCATTCCTTTATGGAGTTTTAAGTAAAAAACTACCTCGTTAAAAATACAAGAAATTCAGTTTTATATTAGCAATACTCAATTGGAATCATCACAACTTCCTTTCAAGTATTGCTAATTTTTGTTTCAACCTTTTCCAAAATTAAACTCTCACAACAACGTATCCTCGTGACGTTTTTCTATGGTAACGTCCATTCCACACGTAATACTTCCTTCCATTCACTCTAACTACTTTATACTTAGCAGGTCTTTTTACTATCACAACTTTTTTATTGGGTTGCTTTACCACAACTCTTCTTGCACATGAAGTTGATATTAAACAAAATGACATCATCAAAACCATTAGTAAAACTCTCATATTAACTTTCTTTATTTGTTTCTTCTCCTTAGACCTCGATCTTGTCAAAAAGTTTTATTCTATTTTTAAAAACATTAATGCCCCTTCAAAAAAGGGGTTTTATCCTTAAAATTTCTTTTTCAAAACCATCCTTAAAATTATATATTGCGTAAAAAATTAACAACCAAGAAAACTTAAGAGCTCTTAATAAAAACAAGGTATTTTATTCATTTAACTCATACCTCATATGTTAAGGCTGTTAATTTTCACTTTAAACATTTATTTAACTACTACATGGATTTTCTAAATAATTGGGGCATGATTGCCGGACTTGCGGGAATAGGAATGACTGTTTTCCTTATTTTGTTTCGTAGCATTATTCAATTAAAAATCTTCTCCAAACTAAATACTAAGCAATCATTTAGATTAATAGTTCTTATTACAAGTATGATTTTTACTATTTCTATTTTTAGTATTGTTATGTACTCCATTAACAATACAGATGATAGCCCTGGAGATATTACGGTAGTTGTTCATGGAAAAAAAAGTAAAAATCAAAAGGTGCTTCCAAACCGTGGAATTGTTACTTTAGTTTATAGAGATGTTCTTATTAACGAAACCATCAACTCTAAAGGTGAAGCTATTTTCAAACAAATTCCAGCTGATTTTTTTAAGAATGAAGCTAAAGTTGAAATCAGATTTGAAGATCCTAAAGGAGAACCTTATGCAGCTGTTTACCCAGATTCTGTTTATACAATACAAAGAAATAAATACATACCTCTTGTTGTAGAGTTAAAAGGACTTGATACCCTAGAAGGAATTGTAAAAGATTTTGAGACGGGAAAACCAATAGATAATGTTGCCATTAGAGTTCGAGGAGCAAACGCAATCACCAACGAATTTGGCGAGTTTGTATTAACCATTCCTGAAGAACACCAAGAACCATATAAAAATGTAAGAGCTCTAAAAGAAGGATATGAACCTTATACTCAAAACGAAGTTCCTTTACAAACCAATCAAGAAATGATTGTTATGCTTCAGAAAATTAAGCAATAATTGGTTATTTATTAACTCAAAACGACTATGAAAACTAATGAATTGCTCATCTTCACCTATTTGTTTTTCTCACTAATCAATGTGAATGCGCAAACCAATATTAAAGGGATAGCTTCCATTTTAAATAGTGATTACAACAAAGGCAAAACTGAATATGTAAAATTTGCAGAAGTTAAAGCAACGAAAGGAAAAGCTGTACCCACTCAAACCGATAGTAAAGGAAGGTTTAAACTAATTTTTTCTCATTTGGATGGAAATAGAGCTTCTATTTCAGTACGAAAACCAAATCTATTATTAGTGAATCAGGATGAATTGCAGAATTTACTTCCTGAAGAACAAAAAGATTTGCGCGTTGTCATGGCAACTTCCAATCAAATAGAAAATTGGAAATCAGAATTAGAAACCATAAATTTTCAAGCGCTGAGTGAAGAAAACGAACGTGTTCTTGGCATGTTACAAAAAAAAGGAGAAGAGAGTAGAAAAGAACTTCTCCGATTGGAATCCAAATATCATAAACATCTTAAGAATACTCAAGAGGGAGTTCTTTTCTGGAAAAAGCGATACGCAAAAATCAAAAGCCAGCTTCCCTCACTAATCAAATATATTATTCAAAACAATCTTGATTTTCAAGATAAATCCTATGTAAAAGCTTATGAAAAAGGTGTAAAAAATGGAGATATAGAAAAAGCCATAGAATTACTCAACTCAAAAAAAGCTTCCGAAAACTTAGCTAAAAACCTTCAGGAACTAACTGACACAAAAAATAACACTGAGTTAAAACTTCAAATTCAACAGAATTTAAACACCTCATACCTCCGTTATAACTTGCTCATGTCAAACGGACAATTCGAAGAAGCTATTATTGCATTAAATTCGATTATTGACTTGTTAAAAGATCAAACAGGATTAAAACTTCAACTTATTGACGCTAATCTAGAATTAGCAAGAGCGTATTGGTTATATGGTGACTTCAGATCGGCTATTTTAATTCAATGCAGTTTAATTGAAATGGTAAAAAAAGAAGCTGGTCGTTTCCCATATCAATTGGCACAATGCTACCATAATTTAGCTCAATATTTAAATGACATCAGAGTTTCTGATAAGATGGAGGTATTTGAATTTCATGAAACTTCATTTAATATTCTTATTGAGAACAATCAAGAACATAATTATTTGACTCTTCAGAACCTCGCCAAAATGCTAAAAATTCTTGCAATAAGACATTTAGATCAAAAAAGAGATTTTTACGAGAGTATCTTTACCAAGACGCTGACTGAATTGGATGATGCAAATTTTACTTCGGAACAAAAAATAAATCTATACGAGTCAATCGGTGATTACTTCTTTGAAATTGATTCTCTTGATGAAGCTCAAAACTATTACGAAAAAGCGGTGCTACATTCGAAAAAAGCGGACTCTTTCTCTCCTATTCAAAAAGCTGTGGTTTTTGGAAAATATGGAATATTACTTGAACAACAAGAAACTGATTATAAAGCTGCCTACGAATATCTAAATTTTGCTTTTGAAGAGTTGGTTAAATGGGAAAACAAATATTCTTCACGACTCTACTCAATCTACAAATCGTTATATACTGTGAGTCTTTATCATAAAGATCCAGAAGCAAAAAAAATTCCTTATATACGATTGGCTAATGCTACCATGCAAACGAATGCTAGTGGGTACAGAGAAGCCATAACGGCTTTTAGAACAACACCAATATACAAATACAATGCAACTGGAATGTTTCAACAAGAAACATCACAAGATCTTTTTTTTACCAGTGTTCAAATGAAGATTCGTACAGCGAGCTCTTTAATGGAATATGGAAACAACGAAATGGCCTCCTCTACTCTTACATCAGCAATACCATTGCTAGCCCAAGTAAAATCTGATTGGAATCGAAAAAGAGCGAGTTACGGCTTATTTCTAACCTTATCAAAAACCCATTATAACAATGCTAATTGGGATGCTTTTGAAGATAGTATGAATAAAGTTATTGATTTCGATCCAGTAAATACTGTAGGAGTTCCAAATTATAAATTCGACTTTTTTAAAAAGAAAAACCTAAAAGTTTGGTCCTTGATTAGAAGAGAAAAAGCAGAAGAAGTAGATGCTCTTTTACAGAAGTATTATAGTAAGGAAAAGCACAATCCTGATTATCTAATTTTAACTGCAGCTAATCTCTTATTAAAAAATAAGAAAGATCAGGCTTTAGTAGAAATTAAAAAAGCCATGAAACATGGTTTCAATAACAAGAACATATTCAAAAACGAACCTGTTTTTGAAGAACTAAAAACAAACCCTGAATTTAAATCGCTAATGGAGTAATTCCTCTACAATAAGTTTTTCCTCTATTATTTCTAATGTCAGGTCGAGGCGTAAGACTAAAATTTTTACCACGCGGTAATAATGATAGAAATATGAAATATTTTTGAAAGATAAATTTTGTTGATTAGCAAAAAGCAATCAAAGATACCTCGTCATAAGCAGGCAAGCCAAAAATAACACCGCAAGAACCGTTAAAATTAAAATCTGTTTGAGCGATAGCGAGTTATTTTAATTTAGGTTCGAGGATGATTAGTTTTGAGTGCAGGCTGGTTAAGACTAGATTTTTTCTTTCTTTTTCATCAATGGAAAAAGAAAAGTGGTTCAGAAAAAAAATGTCGGCTCTGTAAAGGTTAACGAAGTAAAAAACACATCGAGACCTGAATCCAACAGCACTAAAAACTCAAGATTTAAACGTATCACTGATAACTGAAAAGAATCCCCCCTTCCCAGCCTCACTAGCATGACTTCGGGAACTGTCAAAAGCCTCCTGACCAGGTCAGGACAACTTCGGGAACTGCCGAGAGCTTCCTGCTCACGTCAGGACCGACTTCGAGAACTGCCGAAAGCTTCCTACCCATGTCAGGACGACTTCGGGAACTGCCGGAACCTTCCTGCCCACGTCAGGACGACTTCGGGAACTGCCGGAACCTTCCTGCCCACGTCAGGACGACTTCGGGAACTGCCGAAACCTTCCTGCCCACATCAGGACGACTTCGAGAACTGTCGAGAGCTTCCTGCCCACGTCAGGACGACTTCGGGAATAGAAACAATGAAAAGTTACTAATGATCGGTGATGAAAGAATAAATAACGTGAGTTCGATATAAGAAAATCAATGTCAGTTTGAGTGTTTTTCCAAGAAAAATGTATCGAAAACAATTGATTTTCGACATTAAAAAGCTATTCTCGATACAAAAATCCTACGATTTTCACTCGAATTGACACTTTTTAAGTTTAATAATCCTTACATCGAAATCACGTTAAATAGAGTCATTGATATCAATACACAGATAATTGAAAATTCCAACTGTGTCATCGAAGAAACGATAGTGACTGAGAAATCTATTTACTGATTACAATCGTAATAATTGCGTCATCAAACTGAGCGATTATCAATTAACCAATCACTAATACTCAAAATTTAAAATTCAACACTTAAAATTTATAATTAAAAAAAACTCATCATTTAAAATTCAAAACCAAAAATTAAACTATAGCGATTGAGGGAAACCGTAAAACCATTTCAATTCATTTTATTAAGTTTACTACAGAAAGAAAAAGCAATACTAAAAATTAACCAAATACTACAAATTTAGAGATACATGCTTTAACCGCATACTTCAATATCTCTTTTCTTATTGTTACAATTTTACTTTTTAGCAAGGCTTTTTGAATAATTAATTAAATGGATAACAAAACCTAAACGGTTGAGTTATCTGGAATCATAATATGGATAACTGTTGTATTGGGGTGGATATAAATAGTTGCAACACATTATACACTAACTAAAATAAATATCGAATATGGGAAAAGGAACAGATGCTTTTAAAAGAGAATTAGGAAAAAATACTGGTAAATGGGTCAGTAATAAAATTTTTGGTGATGGACATTCAACACCTAATAGAGTAAGTGTAAAAGTTCAACAACAAAAACTTGAAAATGACTTACGAAAAGCTGAACTAAAAGCAGAAGCTAAACAAAGAAGAGCTGAAAATAGGAAAGAATTATTCTCAAAAGGGAAAGAGTTATTATCTGACATTGACGACAATAAAGAGGAGGTTATCAAAACAAATAATCAACTAAACGAAATTATACAAACAATAATCCCAGAAGACAAAATTGAAGTTTTAAATTTTTCTAACTATCTTTTATTAATTATTAAAACTAATGGTTGGAAAACTGGAGAAAAAGATAAACACATAAACTCATTATCTGATGCTTGTTTAACAAAACTCGAACAGTGTGAAATGAAACTACAATCTATAAGTGCTAGTTCAGACGCTATGTATTTACAGGCAGAGTTAAAAAAATTAAAGAAAAAGAAGTTTATCCAAAAATATTTAATTTTTGTAGGAGCTGGAATCTTTGTTCTTATAATGGTTATTTTAGTAAAGCTTGGAGTATTGAAATAAAAAAACGTGTTACACAATATGTAAAAATAATTGCTGTTTTTAGCCTAAATCAAAGTAGTCACAATTTTGCATACTCGGATTTTCCTACGGAAAATCTGTCGCGTATAAAACGCAACTATTCTTACACAAACCAAACCGTTAGACTCAATAACAAGATATGAAAACACTTTTAACAAATAAATCTTCTCGAAAGCATTTTTTACTAATTATTGGAGCGGTATTGTTATTATCAATTACAATAAGGTATCTAGTCACACCAGAACCTTCCAATACATCTAACACAACTGATTCTTCACAACAAGCAACCGCTATTATCTATCTTCTAACGATACTAGATGGAATTGTTACCTCAGCTTTAGTTACAATCGCAATTGGATTATTTCTCAAGGTCAAGAATCAATACTACAACATGGAAATTTTCTAGAGGAATGGGACGATTTACAAGGTCTACAACGATTCCTGAGTTGGCAAAAGTAAATTCTAATAAACATGAACATATAGATATTCAAATCATTCTCATTAACCCAAAAAATAGTAGCTTATGTAGTTTATATTCAAAGTACAAAAAGAATTTTGAAAAAGATGAGGCAGACAAAAAGATTTGGAAGAAAAAACAAGATACAAAACCGTATTTAATTTGCTAATTGAGTAGTTAATCCACAATAAGTATTTCATCAAAAGAGCTAATCAACTTCGTATCGGTGTTATCAACTACTTTCCATCCATACAATATTGACAATTGATAAATTTTAGACAACTCTATAAATAAGCGGTTTTTAGCGTCTTTTTGTAAATCAGACACAGTAACTGTTGTTTTTATCTTTTCAATGGCTTTATCATTAAGCTTATTGAGTTCTTGCTTAGAAAAAGTATTAAACTGACTCTGTTGTAAATCGAAATACTTAATATCTGGAGAAATAACGAGTTCTTCTTTCGGAATTTTATTAATGATAATACTTTTTTCAATGGAATCGATTTGGATCTCTAATTGTGATAAATCATAGCCCACTTCCACTTTCGCATTCACAGAAAGTATTGCTTTTTTTTCAAAAGACAAATAATCATAAAAATACTTTTTGGTATCAGAAAAGCTAAATACCTCCGAGAAGCTCCCTTGTGACACCACTAACTTGCTCATATTTTGTATCCCATCTAAAAAGACTTTGACTTCCTCTTCTTGGTAGTGATTTTCTTTTTTCTCATACCAAAATTTGGCAATCAAAAAGCCCAATAAAAAAACGGCTAGATATTTTATGAATTTCATTTACAAATAAGTTAAACACAATTATTTTGAAACCAATTTACAAAACTTATGCGTACATAACTAGACTTTTAGTAAATACACTGGAAAGATGTTCTTACTAAGACATTCGGCTCATTGAAATAAAAAAGAATAAAATTCTTCTATTGTTTAAGCTTCACTTTCTTTAGGAAAAGCATATTTGTTATAGATAAACAATAAGGCTACTCCAATTGTTATCCAAGAATCGGCACCATTAAAAATCGCGTTAAAAAAAGTAAAACTTTCTCCTTCGTAAATTGGGAAGTACAACATATCAACCACTTTACCATAGAATATTTCACCATAAGGCTTGTCTGCAAAAAGTGTTGCTATTTGTCCATGTGAAGAATCGAAAATGATTCCATAAAAAACCGAATCGATAATATTACCAACAGCTCCTGCCAGTATTAGAGAAATTGCTATAATAACTCCTGAGTGAATGTTTTTCTTAATACTTTGTGTTAACCAATAGACAATTCCAGAAACAGCAATTAAACGGAACAGCGTTAAAAACAACTTACCTCCTCTTCCACCAAATTCAAATCCCCAAGCCATTCCATTGTTTTCAGTAAAATGAATTTTAAACCAATCAGCAAAAACAACTACTTCTTCTCCAAGAGTGAAATGTGTTTTTACATAAATCTTACTAATTTGGTCAATAAGTATTGCTACTATAACCGTTAGGATTGCTATATTCTTTTTTGTCATTTTTCTGAATTAATGAAAACAAAAATAAGAAAAGAAATGAAATGACTTTAGGTCAACTTATTTAATCTTGTTTATATACATAGAATTACAAGTTCTTTAACAATTCTTATTCTACTTCACTTCTTCTAAAAGAGCACAATTCTTATATTAGCAATATTAGTTGATTACTTAAAAGTACAGTTGAGCTATGAAAAATCCTTCAATTGAAATATACCAACCTAAAAATGAGCTTTTAGCAAAATATATTCATTTCTATTATGACTATACTTTAATAGATGAGGAATACTTTGCTTTTCCTTCTGAGAACAATGTTGTTATTGCCTCTGAAAAAGCTACTCCAAACTATGTAAATAATCAATTATACCTTGCTGAAAATTCAGATAGCTCAAATAAGTTTTATGGATTAAATAAATTTACTTCCCCGTTGCTTATAAAAACTAGAGGGAAAATTAGAGAATTTGTAATTATTTTTAAACCTCATGGGCTTGCTCAGTTTATAACTTCTCAAGTTTTTAATAAAGAATTTTTTGAAATTCATGAATTTAATCAGCTGCTAAATCAGCTCCCTGATTTTTTTGATTCTTCAACAAATCATAAGATTGAAATCTTTGAAGAATTTATTCTTCAATTCCTCAAAGAAAAACAGAACGTAGATTTAATAAGTAAAGCCATTCAACTAATTTCTGAAAAGGATTTATCCATTGAAGAAGTAGCTTCAGCATGCAATTGTAGTTATAAAAAATTGTATCGTTTGTTTAAGTTACATTGTGGAGTTACTCCTATGACCTTAAAAAAAAACATACGTTTTAGAAATGTTTTAAAGAAAATTAAAGACGATGGAGATAAATCAAAACTTTCGGATATTGCCTTAGATTTTGGATTTTACGACCAAGCTCTTTTCAACAAAGCCTTTAAGCAACTTACTGGTGAAAACCCAAAATCCTTCCTTAAAAATGTTAGTATACATACCGAAAAAGATATGTATTTCAAACCTTTAAAATAACGTTAATGTCCGAAATATACAATTTTAGGTAGTTTTCTTGGATTAGATTTGGGGGAATCTAAAGCAATTAACTACCATGGAAAGCAAACTAAACATTGAAAACTTATGGTCTTTACCCCAAAAAGTACTTTTTAGGTTTTTCTTTTCATACTTCGCACTTTTTATACTATTTAAAAATAACGGTGCTTATCCCTTTTATGGATATATTCAAAACTTTTTTCAGAAAGTTCTTTATGATTTTATTCCTTGGGTTGGAAAATCAATTTTAGGAATTAGCTACGAAATTAAAACAGGTCCAAACGGAAGTGGAGATACAACGTACGATTATGTGCTGCTATTTACCATATTCTGTATAGCTATCGTCTCATGTATCGTTTGGTCAATCTTAGATACAAAAAGGAAAAACTATGATAAGTTATATTACTGGATTACACTAGCCATTCGTTTTTATGTTGGTCTCATGCTCATTAATTACGGTATGGTTAAAGTAATCCAACTTCAATTTTCCCAGCCATCAATGTACAGGCTAACTCAAAACTATGGTGATTCATCACCTATGGGATTAGCCTGGACATTTTTAGGTTTCTCAAAAGGATATAATATGTTTATGGGAATTGCCGAAATTGCTGCTGTCCTTCTTTTATTTAGAAGAACATTAGTTTTCGGACTTATTATAACATTAATGACAACAGCCAACGTTATGGCCGTAAACTATTTTTACGATGTTCCAGTAAAAATACTTTCAACACATTTGTTTTTAATGTCAGCTTTTTTACTAGCGCATAGCTTTGGAGCATTATTCCAATTCTTCTTCTTTAGAAAGCCGGTTGTGTTAAAGGATATATTTAAACCCAAATTTGGTAATATAACTTCTAAAATATTCTTCGGAATTAAAGCCTTTTTACTTATTTATGCTTTAGGTTATGGAGCGTATTCAACACTCGAATCTAAAGAAAAATATTATGGTGAAGCCTCGAAAAGTCGTATGCAAGGATTGTTTGAAATAGATGATTTTTCTGTGAAGAATGATTCTATCACTCCAGATAGTTTAAAAGTTAAACCATGGAAATACCTTATGATTAGTAGCAAACAATACGCTCAAGTCAAATATGCTGAAGGTGGCCGTGGGAAATGGTATAAATTAAATGTTGATTCTCTTGAGAATAAAATTTCATTAACAGATTACAGAGATAGCACGAAAATTTTTGATTTAAAATTTTCGAAACTCGATTCTATAAACTATCAATTTGATGGAACCTTCACAAAAGATACTATTTTTGTAAAAGCAAAAAGGTATGAAGACTACAGGAAAAAATTCTTATTGACCAATAGAGGTTTTCATTGGATAAATGAAAGACCTTATAACAGATAGTTTATGTTACCAGATATTCCTGAAAATAAAAAATTGATTCTATTTGATGGTGTTTGCAACTTATGCAACAGCAGTGTCCAGTTTGTTATTAAACATGACAAAAAGAATCAGTTTTTATTTACATCGTTACAAGGGAATACAGGAACAAAAATTATTAATCATTTTAATATAGACAGAGAGAAGACAGATTCAATTCTGCTATTCACTAAAGAGAAAAAAATATACTCTCGATCGAAGGCTGCATTATTGATTGCTTCAAATCTCAAATTCCCTATAAATTTATTAGCTATTTTTTTGGTAATTCCGTCATTTATTAGAGATACCGTTTATAACTATATAGCCAAAAATCGTTACAAATGGTTTGGCAAAAAGGAAGCCTGCTATTTACCAACTCCTGAGTTGAAAACAAGGTTTTTAGACTAATGTTTTACCAAACTTTTTCCTACTACTAAAAAAGACCAATACTATCGTATTGGTCTTTTACTTTTTACTATAACTTATATGAGTTCGAAATAAGAAAATCAATGTCAGTTCAAGTGGTTTTTAACGAAGTGAAAATTATATCGAGAACTATTGATTTCCGCCATTAAAAAGCTATTCTCGATACAAAAATCCAGTAATTTTCACTCGAATTGACACTTTTTAAATTTTAAGATTCCTTACATCGAACTTACGTTGTAACTTGGTTTCTTATCCTTTTAACCAAGCCTGTCTTAACTGCTTTTGCTTTTCAGAAGCATTTGGATTTTCTTGTAATCCTCCTCCTTTAGTATATGACTGAGTTAATGTTGTTTTAATAACCACTTCTTTTCCTTCTCTATCTAACTTAACTTCTATATCGATTCCTGGTTTCCACATGTACATTTTCATGAATACTTGTTGAGCAGTTTCCTTAGTAACCTTTACTCCGTCAACTTCTTTAATAGCATCATTCGGTAAAGCTCCATTATCTGCCCAGAAACCGTTGTTTTTTACAGCATTTGTAAACCTAACTGTTTGAGTTGCCTTATCAGGATTCAATATCATAGTTCCGTTATTTTGAATATAGTTGGTCTCTACTTTCGTCTCCTTTTCTTGTAAACCAACTTTCTCGAAGAACTTGTTATAATCAATAGGTGTTGTTCCTACAACATGTGTATTTAAGAACTCTCCTACTGAAGGATAGGTCATTTTAGTAATCTCGCTAATTAGATTTTCATCTTCAAAAGGTTTGTTTTTCCCATATTTTAATGATAGTTCTTTCATTAAAGATAAAATTCCTCTTGTACCATTGCTTTCTTCTCTCAAAAGAATATCAAGACACATACCAATTAAAGCTCCTTTTTGATACACATTTATGTATTGAGAAGCATATGGCTCTTCAAGAATATTCTCACTCATTTTAGTAAAACTCATGGTATCATTCATTGAAGATGCCGATGCTATTTTACCTAAAACTTTATTGTAAAATTCCTCTTCTTGTACCAAACCTTGGTTTACTTGGAAGTGTGTAGCAAAGTACTCTGTAATACCTTCGTACATCCATAAATGCTTCGAAAATGTAGGTTGGTTGTAATCGAAATAATGTACATCTTCAGAATGTACACTCAAAGGTGTTACAATATGGAAAAACTCATGAGAAACAACGTCAATCATAGTTTTTGCTAAAGCTTGGTCAGGCATTGCTTCTGGCAATACAACCACTGTCGATGTATGATGTTCTAACGCGCCAAATCCTTTTGGAGCCTTTTCAGTTCCTTCCGATAAATATAAATAGATATCATAACGAGCAGTACTATTAATACTACCTAAATAAGTCTTTTGTGCTTGCATCATTTTTTGCACAACAGTCTTTATTTTTTCTGCAGAATGTACTTTATTCGGAGAGTAAACACTCAATACAATTTTAATATCACCAACTTGAAACTCTTCTACATCTAACTCTCCATAAAACATTGGATTATCGGTAATATCAAAATATCTTGACCCAAAGTATCTCGATGTCGTTTTATTTCCATCTTCACTTGGTTTTGCATCCACTACTTGTAATGCTGATGTTCTTTTATGTTTTGAATCAGAAATTACATCCAGTTTGTATTGGTTGTCTTTTAAAGAATCAAAATAACCAATAAACCCGTGCAAGTTTAACACATAATTTGTTGGTTCAATATTTGTCCCTGCTGGTGAAAATGGTACCTCACCTCCAATTCCTCCTTGAACTTCTAAATCAAAGGTATCGTTAACTAAATATGTTATTTTATCTAGTTTTGTCGCATTGCTTATTTCCCAAGTATTCGTGTCGACTTTTGTTACTTGTAATTCGTTTCCATTGTAATCTAAAGCTTTCAAATTATCAACGTACTTACCAAAATCACTTACAGAATAAGTTCCTTGTACTACACGAGGTAATCGGTAAACTACCTTTTCAGTAGTAAATCGACCAGGATTTACAGTTACAGGTACTTTATCATTTTCTACTTTGGTTAAATCTAAGGTTGTTTGGATTGGGTTCTTAACAGCTAAGTCATTAGCAGCAGTATTTTTAGTTGAACTACAACTAGTTAATAATACTGCAGTAAGAGCTGCTGATAGTAATGTTTTCTTCATTATTTAACTTTTATTGTTAGGTGTTTGACCTCGCAAAATACAATCCGTTACGTTTAATTTTTATAAAATTTCGTTAATTGTATAAGTACGAAAACCACTTCAAAAGTTAAAAACTGATTTTTAATTAATTACTATTGATAAAAATATTACCATGAATGGTAATTACCTTTAAAAACATCTGTATACCTATCTCATTTCTAGCAAATGGTGATGTCCTTTCTTCTCCATTAAGAAGAACCTTTCCTTTATTTGAATTTATATTCATATTGAAGTTAGCATTCGAAGTATACAAATTCCCTTGAAAAAAGCTCATATTACAGGTTCCTTCAATCTTATTAAGGTATATATTCCCTCTTTTAATATAGACGCTTAAATCACCTTTATAGCTTTTAGACTTCACTCCAAGGTCTTCTCCATAGACAGTTATAGATTTTCCTACTGGTACTTCAACAACTGCATTTACTCCACTAACTCTATTTGTAATAAATTTCCGGAAAATTTCTTCTCTAACAAAATCATTTGATTTAAAACTAATTTCTATTTGACCTGAAATTTTATTGGTGCTGATATAGTAATCCCCTGAATTTTTATTATCCAAAGAAACTCTCAAAAAATTATCTTTTGAATTCTTAATTACTAAATCATCCAAACCTTTGCTATTAATAACCACCTCTTTGGAGGTAATTTCTTCAACCTTACTCAACTTTTCTTGGGCAAAAAAAGCCGTAAACCATAATATGTTAACTATACTAAGTATTAATTTCATTTGGATAGAATATAACAACCTTATTCAAAGGTATAATAAAGGAAATAACTTGACTGTTAAGATTTTTTAGGCTAAAAAAAATAGGGCTCCTTTTACAAAGCCCTATCTATCATTATTTAGTTCGCTTGCAGCGAATCGTTTGATTCTATTGTTTACGTTTTGCTTCAATACTTAAAGTAGCATGAGGAACCAATTTAAGTCTTTCCTTTTGGATTAACTTTCCAGTTACTCTACAAATACCATAAGTTTTGTTTTCAATTCTTATCAAAGCATTTTTTAAATCACGAATAAACTTCTCTTGTCTAATTGCTAACTGCATATTAGCTTCCTTAGCCATCGTGTCACTTCCTTCTTCAAACGACTTAAATGTTGGTGACGTGTCATCAGTTCCGTTGTCAGATCCATTTTTATATGAATCTCTTAACAAATTAAGGTCGTTTTCAGCACTTTTAATTTTTTCGAGAATAATTTCTCTAAACTCTTGTAGATCTCCGTCTGAGTATCTCACTTTTACATCATCCATAATGTTATATTTTTTCAATTAACATTTTACTTTTGATGGTATCGAATTCAATTTCTACACCATCCTCCAACGTATCAACAAAAATGAGTTCGTTGGTTAAAGTTTCCGTTTTGATATAGTTTTCATTCGCTAATATTGATTCTTGTAGATCGGCAAAAGTTAAAAAGGTTAACTTTATTCTATCTGTTACTTCAAATCCAGAATCTTTACGTGCATTTTGAATTCGGTTAATTAATTCTCTTGCAACTCCTTCCTTACGTAAATCATCTGATATCGTAACATCTAAAGCAACGGTTAAGCCTTCAGCATTTGCAACCAACCAACCTTCGATATCTTTCGATGAAATCTCTACATCAGCGGATTCTAATTTAATCAATTTATCATTAACTTTTACACTTATCTCCCCTTCTTTTTCAATAGTAGCGATATCTTCTTGTGAAAAATCACGTATCTCATTGGCTATCAACTTCATATCTTTACCAAACTTAGGACCTAAAGCCTTGAAATTAGGTTTAATTTGCTTCACTAAAATTCCAGAAGCATCATCCAGAAGCTCAATTTCTTTAACATTTACTTCCGATTTAATTAAATCAGATACTGCCAAAATCTCTTCCTTTTGAACTTCATCCAGTACAGGAATCATGATTTTCTGTAATGGTTGACGAACTTTGATTTTTTCTTTCGCTCTCAAAGAAAGCACTAAAGAAGAGATTGTTTGCGCGTTTTCCATTTTACGTTCTAAAGATTTATTTACATAATCTTTGTTAAACTCTGGGAAGTTAGCTATATGTACACTTTCTGCTTTTTCTACACTTGTTGCAGCAACTAAGTCCTTGTAAAGTCTATCCATAAAGAATGGCGCAACTGGAGAACCTAATTTAGCAACTGTTAGCATACATGTGTACAAGGTTTGGTATGCTGAAATTTTATCTTGAGCATATTCCCCTTTCCAGAATCTTCTTCTACATAAACGAACGTACCAGTTACTTAAATGATCTTGTACAAAGTCTGAAATTGCTCTAGTAGCACGCGTAGGCTCATAATCGGCATAGAACTTATCTACTTTGCTTGTTAATGTATTTAATTCAGATAAAATCCATCTATCAATCTCTGGACGTTCATTCAGAGGAATATCCGCTTCACTATAGGTAAAGTTATCTATGTTTGCATATAAAGCAAAGAAAGAGTAGGTATTGTATAGTGTTCCAAAAAACTTACGTTTTACCTCTTCTATTCCAGCTAAATCAAATTTCAAGTTATCCCATGGATTTGCATTTGAAATCATATACCAACGTGTAGCATCTGGACCATATTCTCCTAATGTTTTAAAAGGATCTACGGCGTTCCCTAAACGCTTCGACATTTTTTGACCATTCTTATCTAAAACAAGTCCATTAGATACTACATTTTTATAAGCGACAGAATCAAAAACCATAGTACCAATTGCATGTAAGGTATAGAACCACCCACGAGTTTGGTCAACTCCTTCAGCAATAAAATTAGCTGGATAGCTTTTGTTATTATCTATTAACTCTTTGTTTTCAAAAGGGTAGTGCCATTGTGCATAAGGCATTGATCCTGAATCAAACCAAACATCAATTAAATCACTTTCTCTACGCATTGGTTTTCCTGTTGAAGAAACTAAAACAATCTTATCAACTACATTCTTGTGTAAATCGATTTTATCATAGTTATCCTCAGACATGTTTCCAACTTCAAAATCAGCAAAAATATCTTCAGACATGACTCCAGCTTCGATTGCTTTTTGCATTTCTTCTTTCAATTCGGCAACTGATCCTATGCAAACTTGTTCTGTTCCATCTTCTGTTCTCCAAATTGGTAAAGGAATACCCCAAAAACGTGATCGAGATAAATTCCAATCGTTAGCGTTTTTCAACCAATTTCCAAAACGTCCTTCACCAGTTGATTTCGGTTTCCAGTTAATTGTTTCATTAAGGTCGAACATTCTATCTTTGATATCGGTAACCTTAATAAACCATGAATCTAATGGGTAGTATAAAATAGGTTTATCGGTACGCCAACAGTTTGGATAACTGTGAACATACTTTTCTACTTTAAATGCTTTATTTTCTGTTTTTAATTTAATTGCAATCTCTACATCTACCGATTTTTCAGGAGCCTCACCATCTGTATAGTATTCATTCTTTACGTACTTTCCTGCAAGTTCACCTAATTCAGGTCTAAATTTTCCTTGGAGGTTTACTAATGGCACTGGGTTTTCGTTTTCATCTAACACTAACATCGGTGGAATTTCTGGAGTCGCTTGTTTAGCAACTAAAGCATCATCCGCCCCAAAAGTTGGTGCTGTATGTACAATACCTGTACCATCTTCGGTAGTTACAAAATCACCTGAGATTACTCTAAATGCATTTTCTGGATTTTGATACGGCAATACATAATCTAATAGTTGCTCATATTTTATTCCAACCAAGTCTTTCCCTACAAACTCTCTATCAATGAAATAAGGAATTTGTTTTGCACCTGCTTCATATGCTCCTAAATCCTCTGAATTTTCAACCTCATTAAACTTCTTTCCTGCAAATTGCTTTCCAACTAAGTTTTTAGCTAATACTACTTGAATTGGCTCAAATGTATATTGGTTGAATGTTTTCACTAAAACATAGTCAATTTTAGGTCCAACAGTTAACGCAGTATTACTTGGTAATGTCCAAGGAGTTGTTGTCCAAGCTAAAAAGTGAACATCTCCTTCTACTTGTAAAAATTCAGGTAAGGTTTCTTTTATTGTCTTAAACTGAGCAACTATGGTTGTATCAGTAACATCTTGGTAAGTTCCAGGTTGATTCAACTCATGAGAACTTAAACCCGTTCCTGCTTTTGGAGAATATGGTTGAATAGTATATCCTTTATACAACAAGTCCTTATCGTAAATTTGCTTCAACAACCACCAAACCGACTCCATATATTTCGATTTATAGGTGATATAAGGATCCTCCATATCTACCCAATATCCCATTTTCTGAGTTAGGTCATTCCAAATATCTGTATAACGCATAACTGCTTTTTTACAAGCAATATTATACTCTTCTATGGTAATTTTTGTTCCGATATCTTCTTTCGTAATACCTAACTCCTTTTCTACACCTAATTCAACAGGTAAACCATGTGTATCCCATCCTGCTTTACGCTTTACTTGATATCCTTTTTGAGTTTTATAACGGCAAAAAATGTCTTTAATGGCACGTGCCATTACATGGTGAATTCCAGGTAGTCCATTTGCAGAAGGAGGTCCTTCAAAAAACACAAATGGCTCATTTCCTTCACGGCTAGTAATACTTTTTTCAAAGATGTTGTTTTCTTCCCAATAGTTTAATATTTCTTCCGCTACTTTTGGTAAATCCAATCCTTTGTACTCAGTAAACTTTTTACTCATTTTTGTCATTATATTTATTGAATGTGCGAAATTACGTATTTTCTTGTAATTGTAGTGATTGACAATTAAAAAAACACCTTTAATTAAAGGTGTTTTTTTAATTCTGCAAAAAGTTTAGAGGTTAATTAATATTCTTTGAAAATATTATTATCTATTTATATAAACCCAACCCACTTTTGGTTCAGTTCCATCGCCAAGATCAAGAACATAGTAATATGTTCCAGATGGAAGCTTTTCTTCTGCTTGAATATTAAATCTTCCAGCGGAAGTTCCATCCCAACTATTGTCGTATCTATTTTTACTATAGACTAGGTTACCCCAGCGATTATAGATTTCTAAACGATTATTTTTATACTTATCTTCTGTGATACAAGCAATAACAAATGTATCGTTATCTCCATCTCCATTTGGTGTAAACTCATTAAATACAGTTAAACATTCCAAAGTTTCAGGATCTAAATAATCAGGAATACCATCACCATCAGAATCCATCGCATCTTCAGGAGCGCCATTACCATTACCATCGGCATTCTCATCGATAGTATCAATACCATCTCCGTCATCATCAGTATCTAAATAATCAGGAATACCATCACCATCGGTATCATCATCTCCAGAATTTCCATCTCCATTAATATCCTCTTCAGCAGTCAAAATACCATCACCATCATCATCTATATCTTGATAATCTGGGCTTCCATCGCCATCAGTATCAGGCACATCAGGTAAATCTCCTCCGTTATCCGGATCTACTGCATCCATCATTCCGTCTCCATCAGCATCTGTTGTATCATCGATCATACCATCGCCGTCACTATCTAAAGAAGCATCACTTCCTCCTTCTATTAAATCGGACATTCCATCATTATCACTATCTAAATCCTGATAATCAGAAACACCATCACCGTCAGTGTCTGGGGTAGTTGCAGAACTTCCTCCATTGTCTGGATCTACTGAATCTGCAATACCATCACCATCAGTATCTGTTTGATCATCAATAACGCCATCACCATCGGTATCTAAAGAAGCATCTGTTCCTCCTTCTGATAAATCAGACATTCCGTCATTATCACTATCTAGGTCTTGGAAATCAGGAATACCATCACCATCAGTATCTGTTGGGTTAGTCTTTCCACCAGAGTTAGGGTCCGAATCATCAGCATCAGCTGTATCTATAACACCGTCATTATCTGCATCTATCGTACTATCTAACATTCCATCGCCATCAGCATCTACTACGCTTACATCTTGACCACTTTCCTCAATATCTAAGATTCCATCACCGTCACTATCTAAATCTAAATGATCTGGAATTCCATCACCATCGGTATCTCTGTTTGGATCACCATCTTGTTCTACACTGTCTAAGATTCCGTCGTTATCATCATCTAAGTCGTCAATATCAGGAATACCATCACCATCAGTATCTGTTGACTCAGCATCTCCAAAGCCAACTAATCCATCTACTGAATCTGCAATACCATCACCATCACTATCAGTCTGATCGTCAATAACACCATCTCCATCAGCATCAAGATCTCCAGGAAGGTCTGAGTTGTTCGGTTCTTCCACATCTGGAGTTCCGTCTCCATCTTCATCTGGTAAGTTGTTACCATCTACTAAATCTCCGGTATCTATTTGACCATCATAATCAGAATCAGATCCTCCTGCTTCTACGACATCATTGATACCATCACCATCACTATCTAAGTCTTGATAATCTGGAAGTCCATCACCATCTGTATCTGGGGTACTTGATCCTGTTCCTCCATTATCTGGATCTACTGAATCTGCCAGTCCATCACCATCGGTATCTGTTTGATCATCAATCACTCCATCATTATCTACATCTAAACTAGGATCACTTCCGCCTTCTACTAAATCTGAGATTCCATCGTTATCACTATCGGTATCTTGGAAGTCTGGCATTCCATCGCCATCACTATCGGTTGGTGTAGTGCTTCCTCCTGCATTGATATCATTATCATCATTATCCGCTGTATCTACAATACCATCGTTATCAGCATCTATTGTGCTATCTAACATTCCATCGCCATCGGTATCTAATGTAGCAGCGTCTTGTCCACTTTCTACAATATCTAAGATTCCGTCACCATCACTATCTAAATCTAAATGATCTGGAATTCCATCACCATCGGTATCTCTATTTGGATCACCATCTTGTTCCACGCTATCTAAGATTCCATCATTATCAGAATCCAAGTCATGAATATCTGGAATACCATCACCATCGGTATCCGTTTGCTCTGCATCTCCAAAGCCGTCTAAGCCATCTACCGAATCTGCAATACCATCTCCGTCACTATCAGTTTGATCATCAATAACACCATCGCCATCTAAATCTAAACTTCCTGGTAGGTCTGGATTGTTTGGTTCTTCCACATCTGGAGTTCCATCACCATCACTATCTGGTAAATTGTTACCATCCACTAAATCTCCTGTATCTATTTGACCATCGCCATCTGCATCTGTTCCTCCTGCTTCTTCAACATCATTGATACCATCGCCATCACTATCTAAGTCTTGATAATCTGGAAGTCCATCTCCGTCGGTATCTGGGGTACTTGATCCTGTTCCTCCATTATCTGGATCTACTGAATCTGCCAGTCCATCACCATCGGTATCCGTTTGATCATCAATCACTCCATCATTATCTGCATCTAAACTTGGATCACTTCCGCCTTCTACTAAATCTGAGATTCCATCGTTATCACTATCTGTATCTTGGAAGTCTGGCATTCCATCACCATCACTATCGGTTGGTGTAGTACTTCCTCCTGCATTGATATCATTATCATCATTATCCGCTGTATCTACAATACCATCGTTATCAGCATCTACTGTACTATCTAACATTCCATCGCCATCAGTATCTAATGTAGCAGCGTCTTGTCCACTTTCTACGATATCTAAGATTCCGTCACCATCACTATCTAAGTCTAAATGATCTGGAATACCATCGCCATCGGTATCTCTGTTTGGATCACCATCTTGTTCTACACTGTCTAAGATTCCATCATTGTCAGAATCCAAGTCATGAATATCTGGAATACCATCACCATCGGTATCGGTTTGCTCTGCATCTCCAAAGCCATCTAAGCCATCTACTGAATCTGCAATTCCATCTCCGTCACTATCTGTTTGATCATCAATCACACCATCGCCATCTAAATCTAAACTTCCTGGTAGGTCTGGGTTGTTTGGTTCTTCCACATCTGGAGTTCCATCACCATCAGTATCTGGTAAATTGTTACCATCTACTAAATCTCCGGTATCTATTTGACCATCGCCATCTGCATCTGTTCCTCCTGCTTCTTCAACATCATTAATACCATCGCCATCACTATCTAAGTCTTGATAATCTGGAAGTCCATCGCCATCGGTATCTGGGGTACTTGATCCTGTTCCTCCATTGTCTGGATCTACTGAATCTGCTAGTCCATCTCCGTCACTATCAGTTTGATCATCAATAACGCCATCATTATCTGCATCTAAACTAGGGTCACCTCCGCCTTCTACTAAGTCTGAGATTCCATCGTTATCACTATCGGTATCTTGGAAGTCTGGCATTCCATCGCCATCACTATCGGTTGGTGTAGTACTTCCTCCTGCATTGATGTCATTATCATCATTATCCGCTGTATCTACAATACCATCATTATCTGCATCTACTGTGCTATCTAACATTCCATCTCCATCGGTATCTAATGCAGCAGCATCTTGTCCACTTTCTACAATATCTAAGATTCCGTCACCATCACTATCTAAGTCTAAATGATCTGGAATACCATCACCATCAGTATCTCTATTTGGATCACCATCCTGTTCTACACTGTCTAAGATTCCATCATTGTCAGAATCCAAGTCATGAATATCTGGAATACCATCACCATCAGTATCGGTTTGCTCTGCATCTCCAAAGCCTACTAAACCATCTACTGAATCTGCAATTCCATCTCCGTCACTATCTGTTTGATCATCAATCACACCATCGCCATCTAAATCTAAACTTCCTGGTAGGTCTGGGTTGTTTGGTTCTTCCACATCTGGAGTTCCATCGCCATCAGTGTCTGGTAAATTGTTACCATCTACTAAATCTCCTGTATCTATTTGACCATCGCCATCTGCATCTGTTCCTCCTGCTTCTTCAACATCATTAATACCATCGCCATCACTATCTAAATCTTGATAATCTGGAAGTCCATCACCATCACTGTCTGGTCCTGTTGATGAAGTTCCTCCGTTATCTGGATCTACTGAGTCTGGAAGTCCATCACCATCGGTATCAGTCTGATCATCGATCACTCCGTCATTATCTGCATCTAAACTAGGATCTCCTCCGCCTTCTACTAAGTCTGAGATTCCATCATTATCACTATCGGTATCTAAATAATCTGGTGTTCCATCGCCATCAGTATCTGTTGGATTCGTTGGATCAGTACCAACCTCTTCACTAGTTGGAATACCATCGCCATCATCATCTATATCTAATACATCTGGAATACCATCACCATCTGAATCATCTGGTCCATTTCCATCGCCATCTGCATCATATTCTGAACCATTACTAATACCATCACCATCACAATCACCTGTAGCTATTGCAAATGGATTCGGGATACATGGGTCTGTTGGGTTTGGATCAATCACATCACAAACACCATCACCATCAGTATCGGTTACATTTGGATTACATGGATCGGCTGGGTCTGGATCAATTGTATCACATACGCCATCATTATCTATATCTGTTGCATTTGGTATACATGGGTCTGTTGGATCCGGATCTACTGTGTCACAAACTCCATCACCATCGGCATCCGTATTGTCTGGTACACATGGGTCCGTTGGGTCCGGATCTACTGTATCACATACGCCATCATTATCCTCATCATTACTATTCGGATTACATGGATCTGCTGGGTCAGGATCTATCGTATCACAGATTCCATCACCATCGGCATCTGCACTATCTGGACTACATGGATCCGTTACATCAGGATCTACTGTATCACATACGCCATCGTTATCTTCATCATTACTATTTGGATTACATGGATCTGCTGGGTCTGGATCTACCGTATCACAAACTCCATCTCCATCTGCATCCGTATTGTTTGGTATACATGGATCGGTTGGATCGGGATCTACTGTGTCACATACCCCATCATTATCCTCATCATTACTATTTGGATTACATGGATCAGCTGGATCTGGATCTACTGTATCACAAATGCCATCACCATCAGCATCCGTATTATTTGGTACACATGGATCGGTTGGATCTGGGTCTACACTATCACATACGCCATCTCCATCTTCATCATTACTATTTGGATTACATGGATCCGCTGGATCGGGATCTACTGTATCACAAATACCATCTCCATCTGCATCTGCACTATCTGGGTTACATGGGTCTGTTACATCAGGATCAACTGTGTCACAAACACCATCATTATCTTCATCATTACTATTTGGATTACATGGATCCGCTGGGTCTGGGTCGATTGTATCACATACGCCGTCGCCATCTGCGTCCGTATTATCAGGACTACATGGATCATTTGGATCTGGATCTACTGTGTCACAAACACCATCACCATCACTATCCGTTCCATTTGGTACACATGGATCTGCTGGGTCTGGATCTACTGCATCACAGATTCCATCGCCATCCGCATCTGGTGCTCCTATCGGACATGGATCTGTAATATCTGGATCTACCGTATCACAAATGCCATCACCATCAACATCTGTTCCATTTGGTATACATGGATCCGTTGGATTTGGATCGATACTATCACACACGCCGTCGCCATCACTATCTGATCCGTTTGGACTACATGGGTCATTTGGATCAGGATCTACCGTATCGCATACCCCATCACCATCACTATCTAAAGCGTTTGGATCACATGGACTATTTGGATCAGGGTCTATTGTATCACAGATACCATCTCCATCTGCATCAGTTGCATCTGGAATACATGGATCCGTTGGATTTGGATCTACTGCATCACAATAACCGTCGCCATCCTCATCAGCACTATCTGGATTACATGGATTGTTTGGATCGGGATCGATCGTATCACAAATGCCATCACCATCAGCATCTGTTGCATCTGGAATACATGGATCCGTTGGATTTGGATCTACACTATCACAATAACCATCGCCATCCTCATCAGCACTATCTGGATTACATGGATTGTTTGGATCAGGATCAATCGTATCACAAATACCATCACCATCGGCATCTGTTGCATCTGGAATACATGGATCTGTTGGATTTGGATCTACTCCATCACAATAGCCATCACCATCTTCATCATTATTATTTGGGTTACATGGATCGGCTGGATCAGGGTCTATACTATCACATACACCATCATTATCGGCGTCTATTCCATTTGGAATACATGGATCGGTTGGATTTGGATCTACACTATCACAAACGCCATCGCCATCTTCATCATTCCCGTTCGGAATACATGGATCCGTTGGGTTTGGATCTACTGTATCACAAACACCATCATTATCTGCATCCGTTGCATCAGGGATACATGGATCGGTTGGA
>NZ_CAZEQU010000016.1:386763-391828 GCF_964513065.1 Tenacibaculum xiamenense
AACACCATCACCATCCTCATCATGTCCGTTTGGATTACATGGATCATTCGGATCGGGATCTACACTATCACATACGCCATCATTATCAGCATCAGTTGCGTCAGGGATACATGGATCAGTTGGATTTGGATCTACATTGTCACATACACCATCGCCATCACTGTCTAAATCTTCTGGACCACATGGATCTGTTACATCAGGATCAATCACATCACAGATACCATCACCATCTACATCTGTTGCATCTGGACTACATGGATCATTTGGATCGGGATCTACTGCATCACAAATACCATCACCATCCGTATCAGCACTAGTTGGATTACATGGATCATTTGGATCGGGATCTACTGCATCACAAACGCCATCGCCATCGCCATCTGTAGCATTTGGATTACATGGATCTGCTGGATCAGGATCTACTGCATCACATACTCCATCACCGTCAGCATCTGTACTTGTTGGGTTACATGGATCGGCTGGATCTGGATCGATTGTATCACATACGCCGTCATTATCCGCATCCGTATTGTCTGGAATACATGGATCCGTTGGATTTGGATCTACTGTATCACATACGCCATCATTGTCCGCATCTGTATTATCTGGCACACATGGATCGGCTGGGTCTGGATCCACGCTATCACATACGCCATCGCCATCTGCATCCGTATTGTCTGGGATACATGGATCGGTTGGATTTGGATCTACCGTGTCACAAACGCCATCATTATCCGCATCCGTATTATTCGGTACACATGGATCATTCGGATCGGGATCTACTGTATCACATACTCCATCATTATCCGCATCTGTATTGTCTGGCACACATGGATCGGCTGGATCGGGATCTACCGTGTCACAAACGCCATCATTATCCGCATCTGTATTATCTGGTACACATGGATCTGTTGGATCAGGATCTACCGTATCACATACACCATCGTTATCCGCATCTACATTATTCGGGTTACATGGATCAGCTGGATCGGGATCTACTGTATCACATACACCATCACCATCTGCATCCGTATTATCTGGATTACATGGATCAGCTGGATCTGGGTCAATTGCATCACACACCCCATCGCCATCGCTATCGGTTGCATCTGGTAAACATGGATCATTTACATCATTATCCGTAATCGTTCCCTCTCCTTGTAAATCTGTGGTTGTTATATTTCTTCCTGAAGCAGTTTGAATATTACTTAAGTTTACTGTAAATGTCTCGTCTACTTCATAAATATTATTATTTATCGTTGTTATTGGAATGGTTACTGAGGTACTTCCTCCTGGTATTGTATAACTAACACCTGTTTGTCCTACATAGTCCGTTCCATTTAATGCAGTATTATCAGCCGTACTTGATTCAAAAGTTACATCACAAGTTATTGCCTGACTCAATGTCACTGTAAAATTACCTACTGCACCTTCAACAACCGTGATATCATCAATACTAATGGTAGGTACAGGGTTTACAACAACCGTATACGTGTAAGGATTTCCTATACAACCGTCCGAACTCGTTGGTGTAATTGTATAAATAACTGTTTGATCCGCACTACTGGTATTTACTAAAGTATCAGTAATACTTGTAGAGTTAGAAGCCACTGTTGTTTCTCCTGTTACATTTGGATTATCCGCTGCCTGCCAACTATAGGTGACACCTGATAAGTTAACATCCCCTGTTAAATCATGATTCAACGCGACATCACTACAAACTGTATCTGTTGGTGTTGTTGCTACAAATGGTTCTGGATTTACTGTTACCGTGTAAGTATATGAATTTCCGGCACAACCATCTGAACTCGTTGCTGTAATCGTATACACTACAGTTTGAACCGATCCACTCGTATTGGTTAAGGTATCCGTAATACTCGTCGCTGTGGAAGCTGTCGTTGTTTCTCCAGTCACATTCGCATTGTCTCCTGCGATCCAACTAAAGGTTGCTCCTGTTAAGTTTACATCTGAAGTTAGATCATGGTTCAAGGCTACATCACTACAAACCGTAGCTGTTGGTGCCGCTGCTACAAATGGCTCTGGGTTCACCGTTACCGTGTAGGTGTAGGTATCTCCGCCACAACCATCAGTACTAGTTAATGTTATTGTATACACTACCGTTTGAACTGAACCGCTCGTATTGGTTAAAGTATCTGTGATACTCGTTGCTGTCGAGGTACTTGTTGTCTCTCCTGTGACATTCGCATTATCCGCGGCACTCCAGCTGAAAGTTACTCCTGCTAAATTTACATCTCCTGTTAAATCATGGTTCAACGCTACGTCACTACAAACTGTATCCGTAGGTGCTGCTGCTACAAATGGTTCTGGATTTACTGTTACCGTGTAGGTATATGAATCTCCTACACAACCATCTGAACTCGTTGCTGTAATCGTATATACTACTGTTTGAACAGAACCGCTCGCATTGGTTAATGTATCGGTAATACTCGTAGCAGTTGAAGCTGTCGTTGTCTCTCCTGTGATATTCGCATTATCTGCTGCACTCCAACTGAAGGTAGCTCCTGCAAGATTTACATCTCCTGTTAAATCATGGTTCAACGCTATATCACTACAAACTGTGTCCGTAGGTGCTGCTGCTACAAATGGTTCTGGGTTTACTGTTACCGTATACGTATATGAATTTCCTACACAACCATCTGAACTTGTTGGTATAATCGTATACACTACAGTTTCAACAGAACCGCTCGTATTCGTTAAAGTATCGGTAATACTCGTAGCAGTTGAAGCTGTCGTTGTCTCTCCTGTGATATTCGCATTATCTGCTGCACTCCAACTGAAGGTAGCTCCTGCAAGATTTACATCTCCTGTTAAATCATGGTTCAACGCTATATCACTACAAACAGTAGTTGCTGGTGCTGCTGCTACAAATGGTTCTGGATTTACCGTTACCGTATAGGTATATGAATCTCCAGCACAACCATCTGAACTGGTTGGGGTAATGGTATATATTACTGTTTGAACAGAACCGCTCGTATTCGTTAAAGTATCGGTAATACTCGTTGCAGTTGAAGCTGTTGTTGTTTCTCCTGTGACATTCGCATTCGCTGCTGCACTCCAACTAAAGGTTGCTCCTGTTAAGTTTACATCTCCTGTTAAATCATGGTTCAAGGCAACATCACTACAAACGGTAGCTATTGGTGCTGTCGCTACAAACGGTTCTGGATTTACCGTTACTGTATAAGTATATGAATCTCCGATACAACCATCTGAACTGGTTGGGGTAATGGTATACACCACTGTTTGAACTGAACCGCTCGTATTCGTTAACGTATCAGTAATACTCGTAGTGGTTGAAGCTGTCGTTGTTTCTCCAGTTATATTCGCATTATCTCCTGCACTCCAACTGAAGGTAGCCCCTGCTAGATTTACATCTCCTGTTAAATCATGGCTTAACGCTACATCACTACAAACTGTAGATGTTGGTGCCGCCGCTACAAATGGTTCTGGGTTTACTGTTACCGTATAAGTGAACGGATCTCCAACACAACCATTAACACTTGTTGGGGTAATGGTATACACCACAGTCTGCACCGAGCCACTTGTATTCGTTAAAGTATCTGTGATATTCGTTGCCGTGGATGTACTAGTCGTTTCTCCAGTTATATTCGCATTATCTGCTGCACTCCAGCTGAAAGTTCCTCCTATTAAATTTACATCCCCAGTTAAATCGTGATTCAACGCTATATCGCTACAAACTGTATCCGTAGGTGAACTAGATGCAAATGATTCTGGATTTATAGTTACCGTATAGGTATATGAATTTCCGGCACAACCATCTGAGCTTGTTGGTGTAATTGTATACACCACTGTTTGAACTGAACCACTTGTATTGGTTAATGTATCCGTAATACTCGTAGCGGTTGAAGCTGTCGTTGTTTCTCCTGTGACATTTGCATTGTCTGCTGCACTCCAACTAAACGTTGCTCCGACAAGATTTACATCTCCTGTTAAATCATGGTTCAAGGCTACATCACTACAAACTGTATCCGTAGGTGCTGCTGCTACAAATGGCTCTGGATTTACCGTTACTGTATAAGTATATGAATCTCCGATACAACCATCTGAACTGGTTGCTGTAATGGTATACACCACTGTTTGAACTGAACCGCTCGTATTGATTAATGTATCGGTAATACTTGTTGCCGTGGAAGCTGTTGTTGTTTCTCCTGTGACATTCGCATTGTCTGCTGCACTCCAACTAAAGGTAGCTCCTGCAAGGTTTACATCACCTGTTAAATCGTGATTCAAGGCTACATCACTACAAACTGTAGCTGTTGGTGCTGCTGCTACAAATGGTTCTGGATTCACCGTTACTGTGTAGGTATATGAATCTCCTGCACAACCATCTGAACTTGTCGGTGTAATGGTATACACCACTGTTTGAACTGAACCGCTCCTATTGGTTAAAGTATCGGTAATACTTGTTGCAGTTGATGCACTTGTAGTTTCACCTGTAACATTGGCATTGTCTGCTGCACTCCAACTGAAAGTAACTCCTGCAAGATTTACATCTCCCGTTAAATCATGGTTCAAGGCTACATCACTACAAACTGTATCCGTTGGTGCTGCTGCTACAAATGGTTCTGGGTTTACTGTTACCGTGTAGGTATATGAATTCCCTGCACAACCATCTGAACTGGTTGATGTAATGGTATACACCACTGTTTGAACTGAACCGCTTGTATTGGTTAAAGTATCAGTAATACTCGTAGTGGTTGAAGCTGTCGTGGTTTCTCCTGTGACATTCGCATTCGCTGCTGCACTCCAACTGAACGTTGCTCCTGCAAGATTTACATCTCCTGTTAAATCATGGTTCAACGCTACATCACTACAAACTGTAGCTATTGGTGCCGCCGCTACAAATGGTTCTGGATTTACCGTTACTGTATAAGTATATGAATCTCCTGCACAACCATCTGAACTCGTTGGCGTAATGGTATACACTACCGTTTGAACTGAACCACTGGTATTGGTTAAGGTATCCGTAATACTTGTCGCCGTTGAAGCAGTGGTTGTTTCTCCTGTTACATTCGCATTGTCTGCT
>NZ_CAZEQU010000016.1:391833-421273 GCF_964513065.1 Tenacibaculum xiamenense
AGCTCCTGCAAGATTTACATCTCCTGTTAAATCATGATTTAAAGCTACATCACTACAAACTGTAGCTGTTGGTGCCGCTGCTACAAATGGTTCTGGATTTACTGTTACTGTGTAGGTATATGAATCTCCGGCACAACCACCTGAACTGGTTGGTGTAACGGTATACACTACTGTTTGAACTGAACCACTGGTATTGGTTAAGGTATCCGTAATACTTGTCGCCGTTGAAGCACTTGTAGTTTCTCCTGTTACATTCGCATTGTCTGCTGCACTCCAGCTGAAGGTAGCTCCTGCAAGATTTACATCTCCTGTTAAGTCATGGTTCAACGCTACGTCACTACAAACTGTATCCATAGGTGCCGCTGCTACAAATGGTTCTGGATTTACCGTTACTGTGTAGGTATATGAATCTCCGGCACAACCATCTGAACTCGTTGGCGTAATCGTATACACTACAGTTTGAACTGAACCGCTAGTATTGGTTAATGTATCGGTAATACTTGTTGCCGTTGAAGCAGTTGTAGTTTCTCCTGTGACATTTGCATTGTCTGCTGCACTCCAACTAAACGTTGCTCCGACAAGATTTACATCTGAAGTTAAATCATGGTTCAACGCCACATCACTACAAACTGTAGCTGTCGGCGCTGCCGCTACAAATGGTTCTGGATTTACTGTTACTATATAAGTATATGAATCTCCAGCACAACCATCTGAACTTGTTGGTGTAATGGTATACACCACTGTTTGAACTGAACCGCTCGTATTGGTTAAAGTATCGGTAATACTCGTTGCGGTTGAAGCTGTAGTGGTTTCTCCTGTGACATTCGCATTCGCTGCTGCACTCCAGCTAAACGTTGCTCCTGAAAGATTTACATCTCCCGTTAAATCATGATTCAAGGCTATATCACTACAAACTGTATCCGTAGGTGCTGCTGCTACAAATGGTTCTGGATTTACTGTTACCGTGTAGGTATATGAATTTCCTGCACAACCATCTGAGCTTGTCGGTGTAATGGTATACACTACTGTTTGAACTGAACCACTTGTATTGGTTAAGGTATCCGTAATACTCGTAGCTGTGGAAGCTGTCGTGGTTTCTCCTGTGACATTTGCATTGGCTGCTGCACTCCAACTAAACGTTGCTCCTGCAAGATTTATATCTGAAGTTAAATCATGGTTCAAAGCAACATCACTACAAACTGTAGTTGTTGGTGCTGCCGCTACAAATGGTTCTGGATTTACCGTTACCGTGTAGGTATATGAATCTCCAATACAACCATCTGAACTTGTTGGTGTAATCGTATACACCACTGTTTGAACGGAACCGCTTGTATTTGTTAAAGTATCAGTAATACTTATTGCCGTGGAAGCTGTTGTTGTTTCTCCTGTGACATTCGCGTTCGCTACTGCACTCCAACTAAAGGTAGCTCCTGCAAGATTTACATCTGAAGTTAAATCATGATTCAAGGCTATATCACTACAAACCGTATCTGTCGGTGCCGTTGCTACAAATGGTTCTGGATTCACTGTTACCGTGTAGGTATATGAATCTCCAGTACAACCATCTGAACTCGTTGGCGTAATGGTATACACTACTGTTTGAACGGAACCACTTGTATTGGTTAAGGTATCGGTAATACTTGTTGCAGTTGATGCACTTGTAGTTTCTCCTGTGACATTCGCATTCGCTGCTGCACTCCAACTAAACGTTACTCCGGCAAGATTTACATCTGAAGTTAAATCATGGTTCAAGGCTATATCACTACAAACCGTATCTGTTGGTGCTGTCGCTGCAAATGGCTCTGGATTTACCGTTACCGTGTAGGTATATGAATCTCCTACACAACCATCTGAACTGGTTGGTGTAATCGTATACACCACTGTTTGAACTGAACCACTTGTATTGGTTAAAGTATCGGTAATACTCGTTGCCGTTGAAGCTGTTGTTGTTTCTCCTGTGACATTCGCATTCGCTGCTGCACTCCAACTAAACGTTGCTCCGACAAGATTTACATCACCTGTTAAATCATGATTTAAAGCTACATCACTACAAACTGTATCCGTAGGTGCTGCTGCTACAAATGGTTCTGGATTTACTGTTACTGTGTAGGTATATGAATCTCCAATACAACCACCTGAACTGGTTGGTGTAATGGTATACACCACTGTTTGAACGGAACCGCTTGTATTGGTTAAGATATCAGTAATATTCGTTGCCGTTGATGCACTTGTAGTTTCTCCAGTCACATTTGCATTGTCTGCTGCACTCCAACTAAACGTTGCTCCTGAAAGATTTACATCACCTGTTAAATCATGGTTCAACGCTACATCACTACAAACTGTATCCGTAGGTGCCGCTGCTACAAATGGTTCTGGATTTACCGTTACTGTGTATGTATATGAATCTCCAGCACAACCATCTGAACTGGTTGGTGTAATGGTATACACTACAGTTTGAACTGAGCCACTTGTATTAGTCAATGCATCCGTAATACTCGTTGCCGTTGAAGCTATCGTAGTTTCTCCAGTCACATTTGCATTCGCTGCTGCACTCCAACTAAACGTTGCTCCTGAAAGATTTACATCACCTGTTAAGTCATGATTCAACGCTACATCACTACAAACTGTATCCGTAGGTGCTACTGCTACAAATGGTTCTGGGTTTACTGTTACCGTGTAGGTATATGAATTTCCGGCACAACCATCTGAACTTGTCGGTGTAATGGTATACACCACTGTTTGAACTGAACCACTTGTATTGGTTAAAGTATCGGTAATACTTGTTGCCGTTGAAGCTGTTGTTGTTTCTCCTGTGATATTTGCATTGTCTGCTGCACTCCAACTGAAAGTATTTCCTGTTAATGTTACATCACTCGCTAAATCGTGACTTAAAGCAACATCACTACAAACTGTATCTGTTGGTGGTGTACTATTTACTGGTTCTGGATTTACTGTTACTGTGTACGTATAAGAATCTCCAACACAACTATCTGAACTGGTTGGTGTAATCGTATAAACTACCGTTTGAACTGAACCACTTGTATTGGTTAGAGTATCGGTAATACTAGTCGCAGTCGATGCACTTGTCGTCTCCCCTGTGACATTAGCATTATCAGCCGCACTCCAGCTAAAAGTTACGCCTGTTAAGTTAACATCTGCTGTTAAATCGTGGTTCAAGGCTACATCGCTACATACTGTTTCCGTTGGTGGAGTTGCCACATGCGGTTCAGGATTCACCGTTACTGCATAAGTGTAGGTTCCCCCAACACATCCCGTTGATCCAGTAGGTGTTACATTATAATAAACTATTTGAACAGATCCACTAATATTATTAAGTGTATCAGTAATTAAATTTGTTGTAGAGTTAGACGTAGTTTCTCCAGTTACATTCGGATTATCTGTCGCATACCATTCAAAAGTTACTCCAGATACTGAGAAATCATCCTCTAAATTATGATTCAAAGTATTATCACTACAAATTACAGTTGCAGGCGGTGTTGCACTTGCGATCTGAGGTCCTGGATCAATATTTACCGTATGGATATAAGAATCTCCTGCACAACCATCAGCACTCATTACGGTAATTGTATAATTTACTGATTGAAAAACACCTGAAGTATTATTCAGTGTATCTGTTATTAACTGATTCGTTTGAGCCGTTAAGGTCTCTCCTGTAACATTTGGATTATCCGAAGCTGCCCAAGTAAATACAACTCCCGTCATATTAACATCAGTTGTTAAATCATAATTTAATACTTGATTATTACAAATTGTACTTGATGTTGGTGCTGCAGGTACATGTGGCTCTGGGTTTAGAGTAACTGTATATGTAAATGGATCTCCAACACAACCATCCGCACTTGTTGGTGTAATCGTATACACTACTGTTTGAACATTACCACTAATATTATTCAAAGTATCAGTAATACTTGTTGCCGTTGAAGCAGTTGTGGTTTCTCCTGATACATTCGGGTTATCTGCAGCACTCCAACTAAAGGTTACTCCAGATAAGTTTACATCGGCAGTTAAATCATGGTTCAGAGCAACATCACTACAAACTGTATCTGAAGCCATAGATGCCGCATAAGGTTCTGGGTTCACTGTTACTGTATAAGTAAACGGATCTCCAACACAACCACTCGCACTTGTTGGAATAATTGTGTAAACAACTGTTTGGACTGAACCACTAACATTTGTTAAAGTATTATTTATTGTAGAGCTGGATTGTGCTGTAAGCGACTCTCCAGTAATATTAGGATTATCTGCTGCGCTCCAACTAAAAGCTCCACCAGCCAAGTTTACATCACCTGTTAAATCATGATTCAGGGCTACATCACTACAAACTGTTTCTGTTGGTGAGCTAGATGCAAATGACTCTGGATTTATTGTTACTGTATATGTATATGAATCTCCAACACAACCGTCAGCACTCGTTGGAGTAATTGTGTATACTACCGTTTGAGCCGATCCACTAATGTTTGTTAAAGTATCTGTGATACTCGTAGCGGTTGATGCACTTGTAGTTTCTCCTGTGACATTGGCATTGTCTGCTGCACTCCAACTAAAGGTAGTTCCTGAAAGATTTACATCACCTGTTAAATCATGATTCAAGGCTACATCACTACAAACTGTAGCTGTTGGTGCTGTTGCTACAAATGGTTCTGGATTCACTGTTACCGTGTAGGTATATGAATCTCCTGCACAACTATCTGAGCTTGTTGGTGTAATCGTATACACTACTGTTTGAACTGAACCGCTTGTATTGGTTAAAGTATCCGTAATACTCGTAGCGGTTGAAGCTGTAGTCGTTTCTCCTGTGACATTCGCATTCGCTGCTGCACTCCAACTAAAGGTTGCTCCTGCAAGATTTACATCTCCTGTTAAATCATGGTTCAAGGCTACATCACTACAAACTGTATCCGTTGGTGCTGCCGCTACAAATGGCTCTGGATTTACCGTTACTATATAAGTATATGAATCTCCTGCACAACCATCTGAACTCGTTGGCGTAATGGTATACACTACTGTTTGAACTGAACCGCTTGTATTGGTTAACGTATCAGTAATACTCGTTGCAGTTGAAGCTGTTGTTGTTTCACCTGTAACATTGGCATTGTCTGCTGCACTCCAACTAAAGGTTGCTCCTGCAAGATTTACATCTCCTGTCAAATCATGGTTCAAGGCTACATCACTACAAACTGTAGCTGTTGGTGCTGCCGCTACAAATGGTTCTGGATTTACCGTTACTGTATAAGTATATGAATCTCCGGCACAACCATCTGAACTGGTTGGTGTAATCGTATACACCACTGTTTGAACTGAACCGCTCGTATTGGTTAAAGTATCGGTAATACTCGTTGCGGTTGAAGCTGTTGTTGTTTCTCCAATCACATTCGCGTTCGCTGCTGCACTCCAACTAAAGGTAGCTCCTGCAAGATTTACATCTCCTGTTAAATCATGGTTCAACGCTACATCACTACAAACTGTAGCTGTTGGTGCCGCCGCTACAAATGGTTCTGGATTTACCGTTACTGTATAAGTATATGAATCTCCTGCACAACCATCTGAACTTGTCGGTGTAATGGTATACACTACCGTTTGAACAGAACCGCTTGTATTGGTTAAAGTATCAGTAATACTCGTTGCAGTTGAAGCTGTTGTTGTTTCACCTGTAACATTGGCATTGTCTGCTGCACTCCAACTGAAAGTAACTCCTGCAAGATTTACATCACCTGTTAAATCATGGTTCAACGCTACATCACTACAAACCGTATCCGTAGGTGCTACCGCTACAAATGGTTCTGGATTTACCGTTACCGTATAGGTATATGAATTTCCTGCACAACCATCTGAACTTGTTGGTGTAATGGTATACACCACTGTTTGAACTGAACCACTGATATTGGTTAAGGTATCTGTGATACTCGTAGCGGTTGATGCACTTGTTGTTTCTCCTGTGACATTTGCATTATCTGCTGCACTCCAACTAAAGGTAGCTCCTGCAAGATTTACATCTGAAGTTAAATCATGGTTCAAGGCTACATCACTACAAACTGTATCCGTAGGTGCCGCTGCTACAAATGGTTCTGGATTTACCGTTACTGTGTAGGTATATGAATCTCCTGTACAACCATCTGAACTCGTTGGCGTAATGGTATACACCACTGTTTGAACAGAACCGCTTGTATTGGTTAACGTATCAGTAATACTCGTTGCTGTTGAAGCTGTCGTTGTTTCTCCAGTCACATTAGCATTGTCTGCTGCACTCCAACTAAAGGTAGCTCCTGCAAGATTTACATCTCCTGTTAAATCATGGTTCAACGCTACATCACTACAAACTGTAGCTGTTGGTGCTGCTGCTACAAATGGTTCTGGATTTACTGTTACTGTGTAGGTATATGAATCTCCGGCACAACCATCTGAACTCGTTGGCGTAATGGTATACACTACCGTTTGAACTGAACCACTTGTATTGGTTAAGGTATCGGTAATACTTGTCGCTGTAGAAGCACTTGTTGTTTCTCCTGTGACATTTGCATTGTCTGCTGCACTCCAACTAAAGGTAGCTCCTGAAAGATTTACATCTCCTGTTAAATCATGGTTCAAGGCTACATCACTACAAACGGTAGCTGTTGGTGCTGCTGCTACAAATGGTTCTGGGTTTACTGTTACTGTGTAGGTATATGAATCTCCGGCACAACCATCTGAGCTTGTCGGTGTAATGGTATACACCACTGTTTGAACGGAACCGCTCGTATTGGTTAAGGTATCGGTAATACTTGTCGCCGTTGATGCACTTGTAGTTTCTCCAGTCACATTCGCATTCGCTGCTGCACTCCAACTAAAGGTTGCTCCTGCCAGGTTTACATCTGAAGTTAAATCATGGTTCAACGCTACATCACTACAAACTGTATCTGTTGGTACCACTGCTACAAATGGTTCTGGATTTACCGATACTGTGTAGGTATATGAATCTCCGGCACAACCATCTGAACTTGTTGGTGTAATGATATACACCACTGTTTGAACGGAACCGCTTGTATTTGTTAAAGTATCGGTAATACTCGTAGCGGTTGACGCAGATGTGGTTTCTCCAGTCACATTCGCATTCGCTGCTGCACTCCAACTAAACGTTGCTCCTGCAAGATTTACATCTCCAGTTAAATCATGGTTCAACGCTACATCACTACAAACTGTGTCCGTAGGAGCTGCTGCTACAAATGGTTCTGGATTTACTGTTACCGTGTAGGTATATGAATCTCCTACACAACCACCTGAACTGGTTGGTGTAACGGTATACACTACTGTTTGAACTGAACCACTGGTATTGGTTAAGGTATCCGTAATACTTGTCGCCGTTGAAGCAGTGGTTGTTTCTCCTGTTACATTCGCATTGTCTGCTGCACTCCAGCTGAAGGTTGCTCCTGAAAGATTTACATCTCCTGTTAAATCATGGTTCAACGCTACGTCACTACAAACTGTATCCGTAGGTGCCGCTGCTACAAATGGTTCTGGATTTACCGTTACTGTGTAGGTATATGAATCTCCCGAACAACCATCTGAACTGGTTGGTGTAATGGTATACACCACTGTTTGAACAGAACCGCTCGTATTGGTTAAGGTATCTGTAATACTTGTCGCCGTTGATGCACTTGTAGTTTCTCCTGTGACATTCCCATTCGCTGCTGCACTCCAACTAAACGTTGCTCCTGAAAGATTTACATCTCCCGTTAAATCATGGTTCAACGCTACATCACTACAAACTGTATCCGTAGGTGCTGCTGCTACAAATGGTTCTGGATTCACCGTTACTGTGTAGGTATATGAGTTTCCTGCACAACCATCTGAACTCGTCGGCGTAATCGTATACACCACTGTTTGAACGGAACCGCTAGTATTGGTTAAGGTATCGGTAATACTTGTTGCCGTTGAAGCACTTGTTGTTTCTCCTGTGACATTCGCATTCGCTGCTGCACTCCAACTAAACGTTGCTCCTGCAAGATTTACATCTCCTGTTAAACCATGGTTTAAAGCAACATCACTACAAACGGTAGCTGTCGGCGCTGCCGCTACAAATGGTTCTGGATTTACTGTTACCGTGTAGGTATATGAATCTCCTACACAACCATCTGAACTCGTTGGTGTAATCGTATACACCACTGTTTGAACTGAACCACTTGTATTGGTTAAAGTATCGGTAATACTTGTTGCCGTTGAAGCTGTTGTTGTTTCTCCTGTGACATTCGCATTGTCTGCTGCACTCCAACTAAAGGTAGCACCTGCCAAGTTTATATCTCCTGTTAAATCATGATTCAAGGCTACATCACTACAAACTGTATCCGTAGGTGCTGCTACTACAAATGGTTCTGGATTTACCGTTACTGTGTAGGTATATGAATCTCCTGCACAACCATCTGAACTTGTCGGTGTAATGGTATACACTACTGTTTGAACTGAACCGCTTGTATTGGTTAAAGTATCGGTAATACTAGTTGCCGTTGAAGCAATCGTGGTTTCTCCAGTCACATTCGCATTGTCTGCTGCACTCCAACTGAAAGTATTTCCTGTTAATGACACATCACTTGTTAAATCATGGTTCAAGGCTACATCACTACAAACGGTAGCTGTTGGAGGAGTTGTATTAACTGGTTCTGGATTCACCGTTAGTGTAACCTCAGAGCTTGTTATACTAGCACAAACATTTTTTGTACTTGTAATTATTAATCTATATTTATTCGTTGAAGCAGACGAAGGTACATTTGTTAATGTTAAACTTGCTGTAGTAGCATTACTATATATGCCGCCATCAGTCACATCGTTCCATAATCCCGCTCCACCTATTTGAACCTGCCATTGATATACCAAATCTCCTGTAGCTGGTGTGCTTCCACTATAATCTGGAGTCGTTGAAGGCGCTGTACCTGTAAAAGTAGTTGTACTTAAAGAAGAAGCTGCACCTGTAAAAGTGGTATTTCCATCTGGACAGATAGTAGCATCTGTTGGTTGCGTATCAATTTGAAGCATTGTAGCTTCTACTTCATTCCCATTAACACCATCATAACCTCCTGTTCCTCCTATAACTTGTCCGTTACTATCAAAACCTGAACCATCTAATACACCGTCATTATCTCCATCGGTACCTCCTGATTCAACAACATCGTTACAACCGTCATTGTCACTATCTAAATCTAAATGATTTGGTGTTGTATCTCCATCAGTATCATTCGCAGAAATTGCTGCCGCCTCATCTCCTGGTAACTCAACATCTGTTCCGTTCGTAATACCTGAATCCGTATCGAAAGCATAAAAGTTTTGACCAGTAGTTACGGCACTAGTTGCTATCCAAAGTAATGCAACCTGTCTATTATTCTGATCTCTACCTACGGCTGTTAAAACGCCTGTATTATTGGCTCCTGCAGTTGCAAATGCCGTTTGACCAATTACTGCGTCGTATACAGTTACTAAATCTCCATTTTCATCATTGAATTCGAAACCTACTTTTTCTTCAGTGTTAATCAAGAACATTCCTGACTCAACAGGAAGTAATAATTTTGCGTTGGTTATACTCGAACTATTTACATTTGATGTATGTCTAATGCCTCCATTAGAATAAATATTAGCTCCTATTGCATATCCAAAATTACCTTGAGTATACTCATAATAAGCTTGTTCATTTCTATCAAGAATACCATCATTGTCATCATCTAAATCACAAGAATCGATAATTCCATCCGAATCTGTATCTGTAAAACCTGACGTTGTTGGCTCACAACACGCAGAATTATCACTTACATCAGTTACAGCTGATGTAGTTGCCTGACCTCCAGAAGTTACCGTTGGAACACCGTTAGCATCAATACCTCCATTGAAAGCACCATCTGTTAATTGTGTATAGTTGTATGTACCAGCACCTTCTAGTGCATCATAACAACCATCGTTATCAGAATCTAAATCTAATCTATCTGGAGTACCATCTAGATCCGTATCTCCACAAGTAAAATAATAGTCAACAAAGAAACTCCTATCTTCCCAACCAAATGTAAAGGTTCCACTTCCTGTAAGGTCTATTTGTCTAATCTTTAGATTGGATACATCTAATTTCCCAAATTTATCATTTTGTCCACCACCTCCGAGTACATAGTTCGTATGTAGTCCTGAAGCTCCAATAATCAAATCAGTACCTGCTTCACCTACTCCTATCCCATCTTTATCCTTAAAGCCTGTCCATCCATTAGCATTGTTATATACCACTGTACTTCCATCATCTAATGTTAAGGTTAATCCCGTAATTACCTCACCTGAACCTTCCCAATCTGAGAATGTAAACACAAAACCTTGTAATGATACTGGATTCGATGTTCCTGTTTCATAAAAGTTAATTGTTTGCGAGCCCGTATTCGTCATTTGATGTACCCCATCTAAAAGTAAATATCCTCCTGTACCTGACATTTGAACATCAAATTGACCTCCATTAGTTGTTTGATAAGGCCCTTGAGCAGTTGCACTGCCAATTAATACTTCACCCGTTGTGGTATTCGAAGCATTCGATAATCTTAAATTGTTTATTACACCACTATCTATACCTCCACACTCATCTGCATCAAGAATACCATCATTATCATCATCTAAATCCACCACATCTGGAATACCATCTCTATCGGTATCATCTGGACAAACAGTAGATATTGTATCGTCTGTAACAGCAGCTACTACACCTGTATCATAAGCTGCAGCGATAACAGATCCATCTGGATTGATTTCACCTCCAGCAACTGTAAGAGGATCTCCAGTTCCATACTGTCCTCCATCACCTCCATCGGTATCATAACTTCCATAGGCTTCATTTGCGTCAGAACATCCATCATCATCACTATCTAATTCCAAATGATCAGGGATAGTATCACCATCACTATCAATATCTAAACACCCTTCTAATTTACCAGATACATAATAGTTTTCTATAGTAAATGCGCCTCGCGTAACTGTTATTTTATAGTCCTCCACTGGAACTGTTCCTGTATAAACAGTCGATCCGTTGTGGATATAGGTCATATTTCCAGCAGCATCTATTTCCAGTCTAAATGTTGTACCTACTATTGAAGGTGCATGCCAACCACTTACGGCTGCACCATGACGTACGTACATTCCATTTGTATTATCAAACTGGAACTTAAATCCTCCATCGTTCCAATCTGCACCCGTTATTTCCGTTCCACTTACTGGGAAGAAACCTATCATTCCGTTACTAACACTTGTTACGGTTCCTTCCATAACGACTGGTAAATTAAAGGTTTGATCAGAATAAGCCGTCGCCCAAGCCGCACCAGTTACTTGTAAAGTAGTTGTTATAGGAGCTGACACATCTGAAGCCGCCGTACCATGCCAGGTCATGTCTCCTGGATTTGTAGTTTCAATTACGTTACAATTTTGTTCATCCGTATCATAAATACCGTCATTATCATCATCGACATCCACAATATCTCCAACACCATCTCCATCTGTATCAACACATAAACTTTGTGTATTATCTAATCCATATTGACTATAGGTAGAAGTATAATTAATATTTCCAGTTGTTCCGTCTTCAAACTGATCTAATAATCCATTATTATTGGCATCTGTTCCTGTATTATAACTGACAATATCATTTTCTGTTGTTAATGTATTTCCTGCTTCAACACCATCAGCACAGCCATCACCATCGCTATCCAAATCTAAATGATCAGGAATGGTATCTGAATCAGTATCAATATTTCCGCAAGTACTTGATCTACCTGAAACAGAGAAATTATCAATATTGAAAGCACCACGTGAAACAGTTATTTTATAATCTTCTATAGGAACTGTACCTGTATAAACGGTTGTTCCGTTATGAATATAACTCATGTTCCCTGCAACATCTACTTCTAACCTAAATGTAGTTCCAACAATAGAAGGAGCATGCCATCCACTAACAGCAGCTCCATGACGAACATACATTCCATTGGATCCGTTAAATTGGAATTTATATCCTCCATCATCCCAATTAGAACCTGTTATTTCCGTTCCGCTAACTGGTAAGAAACCTATCATTCCATTAGAGGCTGATGTAACGGTACCTTCCATTACTAATGGTAACGTAAAAATTTGATCTGAATAAGCCGTTGCCCAAGCCGCTCCTGTTACATTCAAAGTTGTTGAGGTTGGAGACGATACGTTTACAGCGGCGGTTCCATGCCAAGTCATATCTCCTGGATTGGTTGCCTCAGTTAAAGTACAATCCTGTTCATCCGTATCTAAAACTCCATCATTATCATCATCAATATCAATTACATCTGCAACTCCATCTCCATCTGTATCTGTACAAGCATTTATGCCATTATCCGTTGCAAATGCCTCATAAGTTGAAGTATAATTTATATTTCCTGTTGCACCATCTTCAAACTGATCTAATAATCCATTATTATTGGCATCGGTACCTGTGTTGTAATTCGTAGTATCGTTATTTGCTACTGGTGTATTGTTTGCTTCAACTCCATCACTACACCCATCATCATCACTATCTAAATCTAAATGATTATACACCGTATCAGAATCATTATCAACCGAACAATTTGGTTTTGGATGCAAGCTTGGTTTGAATGAACTTCCTACTCTTGGAACAATCTCGTAAATTCTGTTATAATATGTAGCTCCAGAAACCCCTAATAATCTATACTTCGTATACTTTTGACCTGTTTGCGTTAAGGTATATGTATATGTATTATTGGTTGTCTCAGTTTCATTTAACACCCCAGTAACATCTGTCCATGTACCTCCATCAAATCCTTGCCATTTAAAGGTTGCAGATGTTCTGAAAACACTATAATTAAATACGATATCAATTTCAGATAACTCTACCGGGAATTCCATTTCTAATTCATAAACCGTTTCCCCAGTTATATTCGTATTCAATACACCATAAGCAGCCAAATCGTTCATTACGCCATCATACAATTCGGAGAATTGATACGCCGCATTCGTACTATAATTTGTTAATGTTGTAGTTACATTTGTAATAGCCACCTCATCAGAAGTATAGTAACACGAAGGAGATTCAACCTCATCTAAAACACCATCATTATCATCATCTAAATCGGCTAAATCATTAACTCCATCACCATCGGTATCAGCACAAACACTCAAGAAGTCACTTAACCCATATTGTGTATATGTAGAAGTGTAATTTATGGTTCCTGTTGTTCCGTTTTCAAATTGATCTAATAACCCGTTTAAGTTGGCATCAGCTCCTGTGTTATAATTCGTAGTATCATTGTTAGCAACTAAAGTATTACCAGCTTCAACACTATCACTACATCCATCACCGTCAGAATCTAAGTCTAAATGGTTTGGAGTTCCATTACTATCGGCATCACAATACGTTCCACCAGAAGAATTTCCTGTCGCAGTAATTGATATTCCATCAATACCTATTCCTGCCGCCGAAGGAGCCGTCAGTTTAAACCCGATAATATCTGTTGCTTGTGTAGCAACAAAAGTTAAGGTTTCTGTGTGCCAAGTATCTGGATCGTATGTTTGTACACTCGTAACCTGATCTCCATCTGGAAGATACACTGTTACAGCAGTATCGTTTCTTTCACTTGAAGCCCTTCCTGCATTTGCCCAATAGAACGTTACTTGATAGGTATCTCCAACCACTAAATTACTCATGGTTGTTTGAATGGCTTCCGTATGAGCAAATCCAGCATACTTCCCTCCTTGTGGAGACAATACATTCATTGCATATTGATTAGAATAACCATCTGTTCCTTCGACTATTTCAAAAGTTGTAGTTGCTGAAGTTGAGTGATTTTCCCAAGTTGCCGAACCATCAGAAGGTGTTAGGGTTGCCCAAGTTTGTTCATTGAACTCATCAAATGAACCATAGATATTAGTTCCTTGCAATGTTGGGCATTCCACAACATCAAGTACACCATCATTATCATCATCTATATCTCTTAAATCACCAATACCATCGCCATCAGTATCGATACAAACGCTTAATGAGCTGTTAACCGCAAATTGATAAGTAGAACTATAATTAATATTTCCTGTTGTGCCATCCTCAAATTGATCTAGCAATCCATTACTGTTAGCATCTGTTCCTGTGTTAAAGTTTACAATATCATTGTTTGGCACTAAGGTATTTCCTGCTTCAACCCCATCACTACATCCATCACCATCACTATCTAAGTCTAAATGATTAAAGGCTGAATCGGTATCTGTATCTTCACTACAATTATCTTTTGGATGTAAACTTGCTTGATAGGTCGTAGGTACTTTCGGTACAATTTCATAAATACGGTTGTAATATGTTGCTCCTGAAACTCCTAAAAGCCTATATCTTGTATATCGCTGACCTGTTTGATTTAAGGTATACGTATAGGTATTACTTGTAGTTTCAGTTTCGTTTAATACGCCTGTAACATCTACCCAATTACTTCCATCATATCCTTGCCATTTAAACGTTGCTGATGTTCTGAAAATACTATAATTGAAAACAACATCTATTTCAGAAAGTTCTACTGGGAAAGCCATTTCTAATTCATAAACCGTTTCTCCAGTAATATTTGTATTTAATGCTCCGTAAGAAGCAATATCGTTCAGTACACCATCATATAACTCTGAGAATTGATAAGCCGCATTTGTGCTATAATTTGTTAACGAAGTTGTTACGTTAACAATAGCTACTTCTGAAGAATCATAATAACAAGTAGGTGACTCCACGGCATCTAACGCACCATCATTATCATCATCTAAATCACTTAAATCATTAATACCGTCGCCATCAGTATCGGCACAAACACTTAAGAAATTACTTAAAGCATACGTGTCATAAGTAGATGTATAATTAATATTTCCTGTTGTACCATCTTCAAATTGATCTAACAATCCATTATTGTTGGCATCTGTTCCTGTGTTATAATTTGTTGTATCGTTACTTGCTATAGCCGTATTTCCTGCTTCTACGCTATCACTACATCCATCTCCATCAGAATCTAAATCTAATCTATCTGGAACCGTATCACCATCAGAGTCGGTTGTACAAGTAGGGCTATTGTAACTAGAAAATTGAACATTATCCAAGTATAAATCATTATTACCTGTATGCACATGGCGCATAACAATTTTTAAATCCACCGTTCCAGACACAGAAGAAATACCGCTAAAAGAATATTCAGTCATTGTACTACCAATATTCCCAGGAGCTGTTCCTAATAATTGATCACCGATGTAAACGTCAAATCCATCTTGAGTTTGATAAGCTGTACTCGTACTCAATGACCCTAAGTCCATTGTAACTGTAATTTCATCACCAGGATTCACTGTTATTGACTGTGTTAGTGAAACTTCCCAGTTCGAATCATTATTAATTAAATAACGACCACCCGAGGCGCTTCCCAAAGAAGGAGAAACAGTCCAGCCAGTAGCATCATTAGTGGCAAAATCTCCATTAGTAACCGTAGGTGTTGTATCGCATTCATCAATATCTAGGACACCATCATTATCATCATCAATATCCACTAAATCACCAATTCCATCGCCATCGGTATCGGTACAAGCGTTTGCTGTATTACTTGTGGCAAAATAGTAAGTAGCTGTATAATTAATATTCCCAGTTGTACCATCTTCAAACTGATCTAATAATCCATTATTGTTAGCATCTGTTCCTGTATTATGATTTACTATATCATTATTTGCTATTGGTGTATTACTTGTTTCAACACTATCACTACATCCATCTCCATCACTATCTAGGTCTAAGCTATTGATTAAACTATCTCCGTCCGTATTTTCAGAATAACACATATTTGTAACCAAACTAAATCCTTCATCGCGAAGATCAGCCACTCCAGCTAATGCCACATGTGAAGTAGTTAAGCTAAACTCAGTTGGTAATAAATTTGTATTGAATATAATTTTCCATGTTGGTGGTGCAGCATTTTCATATTCTGCCGCTTGGAAAATAGCTTGACCAGAATTGATTATAGTTCCGTCAGCGATATCTAATTGATTATCTGGGTCAACAACAGTAGCTGTTATGGTTGGTGTCCAAGTAAGTGTTATTGTTTGCTCATCGTTATCATTTTCGGCATCCGAGTTTCCTAATAGATTTGGACCCCACTCAACAGATTCAATCATTCCTCCAGTTTGAGGAGTAATTGTCATTGTTGCCTCATAATCTCCTAAGTTTGTATCATCAACAACATAATGTAATCCTCCAGTTACTGGAACTATATTTGCAGCCACCAATGCTGCACTTAAATTATTAAATTGAATATTAAAATCCGCAATTCCAGAACCCTTCGTAAATGTTCCTTCAATTTGTTGACTACCCGCAGTTAAAACTGTATTGGTCACTGCAGCCGCTCCTGTACCACAAGCTAACTCCTGCGTATCTAATACTCCATCGTTATCGTCATCAATATCAGCCAAATCGTTTACACCATCACCATCAGTATCAGCACAAGCATTCGCTAAATTAGTTGTCGCATAATGGTAGGTAGATGTATAATTAATATTTCCTGTAGTACCATCTTCGAATTGATCTAACAATCCATTATTGTTAGCGTCAGTTCCAGTATTAAAGTTTACAATGTCATTATTTATTGCTAATGTATTTCCAGATTCAACGCTGTCACTACATCCGTCTCCATCACTATCTAAATCCAAGTGGTTATACACGGTATCTCCATCACTATCGGTAGAACAGCTCGATTTTGGATATAACTCTGAAACAAAATTGTTTATATCAAAAGTAATTTCTCTAACACCACTATAATAATTAGTTCCTGCGACTCCATAAATTCTATACTTCTGATAGACAGTATTTGGGTTAATACTATTCACAAATGTATCGGTACCATTAGCTACTGTATTATGCGCTGCTGCAACTGATAAATCAACCCATGCGTTTCCATCATATCCTTGAAGTTTGACCGTAGAACTAGCATTGGTTGTCATATACCAGTTTACCATTTCAAAATTAATGGCATTAATAGCAATAGGAGCCACCGGTGTAATTTCAAAAAGAGTTACATTGACAATATTTTGTGTTGGATTGAATGAAGAATAGGTAGCTGAATCATTATCAAAACTTCTTTCAATTCCTTCATTTGATCTTGTTGTTAATTCAGTTGTAACATCCGAAGGTATCGTTAATTCTGATTCTTTATAATAGCAATCTGGTGATTCTGTTGCATCTAAAGCACCATCATTATCATCATCTAAATCAACTAAATCATTCACTCCATCACCATCAGTATCAGCACAAAAATTTAAGAAATCACTTAACGCATATTGTGCATAGGTCGAAGTGTAATTGATATTACCTGTGGTTCCATCTTCAAATTGATCTAACAATCCATTTCTATTTGCGTCGGTTCCGGTGTTATAATTTGTAGTATCATTACTAGCAATTGCTGTATTTCCACCTTCAACACTATCACCACAACCATCACCATCACTATCTAAATCTAATCTATCAGGAATTGTATCTCCGTCAGTATCTCTATCTGAGAAAATATCGGTACAATCTCCGGCTGAAATTCCTGTTTGTATATAAGGAGCGGTACCTATTGGCATTACATTTTCGATAGCCACACTGATACTCATTCTGAATTCATTTCCACCACCAGTCCATGCAATTTGATTATATACCCCTGGGAAGATTACTGTAGCATCACATTCACAACCTGCAATATTGTTTCTAACTGTAGCAACACCTCCTTGAATTACAATAACATCATGAGAGAATGTTGCTCCTGTATTCATTGAACTCATCATTAAACGAGGGTTCAATACAGGTTTGTCAAAATCAATTGTATGTGCTCCAACATGATTTGAAGAAATCGAAGCATTTGTTGCATTGACAGGAGGACAAAAATCGTCTGTTTGGAATGGTCCATCAAAACCATGTAATATACTTGAGGCTACGGTTACATTTACCAATTCTCCTTTTACAGTAACTGTTCCATCGATTTCAGTATATCCACTATTTACATAAGGTGCACTTACCCAACTTACATATTGATATTCTGGATCAAATTCACAAGAAAAACAAGACCTACCATTCGTAGACTCTTGATTGTCTAAAACGCCATCGTTATCATCATCAATATCAATTAAATCACCAACACCATCACCATCTGTATCAACACAAACACTCAATGTATTATCAGTTGCATAACTATAGGTAGATGAATAATTTATATTTCCAGTGGTTCCATCTTCAAACTGATCTAATAATCCATTGTTATTTGCATCAGTCCCTGTATTGAATGTTGAAGTATTATTGTTCGTTACTAGCGTATTATTTGCTTCTACACTATCAGAACATCCATCACCATCACTATCTAAATCTAAATGATTGAATGTTGAATCCGAATCTGTATCAACAGAGCAATTGTACTTAGGATATAATGACGGTTTATACGTACTACCATCAACTTTTGGAACAATTTCATATATACGGTTATAATAAGTTGTTCCTGAAATTCCTAGCACCCTATATTTTGTATACTTCTGCCCTGTTTGGTTTAAGGTATAAGTAAAAGTATTATTAGTCGTTTCTGTTTCATTTAATACACCTGTTACATCAACCCAATTGCTTCCATCATACCCTTGCCACTTAAAAGTTGCTCCTGTTCTAAAAATGCTATAGTTAAATACAACATCTATTTCTGAAAGTTCAACTGGAAATTCAAGATCTAATTCATATACAGTTTCACCTGCAATATTGGTATTTAAAGCTCCATAAGCTCCAATATCATTTAGTACTCCATCGTATAATTCAGAGAATTGATATGCTGCATTTGTACTGTAATTTGTTAAGGTAGTAGTTGCATTGTTAAATGCAACCTCATTTTCAGCGTAATAACATCCTGGAGACTCAACAGCATCTAAAACTCCGTCATTATCATCGTCTAAATCCGATAAGTCATTTATTCCATCACCATCGGTATCGGCACATACACTTAAGAAATTGCTTAATCCATATTGTGCATAGGTCGAGGTATAATTTATATTTCCTGAAGTTCCATCCTCAAATTGATCTAATAATCCGTTGTTATTTGCATCCGTTCCAGTATTATAATTTGTAATATCGTTACTTCCTATTCCTGTATTTCCTGCTTCTACACTATCAGAACACCCATCACCATCACTATCTAAATCTAAATGATCTGGTACGGTATCACCATCGGTATCAATACTAATACAACCACCAACGATTGGTACTACTTGATCTCCTTCTAAAATTCTTACTCCATCTATAACGGGATAATTATATGCAGATGCCCCTCCTGTATGATTGTCCGTTCCTGAATTGGTAAAGAACTCCAATCTTTGAGTTGTTGCTGTAGCCGTAAATAAAATTCGTTGCTCTTCCCAAACTTGGTTTCCTTCACCTAAATAAGGTTGCTCGTTACTAAACTTTGTTTCGCTTCCAAAAACTATTTCATAACGTGCATTATCATTCAATTGTGTAGTTCCTTGGACTCCAGCATGCGCTTGGTAAAACACTAATGTATACTCTTGACCTATGGTTAAATCTGTTACATCGGTATAAAAAGATTCCGCTCTTGAAGCATTATTAGTATAACCACCAACAAAGACCCCTCCGTCAGGTGATGATGGTGTTCCATCCGCTATTCCTCCCCAAGTTCCTGAACCCGTTGTTGGCATTGGAGATAGCCAAGAATCTGCACTTCCACTTCCATTGTTCCATCCTCCTGCAGTAACATTACTATTATAAGCATCAGTACTTGCAACACCGGCTAAATCCTCAAAAGTTCCATCAACCCCTAAATCAACACCTGTATTACAATTTGAACCTTCATCAGCATCTAAAACTCCATCATTATCATCATCGATATCAATTAAATCACCCACTCCATCTCCGTCAGTATCAGCACAAACATTTAATAGGTTATTTGTAACATATACATAAGTAGAATTATAATTAATATTCCCTGTAGTTCCATCTTCAAACTGATCTAACAATCCGTTGTTATTTGAATCGGCCCCAGTATTGTAATTAACAATATCATTGTTAGGAACTAAGGTATTTCCATCTTCCACACTATCACCACAACCATCACCATCACTATCTAAATCTAAACTATTTATCGTGCTATCTCCATCCGTATTTTCTGAATAACATACATTTGCAACCAGTGAGAATCCTTCATCTCTTAAATCAGCAACACCTGCAAGTGCTACATGTGATGTATTGATTTGGAAAGCAGAAGGTAATAAGTTTGTATTGAAAACTATCTTCCAAGTTGGTTGACTTGTATATTCATATTCGGCTCCCTGAACTATCGCCTGACCCGAACTTATTATTGTACCATCGGCAATATCTAATTGGTTATCTGGGTCAATAACTGTTGCTGTTACCGCCGGACTCCAAGTTAAGGTTATTGTTTGTTCGTCGTTATTATTTTCTGTGTCTGTGTTTCCTAAAAGGTTTGGTCCCCATTCAACACTTCCTAATAAACCACCTGTTTGAGGTGTAACTGTAAGTGTTGTTTCATAATCTCCCAAGTTTGTGTCATCCACTACATAATGTATACCTCCAGATCCAGGAACGATATTTGCAGCAACAAGCGCTGCACTTAAATTTGTGTATTGAATATCAAAATCAGCAATACCGGATCCATTTGTAAAGGTTCCTTGAACCTGCTGACTTCCTGCTGTTAATACAGTATTACTAACCGATGCTGCTCCCGCTCCACAAGCCAATTCAACAGTGTCAAGCGCTCCATCGTTATCATCATCAATATCTACCAAATCATTTACTCCATCTCCATCGGTATCGGCACATGCATTTGTAATCGTGCTTAAGGCATAATAATATGTAGACGTATAGTTAATATTTCCAGTGGTACCATCTTCAAACTGATCTAATAATCCATTTGTATTGGCATCTGTTCCTGTATTGAAATTTACAATATCATTGTTAGCTGCTAAAGTGTTTCCTGCCTCTACGCTATCGCTACATCCATCACCGTCACTATCTAAATCTTGATGATTATAAGTGGTATCAGTATCGGTATCAACATTACATGAACTCTTTGGATGTAAACTAGACACATATCCAGTTGCTACCGTTGAAGTTATTTCTCCAATCGTGGTTGAAGTTACTGTATTACCACCGTTTACTCCTAAAATTCGATAATACTTATACTCGTTGGAATTTGAACTAGTAAAAACTTTGTTGGCAGTTGTTGCCATATCAACATCAGTACTGGCATCTACCCATGTTACGGCATCAATTGATCCTTGTAATTTCGCTGTAACTCCAGCTCCCCAAGTAGTATTATTTACAAGGGTTACTTGTGATAACTGAACAAGAAATGGATACTCAATTAAGAATAATTCAGCTCCTGCAATTGCTTGACCTGCATCAAAATTGAATGTGTAAGTAGTTGCGTCATCATGAAGTAATTCTATGTCTCCATCGAGTTGGCTATCATCAGGACTAGTTAACCCTGAAGTAACTTTTACTATGACTCCAATTTCTTCTTCAGTATAAAAGCAACCTGGAGATTCAGACTCGTCTAAAACTCCATCATTATCATCGTCTAAATCTACCAAATCGCTAATACCGTCTCCGTCAGTATCTGTACAGCTATTCAGAGTTTCTGAATTCGCATACAATCCATACGATGACGCATAATTTATAGTTCCAGAAGTACCGCTTTCGAATTGATCTAATAATCCATTTTGATTTGCATCGGTACCTGTGTTGTAATTTGTTATATCGTTATTTGCTATAGATGTGTTTCCAGATTCAACACTATCAGCACATCCATCTCCATCACTGTCTAAATCTAAATGATTTGGTATTGTATCACCATCCGTATCAATATCAGAACAGAATAATTGCGAATTCGCTGCGCCAATATCAATGGTTAATCCTTGGTTAGCTCCTGCATATTCATTCACATATAGTTTAAGTTTATCTCCCTCTTCAAAATAAACATTGTTAATACCAGGACTTGCTACAGTCCAATCTGGTTCGCAGAACAATACTGTTTCTGTTCCGTTTTTATCTTCTTTGATAGCCATTTTACTATCATGTGTTCCTGATGAAGGTAAAAGATCATAGAATCCTTCTTCAGAAGCTGTAAATGTGTGAATATGCTCTACGATCCAATGTGTTCCAGTTGGATTCGCCCCAGTAACAGAACCTCCATTTGAATTTAAAGTAGATAATAACGTAGTTGGTCCTCCGTTGTACCAATCAATTTTTAATTGTCCTGGAAACTCATTCATAGTTCCTGAAGCAATTAAAGTTGCAGCACCAATTCCTAAATTATCTCCACAACTCGGTCCACTTCCTCCTTGATATACATTAATATCCCAGGCACTATCATAATTTGGTGTTGTTGAACATTCTCTTTCTACAAAATCTAAAATACCATCATTATCATCATCAATATCAATCACATCTCCGATTCCATCACCATCAGTATCAGCACATGCACTGATAGCATTTACTATTGCATAATTATTATACCTAGAATTATAATTTATATTTCCTGTTGTACCATCTTCAAACTGATCCAACAATCCATTATTATTTGAATCAGCTCCTGTATTATAATTTACAATATCATTATTTGCAATGTTGGTATTGGCAGCTTCCACTCCATCTGCACAACCATCCCCATCACTATCTAAGTCCAAACTATTAATTAATGAATCTCCATCCGTATTTACGGAATTACAAACATTCGCTATTAAACTATAACCTTCATCTCTTAAATCAGCTACACCCGCCAAAGCAACATGCGAAGCATTGAATTCAAATTGAGATGGTAATAAGTTTGTATTAAATACTATTTTCCAAGTAGGTTGGCTTGTATATTCGTATTCTGCACCCTGTACAATTGCTTGCCCCGAGTTAATAACTGTTCCGTCAGCTAAATCCAATTGGTTATCTGGATCGACAACAGTCGCAGTAACAGCTGGGCTCCATGTTAATGTAATGGTTTGCTCATCATTATTATTTTCAGTATCTGAATCTCCTAAAAGAGATGGTCCCCATTCAATACTTTCCAACAAAGACCCTGATTGTGGTGTAACGGAAATTGTAGCTTGATAATCTCCTAAGTTTGTATCATCCACCACATAATGTAACCCTCCAGTATATGGAATAACATTAGCTGCAACTAAAGCAGCGCTTAAATCCGTAAATTGTACATCGTAATTTACTACACCCGATCCATTTGTAAAAGTTCCTTCTATTTGTTGGCTTCCAGCGGTTAGAACCGTATTTGTCACGGCAGCTTCTCCGCTTCCACATGCTAACTCGGTCGTGTCCAGTGCTCCATCATTGTCATCATCGATATCCACTAAATCGTTGGTTCCATCTCCATCCGTATCGGCACAAGCATTGGTTACCGCACTTAATGCATAATAATAAGAAGAAACGTAATTTATATTTCCTGTAGTTCCATCCTCAAACTGATCTAATAAACCATTATTATTTGCATCAGTTCCTGTGTTGTAGTTTACAATATCATTACTTGCAGGAGTTGTGTTGCCCGCTTCTACACTATCAGAACAACCGTCGCCATCACTATCTAAATCCAAATGATTGTATACTGTATCGCCGTCTGTATCTAAAACCGCACTACAAGCTGAACTTAAACTTATAAAATCTAAACCAAAAAACTCACCTCCAGCCCCACAATCTGCAACAGCACTGGTAATAGTTTCTACTTCAACTTTAATTTGATCTAAGTCTTTTAAAACATCATCTAAATCTGTTCCCCATTCTGCGATTGTTAAAGGTACAGAAAGAGATTGCCATCCAGCGTTTATAAGCCCTGAAACAGGCAACTCTGTTGTTACCTGAGTTCCTCCTCCTGAAAGTACTAATGTTAAAGATGTTATACTTTGACTACCACTCCCATTCATTGTTGCATTAATCCATTCGAAAGAAAAGGTTCCTCCTAAAGTGGCAATTGCATTTCTATTCATATTGTTGGGTGACTGGAAGTCGGTCTCATTTGCTCCTCTATCAAATTGGATTAAATACCCACCTCCACTTGGGCTGTTTGCCACATTACCAACAAGACAAGAAACGGCCGAATCAGTATTATGATTTACCGGATCTGTTCCCGTTCCATCAACAATTTCCCAACTTTCATTATCAACTCCAAATGAAAAAGTTACATCTCCTGAATAACATTCTCCTTCATCAATATCTAAAATACCGTCATTATCATCGTCTATATCGGTTAAATCATATACACCATCTCCATCAGTATCTGCACAAACATTTAAATAATCAAATAACGCGTATTGTGAATATGTAGAATTATAATTGATGTTTCCTGTAGTTCCATCTTCAAACTGATCTAGTAATCCGTTTGAATTGGCATCGGTACCTGTATTATAATTAACGATATCATTACTTGTATTTACCGTATTACCTGCTTCAACACTATCAGAACAACCATCGGCATCACTATCCAAATCTAAATGATCTGGAATTGTATCTCCATCGGTATCTTGATTGATGCAATAATTTCTTTTTAAATAAATATCTCCAAAGGCAACATCTTGAGCAGAAGCAGGATTGTTTTCATACATTTCTACTTTGGCAATATTATCACTTCCAGATTGATAACTAAACACAGTTCCACCATCGGGAGCCGTATTTGAGTACAAAAGATTATCGTCGCTATCGTATACATTAAAATAAAGAGTTCCTCCATTTCCTGACGGATCACCGTGCATTTCTATATAGTTGACATTATTTGCGAATGTCATTCCGACTCCTGACCAATTTAAGGTTCCAGAAGTATTTGCTCCTCCGATAACAAGGTTGCCTACAAAACCACCATGCGAAGATCTTATTACTGCTGGATAACCACTTAATGAATAAAAGGTCATTCCATATGAACTTTCAAGTTGGTTACTTAACTCCGAACCAGAAGTTATAGAAGAAAGGTCTACTAATGTTCTTGTGGCAAATGATAAAGAGCAATCTCTTTCCATGGTATCTAAAACACCATCATTATCATCATCTATATCAACCAAATCACCTATACCGTCTCCATCTGTATCAGCACACACATTATCAACTGAAGTAATTGCATAATTATAGGTAGAAGTATAATTTATATTTCCAGTTGTTCCGTCTTCAAATTGATCCAGTAATCCATTTGAATTTGCATCTGTACCTGTATTATAGTTTGTTATATCATTGTTTGCTTTTAGAGTATTTCCAGCTTCTACACTATCTGAGCACCCGTCAGCATCACTATCTAAATCTAAATAATCTGGAATATTATCGTTATCTGTATCTCTGTATGAATAATCAACTGCATTACAAACAGAAATACCATCAATAGTTACATCAGTATAAGAACTTACAGTAGTTGAAACTGGAGTAAATTGTAAAGTATGTGATGTTGCTGTTGCTGTAAATGGTCCAACATAAACCGTTTCCCATCCAGTAAAAGATGGATTTGTTGTTGGAAGCTCCATCGTAGGTGCAGCCATTGTTACACCTGCAAAGGTCACATCGATATAACCACTATTTTGCGCCCAATTCCTGATAAGACCTTGATGAAATCCTATATAATAAGTCTCTCCAATTACCAATCCACTTACCGTTTGATAGATAGCCTCAATATAATCGTTACTATTACTTACCATTCTAACAAAGGTTCCTCCATCGGGTGAATCTGATAATAATCCTGCTACACCATCAATAGTGCTACTTCCGTCACCTAAATCTGTTGTATTCGTTGCACTCCAATTGGCAGGAACTGTTCCATTTGGCATTGTACTTGCTGTTCCATCAAAAGAAGCATTACTAATTGAAATTCCTCCTAAACAAGTGCTTGTAAAGTTTCCATATTCAGTTACATCTAATGCTCCGTCATTATCATCATCAATATCAACATTATTTAAAATCCCATCGCAGTCTAAATCTCCTGTTGCTTCTACAATGGTTGTTCCTTCACCATTTTCGCCACTATAACAATCATTAGTTCCATGATAAAAGGCAGCATAATATATCCCTTGACTCACGGCTGTAGGATCTGTAACCCTATTTGCATTTGTTGCAGGAGTTCCTGTATGCCAAGTTAACACGGTATTAACCAAACCATTACTTGCTGTTATTGATGTTAAATCGATTGTTCTTGTTGGACATGAATTCGATATACTCGTAGAAGATAATACTGGTGCATTAATACCTGCGGGACAAGTAAAACATTCATATTTTGATACCGATACAGCATCAATTAATAACAAAGAAGAAGTTCCACCTGCTGGTGAAAGTCGAATATATTGATAATTACTTCCTACAGTATCAGGAATAGTATACGTTATAGTATCATAGTCTCCATCAGTTTGCGATGTTGGAGTTATTTCATCAGATTCTGCAGTATAGGTAACATTATCTTCAGAAAACGCTATTGTCATTCCACGAGCATAACCACTCCATCTTCTTACATACATGGTAATTTCAGAACCTCCTGAAAAAGTATCTGTATACGTTAAAACTGTAGCCGTTGTATTATAAATACTGGTTCTATTAGCAACAACATCTGTTGCCACAGAGGTAATATCTGACACGCCTGTAGCTCCATCAACTGAACCCCAACTAGCATTAGCATTTGGTGTTGCTGATGTTGCATGCTGCGGGTTATTTATTGATCCAAATTCGCAATCGGCATCAATTGTAACAGGAATAACGCAAGAAACCTCTCCTGTGGTGTTTTCTACTTGTAGATGGATCGTATAATCTCTTGGAATAGTTAAAGCAGATGAATTGGCGACAGATAATTCTCCTGTTCCCGAATTAATCTGAAATATTCCTGACAGCTCAGAAGGTCCTACTATTGTCCAATTAGCTAAGGTAGAACCAGAACTTACCGTTGCGTCAACTATTCCATTTCCTGGATCGGAGACTCCTGTTAGCACACTCCCATTGGAAATACTGCCGAGAATTAACGAAAAACTTTGATTCCCCGTTATTTCGGGAGGTAATACCTGGTTAACATTTACTAATCCTCCTGTGAAACCATCTTGAGGAGTTGTACTTGTTGAGCCTGTTCCGTGAGTTCCTCCTGCAGCGTCTAAGGTTATTGCCCCAGGGATAGACGAAGTGCTTAAAAACAAAGCACCACCACCACCTCCTCCTCCAGAAGAGTGATTACTAACCGCGTTTCCACCGTTTCCTCCTCTCAAGGTTACCGAAATTGCTCCAGAAAATGTAGTTGCATCGGTGTAAAAAGTACCTCCGGCACCACCTCCAGCAGAACCGTCGCCAGCACTACTAGCATCTCCATTTTCTCCATTTGCAATAATAGCACCGCCATTTCCATTAATTTCATTGGCAAAAATAAAAATGATTCCTCCTCCAATTCCACCAACACATACACCACCATTATTACTATCTCCAGCACCGCCACCGCCACCCATAATTGGGTATCTAATAACTGTTGGTGATTGTCCTCCTAATCCAGTTCCGCAGCCTCCGAAAGCATTACCTCCAACACCTCCTGATTCTATGATATTTGAACCTGCATACTCACCTCCTCTACCACCATTACCGAAGTTTCCTCCTCCAGCTCCAGCGGCATTTACCCAGTTTCCTGCTCCACCTCCATTGGCTTGGCTTCCTCGTTTTCTATCTCCAACAGTAAATTTGGCAATTCCTTCACCTTTTTGAGCTCCAGAAGTACCAACATATCCTGGTGTACTGCTATCAGTTAAGTTTATTGCTCCTCCTCTAAACCCTGTATTAGACATATTTATGTTCGCATCTAATTGCAAAACATTAGCTTTAATTGCTACCACACCTCCTTTGGTTCCGTTAAAGGCAAGTCCATTGATTTCTGAAGTAACCGTTGTTAATCCATTTGAGGAGTAATCAGGAACTTTAATAATTTGAATTGTATTGTTAACATTATAAGAGTTACTCAAGCTTGCAAACGATATGTCATTTGAAGAAACACCAGTTATATTCACCAATTCGTAGTTTCCAACACCGTTACTATCTAAAACCGATCCGTAACTTTCATCATCTGTTGTGCTAATAATTGCACCTTGCATTTGAATTATCATTACTAGATCACCAGTAGTAAAACCAGTTGCGTCATCTACTGTAAATGTTGTTCCGGAAATACCAGTAACCGCTGCATAGGTGTTTACAGTACCTCCTATATTTTGTAAATTATATTGGTAATTTTCTATTTTCCTCGGATATAATCCTTTTCCTTTCTCTAACTTCCAATCACCATTTTTACCAGTTATATTATCAGACGCTGCTATGGAAACTCCCAAATGTTTCTCTAAAAATGCAACAGTTTGCCTTCCTTTTTCTCCTTTGGCGAAATTACAACCGTAAAAGCTAATCGACTTTAAGCTGTTTCTATCTATATTTAAATCATAAAACCAATCTATTATAGCTTTTTGGTTGAGCCACTCTCCATTCACAAAAATCTCACCTTCTTTAGCATGAGTAAACACTTGTAACTCCTCTGGTGCAAAGATTTCTTTAGTAGAATAAAGAACATCAATTGCTAAAATAGATTTCTCTATTTGTAATTTTCCTTCTAGATTCGGCTCTATGAATACTAATGATTTCGGGGAAGATTCGAGACTGAGATTATGATAAGAAAGAACTTCATTATCTTTTGAATTATTTTGATTATGCACTCTTTGATCGTGAGCATAAATCTTAAAGTTTGTAATAGTTAAAATAAATGCGATAGTAAAGAAGATAATACCACTCCTTTTAGCTAGTATTTTTTGGGGGAATAATAGCATACTGTAATTTTTAATTTTGATTTTTTCATTCGAGGCAGGGGCTGCCAATTCATTAAACTAGGTAATAAAGCGATAAGTTGTAGTTTTCTTAGTTGAAAGAACAAAATGCTACGGTAAACTGCTGGTTATATACAGTTTAACATAAATTAACATTTTAAATTTTTCTTATTTAATTCCATATTTATTCCTTGTTATCTAATTATTTAAGAAATAGAGGCTATGAATTATCGATGTTTGAATCCTGAATTTGTGGATAAATAATCGCTGAAGGTTCGGGGGTAATTTTTACGTTTCATAATTTTGATAGTTGTCCTGATTAATTCATCCCATAGAAATATAGGATATAGTCATATCTTAATTATGTAGTAGGAGTAAAATTGATTAACTAATTAAAGACAGTTCCTTTCTTTCTCTTTATCATTAATTATCAGGCACTAATATAATAATTTTAACATAATTTCACACTTTAAAATAGAGTGATTTTTTGTTTTTTTTGTAGATAATGCTATTTTCCTAATAAAAAAACCATGTTATAACTAACATGGTTTTATGAATTAAGATAAGACTAAATACGAGTATTATTGATTACTCGATTTTATATTATCAGCTCCCTTGA
>NZ_CAZEQU010000017.1:0-94851 GCF_964513065.1 Tenacibaculum xiamenense
TTAATCAATATAAAAATCTATTAACCAAAACATTAAAAACAAATATTAACATTTTTTAACATCTATATTTGTAACATTTATACACTTTATTCTTCTAATAGATAAATACCAGTTGGGAGGAAAGGTTTTCAAATTGTTGGCCTTTCCTCTTTTCATTTTAACAGCACGCACCTCATCAGTATAAAAACCTATTAAACAAAACATTAAAAACAAATATTAACATTTTTTAACATTTAATATTGTAACATTTATCCATTTTATTCTTCTAATAAATAAATACCAGTTGGGAGGAAAGGTTTTCAAATTGTTGGCCTTTCCTCTTTTCATTTTAACAACACACACTGCAGTAACATAAAGATTAGCTCGTCCTTTAATCTTCAACAATTTTCAAAAAAATAAATCGTGAATACCTAACAATGCTCTTACTATAAGTAAGCACAGAAATCAGTTCGAAGTATTTTGACCTCAAAATTACAACCACTAAAAAAGGCGGTCTAAAGAAATTACTTTTAGATCGCCTTCTCATTCTTAATGAAATATAAAATTTAAGTATCACTTAAATAAGGGGAAATTCAACAAGTAGCGGGACTACAATTATTTTGAAACTTCAAATTTTATATACTAAAGATACAATTTCTAATGTCATAATTTATCTGTTTAAGAATATTGAGGAAAATATTACACAAAAACAAATATAAACAACTGATTAACAAGAATTTAACCTAACACTATTACATCTAAAACCAAAACTAAACACTTGATTTTTAAGTTTTTAATCATAAAAACCTTTGCAATTTTTGAAAACCTAGCTTTTTTACTATTTTTATATGACCTTCTAATATAAAAACTACTACTAAGTAAAAGTTAATCTTTTTTGCTTAGTTGTATATGAATAAAAACCTTTCAAAACTGTATGCGAAAGTCGCTAAAAGACATTACAGGCCCTCAAAACTTTTTAAAAGAAGACGTGTTATTACATCTGTATTTGTTTTATCCCTTATCTTACTCCTGCTTTTTCCAGTTAAAAATTTCCCAAAAACTACTCAATTCCAGTTTGTAACACTTAATATATTTTATAGTTTTCTAATTACCAGCTCTTTAATAATTAATATAATTATACTCAAGCCCATTTCTTCTGAAAACTGGACCTACTTCAAGGAAATAATATTAGTATGTAGCACTACAATTGTATCTGTAATATTAATTTTGGGTAGCACACGAATAATTTTTCCAGATCACATATCTAAAGGTTTTGTTATAGATGCTTTTACTATAGGTATTGTTTTCAGTTTTTTTATCTACACTACATTAAGCTTTTTTACTTTGTTACGATATGTTCTAAATAACACACCTCTTAATATTGAATTAAGCGACACTCAACTGGTTGAAATTATTGGTAAAAACAAAAATGAAACACTTTTAATTCCAATTAAAAATTTACTATACATTAAGTCAGAAGGACATTATATAAATATATTCTACTTACTCAGTGAAAATCACGACGTAAAAAGTATTCTATTTCGAGAAAACATATCTAATATCCAGCAAAAGCTTCATTCCTATGAAATGCTATATCGATGCCATAAATCTTACTTAATTAACATGCTTCATGTTAAATACATCAACTCATATGGTAGTAAATCACATGTTGTATTAAAAGCTAATAACAGTAGAATTCCAGTGAGCTCGAATAAAGCCAAATACCTTATACAATATTTAAATCCCAAAAGCTGATTACACTTATCGGATATTAAAAATACTTTAGTATTCAATTATAATGCATGTTAGTTATAAATTTCAGATTATAAAGATACGGTCCAACATAAAAGATTAACATTTCATCGACAAACCGACTTCCATTAATCTTTTAAAAAGAAAACGTTAAACATAAAAAACTAATTTTAAATCAGTTGGGAGGAAAGGTTTTCTAACTTGGTTGGCCTTTTCTCTTTTCTTTTTCCATAAAACCTCCTTTTATCTTCAGGTTTTTCCCTATTTTCTTACTTTAATAAAATCACGCTAGAAAAAAAACACTAATTTTAGCACTACCAACAAACTACAAACTTTAATCAAATGAATAAGAAAACTCTTGGAATTGTTCTTATAATTGCCTTGATTCTCTTAATTTCGGGAATTTTCAAAGGGAATTACTCTGATGACTATGTAGAAGAATATTCGTATCAGGAATACGAAAAAGCTAGTAGAGATAAGTATCTTTCATTTAAAGAAAATATTCTTACCGAGCTTAAATCTCGATTAAATCTTGCAGAAAAAACAGAATGGCAAAACGACTACAATAATTTTCTTGGAACCACGAGTAGCCAATTTGAGGGACCTCAAGTTCATCTTGAAAAATTAATTTATAACGGAAAAGAATACTTTAGAGATTCCGTAATTAAACATAAAAACAAATACCCAGAGTTTGTTGGTGGTTTTAATATTCATGAGCTAATTTTTGATCCAGATAGTAAAACAAGAGGAAAACCAGATTTAAACATCAAAGTTACAGATCCAAGAGCTTATAATCCTATCGAAAATAAAAACTTATTGAGTATAGTGAATTCACTTGGGTTTGAATCCGAAGGAAAACCATATAAAACTTATACTAAAGAGGTATTTAGTATTATTGATTCGACCATAAAAATCGAAAGAATTCGTATGGATTTATGGTTAACTAAATTTAATATCACTCTTGAAACAAAAGCGTGGCAAGGGAGAAGAGATGGTGAAGATGATGGTCGAAGAGAAATAGCAAATCAGCGCCACTACCCTTTCGAAGTCGATCTAAAAATTTACCCAAATGTATCTCCTTGGTATGTTAACACAGGGAATTCTTTTGACATAAAACCAGATATTGCTGTTGGTGCTATTTATGTAAATAAAATTACCAAATTCCCAGAAGATGATGACAAAATTGGAGTTAGTCCAAGTGAACCTGGAATTCAACTACCTTTAGTTAAACAAGATTATTATAACAACTTAAACACCCCTGAAAAGCTTATTGAAGACAAAGCAGGTGATGCTACTGTATGGAACAAACCTATTTACGCAAAAGTATATTGTTCTAATATTGGAACTTATAGAAACCTTTTTCGCAAAGGTGATGAGAAAATATCGTTCGAATTGGTTATGCCTTTGCTTGTAAGAGGTAACTGGGACATTCGTATTCCAAACTCAATTATTCCCGAATATAAACCTCTTCCTCCTTACAGAAGAACACTTGCCGATGTTCTGATTCCTTCTTGGGGAATTGGTTTTTTTGGCAAAATAGCTTCGAGCTTACTCTATATTGTTATTTTAGTAGTAATTGGATTAGTATTTTTAAAGAAACTTATATAGAAATAGTTTTAGTTTTTAACCCTTTAATGAATTCTCAAAAGGAATCCGGTTAATAATACTTCGTCCAAGGGTTACCTCATCAGCGAACTCCAATTCATCACCGACAGAAATACCTCTAGCAATGGTTGAAGTTACAATATCATATTTTTCAACCTGTTTGTATATATAGAAGTTAGTGGTATCTCCTTCCATTGTAGAACTTAATGCAAAAATCAATTCCTTAACCTCTCCAGAACGAACCTTTTCAACTAATGATTCTATTTGTAAGTTCTGGGGACCAATACCTTCAATAGGTGAAATCTTTCCGCCCAGTACATGATATACTCCTTTATATTGAGCGGTATTTTCAATAGCCATCACATCTCGAATATCTTCTACAACACAAACTATTTCAGTATTTCTCTTTGGATTTGCGCAAATATCACACAATATTGTATCTGAAATATTATGACATTTTCTACATGTTTTTATTTCATTTCTCATAACATTCAGTGCTTCCGTCAAAAACTTTGTCGATTCTTTAGGCTGCTTTAATAAATGTAATACTAATCGCAATGCAGTTCGCTTTCCGATTCCAGGTAAACGGCTCACCTCATTAACCGCATTTTCAAGTAACTTCGAAGAAAAATCCATTCTACAAAATTACGATATTTAAAACTTAAATTAACGCCAATTTTCAACCATAATATAGTCGTTCTAGTTAGGCAAAAATTATCAAAATAACTACCTTTGATCCACTAAACAAAAATTAAGGATTTAATATGAATTTAGAGATAAAGGACTTAGAGCCAAAAGCTGTTTGGAGTCATTTCGCTGATTTAAATGCAGTTCCTCGCCCTTCAAAAAAAGAAGAGAGAGTTATTCAATTTATGGTTGATTTCGGAAAGAAGTTACAATTAGAAACTTTTGTTGATAAAGTTGGTAATGTAATTATGCGCAAACCAGCTACCGAGGGGATGGAAAACAGAAAAACTGTTGTTCTTCAAAGTCATCTCGACATGGTTCATCAAAAAAATGCAGATACCGATTTCGATTTTGATAGTGAAGGAATTAAAATGGTGATTGATGGCGATTGGGTTAAAGCCGATGGAACTACCTTAGGTGCCGATAATGGACTTGGGGTTGCTGCTATTATGGGAGTTTTGTCGTCTTCCGATATTGCTCATCCAGCAATTGAAGCGTTATTTACTATCGATGAAGAAACTGGAATGACAGGTGCCATGGGATTGGAAGGAAATGTTTTAACTGGTGATATTCTGTTAAACTTAGATACTGAAGAAGATGATGAAATTGGAATGGGATGTGCCGGAGGAGTAGATATTACAGCTACTAGAACTTATGAAATAGAAAGTACCCCTGAAAACTCCTCTTCTTACGAAATATCAATTACTGGTCTAAACGGAGGTCATTCAGGAATGGATATTCATAAAGGTTTAGGAAATGCCAATAAAATAATGAATCGCTTGTTATTTGATGGTTTTACTAATTTTGGTTTGCGTGTTTCTGAAATTAATGGAGGTAGTCTGCGTAATGCTATTCCTAGAGAAAGTTTTGCTACAGTAGTTATCGACACAGTTTCTAAGGAACCATTTTTATTCGAATTAAACGAGTTAATTAATAATATAAAAGCTGAGTATAAAAGTATTGAGCCAAACCTTGCTATCGAATTAAAAGAGGTTTCTTCACCAGAAAATGTAATGGAATTAGGTGTTCAAGAAGGATTTATTAAAGCTATTTACTCAGCATTAAACGGAGTATATCGTATGAGTCCTGATATTGAAGGTTTGGTTGAAACATCAAATAATATTGCTAGAGTTATTGTAAAAAATGGAGATATTAAAATTGGATGTTTGACACGTTCTTCTTCGGAAACTAATAAGTGGGATTTAGCAAACTCTTTAAGATCTTCTTTTGAATTAGCTGGTTTTGATGTTGAATTCTCAGGTTCATATCCAGGATGGTTACCTAATATTAATTCTGAAATTTTGAATACTGTAACCAAATTATATGAAGAACTTCACAATGAGAAACCTCATGTTGCTGCATGCCATGCAGGATTAGAATGTGGAATATTAGGACAAAACTACCCAAACATGGATATGGTTTCTTTTGGCCCCAATATTCGTGGAGCACATTCTCCTGATGAAAGAGCTCAAATTTCTTCAACTCAAAAATTTTGGAAGTTCTTACTTGAAATTTTAAAAAATACTCCAAGTAAAAACTAATCATAAATCAAAAAAGTAAAAAACAAGGACCAAAAGTCCTTGTTTTTTTATTTGGTTAATAGCTTCCCAAAGCTACTTCTTATTCGATTTACTACAACTTTTAAACTTAAAATTATGGATAGTATATTGAAAACTTATTTAACTTGAAACAATCACAACAAACCCTTAATTAATCTAAATAAACCACACAAAAAAGTTAATTTAATTACTTTTTGCAAAAAAAAATAATATATTCACAAAACCAAACTAATCACAACTTAAGTGAAAAACTACTATATCCATGAAAAAACTACTACTAACCACCTCTCTGGTTGGGCTCATTTGCACGGGCACCTCCCAGAACAGTTCTACTGTCTCAGAAATCTACTCCTCTTTTGACGAAACCCTAGGAGCATACAACACCAATTTAAGTTATGGTGATGTTTTTGAAGAACAATACAGAAAAATCACAAAAAACAACCACAACTTCTTTTTTAAAGATGAATTCTTAAAAGGTAGTGTCAGCTATCGTGGAGATATTTTTTTTAACATCGAATTAAAATATGATGTTGTAAATGATCTCTTAGTCGCTAGAATCAACAATCAAAATGAATCTATTGCAATTGTTCTTGAAAAACAACAAGTAGATACTTTTAAGATAAATAACTCTAACTTTATCAATACCTTCGATGAAAAATATGGCTTCTTAGAAGAACTTGTTAAAGCCGAGAATTTTTCAATTCTTAAGAAACATAAAAAGCTTGCTAGAAGCAAAAAAGACCTGCATTTTGTTCATCACGTATTCAAAAAAAAGAAAGATCGATTTTTCATTAAATATGGTAATAATTATCATGAAGTAAAGTCCAAAAAAGATTTTATCGCAGTCTTTCCAAACCAAAAAGAAATCATTTCTAAACATTTCAAAACTGAAAAAGAGTTACGGAAAAATGATTTCACGGCCTTTGTACATAAGCTCATGAACCATATTTAAGTCTTAAAAAATGCATTCTTTTATAAAAAATTTGTTCACAATCATTATTTTGATTGTGTCATACCCCCTACTATCACAGGAAACAGAACCTTTAGTTTCTTTAGATGCCAAAAACTTAACGAAAACTCAAATAATAGAGTTAATCGAAAAAAAAAGTAACTATAAATTTTACTTTATTGATAAATGGCTCGATACCACTCCAATGACCTTTAGTTTAGAAAATGCCAATATCAAAAAAGTATTATACACACTTTTTGATAGCAGTAAAATAAATTATTATATACTCGATAAGTATAAAATTATTCTTACCAATGGTAATTTAATAAAAAAGCCTCCTACATATGTCCAGTCAAATGCAGCATCACAAAATCAAAGCTCCATTCCAATATTAGTAGATTCTGATCTTAACGGAGAGTCTACGTACTTAAAAATAGGAAAAGAACAGGAAGTAAAACAAGCATCTTATAAGTTATCGGGTATTATAAGAAATGATAAAAATGGTGAACCTATTGAAGGTGTTACTATTGTTGAGAGAGAAAAAAACATTTATACGACCTCTAATAAAAATGGTTATTACGCTATTGAACTTCCATTTGGAAAAAACACTCTAGAATCATCTTTTGTTGGTTTTGAAATTGAACAAAAAAATCTAATTCTTTATGGAAATGGTAAACTAAACTTTTCAATCAACCCAAAATCTGAAGAGTTAGAAGAAGTCGTAATTAATGCAAATAAAAGCAGAAATATTAGGCAAACAATTGCAGGTATCAGTCAAATTAAGGCCCAAGAAATTAAAAATATTCCACTTGTATTGGGAGAAAGAGATATTTTAAAAGTGGCCGCAACACTTCCTGCTATTAAATCAACTGGAGAGGGTTCCGAAGGAGTTAATGTTAGAGGAGGAAAAGTAGATCAAAACTTATTCTTATTGGATGATGGTGTTATCTATAACCCGACACATTTTCTAGGTCTATTCTCTGCAATAAATCCATTTACCACTAATGACTTAAAAATATATACTGGAAATATTCCTTCTGAATATGGTGGAAGACTTTCCTCTGTTTTTGATATTAGTACCAAGGATGCTAGCAATAAAGAGTTCAAAGGTGAGGCTTCAATAGGTCCAGTAACGGGTAATATTAACCTTGAAATTCCAATTATAAAAGACAAATCAGGTTTAAATCTTGGTGTAAGAAGTACTTACTCCGATTGGGTGTTAGGCTTAATAGACAACAAAGACTTTGAAAAAAGTAGTGTTTCCTTTCATGATATCGTCGGAAAATATAGTCATAAGTTTAACGACAAAAACACGTTAACACTTACTGGGTATTATAGTCATGACAAATATCAGATAGCTTCAGATACTATAAATACCTATGGAAACACCATGTTTTCTTTGAATTGGAAACACCAATTTAATGAAAAACATCATGGAAATTTGATTTTATCTAATAGTAGTTATGGTTTTGACATAGATTATAAAAACGAAAACACTACCAATGGTTTTTTCCTTAATTATAAGATAAACGAAACCAACTTAAAACTCAAATTGAAGTATGACTATTCAAAATCTCATAAATTTACTTATGGTCTAGAATCGAAACTATATAATATAAGTCCTGGTAATATCGTTCCAAATGGAGATAATTCAGAAGTTATCCCACTAACAATAAGGGATGAAAGAGCTTTAGAAAATGGATTGTTTATATCTGATGAAATTAATGTTAGTCCTAAATTAAATTTCAATCTTGGTTTAAGGTTTAATCAATACCTTGCTCTAGGTCCTTCTACTCAAAGAGAATATGAAGCTAATAGACCTAAAAACCAATCAACCCTTGTAAATTCAACTGATTATGGTAACAACGAAGTTTTTCAAACATATAACGGATTAAGCTATCGATTAGCTACTCGATACGAACTAAGTGAAAGCCTGTCATTAAAAGCTAGTTTCAACAAATCGTTTCAATACATTCATCGTTTAAATAATAATACTACAGCCACTCCTGTAGATACCTGGCGTCTTTCTGACACGAATATAAAACCACAGGAAGGATCTCAAATATCACTCGGACTATTCAAAAACTTTAATGATGATCAATATGAAATGAGCCTTGAAGGTTATTATAAGAAATACAAAAACTTACTAGATTATAAAGTGGGTGCCACTCTTTTATTAAATGATCAAGTTGAAACACAAGTAATTCAAGGTAATGGAAAATCGTATGGTATTGAGTTTTTACTTAAGAAGAATTCAGGAAGACTAAATGGGTGGCTTGGATATAGTTATTCTCGTTCGCTAATTCAGCTAAACAGTATTTTTAGTGAAGAAAGGGTTAACAACGGAGAGTTTTTTCCAACTAATTACGATAAGCCTCATGATGTAAACGTTGTATTAAACTATAAGTTTACGAAACGATATAGTTTTTCTACCAACTTTACATATCAATCTGGTAGACCGATAACCTACCCTACTGGAAGATTTACAATTCGAGATGTAGAATATTTAACCTATAGTAATAGAAATCAATTTAGAATACCTGATTATTATAGATTGGATATTGGAATAAACATTGAAGGAAACCATAAGATTAAGAAATTTGCTCATAGTTTCTGGAATATTTCAATTTATAATGTGTTAGGAAGAAACAACCCGTATTCAGTATTCTTTCAAACATCTGATTCTGGAAATGTCGAAGCCTATCAAAGCTCAATCTTTTCAAGACCAATACCTACTATAACTTATAACTTCAAATTTTAGTAGTTATGAAAAAAACTATAATATGGATTAACTTAATTATAACAGTTTTCCTAATACATGGATGTATTGAATCAATTGACTTTAAATCTGAAACTTTCGAGAACCATCTAGTTGTAAGTTCAATTTTAACAAACGAAGTCAAAAATCACTCTGTTGAATTATCAAGAACTGTACCTATTGACTCTATAAAAATACAACCTGAAGAAAATGCTATTGTTACAATTATAGATGATTTAGGAACGACCTATAATTTTCAAGAAAATGAAAGTGGTTTATATATATCAACTGACGAGTTCGCGGCTCAACCTACTAGGTCATATACTCTAAAAATAACGACAAAAGATGGTGAAAACTATACCTCAACTGAAGAAACACTTCCAAACATTAGGGAAATTGAAGATATTTTTTTCACTGTAGAAAATAACCCCATTAGTAATACTCAAGATGTTTTTTTCAGAGTAAACAGTAAATTATCTGAAGGAAATGGAAACTATTATCGATATGAATATGACGAAACCTACAAGGTTACCCCTCCTTTTTGGAGCAATTTCAGACTAGAAATCCTGTCTGATGTTCAACCCTATTCTTTTGCTGTTGTTCCTAAAGACTTTGGAGTTTATGGTAGAGGCATATGCTACGGAAATGCATCATCTAAGACAATAATGCTAACAGAAACTAATACGATAAATCAAGATAAAGTATCTGGATTTCCTCTCAGAGCAATGCCAATAGACAGCTATATTATAGGTTTAAGGTATTCAATACTTGTTAAGCAATATGTATTGAATCAAAACACCTTTGATTTTTACACTCTGTTAGATAAATTTTCAGACTCGGACAATATCTTTTCGCAAGTTCAGGTTGGAAACATTCCTAGTAACATTACTCCCGAATCAGATCCAAACTCAGAAAAGGTTATAGGTTTTTTCGAAGTTTCAACAATCAATGAAAAAAGAGTCTTTTTTAATCGATCCGATATCACCGATTCATTGTATCAAAATTATGCAGGTGTAAGCGATTGCGGAACAATGATAACCCCTCAGGTTGAAGATAACTTCGGTTATTCTCCCCTATTAGATTATTTAAACACTGGGTGGATATTTGCCTCGCGCAATTTAGGTTCTCCTCCTCAACCAGGTGGACCATATTTTTTAACTAAAAAGAAGTGCGGTGATTGTAGGCATTTGGGACCTATAAATCCTCCTGATTTCTGGATTGAATAAAACATAACATTATGAAAAAATATACAATTTGGATTAATTTAATTTTAATAGTTCTCTTTGCGAATGGTTGCATTGAGTCCATTGACTTTCAGTCAGAAACTTTCGACAATCATTTGGTTGTTAGCTCAATTTTAACAAACGAATTTAAAAATCATACTGTTGAATTATCAAGAACGGTACCTATTGACTCTGTAAAAATACAACCTGAAGAAAATGCCATCGTTACCATTATTGATGACCTAGGAACTACCTATAATTTTCAAGAAAATGAAAGTGGTTTATATATTTCAACTGAAGAGTTCGCGGCAGAATCTTCAAGGTCATATACTCTAAAAATAACTACAAAAGACGGAAAAAATTACGCCTCAACTGAAGAAACACTTCCAAAGGTTAGGGAAATTGAAGATGTGTTTTTCACTATAGAAAATAACCCTATTACCAGCAATCAAGATGTTTTTTTCAGAGTAAACAGTAAATTATCTGAAGGAAATGGAAACTATTATCGATATGAATATGAAGAGACCTACAAGATTACCCCTCCCTTATGGAGCAATTTTAGAATAGAAATTGAGTCAGCTGTTCAGCCTTATTCATTTTCACTTGTTCCTAAAGATGTAACGATTTATGGAACGGGAACATGTTATGGAAATACATCATCAAAAACGATAATGCTTACAGAAACTAAAACTCTAAATCAAGATAAAATTTCTGGGCTTCCTCTCAGAAAAGTAGCTATAGACAGCTATATCATAGGTTTAAGGTATTCAATACTTGTTAGGCAATACGTATTAAATCAAAACACATTTGATTTTTACACTCTGTTAGATAAGTTTTCTGACTCAGATAATATATTCTCACAAGTTCAGATTGGAAATATTCCAAGTAATGTTAGTCCTGAATCAGATCCAAATTCAGAAAAGGTTATTGGTTTCTTTGAAGTTTCTACAATCAATGAAAAAAGAGTCTTTTTCAATCGATCTGACATCACAGATTCATTCTATCAAAATTATGCTAGTGCAACCGATTGCGGAACAATGATAGAACCTGAAATTAACGATGGCTTTGGTACTTCTCCGCTGTTAGATTATTTACGCACTGGATGGATATTTGCCGCTCCACACCCAGATTTCCCTCCCCCTCCTAACACGCCGTATTTATTAACTAAAAAGAAGTGTGGTGATTGCAGCCATTTGGGGGCTATAAATCGTCCTGATTTCTGGATCGAATAAAACATAACATCATGATTATAAAAAAATATATACTAATTATAAATATTTTGCTCTGTGGAATAGTTCTAGGGCAATCTCAAGCCTCAATGCATTTGAACGCAAATAAGTTTCCTGAAGAAAATATTTTTGTGCACAACAATAGTAATTTTCTATTAACAGGCGAAACTTTGTACTATAATGTATTTTGTTTGAGTAATGATAAGTTCAGTCAATTCAGCAAAGTCGCTTACCTAGAATTGATAAATAACAGCAATAAAAGTGTAGTTACTCAAAAAATAACATTGAAAGAAGGAACCGGATACGGCGATATTTTCATTAATGAAAATATTGAAACAGGTACCTACAAAATTATCGCTTACACAAATTGGATGAAAAATAAAAAGTCTTTTTTTGAAAAGAACATTTTTATTGTAAATCCTTTTTCTAACAACTTAAAAACGTCAAGTGAAAAATCAAGACCAGAACCTGTTTCTTCAATCTCAAAAAACGCAAGTACTCCTAATCTCTTTTATGGAAAGGAAGGTGTTTTTAGCAAAAGAGAGAAAGTTACCCTAAATTTAAATAGTCTATTAAGTAAAAAAGGTACCTATTCCATATCTATCAAACAAAAAAACAATTTTGAATTAGAAAGCAAGGCAACTTTAAATAGTTCAAAAAAGAATTCTTCAAAGTTCTATCTTCCAGAACTAAGAGGTTCCATTATTCATGGAAAAGTAACTTCTAAACAACCTATTACCTCAAGTATAAAACTATCGCTGTCTAAAGTTAACAATAAAGGCAGTCTACCTTTAACTGCAGTAACTAATAGTAAAAATGAATTTTATTTTAATATTTCCGATATAAATACGGAGAAATTATACATTCAAATACTCGAAAACAAACGTGAAGATTATAAAATTGAGCTTTTAGAAAAAAAACCACTATCTCAAAACTATGGTTACTTTCCTGAACTATATTTAAACGACGCTGTTAATGATATTATTGATCGTAGAAGTATTTATTCACAAATTGAAAATGCTTATTATTCTATCAAAAAAGACAGTATTGCTCAGGAAAATAAAAAGAATAATTACATGAGTCTAGTGGATGTAACATATAAATTAGATGACTACAAAAGATTCAAAACCGTTAAAGAAACTTTCGTCGAAATTATTGATAGAGCAGGTTTTACAAAATACAATGGAAAACAAGCTTTAAAAGTAACTAATTTAACCTCATCCCTCCATCAAAAACATCAACCTACGCTTTTAATTATTGATGGAAGAATTGTTGTCGATCACGAAAAGCTCTTAGATTATGATGCGCGAAAAATCAACTCAATTTCGCTCGTTAAAAACAATTACTTTTATGGGAACACTATTTACCAAGGTGTTATTATAATTAATACTTTTAAAAATGATTTCTTTGACGACTTTTCTAATTTCCATGAAATAAAAGTACTTCCAAATCAACCTGAAAAGAAATACTTCTTTCAAAACAACAGTAATGCCAAAAATGAAAGGATACCAGATTTTAGAACCCAGTTATATTGGAATCCTAATATTGGTTTAAAAACAAAAGAAGTTACATTTTACACTTCTGATGTAGCAGGTGAGTTTGAAATAGATCTTGTTGGATATACCGACCAAGGTAAATTTATTTCCCTCAAACGCACCTTTTCAGTTCAATAGTAAAAAAACAAGGGCTTAAGTCCTTGTTTTTTTTTACTTTTATGCGATGAATTTTCTAGCGCATTTATACCTTTCAAAAAACAATGACGAAATCATGATTGGTAATTTCATTGCCGATCATATAAAAGGTAATAAGTTTTCTCATTTTTCCGAAAACATTCAAAAAGGTATTATACTTCATAGAGCTATTGATTCTTATACAGACTCTCATGAAATCGTTCGTATAAGTAAAAGAAGATTACATGAGAGATATGGACATTATGATGGAATTATCATAGATATTTTTTACGACCATTTTTTAGCCATCAATTGGCGTGATTATTCTGAAATACCTTTAGACATCTATGTGTCCTCTGTTTATAAACTACTTGAAAACAACTTCGATATTCTTCCTGAGAAAACACAGCATCTACTTCCTTATATGGTTAAATATAATTGGCTATATAACTATCAATTTGCAAAAGGAATTAAAGATGTTCTTAATGGAATGAATAATAGAACTAATGGAAAATCAATGATGAATCTTGCTACCGAAGATCTACTACTACATTATGATTCCTTTCATAACGACTTCACCAAATTCTTCAAAGACCTTCAACATTTTTCTGAAATTAAAACAAACGAACTATTGACAAACTAATCTAATTTTAATCAAATGAAAAAATCACTAATCTTATTCATTAGCAGCTGCTTTCTAATTAGTAGTTGTAAAACTAGTGTTCCTGAAAAAAAAGTAGTTAAAGGAATAATTGCTGATAAGGCAATGGTTGTTTCTGCTAGAAAAGAGGCTTCCAAAATAGGAATTGATATTTTAAAAAAAGGTGGAAATGCTTTCGACGCTATGATGGCCACAGAACTCGCTTTAGCAGTTTCTTATCCTTATGCTGGCAATATTGGTGGTGGTGGTTTTATGGTTTATCGCACAAACGAAGGAAAAATTGGAGCCTTAGATTATAGAGAAAAAGCTCCTTTAGCTTCTCATAGAGATATGTATTTGGACGAGGATGGGAATATTATTAAAAACAAAAGCACTTCCGGAGCCACAGCAGTTGGAGTACCTGGAACCATTGCGGGTGTATTCGAAGCTCATAAAAAATTTGGTAGTTTAACTATAAAAGAGATCATTCAACCAGTAATTGACCTTGCTAATAGAGGTGTTGTTGTTACTGAAAAACAAGAAAAACGCCTTCAAAAACATAAAAAAGACTTCTTCAGAGTAAATAAAGATACCATTCCTTTGGCCAAGACATGGAAATCTGGTGATACCATAAAATACAACGCTTTAGCGAAAACATTAACTAGAGTTTTAGAAAATGGTAGAGATGAATTTTATAAAGGTGAAACTGCGAAAAAACTAGCAAGTTTTTTACAGCAAGAAGGAGGTTATGTTACCGAAGAAGATCTTGCCAAATATGAGGCAAAATGGAGAACTCCTATAGTATTTTCTTATGACGACCTAAAAATTATTTCTATGTCGCCTCCTTCAAGTGGAGGTGTATGTCTTACGGAAATCATGAACGCCATTGAACCTTTTGATCTGCATGAATACGGGCACAATTCTTCGAAATCAATTCAAGTAATTACAGAAGCCGAAAGACGAGCTTATGCCGATAGAAGTTATTTTTTAGGAGATCCTGATTTCGTATCTATTCCTATGGACAAGTTATTAAGTAAAGCCTATGCAGCAGAGCGAATGAGTTCATTCTCTTTCGAAAAAGCAACAAAATCTAAAGATTTATCTCATGGCAACATTGAAATTATTGAAAGTGATGAAACTACGCATTACTCGATTGTTGATCAATTCGGAAATGCTGTTTCTGTTACCACAACGATAAATGCCGCATTTGGATCGAAATTATATGCTTCTGAGCTTGGTTTTTTCTTAAATAACGAAATGGATGATTTCAGCAGTAAACCAGGAGAACCTAATATGTTTGGGCTTGTTGGAGCTAAAGCAAATGAAATAGCTCCAGAAAAAAGAATGTTGAGCTCTATGACTCCCACAATTATTGAAAAAGAAGGTAAACTTTGGATGGTTGTTGGAACACCGGGCGGATCTACAATTATTACTTCCGTGTTGCAAACCATCTTGAATGTACATGAATATAATATGGGAATGCAGGAAGCTGTTGATCAACCCAGGTTTCACCATCAGTGGTTACCAGATGTAGTAAAAATGGAACCAAATAGTTTTCCTCAAGAAGTAAAAACTGCTCTTACCCAAAAAGGATATACTATTGACGAAGCAAACTCTCCTGTAATTGGTAAGGTAGATGCGATTTTAGTATTACCGAATGGTACATTAGAAGGAGGTGCTGATCGAAGAGGTGATGACACAGCCATTGGTTTTTAGCCAAAAAAAAAGTATTTCAAAAATTAATCTGCCCAAACCCCGATACAAAAGTATCGGGGTTTGAATATTTTTAATAAAAATTTAAACTGTTTTTCACTTCTCCCTTTTCTTTAGAAGAACTATTCCAATCCAAGCAAACCAAACGATTTGAGTTAATCCAAAAATTGCCCCTAAATCCGATAAACCAGGAAATACAGAAGCAATTCCAGCCACTCCAACGATTAGCCCTAAATAATTCAAGAATTTTGAGAAAACTCTTTGTTTTATTCCGAAGTAACTTATAAAAAATACCCACAACCCTCCTACGACTTCAATTCCACCACCCAATCCTCCTTGGATTGCATCAATTGTTTTCCATACAGTTACTGCTGAAGACTTGTCGGTAGCAAATATCGTTGCAATCGATTCCAAACCAACATTTGCAACCATTCCACTAGCAATAACCAATCCTGACCAAATAAAGCCTAAAATTGGTGCTACCTTGGATGCCATTAAGGAATTTTTATTAAAATTATCATTTATAACAATAGTTAAAGGAATAAGGATAATTCCAAATAGAACATAAATGAGTAAGTTCCAAACTTGAAATAATGTTTTATTATTTAAAACAAATTCTAATTTGTCAATGTCTTCTATAAGGCCTTCCATTCCTGGAGATAAAAAGAAAACTAAATATGTAAAACCAATTACATATAGAAATGCTTCGGTTATAGCGGAGTACCCTCCTATTTTATGATTGTTCATGGTAAGTTTTTATATTTAAGACGATTTACTGGTTATTTTGCTACGGTAATTTACATATTTTCAAATATTTAATTTGGAATTCCTCTTTAAAAAAACAAAAAACACCCCATAAATAATGGAGTGTTTTTTACCAATAAAATAATATGTTATCCTCTTAATTTTCTAACGTATTCTTCATATACTCTTCAAGCTCGTGTTTTGCTTTTAAGACCTCAACTTCCTTAGCTGATTTACCTCTTTCTCTTTCTACATAACCATTAAATATATGGCTCAAATATAAAGGAGAGCTCGGTCGGTTATCTTTATCTTCTACATCAAAATTCACAGCATTATGACAAGTAAAACAATTCACTAACGTATTCGCTTTTATTTTTGATAAATCATTTTGGAATGTCTGCGTATAAGTTTCCATTGTAACATTAGCACAATTTAATGACCCTCTTGCCAAAGAACCTTCTTTACCATTATCTATACCTTGTCCCAATTCAACAATCTTTTTAGCTTGTTCTTCTGGGCTCATACCATCCGTATTTATCCATATGGAACCATTATAAAAATAATTTCTCCAAACATCCTTTAAGTTCTTCTTTACACATTCATTGAGGTTATTGACATTGTCAAAATTCTTTTTACCTCCTTGAGATGTTTTCATATAACTTCCATCAGGATTTCTTGGTACACCATATTGAAACAAATCATAAGCTTTGTCTTTTACATTTGGTTGATGCTTCAATGTATCCCAAGTTATAGCATCTAAACCAGAGGTTTCTCCTTTCTCAAATAATAGCTTTTGATCTTTAGAAGTAGCTTTATTCTGTTTCCAATTATAGTTTGGTGCTAAATCATCATGCTCAAAAGTTGCCCAAATAAATTCTGGATGGTTTTCTACTACTCCAACTACATGCATCCCTAACATTGCTACTTCTGTTTTAGAATAGTTAATTGTATCTCTACTAATAGCGGCGGTAGTTACATAATAATTTGATAGTTCTTCCTTAGGTATTGCTGAAGTCGCAACCCAAGAAACCTTGAGTTCCAAGGCTCCTACAGGAAAAGTTTTATAATTATTTTCATCAAGCTCTCCACTTATAATAGCGTTTTTAAATTTTTCTGCAGATTTCTTCAAAATTGGATCAATATGAATTGAATAAAACACCGTTTCAGATTTATTATCAGAGTTGAATTTAGGGTTTGTTTTAAGAACACCTCCAGGACCTGCTTGTAATGTATCTGTTAATATAACATTTACTCCTTCCACATCTTTAACTGGCTTCATGTGAGAATCTACCTGAAATATTTTCTCATGATTTAAGAAAAGTGGTATTTCAGCTTCTTCAACTAATGTTGGTTTTGTCAGCCATAAAAACTTCTGCCAAGACCACTGATGGAACATTCTATTGGTAGAACTATCTGTATCAAATGGGCTTCCTTTACCTTCCGCTGGGTTTTTCGTTTGTGAATGAGGGAACCATGATTTTTCACATAATTCTGTTGAGGAAGACGTTGCATAGACTGAATCAATTTCCTTTTTAGATGATTCTTGTTTCTTTTTACATGAACTAAAGAATACAACACCTAAAGAAAGTGTAATACCTAAAGTTGATTTTAAAATTAATCTCATAGTATGTTAGTTTTGTAATTGCCTGCAAAAGTGAAACAATAATTTTATTGAAGTCAAGAAAAAGTCATGAGCTCGTTGAAATTGGTTATAACAAGCTAAATTTCGATCATAATTGTAACAACTGCTTCAATTGTTGGCTTGATAAGGTATTAAAACAATTACCAACATAACCTTAAATTCGATCTATATCTTTAGATATTACTGATTTTTTTTATCTCTTTTTATTATCTTTAAGAAAACGAACAAACAATGAGTAAACATCATGAATTTATGACTGAAGCAGTAAAAGCTGCTTTAAAAGGAATGAGAAATAATGAAGGAGGTCCTTTTGGATGCATTATCGTTAAAGATGGTGAAATTGTAGGAAGAGGAAATAATATGGTTACCTCAACGAACGACCCGACAGCTCATGCCGAGGTAACGGCCATTCGTGATGCTTGTAAAAATCTTGGTACTTTTCAATTAGATGGTTGTGTTGTTTATACTTCTTGTGAACCTTGCCCTATGTGTTTAGGTGCAATTTATTGGGCTCGCCCTGATAAAGTTTACTACGGAAGTGGACAGGAAGATGCAGCTGATATCGGGTTTGATGATGCCTTTATTTATAAAGAAATTCCTTTGCCGTACCACAAAAGAAGTATTCCTTTTGAACAAATAGGAAGAGAAATAGCTCTTGAACCCTTTCAAAAATGGGCAGGTAAAAATGATAGAATTGAGTATTAAAAAAAAGATTAATACAAAAAAACCTCTCTTTTCTATAAAGTCCAGAGAGGTTCAATCTATACTCAATCGTAAAACTTTATTTTAATTTGTTTCTCTGGTAATCCAATAATTCTTGCTTACTTTTTTCTAATTCTACCTCTTCAAAGGTTTTATTATCAACCTTTCTTCCTACAAAACCTCTAAAAATATGACTTAAATACAATGGTGAATTATGATCACTGTAAATAGAATTATGACAACTAAAGCAATTAGCTAAATTCCCTACACTAATTTCCTCTATACTATCTTGGAAAGTTTGCGTATACGTTTCCATAGTTACATTAGCACAATTCAATGAACCCCTAGCGTATGAGTCTGGAGTTGCGTCGGAAATACTTCCCTTTAATTTAACCAACAATTCTGCCTGCTGTTTCGGACTTAAACCATCGGTATTTAACCAAATAGAACCATTATAAAAATAATTTTTCCAAACATCCTTTAAATTTTTCTTAACGCATGCGTTTATATTTTCAATGTTCTCAAAGTTCAGAGGTTCTTTTTGGCTAGTTTCCATAGGACTAGCTCCTTCATTCTTGGGTACTCCATATTGAAACAAATCAAACGCTTTATACTTTTCTTTTGCTGAGGATCCCATCCAGGTAATTCCATTAATTCCAGATGTTTCCCCCTTTTTAAATAACAATAAGTCCTTATCAGAACTTGCCTTATTATCTTTCCAATTATAATTGGGTGCCATTTCATTATGCTCAAACGTTGCCCAAATAAACTCTGGATGGTTTTCAACTACTCCAACAACATGCATTCCCAACATGGCCACTTCCGTATTCTCATAGTTTTTACCATCTCTTGTAATGGCTGCAATAGCTGTGTAATAATTATTCAAATTGCTCTTGGCAATAGCGGTAGTTGCCACCCATGACACCTTCAATTCTAAAGAACCAACTGGAAAAACAGACTGATTATCTCTCTGCAAACTACTATTTAAAATAGAGTCTTTGAAACTCTCCGCAGCCTTTAACATTATCCCATTTGTATGAATTGAATAAAACACAGTTCCTTCCTTCCCTGTAGTTCCATAAGCTGGATTTGTTTTCAATACACCACTAGACCCCGCTTGTAAAGTATCTGATAATACCAATAACGCTCCAGACTGTTGTTCTACTGGAAACATATGTGAATCTACTTGAAGTAGCTCTTTGGAATCTAAAAATAATGGTGTACTGCCTCCATTAGAAGGTATCGGTTTTGTAAGCCATAAAAACTTTTGCCATGACCATTGGTGAAATATTGCATTGGTAGTACTAATTGTATCGAAAGGACTTCCTTTGCCTTCCTCTGGAGGAGGTGTTTGAGCATGAGGAAACCAAGAGCTTTCACATAATTCTTTAGTTGAAACTTCATTATAACTCGATATGTTTACATCATTCTCTTTTTTACTCTTTTCCTTTTTACAAGATATGCTGAAAACAATACAGCAAGCAAAAACAAAGCAATAGGTTGCCTTTATTATTTTTTCCATGATTTGTTGGTTTTTGTTAAAACCTAAGATAATCAGCGAAATAAAACGCAGGTCGTTTTTTTCCTTAAGAGTCTAATTTTAAAGTATAAGAGTAACAATTTTCACCATATCTGAAAATCACTCGCAATCAACCAATTAAACAAGCCATGAACTCCACATTTATTCTGTTTACTAATAAATTGCATTTATTAATGCATATTTTTAAACTTCGTTCTTTATCTTTTTTATCTTTAGATCAAAGATTTTTACTCTTTTTACAATTATTTTTTACTATGATTACACTAGAAAACGATTATATACAAATAGAAATAAAGGAAGTTGGTGCCGAACTCTGCAAAGTATATTCAAAACAAACAGGTTTAGATTACCTATGGAAAGGTGATCCTCAATTTTGGAAACGACATTCTCCTGTTTTATTCCCTATTGTAGGTAAACTTCTTGGTAATTCTTATACTATTAATAACTCAAAATATGAATTAACTCAACATGGTTTTGCAAGAGATTTAGACTTTGAAGTTTTGAATAAAACGAACAATAGCATTCTTTTAGAAACTCAATATTCAGAAGAAACACTTTTAAAATATCCCTATAAGTTTTCTTTACAAATTGGATATGAATTAAAAGAAAGTCGCATCGATGTCTCTTACAACGTTATCAATAAAGATGATAAATCTATAAATTTCTCTATTGGAGCGCATCCTGCTTTTAACTGCCCTATATCGCAGGGTACTTCTTTTAATGATTATTTCATTGAATTTGAAAAAGAAGAGCATCCTATTCTACATTCATTGAATCCACAAACTGGTTTCAGAAAAAAAGATACGGAAAGAGTAAAGCTGGATAAAACTATTCCTCTTTCATATAACTTGTTTGACAACGATGCTCTTATGTTTGAAGGCCTTGAATCGAAAAAAATTTCGCTAAAATCAAATAAACACGAACACGGTGTTCATTTTTACATTCCTAACTGGAGATACATGGCTTTTTGGACTCAAAAAGGTAATGCTCCTTTTATCTGTTTTGAGCCTTGGATGGGAATCGCTGATGAAGAAAATACAGATCAAGTATTTGAAACCAAAACAGGAATTATGAATTTAGATGTAAATCAATCGTACGAAAATCAATATTCAATGGAGTTTTTTTAATAATAAAACTCTAAACTTATTTTGACTTTTCCTATTTCCTAAAAAACAAAAAGTCAAGATTAGCTCTTAAAGAATATTGTTACAATACCAAATCCAATGTTTTTTTACGTTGGATTTTTTTTGTTTCTGTTTCCACAAATTTTGGGATTAAAAACACCTCTTTTGGTTTTTCATATTTTGTCAAAGTTACCAACTCCTTAACCTTTCTCTTAATTTCCATTAGTTTGCTTTCTGTTCTATTTCCTTCAAGAATCAATACTAGTTTTTCTCCCAAAACGGCATCAGGAATACCAGAAACGAAAAAACGTTCTTCAATAATATCAGATAATTTTTCTTCTATGGTTTCTGGGTTTAATTTTACTCCACCAGAATTGATAATGTTATCAAATCTGCCTAACCATTCAAAAGAAGTGGTCGAGTGTAATTTCACTATATCATTTGTTGTCACAAGCTCTTCCGAAACTTTTGGAGCTCGTATAATCAAACAACCTCTATTATCTATATCCAATGAAACGTTTGGTAAAGTATTATAAAATGAATTATGTCTATTCTCTTTATTTAGTTTTTTAACTGCAATATGAGTTATTGTTTCTGTCATTCCGTAAGTTGCAAAAATCTCGGTAGAGCTATTTTGGATTTCTTTTCTCAAGTCATTATTGACAACTCCTCCTCCAACAATTAATTTTTTCACCTTGTTGAGTTCTCCAAGGCTAGCTTGCAATTGCATTGGAACCATTGCAGAAAAATCATATATTTTCTTACTAGCAGATAAAGGATTTGCCGCAGGTGCTACAACATCGATATGCCAACCAAGTACCATTGCTCTTACCAACATCATTTTACCAGCAATATAACCTGCTGACATACATAACAAGGCAGAAGTATTTTCATACAATCCGAAAAACGCTCCAGTTGCTTTTGCTGAGTTTATCATATGTTCTTTTCTCAGCTTAATAGGTTTTGGTTGCCCCGTAGACCCAGAAGTATTTACAATAACAAAATCCTCTTCGTTAAACCAATCATTCAAAAAATTGTTAATCTCTGTTGAAAGTGTTCGGGAGAAATCCAATAATTCATTTGAAGATTCAAACCAATTGTCATTTAATCGAAAACAAGAATGAACATACATTTGTCTATGCATTAAATCCTTTTATTTCTTCAACATTCTCATCCTTAAATGGTTTATCTATCCTTCCAAACAATTTCTCTTTCCAATTTGTCCATCCGTATTTTTTCGAAAAAATTATAAGTAAAATGGGATACAAAACTAATACAGGTAAAAACATTTCCAATCCAACCGACGGTTCTGATGTATCAATATATAAAGCTTCGGTTTGAAAAACAGTCCAATCTGTAGTAACAAAAAAAGCAGCTACAATATTATTAATTGCATGTAGTCCTAGTGCTAATTCAGTTCCTTCATCTAACAGTGTCACAATTCCAAAAAAGAAACCTGTACCAATATAAAATACCATTGAAATAGGACCTAATTTATCAACCTCTGGGTTTGCACCATGCAATAATCCAAAGGCAACCGAAGTAATTATCAAAGGAAACCATCTGTTCTTCACTAATATTCCCAAACCTTGCATAAGGTACCCTCTGAATAGCAACTCTTCAAAAGAAGTTTGAATTGGTATAAATAAAAATGAAATTGTGATTAATATAAGAAATGGTATAGGCTTAAAATTCCATACGTAATTTGCTGGTTCGAGAACAATTCCTAGTCCAACTACAAAAATTGAAATAAGTCCCCAACTAATGAAACCAAACCAAAACCTTTTCCAGTCAATATGGTTTCTACTCGTTACAATGGTTTTGAAAGCCCTTTTATGAAGAAACCTTACCCCCATAAATAAAAACAACAAACCACAAGCGAAAGTTATAATCATCAAAAGCAAAAATAAGTTGCTATTTATACCCAAAGTCATAAAGCTATCCTGAGCAGCTCTGGTAAATTCATCCATGTCTTCAGAATGCATGATTGCAGCTATCAATAGAGGAAGTACTCCAATAAATTGCCATCCTAAAATAACAACGAATAATACAAGTAAATAAATATACCATTCGTTTCTTCCTTTGTATGCTTGTTGTATAAAGTTCATATATTATAAATTAAAATACCATTTTTCGTTGTTGTTGTAATGCAAACTTCCTTGTACTACTTCTAAAGGACAATTGAAATTATTTGTAAACAATCCACCAGTTCCTAAACCTTGAGGCAATGGATTATTTAGAGTATAAGTCCATTGTGCTATTGCATTTAAACCAACATTGCTCTCCAAAGCACTCGTTATCCAGTTACCTATGTTAAGGTTAGACGCAATTTCTATCCATTCGTTACTACCTTTAATACCACCGACTAAACTTGGTTTTAAAATGATATATTGTGGTTTTATTGTTTCAATACATTTAACCTTATTTTCTGTGAAAAATACTCCAATTAGTTCCTCGTCTAAAGCAATTGGTAATGGTGTTTTACTACAAAGTTCCGCCATTTCTTGCCACTGACCTTGTTTAATAGGTTGTTCGATAGAATGTAACTCTAACTCAGACAATTTCTTTAATTTTTCCAAAGCATTTTCAGGGGTAAATGCTCCATTAGCATCAACTCTTAACTCAATTTCCTTCACAGAAAACTCATTCCTTATAGACTGAAGTAATGCTAATTCAGTATCAAAATCAATAGCCCCAATTTTCATTTTTATGGTTCTAAAGCCCTGCTCTAATTTATCCTTTATTTGCTGCTGCATAAAGGCCTTATCTCCCATCCATATTAATCCATTTATTCCAATAGATTTTTCTCCTTCTGTAAATTTTGAGGGGTATAAATTGAATAAATCATTACTATTTAATGATAAAAATGCTTGTTCTAAACCAAATTGAATTGAAGGAAATTCCTGCGTATGATCTAAAAGCTTTTCCAAACCGAGATTAATATTTTCAACAACCCATTGTAACTTTAACTCATAGTTAGGGTTATCATCAGCACTCAACCCTCTAAACAATCCGCATTCTCCTACTCCTTTTTCACCTTCCTTTTCTAAGAATAAAAACCAAGTTTCCTTTGTTTTTAATATTCCCCTTGAAGTACCGCTGGCCTGCTTAAACTCTAAAATATATCTTTTATAAGAAGCTTTAATCATTTGAACTTTCTACAAATCTTTTAAAATTATTCAAATACTGCTGATCTTGCTCGGCCAGTTTACCTTTAACCAAGGGTAACATGCAACCTAATATAAAGTTATCGCTTTTTACATTGGTGATTAAAGACAATTTCGTGTTACCATTAGATGATGTTTCGAAAGTATAATCATCAATCTTTAACATTCCTCCACCGTTGAAAAATAATTTAACTCGCTCATTATTCACAAAATCTAAAACCTTTTCTTCTAGTACAATTTCATTTCCTTGATTATTAACTGTAATCATATATGTGCTCCCCTTTACCTCTTCGGTTTTAACTACCGATTTAATAGATTTAATTTCAGGAATCCATTCCGATAGTTTTTCATCATTATTAAATATTTTGAATACTTCAGGTAATGGTTTGTTAATAGTTACTTCAGATGAATATGTTAATTCTCTAACAAAAATTCCAAGAGCAAAGAACGCTATAGATAATGCTACTACAATACCTAGTATTATCTTTACTATCTTCATTTTCTTTTGGTCAGCCTTATTGTATTTTGACATATTTAAAAAATTATCTTATAAATTTATGCTACTTCCTATTTCAAGAAGAATCAACTCTTTTTGACTATTTGAAAACTTCTCTTTTGCTTCTTCAGTGTCAATTTCTATCGGAGGGAAAGTGTTGTAATGACAACCTATAACTTTATTACATTCAACAAAATCACTAGCAATGACAGCATCATCAACTCCCATTGTAAAATTATCTCCAATTGGTAATATTGATGCGGTTAAATTTGTAGTCATTGGTATTAATTTCATATCCATTGTTAAAGCCGTATCACCAGCTATATAAAGCGACTTATTTCCAGCTGTAACAACGAATCCACCTGGTTCTCCTCCATAAGTTCCATCAGGGAAAGAAGAGGTATGTACAGCGTTAACATACTTAGCAGAAAAATTATCTGTACTAAATGTACCTCCATGATTTACTGGATGTCCCTGCAATCCTTTTTCACCAAAATACATTACAATTTCATAATTTGATATTAGCAAGGCGTTTGTTTTTTTAGCTAAAGCCTCAACATCTAAAATATGATCTTGATGTGCATGAGTTACTAAAATATAATCTGCCTTTATCGTATTTAAATCAATATTCGATGCTAATGGATTTCCTGTAATAAATGGATCTACCACAATATTAACTCCATTGATTTCTATACCGAAACATGCATGACCGTAAAATATTATTTTCATATGTTTATTTATTTCTTTAGTTGTTACCTAAACTGTAATTAAAAGAATATCATTCAATAATATAGGAACATCCTAAACAAGTTAGTTTTATTCTTTTTATAAATTTATAAAACACTACCTAAAGCAAAAAGTATTGCAAAAAGAAATGTACTCAGGGCTACTTTTTTAAGTTCTCCATCTAACTTTGCCTCTTCCTTATTTTTCATTACAAACAGTACGTGCTTAATTAAAGGAATATATGCTAGTAAGAATAAAAATTGAGCTGGAGAATGATACTTTATAACTGTGTAAAGCAATGTAAATAACAAAGATGCACCGATTAAATAGTAGTGGTAGTATTTGGCAAATTCAGAACCTATTTTTACCACTAGCGTGTTTTTCCCTGATTTTGCATCATTTACTCGGTCTCTCATATTATTTAAGTTTAATACAGCCGTACTTAATAATCCGATAGTAAAAGCAGGAAGAAAAACCGTAAATTCTAATTGTTTTGAATATAAAAAGAAAGTTCCGACAACGGCTAATAATCCAAAAAATAAAAAGACAAAAATATCTCCAAAACCACTATATCCGTATGCCGATTTACCTACTGTGTACTTTATAGCGGCTGCAATCGATGCTAAACCCAACCCAAAAAACAACAAAGAATACCCAAAATCATCCTTACCAAAAGCTACATATATCAATAAAACAGCAATAATTAACGTAAGAACGGCTGTAATTATCATGGCTTTTTTCATTTGGGCAGGAGTTATCGCTCCTGATGACACCATACGGGCTTCTCCTTCTCTGTTATCATCCGTTCCTTTTACTCCATCACCATAGTCATTTGCAAAGTTCGATAATACTTGAAAGCCGATGGTAGTAAGTATGGCTAACCAAAAAATTGAAGATTGTAAAATATTTGTATTTGTTAATTCAATACCTATATTTTTCGATAATGAATTTACTATCCCATGAGTAATACCAATTGAAGCTCCAACAATTATTCCAGATACTGACAACGGTAATGTACGTAATCGTGCAGCCTTTATGTAGTTTTTCATATGTTTATCTCGATTGTCCTTTATATTTTCAAATGAAATGCCTCTTTTCAAATTGTGAGGCATATACCTCAAACGAATTAAGGTTTTATATGAGTTTTATAAAGTATCAAAGATACTTATTTGACATGAAATAACATATGCTGTATATTTTAGTTATTCAATTTAGAAATAAATAATTAGTGCGCTTTGCGCTAGATATTTATAATTTTTATCCCGTTATTTTGGTATAAGGAGTAGATAACTATTGAAGCTTATAAGGTATTCCTTTTTACTTGAAGAACTTTTACTATTCCAATAGCATAAACATTTAGGGTTACTTTATCCTTCGATATAAATAAATGTTTCTGACCATTGCGTTTGACTCAGATTTTTGTTATCCACATATTCTACAACAAAAGAAGTCTACTCTGCAAAGTCAGAAACATAAAATTTAAGAGTTTTAAAATCTTTAATATCTTGGAGTAGTTTACATTCAGAATACTTCACCAAAACAAAATTAACATTAGGTATAAATTCCTATCAACCCATTAATATTAAATAAAAACTCTAATTAGCCTAAACTAACTTTCAATTAATTTATCTGTTCACTTGAAAACTAAAATTAACTTTCTGCCCGCGTTCTCCTATTACAAATTCACGTTCAGTTATAACATTATTATCTTGCAATGATTTTACAAAAATTGAATATGGTGTGAAATTGAATTCGGTCAAATCCTCGTAAGTAAAGTCAAAGTTCGCTTTGAGGTTTAGATTCACCGTGTATCCTTTTCTATATGGAAAAACATTGGTTTCTGCGGAGTTTTCATGTTTAAAAGAATCATTCTCCTCAAAAACTGTGTTAATTTTCCCTTTATGTGCTCCAGAGGTTTTGGATACTACAATACTAACGGAAGTTAGCCTTCCTTCTCCGTTATTTGGAAAATCTGAGTTCCCTTCACATGATATTAACATGATTGCACAAACAATTGTAAATAGATATTTCATCATAATTTATTTTGAATTATTAACATGACAAAACACACAAAGTTTATACCAATAGAAAAGCGCATTACAATTGTAACACGCTTTTAAGAAAGTTTTATATTCTTATTATAAATTATTGGCCTCAGCTATAAGCTCGGCAATATCTTTTACCACTATTTGCTCCTCTTTTTCCTTAAACTTAACACCATCTGTCATCATGGTATTACAATATGGGCAACCTGTTGCTATAATTTGAGGGTTTGTTTCAAGAGCATCCTCTGTTCTTAAAATGTTTACATCTTTATCACCTTTTTCAGGTTCTTTAAACATTTGGGCTCCACCCGCACCACAACATAATGCCGTTGATTTATGACGCTTCATTTCGGTCATTTTTACTCCCAAACGCTTAATTAATTCCCTTGGAGTTTCATAAACATCATTCGCTCTTCCTAAATAACAAGGATCATGATACGTTAGCCTTTTATTTTTAAGGTTTTCATCTTCTACTGAAAGACGTCCTTCACTAATTAACTTACTTATATATTGAGTATGATGATATACCTTATAATTTCCTCCTAAACTAGGATATTCATTTTTAAATGTATTAAAGGAATGAGGATCGCAAGTTACAATCGCTTTTATCTCATATCCATTTAAAACTTCAATATTCATCATGGCTTGCATTTGAAACAAAAATTCGTTTCCTGCTCTTTTTGCCGCATCACCTGTCGAACTCTCTTCAGTACCCAATACCGCAAAATCAACATTTGCTTGATGTAAAATTTTAACAAAAGCTCTTGTTATTTTTTTTGCTCTATCGTCATAACTTCCAGCTGCTCCAACCCAAAACAACACTTCTGGTTGCTTTCCTTGAGCCATCATATCTGCCATTGTTGGTACATTCATAATTCTTTATCGTTTAATTGTTGATACATTTCTTATTTTAATCTTACTTCACTAAAACTGAACGACTATTCATCCTTCCAGTTTAATCTATCCATTTGGCTATACTGCCAAGGTGCACCATTATTTTCAATGTTGGTCATCATCATATTTAGTTCTTGAGGAGCGGCTGACTCTTCCATAACTAAATAACGACGCATTTCCATTATAATTGATAAAGGATCAATTCCAATCGGACATTCCTGTACACAAGCATTACAACTTGTACATGCCCAAAGTTCTTCTCTTGTTATATAATCATCTAGTAATTGTTTACCATCGGGTTTAAATTCTCCACCGTTGAAATCTATATTATTTCCAACTTCCTCAACACGATCACGAGTTTTCATCATAATTGCGCGAGGCGATAATTCTTTACCTGTTAAATTTGCGGGACATGACGATGTACAACGACCACACTCAGTACATGTATAGGCGTTCATTAATTGTACCCAGTTTAAATCTGTTACATCTGATGCTCCAAACTTTTCAGGTTCACCTTCATCTTCTCCTTCCTCAGGCATTGCATAAGGATCTGCATCCGGGTCCATCATCATTTTTACTTCTTTAGTTACCGAAGCAACATTTGTAAACTGTCCTTTTGGATTTAAGTTTGCATAAAAAGTATTAGGGAACGCTAATAAAATATGTAAGTGCTTAGAATAATATAAATAATTTAAAAATATAAGTATTCCTACAATATGAACCCACCAAGCCGTTTTTTCAATTACATGAAGTTGATCATGCGAAAATCCTTCAAACCAAGGTGCTATAAATTGAGAAATAATATTTCCAGCTCCAGCTTCCTGAAATCCAACATCTGTGGCATTCATAATTAAAAATAACGACATCAATACCATTTCAAAATATAGAATAATATTTCCATCGTTCTTAGGCCATCCTGTCATTTCTTTATTCCAAAAACGTTTAATTTTTTCAACGTTTCTTCTGAACCAAAATATAATTACAGAAACGAAAACTAATAAAGCAAGCACTTCAAATGTTCCTATTAAAAAGCCATAAATACCATTTCCTAATGGTTCTTGAAATACTCTATGCGTTCCAAACAAACCATCTACAACGATTTCGAGCATCTCTATATTAATAATTATAAATCCAATATAAACAACAATGTGTAAGATTCCAGAAATGGGTCTTCTTACCATTTTGTATTGTCCTAAGGCAATTTTTGCCATATTCTTCCATCGCTCGGGCTTCCTATCATTCCTATCAATATCTTTACCTAGTTTGATATTTCTAATCAGCTTTCGAACATTCATTACAAAGTATCCTATTCCTGCGATTAATATAATTGCAAAAAAGATGTTTGGTACGTAATTTTCCATGTATTATTTGTTAGTTATTGATGATTCCAATTGTCGTCTTCGGAGCTATTAGGTGACAATCCTAAAATATCTCCTTTGGTGGAAACTCCTAAACCTAAAACCGTTCTGTTAGCATAATTAAAATAGCTGACGACTTGGTTTATTTCTAGGATTTCACCATCGCTAAATTCCTTTTTTCTTAAGAAATTGACATTCTCTTCAGTTAACTCTGAAGGTTTTAGAGTAAGTTGTTTGGCATATTCTAAGCCTTCTGCATATTTATGATCCAATACATGGCTTAGATTATTCGTTTCTAAACTTTTTCTTAGTTCAGAAGCTTGTTTATCATCTTTTAACAATCTTTCCAGTCCTGAGTAATGATGTTCAACGCAGTAATCACATTTATTTAACATACTTACATAAACCCCAATGGTTTCCAAATACCACTTAGGCAAAGTATTGTTACTATTATGTAATACGTTTTTATATAATGCCATATGCCCGACCATAGTATGTGGTCTAAGGCCATGAATAAGCATTATATTGTCAACATTATTGTTTGGGCCTGTTACTTTTTGATAAAGTTTTTTTAGTTTTCCTTGAGCCTCTTCAAATGAAATAATTTTAATCCAGCTCATTAGTTATTTATTACTAACGTTTTTAATGTTATTTTCTTCGTTATACGGTTTTGCTTTTTTTCCAAATAATGAAAAATGTACAAAACGTTTTGGGTTTAATTTCATTTCTCTTAAAAGCTCTTCTAATTCTTTGGAAGCATTGGTTAAGTTAGTATACATTGCCTTATCCGTCATTAACTTTCCAAGTGTTCCTTTCCCACTCTTCATATCGGCTAAAATCGCATTTACATTCGTTAATGTAGTTTCTAGCTTTTTCACCGTGGCTCCAAGATTTGCTTTAGCTAAATCTTCCGAAACTTTAGAAAAATCTTCAGTAATCTTCTTCGTGTTTCTAACTGTTTCTTCGATGTTCCCTTTGCTATTCTTCAACATCGAATTTACAGATGCCAATGTTGTTCTGACATCCATAATTGTCTTTTCGAAATTTAAAATAGTTCTATTTAAACTTTTACGAGATTTGTAATCTAATACCTGGTTGAATCCTGTAACTAAAGAATCAACTCCATCCATAGTATGTTCTAACCTTGGCGTTATTTTATCGCTCAAAGAACCTATCAGATCCTTTTCTATTTCACCTCTTAAATAATCGCCTGACTCAGCTTCCTCTCCTTCATAACTTGGAATAATTGCCAAGTTTTGACCTCCCATTAATCCTGCCGAATAAATTTTAGCAATACTGTTTTTACTAAATTTAAACCTATTTTCTACACTTAGTTTCACTACTAAGTTACCTCTTCTCTCCGGCTTTTTATTAAAATTAATTTCTGAAACTTTTCCTACTTTTAATCCATTAATGGAAACAATACTAGCTTCATTTAATCCACTTATGTTATCAAATTCAACATAAAAGTATCTTGTACCTGGATTAAAAAGATCTTGACCTTTCAGAAAATTGTAGCCCCAAACGAATAATGCTATAATAATTACTGCAACTATTCCTGTTTTTAATTCTTTAGACATGCAAAATGATTATTACAAGCGAAAATAACAATTATTTTCGGTAGTTAGTATGTAGATTTGATCTAAATTACAAAGAATTAAGTGCTTCCTTAACTGAGATTTTTTCACCGTCTTTAAATGCAACAACAAAAGCTCCTTTATGTCCTACTTCTCTCGCTTTACCCTGCATTCGTTTTACTTTTTGAAAATCAGACGTTTTACCATAATAATATTTATAGTAACCTTCAATAAAAAGTGATTCGACATTACTTAATCCTTTAAAGTTAAAGTTTTTTGAAAGTTTACTTCTGGAAGCTGCTATTTGCACTCTGAAGTGTACCCCTTTTTCTATTTTCTTTTTCGTTTCTATCTTCTTCGGGGTATCTTTCTTCTTTTTAATCTCTTTTGAATTACTAGCTACTACTTTTTTTGTTTCTTCCTTTTTTACCGCAGGTTTTATCTTTTTTTCAGCCGGTTTCTTTTTTACTTCTTTTTTCTCTGTTGAAACAATTGGAGTATCCCCTACTGAGTTTATCTTTATTTGCTTAATGTATTTTTTAATAGCATCAGCAATTGCTTTTGCCATTTTATATTGACCTGCTCTTGAATTTAAAAAATATCCTTCTGCTTTATTCGAAATAAAACCTAACTCTATTAAAACACTAGGCATTACCGTTTCTCTTAAAACCAAAAAATTAGCTTGTTTTACTTTTCTATCATATCGCTTTATTCCTCTGAAATTTCTTTGTACAAGTCCACCAAAAGCTAAACTCATATCTAAATTTTCCTCTTGTAACACCGATAATGCGATTACGGTTTCTGGAGAATTGGGATCGTAATCATAGTTTTTCTTATAATCATCTTCAAGTAGAATTACCTCATTCTCCTTTTTTACAATCTCCAAATTTTCTTTATTTCCTCTTAATCCCAAAACATAGGTTTCAGCACCATGAGGTCTACTTGAATTGTTTGCATTACAATGAATTGAAACAAACAAATCAGCATTTTTCTCATTTGCTATTCTGGCTCTATTATGAAGCTCTATAAAAACGTCCTTCTTCCTAGTATAAAGTATGTTTAAATCCTTTTCTTTCTTGAGAATTTCACCTGTTTTAAGAGCTAAACTTAAAGCTATTTTCTTTTCTATGTATCCTCCTCTTGAAGCTCCATAATCTTTACCTCCATGGCCAGCATCCAATACTACAGTATATTTTTTCTGTGCACTGACTGATGCTACACCATATACAAAGACAAATCCTAAAAAAAGGATAAAACTTAACTTTTTGATAATATATTTGCTGAATTTTAAGATTCTCATCAATTATTTTTAAGTAATTTTGGCGTTTAAAATTTGTATACTCAAATAGTAAGCCATAATTTTAATTTAACACAAAAATAGTATTTATAGTATTGCGAACAAATCTAACTTACATACTTTTATTTTTAAGTTTTCTTAGCTTTTACCAAGGTTATTCTCAGGATTTGAATACACAAAATAAACCTACAAAAAAAACTAAAGATTCTTTAAACATTGCAAAAGATACTGTTTTTGGCAGAAACTTAAAAGACGTAATAAAACCTTCTAAAGATTCTATTCCTAATGATTCTATCGTAAAACCTAAAGAAGTAATTGACGGTATTATTACCCATGATGCAGAGGATTATACTATTCAGGACGCCAAGAATAAAACCATTACGCTTTATAATAAAGCTAGAGTAACCTATACGGATATGGATTTAAAGGCTGGTATTATTATTTTGGATTATAAAAACAATACTGTTTATGCTAAAGGAATAAAAGATAGTTTAGGGTACCATCAAAGACCTCAGTTTAAACAAGGTGCTCAGGAAAGTGAACAGGATTCTATTCTATTTAATTTCAAAACTAAAAAAGCATTGATTTATGGTGTAAAAACCGTTCAAAGCGATATTATTACCTATGGTACCAAAACAAAACGCGTAAACGATTCTACTGTTTACATGCGTAAATTACGTTTTACAACCTCTCAAAAAGAAATTCCTGATTATTATATCGCTACAAGTAAAGCCAAGTTAGTGCCAGGCAAGAAAATTATTGTTGGAGGTAGTAATCTAGTGTTAGCAGATGTTCCGACTCCTTTATATTTACCATTTGCCTACTTTCCTTTAACGGACAAAAGAAGTTCAGGTTTTATTATTCCAACATGGGGTGATAGTAATAGTCAAGGTTTTTTCTTACAAAATGGAGGGTATTATTTTGCTGTTAGTGACTATTTTGATTTAACGGTGTTAGGTGATGTTTATACCAATGGAAGTTGGGGATTGAGGGCTGATTCTAATTATTATGTTCGTTATAAGTTTAGTGGAAATTTTAGCGTACGTTTTGAAAATATTATTCAAGGAATTAGAGGTTTAAGTGGTTATAGCAAATCTTCAAACTTTAATATTAGATGGAGCCATAGTCAAGATGCTAAATCTAGCCCAAATTCACGATTTTCTGCATCGGTAAACTTAGGTAGTAGTCAATATTATAGTCAATCATTAAATGAATTTAACAATTCGCAAAGATTAACTAATACATTAAGTTCATCTATTTCATATTATAAAAAGTTCGTAGGAACTCCATTTAATATGAATATTACTGCAACACATCAACAAAATACAAATAACAATACCATCTCAATGACTTTCCCATCATTGCAAGTAAATATGGATCGAATTTTTCCATTTGCGGGAAAGGGAGGAGTTAAAAAGAACCCTATTCAAAAAATGGGGCTAAATTATAGCATGAGTGGTCAGTATAGTATTAATACTACGGATGAGGAGTTTTTTACTGAAAAAATGTTCAGAGAAGCACAAGCTGGTGTGCAGCATAACCTAAGTACTAGTACCAATATTAAAGCCTTTAAATATTTTACTTTATCTCCTTCTGTGAACTATAAGGATGTTTGGTATTTCAGACAAATTAGAAAACATTACGATCCAGATGTTACCAACAGTCAAGGAAACCTAGGTGCTGTTGTTAATGATACTCTTAGAGGATTTACAAGATTCCATGAATATAATTTTGGGGCTTCGATGTCTACAAATATTTATGGTACTTTTAACTTTAAAAAAGGGCGATTAAAAGCAATTCGACATACTATAAGACCCACTATTTCTTATGGTTATAGACCTGACTTTGCAAATGCTCATAATTTACAAGTTCGTCAAAGTAGCGTTGCTACTGACTTTCTAACATATTCTCCATTTGAAGGTGGAATTTATGGTGGACCGAGTAGCGGGTTATCTAATTCTATTAGTATGTCCGTAAATAATGTTCTTGAAGCGAAAGTAGCTCCTAAGGACCCTGATAGTGATGAAGAAGACGAAAAAGTAACCATTCTTAACAACTTAAATTTTAGTACCAGCTATAATATTGCCGCAGAGAGTTTTCGTTGGTCTCCGGTTAGCGCAAGCGCAGGAACACGCTTATTTAAAGATAAAATGGCACTTAATGTAAATGCCAGCTTCGATCTTTATCAATTAAATGAGGATGGTGAAAGAATTGAAAAAATAAATCCTGGTCTTCTTAGACTTACCAATGTAGGTGTTACAGCCAATTACTCAATTTCTAGTAAAGATTTTGAAAAAAAGGACGAAAATGAAAAAGAAGAAAAGGACAATGGTAATGGTGCTCAAAATACTCCTGACGTTTTTGGACAAGATATTCCAAACACCAATGCTTTTGGTAATAATGGAATTGGAGACGGAGAGGACAATTCTTCTAAAACAAAAGTAGCGAAGTTATATAAGGCTAAAATTCCTTGGAGTCTAAACTTAGTTTATGCAATGAATTATTCCAAACCTGGAAACGTTGGAAACATCAGCAATAATTCTTTAATGTTTAGTGGTAATGTTGAACTCTCTCCAAAATGGAAAGTTGGTTTTTCTTCCGGATATGATATTAAAAATAATGCTTTTACATTCACAAGATTAAACTTTTCTAGAGATTTGGATAGCTGGAGATTTAATTTCAACTGGACTCCTTTTGGTAGAAACTCAGCCTACTACTTCTTTATTGGGGTAAAATCTTCTGTAATGAGTGATTTGAAATGGGATAAGAATAAACCACCAGATAGAGTGTTGTTCTAATCTATTCTTCTTAATTTAGAAGCCATAAAACTTTAAATATAACTAATCGAAAATCTCATTGGCCAAAATTCATTTTTATACAAGAAATAAAGGCTACATCTGATTTAAATTATAAAACAACATACAGATGAAAGAAATTATTACAACTACCAAAGCACCACAACCTATTGGTCCATATAACCAGGCAGTTTTAAAAGGAGATACGCTTTATACTTCTGGACAAATTGCTATTAATCCAGAATCTGGAGAACTAGTATTAGATTCAATTGAAGCAGAGACTAAACAGGTTATGAAAAATATGAAAGAGGTTTTAGCTGCAGCAAATATGAACTTCGAAAACGTAGTAAAAACTTCTATTTTCATTTCAGATATGAATAATTTCTCAAAGATTAATGAAGTATATGGTCAATATTTCAATGAAGACACAGCTCCTGCCAGAGAAACTGTTGAAGTAGCTAATCTTCCGAAATTTGTGAACGTAGAAATTAGTATGATTGCTATTAGATAGCCGCGAAATAACTAAATTTAAAATAACAAAATACCATGTCAAGAGAATTTTCTCTTGGCATTTTTTTTACATCTAATTTAATTATAATCTCTATATAAAAAATCCCGCTTAAAAGCGGGAGTATGTTTTAAAGGTTATTCTAAGTTCCTATAGACTAGATGAATATATCAATAAATCAACAATTTTAGTCGCGTATCCAAACTCATTATCATACCAAGATATAACCTTAAAGAAATTCTCATTTAATTCTAAACAGGCATCAGCATCTATTACAGAAGTCCTTGGCTCTGAAACAAAATCCTGAGACACGACCTCATCCTCCGTATATCCCAAAATTCCTTTTAATTCTCCTTTAGAGGCTTTTTCAAAAGAAGTTAATACTTGTTCTAAAGACGTTGACTTTTCAGTTCTAAAAGTCAAATCAACTAACGACACATTTGGTACGGGAACTCTAACTGCCATTCCAGTTAATTTTCCTTCTAACTCAGGCATTACCTTAGTTACGGCAATAGCCGCACTTGTACTGGTTGGAATTATATTATTAACTAGAGTCCTCCCTCTTCTCCATTTTTTATTAGGTCCATCCACCGCATTTTGAGAAGATGTTGAAGAATGAACTGTTGTCATCAGTCCTTCCTTTAACCCAAAATTACCGTTTATAACTTTCGCTACAGGAGCCAAACAGTTTGTAGTACATGAAGCATTAGAAAACACCGTTTCTTCTTTTGTTAATTCCTTATGATTTACTCCCATCACATACATTTTCGCATCCTTCGAGGGAGCCGAAATAATAACTTTTTTTGCCCCTGCCTTTAAATGAAGTGAAGCTTTATCTTTATCCGTAAAATGACCTGTAGATTCAATAACATAATCGACCTGAACTTCATCCCACTTTAATTTCTCTGGATTTCTTTCGGCTGTAATCCGAATTTCTTTTCCATTAACAATTAAATTACCTTCTTTAACCTCTACTGTTCCTGGAAAACGACCATGAACCGAATCGTACTTCAACAAATAGGCTAAATAATCCACATCCACTAAATCGTTAATGGCTACCACCTCGATATTATCTCTGAGAGTTATAGAACGAAGAGCTATTCTTCCTATTCTACCAAAACCGTTGATTCCAACTTTTATCATGTCCCTTTTTTAATTTATCGTATTTAACCTAATAAAAAGCCTTGGTAAAATCAAGACTTAACACCTTATTTTTTAAGGAGTACAAATATAAACTATATAAAGACAAAAAAACTGGCAAGAAAAGAATTCCTACCAGTTTTGAACAAATTTACTATATATGTTTACAACGATGAAGAAAGTTCTTTTTCTTTTACGCTAGATAATGATGCTGAATACTCTGCTAAATCAACTAATTTAGTTGCATATCCCATTTCGTTATCATACCAAGAAACGACTTTCACAAAATTGTCAGATAATGCAATACCTGCGTTGGCATCGAAAATAGAAGTACGAGTATCTCCAACAAAATCTTGTGATACCACTAATTCTTCAGTATACCCTAAAACACCACGCATTTCTCCTTCAGAAGCTTCTTTCATTGCTACTTTGATATCTTCATACGAAGCTTTGTTTTTTAATCTTACGGTTAAGTCTACAACAGAAACATCCATAGTTGGAACCCTAAACGCCATACCTGTTAGTTTTCCGTTTAATTCAGGAATTACTTTTCCTACAGCTTTTGCTGCACCTGTAGAAGATGGAATAATATTATGTAAGGCTGCTCTTCCTCCTCGCCAATCTTTCATTGAAGGTCCATCAACTGTTCTTTGAGTTGCTGTAGTAGCATGCACAGTTGTCATTAAACCTTCCTCAATACCAAACTTGTCGTTTAGTACCTTAGCGATTGGAGATAAACAGTTAGTAGTACAAGATGCATTTGAGAAAATAGTATCAGTACTCTTTAATTCATTATTGTTTACTCCCATTACAAACATAGGTGCATCTGGAGAAGGTGCTGAAATTACAACCTTCTTAGCTCCTCCGTCAATATGTAATTGCGCTTTGTCAATAGTTTTAAAAATACCTGTACACTCTAAAACATAATCTACTCCTACTTCATCCCACTTTAAGTTTTCAGGATTACGTTCTGCAGTTATTCTCACTTCATTTCCATTCACAACTAACTTATCACCTGCAACCTCAACTGTTCCATCAAACTCTCCATGTACAGAGTCATATTTTAACATGTAAGCTAAATAATTTACATCATCTAGTAAATCGTTAATAGCCACAACTTGAACATTTGAACGTTTCACTGCAGATCTAAAAGCTAATCTACCAATTCTACCGAATCCGTTAATCCCTATTTTAATCATAATATATTCTATTTTTATGTAGTCATTATATCCGAAACTCGTAAGAGTTCCATATTTATTTCTTGTATACCTTTTATTGCTTTTTCTAAATCTGTAGCCACCACTTGATTATTTTGTAATCCAACCATAAGGTTCGATCGCCCATCAATCAGTAATTCTACTGCTTTTACTCCCAGTCTACTTGCCAATACCCTATCAAAACAAGAAGGAGAACCTCCACGTTGCATATGACCAAGAACTGACACTCTCACTTCATATTCAGGTAGGTTTTCTTCAACGTAATCAGCCAATTCAAAAACATTCTTTCCTGATTTATCACCTTCAGCAACTACAACAATACTCGAAGATTTACCTGATCTTTTACTCTTTTTAAGAGACTCTAACATTCTGTCTAAACCAAGGTTTTCTTCAGGTATTAAAATTTCTTCTGCTCCTGCTCCTACACCTGCATTTAAAGCAATAAACCCTGCATCTCTTCCCATTACTTCAACTATAAATAATCGGTTATGTGAAGAAGCCGTATCGCGAATTTTATCAATCGCTTCCATTGCTGTATTCAAAGCCGTGTCATACCCCAAGGTATGAGATGTTCCGTAAATATCGTTATCAATTGTTCCAGGTATTCCTACCACTGGAAAATCATACTCTTGGTTAAATACAACTCCACCAGTAAAAGAACCATCTCCTCCAATAACAACAAGACCATCTATTTCCTGTTCTTTTAAGTTTTCGTAGGCTTTTTGCCTTCCTTCTTTGGTCCTAAAATCTTTCGACCGAGCCGACTTTAATATTGTTCCCCCTTTGTGAATTATATTGTTCACACTTCTCGCAGTCATGGTAACGAAATCTCCTTCAATCATTCCTTGATATCCACGATATATTCCTACACATTCTGTTCTATAATATGCACATGCTCTCACAACCGAGCGAATTGCCGCATTCATTCCTGGAGCATCTCCTCCAGATGTCATAACTGCTATTTTTTTCAATCTTTTTGCCATAATCTGTTTGTCAAATCTAGTTATTTTTTGCTTTGATATTTCTAAAAAAAACGAAATCGTTTTCGAGCAAACCCTTTAAAAACCTTGGGTTTAGAGCTATTTAAATATGTTATTACATACCTCCTAACTTCTTCATGTTTAAAAAAATAAGTTGCTATATATGTTTGATTATTTTATATGTCTTTAAAACAATAATACTACTTCTTTTTAGTTTTATTGCTCCTTAAAAGAGGAAACATTAAATCTTAAATTATTATTAACATCTAAATTACCATAAAAAAATCCTTTCTTAAAAAAGAAAGGATTCGTCACTTGCTTGAGTTCAAAAGTTTATTTAATAACTTTCTTGTAGTGAGTAATTGTATCTTGTATTTTCAAATTATGAAATACAGAAGGAAATAAATCTTTTATTATAAAATGATATTCGTAATCTATACTTAATGCATTTTTTAAATGTGTAAGGCTATATTCCTCTTTTCCTAATATCATAAACAAGCCACATAACCTATATTCTATTTCAGCAAACTCTCTATATATTTTTTTTGCCTTAATCATAATGGCTAATGATTCATTATACTCTCCTAAAAACAAAAGAATGTCAGTAAGAGCAACATAAATTTCAATTGCATCATCCTTAAGTTCAATACACCTATAAAAAGCCTTTACTGCTTCTTCGTAAAAATTTAGCTTTAAATTGATATCACCGTACTTTCTCCAATATAATGGATTGGTTTCATCAATTTGTATTGCCTTATTAATATAATACAATGCTTTCGGAAAGTTCTTATTGGTATAACAGGCCGAAGTTAAAAGCATCCAACCTCTATCAAGAAGTGGATCTTCATGGACTGCTTTTTTATAAAAATGTATTGCCGTTGCTAAATTATCCAGTTTCTGATAACATTCTCCAATGCGAATGTATGCATAAGCTGTAGGGTCATCAAGTTCTAATGTAATCAAATAGTTATCAATTGCTTCTTGATATCTTTTCAATTTTTCCAAGGTCTTAGCCTTCTCCAAATAACCTCCAATAAATGAATCGTCAATAATAACTGCAAAATCAAAAGACTGTAAAGCTTCTTCGTACATACCAATCTCAAAATACTGTCTTCCAACTTGATGCCATGCTACTTCACTATATGGATTTTTATCTAAGTAAGCATTTAAAAACTTAATTGCATCTTCATTATTTTGCTGCATATCAAAACAATACACAATATTATATAAGGAAGAATAGTCCTCATAATCAACTTCAATACACTTTGCAAAATTTAAACGAGCGTTTTCAAAATCATCCAAATACAAATACTCCATTCCAATCATGGACCAAATATCTTCAGGATCTTTAACAAACTCGAGAGATGATTTTAAAACTGAAATTGCTTCTTTGTGGTTTTTATTTTTAGATAAAATTGTTGCCCTTTGAATAAAAACCTCGTCGTTATGAGGTTCAACAGCTTCTACTTCCGCAAGTAGTTGTTCTGCTAAAGGCAATTTATCATCAAAAATCAGTAATTCAATTCGCATTAGCTTTAATTGTATGGACGTAGGATGTTGTTCTAATCCTAATTTTACTGCTTTTTTAGCTAATGAATGCTTTCCTATATTTAAATAATGTTCGATAATCTCCTCAAACTCTGTGGCATCAAAAAAATAAACATCATTCGTCTTTAGCATTGATTCAAATTTTGATACTGGCATAGGCTTTTCCTTTGAAATACGTTTAAAATTACAATAACATTAATGGCATTCGACACTCCTAAGGCTTTTCTTGTTAACAAAGTAATTAACAATTGCCCTTACTGGCTCTTTCTCTTATAGATAAAACAGTGTTATTTTTTAATTTCTTAACTCATCCGAGTTCACCATAAATACGGCATTTACAAAAAATAACTTTCCGTTTTCCCAAAATGATCTGAACAGTGGATTATCTACCATGTACACAATACTTCCTCTACCTACCCTTTCTTCTCCAAACAACAGAGATTCAGGAACCTTTTTTAATGCTTTATTTCCAGCGAAACCAGCAACGTTTTTGCTAGTTGAATTGAAATATGCCACATTACTTCCTTTCGGTAAAAAAGCATACGCTTCACTGGTTAGTTTTAATGAAAAATACGAATTATTATAACCAAATGCAAGTGGATGTGTTATATCAACCTTACTTTCAAAAATACTTCCTGTTATTAAGTTTTCTATATTTTTTCTTTCTCTCATATTATACGGGGTTAAGCTTTCGGATAAAGAATCCTTTTTAACTGCTTTCTTTTTCGTTTTAAGTGCAAATTCTTTTTTATTAGCAAAAACTTTTAAAGCATGCCCTATTGCTATAACTGTACCTCCTCTTTGAACCCAGCTTTTTAACTTTTTTGTATCAATCACTTTTTTGTAAGTTCCATTGGGTAAAATTAAAACATCTATTTTCTGTAAATCTACTCGAGAAAAAGTCCTTGTATCTATTCTTAACAATGGATATTCCAATTCTTTTTCGAAGAAATGCCAAACTTCCCCCATACCTAAAGAAGAAACCGAATCTCCTGTTAATACTGCTACTTTCTGTTTATTAATTGGCTTTACAGTATTTGAACCAAAGTCTTTTCCTAATTCAACAAAACCAGTAAAAGCAGGTGTAATAGTTCTATCTGAATTGTTAGCTATTGCAACAACCTTAGCATCAAAACCTTCCATTTCTTGGTTGTCTGCTCTAAGAATAATCAATGAACCGCGACTAAATTTCTTACCTGATATTTTAAAATCTTTTTCCGAAAAACGTACTCTAATATTATTTTTAATGAGAGCACTTAAAAACTTAGCATCATTTATACTATTCCATTTTGACAAATATGCATAGGCTTTACCTTCTACTTTAGTTTTTGTTTTTACCGATGTAGAAAAATCGCTCATAGCAACTTTGGTTTTCGATGCTATTGTTTTAATTCCATGTGCATATGGAAGAGACCAAGCAGTTATATCATAAGTAAGAGAGTCAGATAATTTGGCATTAGGTTCAAACAACGCTTTTATCATTTTTCCTTTCGGTTGGTTTGTGTTAATAACAAGATCATTTTTATCAACCTCCATTTTACCTTCTTTTTGAGAGGAATAATCATATCCTTTTACCGTTCCTTTATTACAAGAACCATAACTAATATGATGAGTATCTAGTAATGCCTTCAACTTGCTTATTTTATCTGAATTATCATTCTTTAAAACATAACTCTTGTATTTTAAAGTTTCATTATTGAAAAATTTTTTAAACTCAGCATTTAATTTTCCAGCGTTTTGCGAAGCTATTTCTACTGTAGACAAACCAGATACTGTATGGTGCTTTATTCTATTTTTTAAGGTCAATATTTCATCTTCATTATTAAATACCCCAAGCCCTCCAGCACCTCCTCCAGCTTGTTCATAGGTCATCCCAATTGCTCCCAAATAAGTAGGGTAAGTATCACCATAACTAGGATAAAACAAGTCAAAATGCTCTTTGGTAAAATATAACCACCCCTCTTTGTCAAAATATTTTATGTGATTTTTTCCTATTTGCGTCTGAAAATCGCGTTGCCAATCTGTAATTACTTCATGAAAAGGTTCTGCCGCAGGAGCAAAATAATAAGGTGCATTCATTCCCTGTTCATGAAAATCAACATGAATATGTGGTAACCATCTATGATACACTTTCAAACGTGCTTTTGTTTCTTCTTGAGAAGCCCACGCCCAATCTCTGTTTAGATCAAACAAATAATGATTTGGTCTTCCTCTTGGCCATGGTTCATTATGCTCTATTGCCATTTTATCAATATCATAAGGACTACTTTTAACTTGATTATACCAGTTCACATAACGATCTCGACCATCCGGATTCAAACACGGATCCACAATAACCACCGTATTATCCAACCACTCCTTTTTTGAAGTCACTAACTCATACAAAGTTTTCATGGCTGATTCTGTTGCAGACGCCTCATTACCGTGTACATTATAACTCAGCCATACAATAGCTATATTTTCAGAAGCATTAGTTTTATTATTTGTTTGTTGGAGATTATTTTTTCTAATTTCATCCAAACGATCGATGTTCTTCTGTGATGAAAGATATGTCAAAAAAAGAGGCCTAAATTCATTAGTTTCTCCATATTTCTCAAATTTCACATTCGATAAAGACTTACTTACATATTTAAAATAATCGACCACCTTGTGATGTCTGGTAAACCTAGTCCCAAGTTCATAGCCTAAAAAATCAGATGGTGATTGTACCGACTGTCCTTGTGCTCTTACAATAAAGAATATACACAGGATCGCAAAAAAACAATTTTTAAGTTTCATAATTTGTGTGTTAGTTCGAATCAAATTTAGGCATTCCTTTTTTAATTTATTCTTACGTAAAACCGTCAGAGCAAACTCATACTTTTTTTCTAGAAACCTTCTACTTCTATATTTTTTGAACATTAGTTATAAACAAAACTTTGTATCAACAGCATTTAAGTTTATCTAAAAAATTGGGTAATGAAATATCTTAACAGAATACTATCTAATATATCATCAGAGTTTCAAAGAGATATTGGCCACATTGATTGTTATTATTGATGATACCAAACTACAGAGTGTAGTGGATTATATTAACTAAATAAGTAATTATTATGAAAAATTTTAATGAATTTCAAAAAGAAGAAATTGGAAGAACTGACATGTCAACAGTTTTTGGAGGGTTACAAACAGGAAGTGATCCTTGTTGCAGTGTAACAATATATGCTGATGGAAAACCTGCTAGAACTGATGACGAAGATTGTGAGGAAGAAGCTGCTCCTGTTGGCAGTCATTCAGCTGTTAGTGGTCATACAGCTACTCGCTAACCAAATTAGTTAAAAAAGGAGGTTTAAATCCCTCCTTTTCTTTAACATGATAATTATTCTATCAACTCACGGAGATGCTTCCACCGATGAAGTATGTAAGTTATTATCTCTCCACAAAGCTCCATATGTAAGAATAAATGATGATTTGTTCACAAAAGATTCAAGTATTCACATCAGTATCGACAACACTACACTTAAATATAAAGTTAAACAGACCTATTACGAAATAAACTATCATGAAAGACACGTTATTTGGAATAGAAAATTTGGTTTTTTCTCTAAAACTGAACTATTTAATGAATCGAAAAAACTATTCGATAATGATATCCTAACTTATATATCTTCAGAATTCTATGGTTTTTTACAAATGTTGAAAAGTATTTTTTACAATAGTAAATGGATTAACCCACCAGCAGATTACAATAAATTGAAACAATTACGCATTGCGGAGAAAGTTAACATGAAGGTTCCCAGTTACCTCATAACAAATAACAAAATCGAATTAAAGAAATTCAAACAATCAGAAACAAATATTATTACAAAATCTTTGAAAGCATCAAAGACTATTTACAGAGATGAGTATTATTACCCTTTACTAACCTATAAAGTAGATGAAATAGAACAACTTCATGATACATTTTTACCCTCCATATTTCAAAAACAAATAGAGAAATTATACGAAATAAGAACCTTTGTAATTGATAAAAAAATATTCAGTATGGCAATTTTTTCTCAAAAGGATGCACAAACAAAAGTGGATTTTAGAGATTATAACTTAGAAAAGCCAAACAGAATGATTCCATACATTATACCCAATGAGTTACAAAAAAAGATTATTGAGTTTATGGATCTAATGGGACTTGTTACAGGATCATTTGATTTCATAAAATCATCTAATGATGGAGAGTATTATTTTTTAGAAGTGAATCCAAGCGGTCAATTCGGAATGGTATCTTACCCTTGTAATTACAACTTAGAAGAAGAGATAGCAATGTATTTAACAAAGGAAAACTTAAAGAAATGAAAAAAATAGAAGAAAAAAATAGTCCTTTTTTACCAGTAACATTTTCAGTTGTTAAAGAGAAAAAAGTAACAACAAAAAAAAACATAAAACATATTTACACTTCTTGTAATGCAATTGACAATAAAAATTATGCCGTTTCTAGTTTCTATAAGCTAATTCACAAACCTTTTGAATTATGAGTTTAAATGAAAAGACTTATGTTAAGCTCTTTAGCTGTGTTTTAATAAGTAAAGGTTACTCCAAAATATTACTAATAGATATCCAGCGTAAAGATTATTATTCCTTCTCAACAAGATATGCAAGCATATTAGACGCCTTAGAAACAGGAATACTAAATAGTCAAATAGACACTGAATTCAATTCGTTAATCTCTTTTTTAAGAAAAGAAGAGTTAGTTTTTAATACATCTGAGCCTTGGAAGTTCCCTTCAATAAATACCGCTTTACAATTCAGAAATACTATAAGCAATGTTTCACTAGTGGTTTCAGATCATACTATCAAAAATATTTTAGATAAATCATTTATCGAAATATTAGATTCGTTAATGATTGAAGGTATTTTTATTCATGTTAACATGGAAGTATTCAATAAAGTTGAAGAAGTAGTTACCCATTTATCAACATGTGTAGCTCGATCCATTGAATTATCGTTGAGTTACGATATTGAAAATCTTAACTTTTATAAAAGTTTAGTTCAGAAAAATCCAAGAATTAATAAAATATATGTACATAACAGCAAATCCAATACTGTAGAAAAACTATACGAGGATACCTTTGTAGTTTACTCGACCAAAACGGACAATCTATTTAAAAAAACTAGATCTATGTCCAAAGATTATCTACAAATCAATAGAACTTTAGCTCTTGAATCTTACCACTATCACACCTATTTCAATCGTAAAATCTTTTTTGATGAAAAAGGTGATATTATGAATGCTCCTGAGTATAAAAAATCATTTGGTAACATAAAAAACATAAGATCGACGGAAGATATATTAAAGATTGTTTCCTCTTCTGATTTTCAAAAGTATTGGTCTATTACCAAAGAAAAAATTGCCATTTGTAAAGATTGTTCATACAAACCTATGTGTGTTGACAATAGGTTACCGTTACCTCATAAACTAAATAACCAAGAATGGTACCATAAAGAAGAATGTAATTATGACCCTTACATCGGGGAATGGAAATAAAAAGAACGCTTTAAAGAAAATGGCACTAGCTTTAAAAAGGATCAAATTTGAATGATTCAATTATTTTTCTATATTTGAGAGAATTAAAAATTCAAATAAATAAATATAATTTATAAACAAAAAATCATGAGTAAGTTTGACGAAAAAGTAGAATTGTATAAGAAGTTTATGGATGATAAAAACATCTCTTTAAACGCTGATTTACTAAATGCTGTAACCAAAGGGCTAGGACCTTCTATTTATAAGAAAGATGCAGAAACTGTATCTGGAACAGACAAAAAAGAGCTTGAGACTGTAAAAAACAATTTCTTAATCAAAAAGTTAGGTTTATCTGATGGACCACAGTTAGATGAAGCAATTGCAGAAGTAATTGAAAAAATTGGAAAATCAGAAAGAAATAAATATAGAGCTGTAGTATACTATATGCTTGCTGAAAAATTTAATAAGCAATCTGTTTACGGATTATAAGATATTTTCTTTTTTAAATTTAAATCCTGCATTAAATTAATGCAGGATTTTTTATTTTAGCGACCAACAAACAACAATATTTCTATGTCTCAATTTATTAGCGTTTTTGACATGCTAAAAATCGGGGTAGGACCGTCTAGCTCCCATACTTTGGGACCTTGGAGAGCCGCTCAGCAATGGATTGAAAAGTTAAAGGATAACCAACTTATTAATAACATAAGTACCGTAAAAGTGAATCTTTACGGATCATTATCACTAACTGGAAAAGGACACGCTACCGATTTAGCAGTTTTATTAGGACTCAGTGGAACTGATCCCGAATATATTCCTATTGAAGATATTGAGAATATTATCTCCAAAATTAAAAGCACAAATACTCTTGATTTTAATGGTGAGAAAGTTTTAGACTTCTCTATTGATCAAGTGATTTTCAATAAAGAATTTCTTCCTTTTCATTCCAACGGACTAACCTTTATAGCTCTTTCAAAAGAAAACGATATTATTTCTTCTGAAACCTATTATTCTATCGGTGGTGGTTTTGTTATTCAGGAGGAAATAGAGGCTTCTGAAGAAAATGAAATCAACAAAAAGAATTTTCCTTTTCCAATTAACAGAGCAACTGAATTAGAAAATTATTGTAATAATAAACAGAAGAATATTTCTGATATCGTTCTTTCTAATGAATTAGTTTTAAAAAGCAACAACGAAATCGATGTAGAACTAAAAAGGGTATGGGAAACCATGCTAGAATGTATGTACATTGGTTGTCATACCGAAGGTACTTTACCTGGCGGTTTAAATGTTAAGAGAAGAGCCTTTGAAACCCACAAAAAGTTGATAAAAGATTCTCAATATACGAATGAAGAAGAGTGGATTTCTGCCATTAGGAGTACCGAAGTAAAGTTTAGAGAAATTTTAAAATGGGTTAGTTGTTTTGCTCTTGCTGTAAATGAAGTAAATGCTTCTTTAGGACGAGTGGTAACAGCACCAACGAATGGTAGTGCTGGGGTAATTCCTGCCGTTTTAATGTACTACCTTGTTATTGAAAATCACGAGGCAGATTTCGAGCACATTAAAAAATTCTTATTAGTCGCAGGAGAAATAGGGAGTGTATTCAAGAAAAACGCCACCATCTCCGCTGCAATGGGTGGATGCCAAGCTGAAATAGGTGTTTCCTCTGCCATGGCCGCTGGAGCCTTAACAGAACTATTAGGAGGAACTCCTTCACAATGTTTAGTTGCTGCAGAAATTGCTATGGAACATCACTTAGGATTGACATGTGATCCAATCGGTGGTTTGGTACAAGTTCCTTGTATTGAAAGAAATGCTATGGGAGCGATAAAAGCTATTAATGCCGCTGAATTAGCATTGGAAACTGACCCTGAAAAATCTTTAGTTCCACTTGACAAAGTTATTGATACGATGTGGGAGACTGCCAAAGATATGAATAGGAATTATAAAGAAACCTCAGAAGGAGGGCTTGCGGTTACCGTTGGCTTGGCCGACTGTTAAAATACAAAAGCATCCATAATGGATGCTTTTATTTTATCTCTATTTTTTTACCTAAATACTTTGGCTTTACTTTAAAAAGTAGATCAACAAATACTTTTACTCTGGCCAAATATTCTCTGATTTTAACTTTGGCTCCTGACCTTCCATATACATCCTTAGCATTAAACCCTATCGCTTTTATTCCTTTACTTTCTGCTAAGTAAATTGCTCGCTCATTATGAAATTTTTGAGAAATGATTAGAAGATTATCCTGGTTAAAAATCTCTTTCGCCCTAACAACTGAATCCAAAGTTCTAAATCCAGCGTAATCCAAGAATATCTTATCGGCGGGGACTCCTTTTCTCATCAAATCTTCCTTAAATTGAGTTGGCTCATCATATCCCTTCTTACCATTATCTCCACTAACGATAATGTATTCAAACTTTCCTTTTCGATAAAGATTTGCCGCAGCCTCTACTCTGTATCTGTAATATAAATTCACATTACCATTTTGCAAATACTTATTGGTTCCCAATAATAGAGCGACTTTCATTTCTGGAACCGTCGTTAACTTAGAATATGTTTTATTACGAGCATTCCAATAGATTAGTACATTGCAAATGACTAAAATCAAAAAAATTGAAAGAATTATTCCAAAACTTCGCTTTACAATTTTTCTTGAGTTCCTTTTCATATAAACTTCTTTTAGAAACCAAAGATAATCATAAACTTATGATATGAAGACTACAGAGACATCTTAACTTAACAAAATAAACTAAGGAATTTTCCTATCTGGTAAAAACTAATTCGTTTTCTGAAGACATTGGTTCTGAAAATGCATATCCCTCAACATTAAACCCTTTTAATTCATCTAAGGTCTCAACATTATTATCAATGATATATCTAACCATTAGTCCTCTTGCCTTTTTAGCATAGGTCATGATTGTTTTATATTGACCATTCTTTAAATCTTTAAAAACAGGAGTAATCATATTTGTATTTAATGTCTTTTTCGGAACAGCTTTGAAATACTCAGAACTTGCCAAGTTAATCAGCAGCTCCCCTTCTTCCATTTCATCATTCAAAGAATTCGCTAACAAATCTCCCCAAAATTTATATAAATTATCCGCTCTACCTACTTTTAATCTAGTTCCCATTTCCAACCTATATGGTTGAATTAAATCTAAAGGTCTTAATATACCATACAAACCAGAAAGAATACGTAACTTATCATTTAACACAGCTATTTTTTCAGATTCTAACGAAGTTACATCTAGTCCTCTAAAAACCTCTCCAGTAAAAGAATATACCGCTTGCTTTGCGTTTTCAATTGTAAATAATGGATTCCAATTTTGATTTCTTTCATAATTCAAAGCTCCTAAATCATCAGAAATTTTCATTAACTCGGATAACTTTTTTTTAGAAAGCGTTTTCAGTTTTTTATTTAGTTTTTCAGAATACTCCAAAAAACGTGGCTGTGTAAATTCTTCAGTATTTGCTTTAGTTTCAAAATCAAGAGATTTTGCAGGAGATATAATTATTTTCATTTGTTCGTTTTAATTTTTGTTGATCAAATGCTATTGTATAAGTTAATTTTATAGCATTACTATATCCGTTCCATTTTTTCAGATATAAATGTATTAATCTTATTTAGTTTTAAAGCCTTATTAAAGTCATATTATTCTATATTAAAATTAGAAAAAACTATCATAAAATCACTCACTTGTAAAACTTAAACCGTCATATGCTAAAAAAACATTTTTAGGAAGTTCTTTTTCCACCTCTTCATGAAAACCAAGTAACTCGCTAATATGTGTTAAATAAGCCTTTTTCGGATTAAGGCTTTCAATAAACTCTAGCGCTTCCTCAATATTAAAATGTGTTGAATGAACTTCCTTTCTTAAACCTGTTACAATTAGAGTATCAAGATTCTTTAACTTCTCTTTCTCTTCAGGTGTAATTGTTTTAATATCTGTTAAATAAGCAATATTGTTAAAACGAAACCCTAATACTGGTAAATTTCCATGCATTACCTCTACAGGAATAACCTTTACTCCTTCGAAATCTAAAATACTATCCTTAGAAATAATATGTGATTTCACTTTGGCTGCACTAGGATATCTATTTTCTGTAGCAAAAATGTAGTCATAACGCTTTTCCAATGCTCTTAGAACTCTATTTGTTAAGTAAATCGGAACCTCTCCCATTCTAAAACTATAAGGACGTATATCATCAAAACCAGCGATATGGTCTGAATGTTCATGTGTAAATAAAATTCCATTAATTGATTGAACATTTTCACGAATCATTTGTTGACGAAAATCAGGTCCACTATCAATAATATAGGTAGTTTCATCCCAAGAAATCATAATAGAAGACCTAAGTCTTTTATCTTTAGGATCATTAGAAAATGCCACTGGATGGGTACTTGTAATCATAGGTACTCCTGTAGAAGTGCCCGTACCAAGAAAAGTTACTTTTAACTGTTTAATTTTGCTCATTTGTTATAACAAAAATACAATAAAAATTGACTGATAGCTGCTATTTTCAGTACATTTGTTGCGCGTAACAAAAACAAATAAAATGGCAATTACGTTAAAAGGAGATCAAAAGATCAATACGGTACCAACGGTAAAATCGAAAGCTTTAAAAATTAATCTAAACCAACACATTTACGGTACTTTTGCCGAAATAGGTGCGGGTCAAGAAACTGTTCGAAATTTCTTTAGGGCTGGTGGTGCTTCTGGTACTATTGCGAAAGCCATGAGTGCTTATGATAAAGACTTTTCAGATGCTATCTACGGAATTGAAAAAGACGGAAGATATGTAACTGAAGCTAGATTAAAAAAGATGTTGAAACATGAAATGATCTTAATTGAAGATCGTTTAGACCGTCAAAAACATCCAGACAAATTATTTTTTAGTTACGCAAATACCGTGGCTACAATTAACTTTACTAAAAAGTTTAAAGGACACGGTTGGGTTGGAATTCGTTTTCAACTAGACCCTTTAGAAGATTATAACGAAATTATTCTTCACTTACGTTTTAAAGAAACTGACGCTAGGTTACAACAAGAAACCTTAGGTGTTCTTGGGGTAAATCTTATTTATGGTGCCTTTTATTTGAATGACAACCCAAAAGAGTTATTAAAGTCTTTCTACGATAATATTGATAAAGATCGTTTAGAAATTGATATGATTAATTTCTCTGGACCACGCTTTACCTATGTAGACAATCGTTTAATGAGTTTACAACTTGTTAAAAATGGTATGACCAATGCTGTAATGTTTGGTCCTGATGGAAACAATTTGTTACCAGCACAAGTACTTTACAAAAGAAACATTTTAGCACTTAGAGGTAGTTTCAGACCTGTTACGAAGGTAAATATGGACATGTTTGAAAAATCTAAAGAATTATTTTTAAAAGAACGCAAAGTTAATCCTGAGCGTACTCAGATGATTTTTGAAATTACCTTAAGTAACCTTAAAGCTGAAGGAGAAATTAATGAACGTGATTTTCTTGATAGAGCAGAATTACTCTGTTCTTTAGGGCAAAACGTAATGATTACCAACTACCAAGAATACTTCAAACTTGTAGAATATTTCAGTGAGTTTACTCGTGAACGTATGGCTTTAGCAATGGGGGTTAATAATCTCATTCAAATTTTTGATGAAAAGTATTACCGTGGATTAAGTGGTGGTATTCTTGAAGCTTTTGGAAAGTTATTCTATAGAGATCTAAAAATATACTTATACCCTTATAAAGAACAAGATACTGGAGAGTACTTAACTAGTGAGAACTTAAAGGTACACCCTAGAATGAAAGATCTGTATAAGTTTTTTAAACAAAATGGACGTCTTGTTGATTTAAAGAATTTCGATCCTGAAGTTCTGCATATTTTCTCAAGAACTGTACTTTCAAAAATTAAGAACAACGAAGAAGGATGGGAAGAAATGCTTCCAAAAGGAGTATCTGAAACCATTAAAGAAAAACGTTTATTTGGTTTCTCCAACAGAAGAAATCGTTAATTTTTTTCTTGTTTACCTTAAACCTTTTAATACTTTTATAGTCTAACAACTAAATTTAAACTAGTTGACAGACGAAGTACTATTCATTCATCAGTTACAAGATGCCTCATCCAAAGAGCTTGCATTTAAAACTTTAGTGAATCAATATAAAGAACGTCTTTATTGGCATATTCGAAAGATAGTTTATCTTCATGATGATGCCGATGACGTATTGCAAAATACTTTTATTAAAGTATATAAAAATATTGACTCTTTTAAAGGAAATAGCAAGTTATACTCTTGGTTGTATAGAATTGCAACGAACGAAGCTATCAGTTTTGTTAGTAAAAAAGCAAAAGCACAAAACCTTGATATTACTGATTATCAACAACAAATCACTTCTAATTTAAGCAGTGATTATTGGTTTGATGGTGACGAGATTCAGCTTATTTTACAAAAGGCAATAGCTACACTTCCTCAACAACAACAGCTAGTTTTTAATATGAAGTATTTTGATGAAATGAAATACAATGACATTTCTGAAATACTTAATGTTAGTATTGGTAGTTTAAAGGCATCTTATCATCATGCTGTTAAAAAGATAGAAACCTATATAAAAAATATAAATTAAACCTTTTGATAAACGTGTAGTCTTATAGTTATGAACAATGATTTAAAAAATAGCATCGATTTTCTTGACAAGAAAACCAAAAAAGAAAATGGTTTTGCTGTTCCTGAAAATTATCTTAATGATTTTGATGCTAAGGTATTGAATCAAAAGAGCGTTAATTTATCCAATCAAACGCCTTTTAAAGCGCCAGATTCATATTTTGATTCTTTGGAAGAAACGCTGTTTGAAAAAATCAAGGGTGAGGATACCTCTAAACAAAAGGTTATTCCTTTATACAAAAGATTAGTTCAACTTGTACCTACGGCTGCGGCAGCAGCAGTATTAATTTTCGCTGGGTATATGTACACAAAAACTACAGGTGCTATTGACTTCAACTCAATATCTTCTTCAGAAATTGAAAACTTGTATGAAAATGGTTATATAGATACTTCTGGAGATGAATTAATTGTTGCTCTTGACGAGACCGATATCAATTTTGAAATTGAAACTTTTGATTCTATCGTACTCGATTATGAAAATATGGAAGATTACTTAGACAATTTAGAAGAAAACACAATAATAAATGAAATTCAATAAGATGAAAAAACACCTACTACTGCTTTTCACTTTTGTTTTTTTGAGTTCACTCTTAAATGCTCAAGATGGACATAAGCACGATCGTCATAAAAAAATTCGTGCTTATAAAGTTGCGCATATAACGGAAAAATTAAATTTTACTTCTCAAGAAGCGGAAAAATTTTGGCCAATTTATAATGAATATAATGATCAAATGATGAAACTTCATAGAGAAGAACGTTATAAAATTAAAAAACGAATTGACAAACTTGGAGGTATTGACAAACTAACTGAAGACCAAGCTAAAGAAATACTTGGTCGTATAACAGATGTTGAAACAAAAAGAAATGAACTTAAATCCTCATTTTTTAATAAGGTATCTAAGTTCTTATCTTATAGGAAAATTTTAAAATTAGAAGTTGCTGAACATGAATTCAACAGGAAACTTTTAAGAAAACTAAGAGGTTCTAAAAAGTACAAACACTAATTGAACAAGCTTTAAATATTAAGGAATATAAACCTCTAACACTTCTGAATTATTTTCAGAAATAATCGTAAATTCCTTTACATTGGCAGGAACCAATAATGTTTCTCCGTATTTTAATATTTCTGATTGACCATTACTTGAAAAAGTAACCTCTCCGTCAACACACATAAATATTTTAAAACTATCTTCCTGATTGGTAACTGATACATTTCCATTTACTGGCAATACATTGGTAGTGAAGTATGGACATGAAACGATCTCAGAAGACTGATTAACAGACTTATTATAATCCGTATAATATTTTTCTTGAGCCACATAATCAATAGCATCTAGTGCTTGTTCTGTGTGAAGTTCTCTATAATTACCTTGACTATCTTGGCGATCCCAGTCATAAATACGGTAAGTTATATCTGATGTTTGTTGGATTTCTGCTAACATAACCCCTGCTCCAATGGCATGAATTCTACCTGTAGGAATAAAATATACATCTCCTTTAGATACTTCATCAACATTTAAAATATCTAATAGCGACTTGTTTTCTAAATGCTCTAAATATTCAGTTTTGTTCGAGTCTTCCTTAAAACCAACTATTAAATTCGCCTTTTCATCGGCCTGCATAACATACCACATTTCCGTTTTACCAAACGAATTGTGTCTTTCTTTCGCCAAATCATCATGAGGGTGTAACTGGATACTTAAAGCCTCTTTTGCGTCAATATATTTAATAAGCAAAGGGAATTTTTCTCCAAATTGCTTGTATACTTTTTTCCCAACTAAATCGTCCTTGTAGTTAGCAATTAACTCTTTTAAAGATTTTCCTACCAACTCACCATTAGCTACAATTGAAGTGTCTCCTTCCACATCAGAAATCTCCCAACTTTCTCCAACATTATTACTTTTTGATTCCTTATTTAATTGTGAAACTAATTTCTCTCCTCCCCAAATCTTTTCTTTTAAAATTGGGGTAAATTTGATAAAGTTTTGTTTAATAGACATGAGGTATAATTTATTTCTTATTCTTCTCCAGAATAGGTTACGAAGTTTCTAGGTGTTTCGTACAATGTTATTTTTAAATCGAACTTTTCTTCAATTACTTTTCTTAACTTATTATAGATAACCACGGACATGTATTCTGTTGAAGCAGGTATATTCTTGAACTCTTCTACTTCTATATTTATATTTTTATGATCAAATACATCTTCAATCTCCGTTTTTATCAAGTCTTTCAATTTTCCTAAATCATAAACATATCCAGTTTCAGGGTCAATTTCTCCAGTCAATGAAACTATCAATTCATAATTATGACCATGATAGTATTGATTGTTACATTTACCAAAAACTTCCAAATTACGCTCATCTGACCAATTCGGATTATGCAAACGATGTGCAGCGTTAAAATGTGCTTTTCTATGAACCGTTACTCTCGGCATACTTTAAATATATTTTGAAATTTTTTCGTAAGACTCTTTAAATATAATTTTAAACCATTCAGTATATAACTCAGGTTTGTTATCTATATCTTCTTTAACTTCATTTAAAGGCATCCACTTAAAAGCCTCAACCTCTTCTCTGTTTATTAACGGATCGTCTTCATACTTTCCCACCATTACATGATCGAGTTCATGTTCAGTCAATCCATTATCAAAAGGAGCTTTATAAATAAAGCTAAAAACTTCCTCTAAATCGCAACTAAACCCCATTTCTTCCTGAAGCCTTCTTTTACCTGCTTCTAAATTGGTTTCTCCCATGCGCTGATGAGAACAGCATGTATTAGTCCAAAGTAAAGGAGAATGGTATTTTTCTTTTGCTCTTTGTTGCAACATTAATTCACCTTTCTTATTAAAAACAAAAACTGAAAATGCTCTGTGTAACAAGGCTTTTTCATGTGCTTCTATTTTTTCCATCATACCAACAGGATTGTCCTGTTCATCCACTAAAATTACTTGTTCCTTCATATGTTGTTTTTCCTAAAACAAACATACAAAATAGAATTTAGAGAACTTCATTTTACCATCTAATTAATATTTATTTAAGTAAATACATAGCACTTATAACCTTTTCCACATTTTATTACTCGGTATTGTCAAAACTCTTATAAAAGACTAACTTTGCAACCTTAAATTTTATAGATGAGTTTTTTAGAAGAAATACAAAAAAGACGAACGTTTGGTATTATATCTCACCCGGATGCTGGTAAAACAACCTTAACAGAAAAATTGCTTCTTTTTGGTGGAGCTATTCAAGAAGCGGGTGCTGTAAAAAACAATAAAATAAAAAAAGGAGCTACCTCTGATTTCATGGAAATTGAACGTCAAAGAGGAATCTCTGTAGCAACCTCTGTCTTAGCTTTTATATACAAAGACAAGAAGATAAATATTCTGGATACTCCTGGTCACAAGGATTTTGCTGAAGATACTTTTAGAACCTTAACGGCAGTAGATAGTGTTATTGTTGTAATTGATGTTGCAAAAGGGGTTGAAGCACAAACTGAAAAACTTGTTGAAGTTTGTCGAATGCGTAAAATTCCAATGATTGTTTTTATCAATAAGTTAGATCGTGAAGGAAAAGATGCCTTTGATTTATTAGATGAAGTAGAGCAAAAACTTGGATTAAAAGTTACTCCTTTAAGTTTCCCTATTGGAATGGGATATGATTTTAAGGGTATCTATAATATATGGGATAAAAAATTAAACATATTTTCTGGAGATAATAAACAAACTATTTCTGAAGGTGTTGAGTTTGATAATGTAGATTCTCCAGAATTAGATAAAATTATTGGCGAAACAGCTGCTGATACTTTACGTGAGGAATTAGAATTGGTATACGAAGTATATCCTCCTTTCAGTATGGAAGATTATGTTGCTGGTGATCAACAACCCGTGTTCTTTGGTTCTGCATTAAATAACTTTGGAGTAAAAGAATTACTTGATTGCTTTATTGACATTGCTCCTAATCCTCAACCTAAACAATCTGATACACGTTTGGTTGACTCTAAAGAGGAAAAATTAAGTGGATTTGTTTTTAAAATTCATGCTAATATGGATCCTAAACACAGAGACCGTTTAGCCTTTGTTAAGATTGTATCTGGAACTTTTAAAAGAAATACTCCTTACCTACATGTTCGATTGGGTAAAAAAGTTAAGTTTTCTAGTCCGAATGCATTCTTCGCGGAAAAGAAAGAAATCGTTGATGAATCTTTCCCTGGAGATATTGTAGGATTACATGATACAGGAAACTTTAAAATTGGAGACACCTTAACTGAAGGTGAAAAAATGAATTTCAAAGGAATTCCGAGTTTCTCTCCTGAACACTTCCGTTATGTAAATAATGCTGATCCTTTAAAAGCTAAACAATTGTATAAAGGTTTAGATCAATTAATGGATGAAGGTGTTGCCCAGTTATTTACACTAGAAATGAATGGTAGAAAGATTATTGGTACCGTTGGAGCCCTTCAATACGAAGTGATTCAATATAGACTAGAACATGAATATGGTGCAAAATGTACCTACGAAAACATATCGGTTCATAAAGCATGTTGGGTACAAGCCGAAGATGAAAAGAGCGAAGAGTTCAAAGAGTTTAAAAGAGTTAAACAACGTTATTTAGCGAAAGATAAGCAAGGACAGTTAGTATTCTTAGCCGATTCAGCGTTTACAATTCAAATGACTCAAAGCAAATATCCAACAGTAAAACTTCATTTTACCAGTGAATTCGAGTAATCAAAATCAATTTTGAAAACTTACAGCTACAAAAGACTCATGAAAAAATATTTAAATTCTCACCTAATAGCAATTGTTGGAGCAATTTTATGCATTCAGACTTCATTAAATGCTCAAGACGATTTAAACAATCTTTCTGGAAAAGAATTGCATAATAAAGTTCGTTTAAACTTTATTCCTGTAAGTATGCCTAATGACAAGTTTCCTAACTTGAAACCTACTATGGGAATGATGGGATTACATTACAATATTCCTTTAAACGATTGGTTGTACACAGGTGCTGGAATGTATGCTGCCGTAACTGGAGATCAAGGTGGGTTATTTACATTAGGAATAGAACTTGGTGTAAACAAGCAACTCTATAAAAACCTATACTTTGATGCTAATTTCCATTTTGGAGGTGGTGGCGGATATCGTTATTTAGTAAATGACGGTGGTTTTATTAATCCGAATGTTGGATTACAATACAAGAAAAAAGGGTATTCTTTTGGAGTTCAATACAGTCATGTAAACTTCTATTCTGGAGAAATGAAAAGTAACTCAGTTTCGTTCTTCGTTGAAATCCCTAGTCTTTTAAGGTTTTCTGATTACGATACTGCTCATAAAGAATTCATCAATAAAAACTTACAAAAAGATAGTTTTTGGAAACGCCCTGCTGTAAAAAATGTGCAACAACTACGCTTTGATTTCTTCAATCCGATTGGTAATTCAAGAAAAGACAATGGAAGTCCACTTACAGAAACTTTATATGTTTTAGGTTTTGAATACCAGAAATATTTAAATGAAAACACTTTTGTATTTGCACATACCGATGCTATATACAAAGGTTTAAGAGCTGGTTTTATGGATTTATTTTTCGGAGCAGGATATCATCCATATAAATCAAATTCTGTAAATCTGTTTACTAAATTAGGTGTAGGAGCCGCAGGAGGACGCGTTGCTCCTGAAGGTGGGTTAATGATTTATCCTTCCGCAGGAATCGACTTAAAACTTTCGAATCATATTGCTTTAAGTGGTCATGCTGGATACTACAGAGCCATCGCTGGAGACTTAGAAGCTTATACCTATGGTTTTGGCATAAAATACTTGGGTACAAACGGAGGTACAGAAAACACCGATAATAATTCAGTATTTAAAACAAAAGGAATCGTTTTCAGTATTGAAAATCAATCATATTTAGATGTTGCTAAAACAGATGATAGAGATGACATCTTAAGTGTGGACTTGCAACTTTTAGGACTTCAATTCAATTATGACTTAACCAAAAACTTGTATTTACTTGGTGAAGCTGGTTTCGCATACAGTGGAAGATCTGGTGGATACGCTCACGGATTGGCAGGTCTTGGAGTTAAAACGAACAACTTTTTAAATAATAAAGTAAATCTCTTTGCTGAAGTTGCAGGAGGTGCAGCCGGTGGTGCTGGTGTAGATACTGGAGAAGGTATCGTAGTGAGACCAACTGCTGGTATTAATTATAATGTAAGTAATAATTTTTCGTTGACTGCCTCAGGAGGTAAATTTTACACTCCTTTTGGTGAGGTTAATTCAACAAACATAAATATAGGACTAAACTTCAATTTTGCTAGTTTATCCTCTTCAAAATAAATAATAGATTAAAAAAACCTAACAGATGAATAACGGAATTTACGCAAAGTTCACTACTCCTAAAGGGGAAATTTTAGTAAACTTAGAATATGAAAAAACACCAGGAACAGTAGGTAACTTTGTTGCTTTAGCTGAAGGTAATTTAGAAAACTCTGCAAAGCCACAAGGAACTCCATATTATAGTGGATTAAAATTCCATAGAGTAATTCCTGATTTTATGATTCAAGGAGGATGTCCTTTAGGAACTGGAACAGGAAATCCAGGATATAAATTTGATGATGAGATTCACCCAGACTTAAAGCATGATGCTCCAGGAAAATTATCTATGGCTAACGCTGGTCCAGGAACTAACGGTTCTCAATTCTTCATTACTCATGTTGCGACTCCTTGGTTAGACGGAAAGCACACCGTTTTTGGAAGTGTTGTTGAAGGACAAGATGTTGTTGATGCTGTTGCTCAAGATGACGAAATGCAAGTAGAAATCGTTCGTGTTGGTGATGATGCTCAAAACTGGAATGCAGTTGAGGCTTTCAGAACTTTCGAAGGTGCTCGTGAAAAAAGAGAAGCTGAAGAAAAAGAACGTCAAAAGAAAATATTAGACGAAGTAGCTGCTGGATATGATGAAACTCCAAGCGGTTTACGTTATAAGGTTTTACAAAAAGGTGATGGTAAAACACCTTCTAAAGGAGCCATGGTTTCTGTACACTATAAAGGTCAATTATTAGACGGTACTGTATTCGATTCTTCATACAAAAGAAAGCAACCTATTGATTTTGCAATCGGAGTAGGGCAAGTTATTCCAGGATGGGATGAAGGAATCCAATTATTACAAGTTGGAGATAAAGCTAGGTTAGTAATTCCATCAAACTTAGCGTATGGTGCTAACGGTGCTGGAGGAGTTATTCCACCAAATGCAACTCTTATTTTTGATGTTGAGTTAGTCAACGTTAAGTAAATCAAAACATTAGTAAAAAAGCCCCTTAAAGGGGCTTTTTTTTTACCTTATTCTGTTAACTTTTAGATAATATTCATAACATTAAAGACAACTTTATTTAATAGAGTTATGATATTATTTTAAGAACGAAAAGAAAGAAATACGACATTTTTGCAGTGTAGTTTTTAACCCCAAAAAAACATGAAAACAATCACTTTAACCGCAGCACTTTTCTTTCTAACTCTAACTTCATACGCACAAAAAGTTTGTGATTCCCAAAAAGAAGAAATTATCGATCCGAATAGCATTTCACTTAGTAAATGCGGAGTGGAAGAAAAAACAAAGAAAAAAACTTCTCGAAGAATAATTAAAAACAAACCTATTTCAAGAAAAAGGATAAACAATAGGTTTAAAACAAATCCAAGCAATGTCAATTCCAATCTAAGTCTTAAAAATGACTTAAAAACAACCATTACGACAAGCAAGTCTTTTAAATCAAACAAACTAAAATCAAATACGATACTTTTCAATTTGGTTGATGAAGTTCCTTTATTCTCATCATGCACAGATAAAGGAAAAAAAGAAAATACCAAGTGTTTTAAAAATAAAATTCAGAATCACTTTGCAAATAACTTTATAGCAGAAAATATTGCTGAAGACGAAATTTCTGGTAAAGTTATTATCAAGTTTGATATTACCATTAATGGTAATATTGAAAACTTAGAGGTTAGAAGTTCTAAGAAGAGCCAAAAGTTATACAAGGAAGTCGAAAGCATTCTTAACAAATTACCACAGATTACGCCAGGTAAGGTTAATGGTTTACCTGTTAATGTTACTTATGTATTTCCTATAAACCTAACTCTGGACTAAAAACCTAACTAAAAGTATAAATTAAAACAAACTAAACCACCATACTTTAATGCAGAAAGTCAATATGATTCAATTTCGTTGATCATATTGACTTTTCTTCGCTTTAGAGTATTCTTTAATTATCAATAATAGTTAAAACAATTCCTTTTTTACACGTTGAATTGCCTTTACATGATAGTTTACTATTTTATCTCTACCTCTTCTAGTATTTAAAATTGAAGAAAATTCTTCAAAATTATCCATGAAAAAGTTCTCTGTTAATATTGCAGGCATTTTCGTTCTTGTAAGCACGTAAAAGTGAGCCTCTTTGTCCATATCGCCATCACTAAAATCAGATCTGAACTTTCTTTCAGGAAACTCATTAATATATTCTTCTCCAAATACTGTCGCTATTTTATCACTTCTTGTATTCCCAGGAGATGTAAATATTTCGCTTCCCTCCCCTTTTCCTGCATTACTATGTATACTAAGGTAAAAACTACTTTGAGAAACATAGCTATTTGCTCTTTTCACTCTTGTTCCTAAAGAAACGTCTCTATACTCCGGTGCTATATTCACATATGAAATGTTTAAATGAGTTAATTGCTCAATAATACCATTGACAATTGCTCGATTAAACTCTCCCTCATAAAAAACTAAGTTATCTCCCCAGTCTTTATACTTTCCTTTTGTTTGATATTCACCATTAATCAATCCTCCATGACCGTTATCTAAAAGTACCAACATAATTATCCTTTATAGTATTTACAATTAGTTACAATCATTAAGATCTCCTATCATAATTCCAATAAAATTTTGATTCAACTGATCTTGGTTTAAAGGATTGAATTCTATCTTTTCTGGAAACACTTGCCCAAACGGATTATTGAGATTTGGAAAACTATAATCAGCTGGTACAAATCGCCATTTCTTCGACAAACTAGTAATACCATTTAAAGCCTGAAATAATAGATTCACATCTGCTCCATCAATAGTATCTGACTGATCTACATCGGCTGCAATTATTTTATACGGAGAATTCAAATTGTTCCCTCCATTGGTGTAATTAATTAGAGCAATATAATCGAAGAATTCCAAACATGAACTCGTTGCATTATTTTTCTCTGGAACTAAACTGTAATTTCCTTCTTGCAGTCCGTTAAACTCATAAGTGCCTGTATTATTTGTTTGTTGATTTGTATTACTCGATGTCGAGGTCAAAAGCACTGTTACTCCCTCAATCGCATTGTTATTTTCACTGATTACTTTCCCTTTCACAGTAAAAGCCGAGTATACAACTTGAAGGCTAAACACATCACTTCCCCCACAGTTATTCACTCCCTTTACACTGATAACTCCAGTACCAGAAGAACTCGGAAAATTTAAACTGATGCTATTACTGGTAGTAGTTGTTGTTCCATTCGAAGGAGTTACTCCTTGAGGTAGTACCCATTGATATGAAGTAGCATCACTTAGTGATTGCAATGTATAATTTACTTGAGTTTGACCCGGAGTGACCTGCAGAGGCCCAGATATTAAAGCATTTCCTCTTGGTTTCTTTCGTATATTTACATTTAAAGTAGCTGGAGTCGACTCACAATACTGATTTACTCCCGCAACCTCAATAGTACCGCTCATTGCATTCTGAGAGAAATTTACGGTAATTGTATTTGTATTATTTCCAGAAACAATGGTAGCTCCTGTAGGTAAGGTCCACTTATAAGAACTCACATTGGGTATTGGAGCTGTAGTATACGTTACACCATTTTCACCTGCACAAATGTTTTGGTTTCCCGTTATTGGATTTGCTGGTAATGGTTTTTGTCCTGCCCCAACTGGAATACTTCCAGCCAATGGATGCGATGCATCATGATAACGAACATTGAATCCCCATAAAGCAGAAGACCGCAAATCGACACACTCAAATGAGGCCCTTCCTTGTGTTCTTCCTGCAATTGTAACCTTTCCTTTACCGTTTGTAGTTACTCTAAAGGGGTAATCGCCGCTTATACCACTAGAAGCTTTAACCCAAGACAAATTTCCCGTGGTAGTATATTTCGTCAAAAAGGATTTAAATAATTTTACAACAGTATTCTTTCCTGTTACCTCAGCTCCTCCATCGAAAGTAAGTTTTGTATGAAAATACCCTGTCGTATAAACCCCATGATTATCAGCCACAATATCGGCAACAAAAGGAGGTGGATTCCCCAAACCATTAGCTTGTTTAAACCATATTTCAGAACCTGAATTGTCAAATTTTGCTACGAAAATATTATCATTACTATTAGTAACTGCAATTGGAGTCCCTGCGAATACTGAATCATCATAAAAACTATATCCCGTTATATAGCCATTCCCTTGCCCGTCATTTGCTAACCTGACTTTATTAGACGTTCTTATTTGCGCTTTTTTCAAAAAGGTAACTTGCCCTGAACCTCCTGATAATTTAGTGTAAAAAATATTAGATGAACCAGATTCGGACACAATACTTTCACCATCAAGCTCCATAGTGCCATAAAAAGTTCCTACGGCATAAACATGAGTTCCATCTGTACTTATGTCAGTAAACTCAACATCATTCCTTGACCATATCACTTGTCCATTAGAACCTTGATGTTTTGCTAGGTAAGCAACATCTCCAACGACTCCAGCAACGTATAAATTTCCTGTTTGATCTACGACTACTTCATTTATTTCTTCATAATTCCCATCTCCTCCAAGTTTCTGCGCCCAAACAAAATTACCACTCGAATCGAATTTGGCGATAAAACCAGCTCGATAATACTGTCTGGTATTTAATGTTTGTGAAGTTCCTCCTGTTCCAAAAGTAATACTCGTTTGAAAGTACCCTCCAACAAAACTATTTCCTTGTTGATCCGTTGCTATTGCCAACCCTCTTGAATTTCCATTACCTGCAACACTAGACCATATTGGATTACCATCTTTATCATATTTTGCCAAATAAACCCCAGAACCAGAATGGTTAGCACCCAAAACAATTCCTGAATAATAATGTCCCGTCGTATAAATGTTACCATTTGTATCTGAATCCAGACCGTAAACATTAGAGTTTCCACTCGTCATACTAAAGCCCCATTCCGTGTACTGAGCTTTTAAATTATGCATCCCTATACAACATACGAATACAATTAAAAACAAAAGTTTTTTCTTCATTTTCTATATTTTTTATTGAGTAGTTAACTTTTATAACTAAACGATTAATTGACAATTATTTTTTTGATCACTTTCTGGTTTTCCAAGATGCATTCTATAAAATATACTCCCGGTGAAAGTAATTTTGCATCATAATGAATGTTATTCCCTCCTCTTGAAACTCTTCTTGTTTCCTCATGTATAATACTTCCTGAAACATTAGTTATTTTCATAGTTAACATTTCAGCCTTGGTATTATGTAGCTTAATATTAAAGTTTCTTCCTGGGTTTGGGTAAACACTTAAGTGAAGGTTTTCTGGATTAATTACAATATTTGCTTCTTTAACACTTAACTCAGACTTGTTAAGTTGAGAAGAAAAAGTCATCATTGGTACCTTGCTACTAGAAAAAGAAACCTTACTACTATCTCCTGATTCTCCGATTACTTCAAACACCAAATAAAATAAGCTTGCTCCATTGTTAATAGATTCTCCTTGAGATTCTTTTTGATCGTATGCAAAGGGGATTTTTCCTTGTAAAGTTAGTTCCGTATTAAAATGAGCTTCCGTAACCTCTATTTCTCCCTGATCTACTCTTACAAACGAAAGCGCTTCTGGATCAAACTCTATAGTTCCTTGCCAACCAGCAATATCGATATAAGAATCTTCTACATTAACTGGTATTCTTATTACTTCTCCTTTAGACACATTTTGGCTTTCCATAAGTAATTGTGTGTCCATTTGTCTTTCTCGAACGTTAACATCATGATCGTCGTTTACATCACCTATTTTAATCGCAATAAAATCTTGATCTAATTGATTTGCTGTTAATTCTGGATAAGAGATACTTTGTGGATATACATTCTCAAATGGGTTTTGATTATTAGGAAATACATAATTTTTTGGAACAAAGCACCAATCTTTATATAAGCTATTTAAAGTACCCAGAATCAATCTCCTTAACACAATAATATCTCCTACATTTAAGATTTCATTATTGTCCGTATCTGCCGCAATTATTTTATAGGGTGAAGGCAATAACTCTCTACCGAGTAAATGCTTTCTAACAACTAAGATATCAGCCACATTAATTCCATCAATTGTTTCTGCATCTTTATTAGGAGTCAATAAAAAATTTTGACCTGGTACAACTGAAAAATCAAAAATTCCATTTGCTTCTGTCGTTTGCAGATCATTATTAAAATTATTTGATAAGGTAACCTCCGTATATGGGAGTCCTTCTCCAATTTCATTTGTAACCTTTCCTGTTACTTGAATAAAATCCTTAATCATGATAGTAGCCGAACTTTCTATTGAAGGTATCAGTTCTGGTTGATTATCAAAAGCATATATCTGATGTATTTTTACATCAAAATCTGCTGCTGAAGTATCTCCTTTCAAAACCAAATTGAACAAAAGTTCCTCATTATCAATAGCCGTATTTATCAATTCTGGGTGATCCCAAACAATATTTACAACTCCATCACTAGGAGAATAAAAACTCTGTGAACCAAAACTTGTTAAAGCAGGATTTATATCTTGAATTGAAACAAAATCAGCATTCCCTCCTGGAAACTCAACTTTTAATTGAAACCCAGCGACATCAATCATATTTTTCGCTCTTACGGGAACAGTAAATGTTGTTCCAACACCGACTACCTGATCTTCAACTAAAAATTGAATAGCCCCCACTTGTATCTCGGCTGAATCAGTTATCGTTTCCATAGGTTGTCCCAGCTTATTAGCAGCCTTGCTTACATTAAAATCAATGGTAAACATATCTCTATCAGGAGCCAACACCTTTACTTTCAAGTGAAACAAAATATCATCATTCGATATTGTATGGTTTTGAAATTGTAAATCGGCCCATAAAACATTGAGTTTTCCATTTGAATGGTAATTGTAGTTCCTAGATTCGAATCCAATTAATTCAGAATTGATCCTAGAAATTTCAACAAACTCAATCTTTTCTGAAGGTATTTGTATTTCTAACTGAAATCCCACTACTTCATTAAAATTTTTAACACTGACAGGAATTTCGACTATTTCCCCTGTTGATGTAGGAACATTTTCAATACTAAAATGTAATTGAGCTGATGTTCGAGCGCTCAACAATCCAAAAGCTATTAAAAGCAAGATTGTTATTTTTCTGTGTAATTTGTTTTTCATTTTACAACAAAATTTGGTTATAATACTTACTCTATTGATGGCTTTTCAGCTTCCGCCATGGCACAAGGGGGTGTACCCAATTCTTTGAATTAGTTTATTCTTATCTGTTATTTATTAAATGTGATCGTTAAAAAGTGAGCTACTTTTTATTATTTCTGAACAGCAACAACGTGTAATATTTCATCTTGCTCTTTTATTTGGAAACTTGCTTCTGTGATTCCTTGAGTATTTCCTGCTCCTACAGATACCATAAATGATTTCCTTCCTTCTTCGTCCAATTCTACTTCAAATTCCTTTTGATTAATTAAGATTCCTACTTGCATTAAGTGGACATATATATGCCCAAGTGAAGTGTTGTTTTCTACCTTACCAAGTATACTCACTTTCCCATTTGGTGCGCCTTCAATTGTAATGGTATAAGATTCAATTTTTAAGTACTCTCCTGTTAACTGACGTTGTAAACTCATTACTGGAACAAGTGTTACCTCAACAGTCACAACAGTTTCAATAGTAGCCCCTTCACTATCAGTGGCACTAGCCTGTAATTGATAATTTCCTGCAGTTAAATTTTCTAATTTTAATTCTGGATTATACACATCTTCTAAATTGATATTCCCAGAAACTTTAGTCCATTTATAAGCTAACACATCATTGTCAGGATCCTTTGCTAAAGCCACAAGAGTCGTACTTGCAAATTGAGTCTTAGTAGTATAGTGAAGTTGTGTTTTTCCTGATATTATTATTTCAGATGGAGGACGATTTGTATAACGTACATAGATTATATAGCTGGTGTTTGCCTTATTATAAACTCTTAAATCTGGAATTGATATTCCTTGAATTTTCTCTGAATTATTCCCGTCACACCATACCCAGCCGTAAGGCAAGGTATCTGAATTCCATTTGAGAATTAATCCTAGAGGAATGCCTCCAACAACTCCTCCTTCACTTTTAAACAAGTTGCCTTGATAATCTGAAACCAGCGGATGTAAATACTCGTTGAACGTGTTTTTTACATCTTTTAATTGGGGGTTACCTGCAATACTTATATTTGACCACCCACTCTCTTTATTAATAATCAAAACGTTACCTCTATCAGAGATTACTTTATTCTCATTCAGATATAAATCTTTTGCTCTTATTATTGCCTCCTTTCGTTCTTCAACATCCAAACTACTTATCTTGTTACCTCCTAAAAACAAATCTCCATTCATAGACTCACTTCCATCTATTGGAAGTAAATGTTGATTTAAGTTTTGCACATGCGTAACAGGTAAAAACGTGCTAAGATCATAATAAGCATACTCTATACTAAAGTCTTCCATTTCTTCCGAAGGTTTTGACATATCAGGAATTTCACTGACATGCCTTGCCTTCGTATTGGTATATATTTTATGATGTATACCTGTACCAAATTGTAACCCCTCTTTTAAGGTTATTACCTCAATATAAGAGGTAACAATTGATGTGGGTTGTACAGGAATTAAATTCCCAGAAATTATCACCCAACCTGTCTTATCTTTAGTAGCTGGTTCAAATAGATAGTTTAAAGAACTTTTCACTCCTATTTGTCTTAAAAAAGCGGTGAAAAAATGATCTCCGTAGCTTTTCTGCATACCATCTAGTGTTTCCTGCTCCAATAGAAAACCTCCAGCTTTACTAAAATCAATACTATTCATGATTTATTATTTTTGAATATCCCCTATATTATCTCCGATTTCAGCATTATGCGCTACAATTCCAGAGATAATGAAATTATCAACAGATTCAACATCAAGCACACCAACTTCTATTTCTTCATTAATCCTGATGATCGTTTCTATTTTCTTCAACATTCCCATTTCGTCAACTAAGTACATTAACTTTTGTAAATCCATTGGTTTTACCCATTGTACTTCATTGTTTTCATTTGTAATAGATGTCAATAATGGATGCCCTTCGGTTACTTTTACTATTTGCTCATTTTCTAATACTATTTCATAGTAGTGATCTGATATGAAAACAGATTTACGTCTTACTTTTACTTCAGCACTTCGTGCATTTAATAAGTTTCCTCTCCATTTGTAATAATCTCCATCTGAAGCATCAATTCTATTATCAAAATCAACTCCTTTTAAAACATCTCCTTCTTGAATTTCTCTTAATGTTTTTATTGAACCATTAACTAGTGGTACTTTGGAATTCAAACAGAAACAAGTTACATCTATAGGTCCACCTCCGCCTTTAGGTCCTATACTCACTGCTCCAACTGAAGCTCCCATGCCTCGTATGCTGAATTTAGCTTCCACTGACGAAGCTCTCCATAAGTTCGCTTCAATTTCCATTGGTAATGTTATCCTTCCTGAAGAAGACATATCTGCAAAAACCTTATACTTAGAATCGCCATGATTAAACATTCCAAGACCAGAGCTACTTAAATCAGTTAACATACCTCCTCCTTTATATACATGAAAAGAAGCGTTTAACTTAATATTATCATCTCCATAATTTGGAGGTCCTTCAATAATAAGATCAAATATAGACTGGTTATCAAGATTATTCGGCTTGGTAGCTATTCTTAATTTTATGATTGCATAGTCTTCATAAATAGCTGTATTTGATTGTCCTCCTCTTTCATCGGTTACGTAAACTTTAAAATCGTACAAGCCTACTGGAATCTGATAACGGTTTACTTCAAAAGACGATACATTACCTGGATTTGGAATTGCTCCTGAAATAGTCCAGTGATACTTTAAGTTTCCATTGTTTCCATCAGGATCATTCCCTATCGCAGAAATACGAATATGACCTGGTTTATTAGGTATTTGGACAATAGATATATTAGATACCGTAGGGTTTACGTTTGCTGGTTGTTTCACTTGAACAGCAACGTCATCGTATCCTGTTAAACCATCGCTATCCGTGGCAGTAAGTCTAAAGGTATAATTTCCTTGTTGCAGATTTTGAACAGCTGTAGCGGAATTATTTGGACTGATAATACTGGCATTCCCTCCAGCTATTTTGGTCCACTGATAACTTAAGCTATCATGATTTTCATCACTTGCGTTACCATACAAAGTCACTTGATTAGTTGGTAATTGAATACTTAGGTCAGAACCAGCGTTAACCTTAGGAGCAATTTTAGTTTTTGATACACTTACTATTATAGCTTTTTCTGATGAAAAACCTCTATCGTCTATTACCTTAACCTTGTATGAATGATTTCCAATTCCTAACCCTGAAAGAGACACCACATGTTGATTTGAAATTACAGTTCCATTGGCGTTCGTCCATTGATATTGTAAACTTCTTCCTTCCGGATCACTTGCTATAACAGTCAATTGTGTTCCAGTTGTTCCTCTTTTAACTGATAAACTTGTAATCCCTTCAATTCTTTGAATTATCGGAGCTTGATTTTGAGTTACCTGAACTTTAACTTCATCAGACCATTCTAATCCTTCCTGATCCCAAGCGGTTAATTTGAAAACATAATTCCCTACTTCTAAATTTCTAACATTTGTTTGTAGACTTTCTGGGGATTCAATTGTACAATTCAAACCTGAAGGAATCGAAGTATAGCTCCATAATTGTTTTGCTATTGTTCCATCTTCATCTGTTGCTGTTCCTGATAAGGTTATGAATTCTTTCCCTAAAGTCCATGGTAATTCTATATTTAAATCCTTCCCAGCATTTACTAAAGGATATCTATTGAAATCTCCTACATACATTATATAACGTACATTTTCGAAAAACTCTGACCGCATATCTGGTATGGTAAAACCATTCACCTTTCTTCCCAAATATCCATCACAAATAACCCATCCGTGGGGAATCTCCTCCTGATGCCAAAGCGCTATCATTCCTAAAACGATACTACCGATAAAACTCCCATTACTTCTGGTTAAGTTGCCTTCTTCGTCAATTAATATTGGATGTTTATTCCCTGAACTATCTTTGGTTAATTCAGGGAGTTTTATTGCCCCGTCAATTTGAATATTTTCCCAATCCGCTTCATGATTCACACTTAAAACTCCTCCTACATCAACCAAAGCTCTTCCCAAAGGCGTATCTGGATAAACTTTTCCACGTGTTTCTGAGTGCCCTATTTTTAATTCTTGACTTCGAATAATTGCTTGAGGATGCTCCATAACGTCTAAAGCACTTAATTTATATCCTCCCAAATTAAGATTGCCAGACATAGCACTGCTACCATCTAACGGTAAATAGATATTTCCTAAATCGGGAATATTAGTTACCTTTTCGAAATCGCTTATACTATAATACGCTTCATACACACTCTGATCTTCACTTTCTAGAGGAATAGGGGTAACCGCAGGAATCTCACTTACATATTCAGCTTTACGGTCAATAAATACTTTATGTTTCGCTCCAGAACGGAATACCAAAGCCTCATGCGTTTCCGTTATCTTAACATAGTTAGAAGTATTTAAACTTGGTAAAAGTTGAATTAAATTCCCTTTGATTATTAACCATCCTTGTTCTTCATTCGTTGCTGGGTACAACAAATAGTTTTTATTTTCTTCTAAGCCTAAATGTTTTTTAAAGGTCATAAAAAACTCATCTTTATAAGCCGTTTGAAGTCTTGCCAATGTATTTTGCTCAAGAGGAAAACCTCCAGGTTTCGTGAAATCTACTTGATTCATAACGTAGGTATTTTTTATCGTAAGCTATCCTATGGTCTTAGCTTATCTGATTTTTTAAGTGTTTTATTGGGTAACGTTTTTTTGTGATATTATCTAATACTGGTAAGTTTCGTAGGTTTTACCAGCTAACTTGTAAAATCGTATTAACTCGTGAAATTTGGATGTTTTTACCTCAATGGGGGTCAATTCGGTATTTTGATGATTCTCAACATCGACGAAATAAAGCTCATTGGTTAATCTTTGAATCCTCTCAATTCCACTGACACCATCTAACTTTTCTTTTATATTCAATGAACTCGGAATCATAATTCGAAAATTGGCATATTCCATTTCGGTATAATCCTTAACTCCTACTAAATACATCCCTTTTCCAGAAGATGGAGTTACTTCATTCCGTTTATATACTAAAGGAGCCTCATAACCTAAATCATGTTCTTCATGAAGATAAATATGTTGCAAACTAGGTTTTAATGATTCAGCGATATAAATGAGCTTATCTGCTTGTTTCTCCGCGATTGTAGCATTTGGTTTATATTCCTTTGTCTGATTAAACTGTTCATTCAGCATTTTCTCTAAATAAACCACTTGCCCACTATGCTGTACCTTGTAGAGATTACTATTATACAAACTAACTAATGGACTTAAGTTTGCTTTTAACCAAAGAATCAGTTTTTGTTTTCTAAATATGGGAGGAATCATCCATAAAAGGATTTTATCCCAATTGATGGTAACGTAATTTTTCAAAACAAAAATTTTAAGTTTGTTATTGTCTTTATATTTCTAAGGGGAAAGATTAATTCTATATATAATCTCTGTAGAAAGTATATGGGATATACCTAAAACTAAGTTGTAAACTATCTAAATCGAAATAACCCGATTGAGGGATAAAGTATTCAACCTCATCTGAAACAGGTGTAAGATCCAGAGCCGCCGCCGCGGTAGCCAGCTTTTTAACGATAGGTATTTTTATACCGTCAGCTTTCTGTATGGCATCAGTGAGGTATGTTTTTACCAAACCTCCATTAAACTTTAAATCTTTTAAGAACTGTTGGATTGCTATTTTCGCTGGGTGTATATTTGGTGAGGCTATCAAAACTCCATTATTACTATCAAACTCATAATCATCAGGTGCGCTATCAGGGTTTATATAATACGGAACATCGGATGGATTTACATATATTTTTAGCGGATCTATATATAAATCCACTTCAATACTAAGCTGATCACCGTCAACAGAAATTATTTGAATTTGATTTCCTGCATCCTTAATTTGTCTCATATATTCTCTGAAAACAGTAAGTTCGTCTTTTGACAAACGCTGAATATTACCAGATTCATTTTCTCCTGCTACTTTCATAAATATAACTCCGACTTGATTATGAAAATAGGAAGCAATGGTTGCATTAATTTCTGCTGATGTTTGAGGAATACCTCCTCCTTTGAAAATTGTATCTAAATCAACTTCACCAACGGCACAATGTTTTACCACTTTTTTCGAATTTAACGCCTCTTCTGAAAGTCCTAGTTTATCGAAAATGAAAAACCCTTTTTCCCATTTTAAGGGGTGCCCATAAACAAAACTCAAAGCTTGTTCTCTGTACCAATTTAAAGTGTGAGGACGAGAAACTAACATATTTCGCTCTACAATCTTTTCATGAGTCCAGATAGCGGAAGCCATAATATAAGTCCATAATTTCCACATAGAAGTTTTTGAAGAATTATCCAACCCCTTTAAGGCTTCAATGCTATTTTTTTCTTGTATAATTTCTTGCTGTATTTCAGTTATCGTACGTGCCATTTTTTAATATTTAAGGTTTTTCCTTTCTTTCTTGAAGTATCAAATTAATCTCTGGAACTGTATGTTTCGTCGCTGGATAAATACCTGAAGTTTCATAATAGTTAACTATGTCTTGCTTCACATTACTTACTGGTAATTCAATAGATTCATATTCGGACACTTCATGAGTTACAGTTTCATAACCATTCTGTTCTACGATATCAAACACCTTTTCAATGGTTCCATATTTTTGTAAGCTTATGTCAAGTATGTTTTGGTTTTGCTGTGGTTTAATAGTTTCCATCAATTACAATATTTTCTAGGTCAGATAAATCAATATGCTTTACGTTAAAATTATCATGCAGTAATTGCTTTTCAATTTCAGCTTCTAGTCTCAGTTTATTAAGTTTTGTATTTCCTTTAAGATAATTTTCAATTCCAACACCTACCAATGGATGTTCTTTAAATCCTCCCTTTTGAGAAAGTAATATGCTCGCTATGTTTTGCTGACTCGCATCAGTAATATGTAAATCCCCATTTTTAAATAAAAGGTCATCTTCTAAAATAAAATCATTCATAAAAATTGATTTAGTAGTTTATTTAACAGGTTTAATTGTACCAACATTAATTTTATCTCCTTTTACAGGAATACAGGTTAACGAAGAAGATTTTAACAACGCTTTTTTGCCACTTATATTCACATCAGTTTTAACTGACTCCCATTCATCCAATTCATAAACACATTTTGTGGGTATTCCAGTCACTTTACTTAAAATAGCACAATCTCCAAATTTGGGTATATTACTAAGCTTCTTATCACTAGTATTTGCCATAGTCTTAGAACTAGTGTTCACATTAAATGCACTTACAGCTTTAAAAACAGCTTTTTGCAAACTTCCTTGATCACACCTTAAACTATCCTGATCTTTTAAGTAATCTTTTAAATTCGTCATAATTAATTCAAGTTTATGGCTTCTGTTCCTTCAATATTTACTGTCTTTCCTTTGATATTAATATCTGTATCACTTATCAGATTTATCCCTTTTTCGCTACTTAGAACCACTTTTTTTTTCTCATCACCCGTTTGAATGACTACCTTTTCTGAATCGAAAGTGCTTTTAAAAACTTCTTTTGCTTCCTTATCCATGAAATTCAGTTGCAACTTATCTTTACTAAAACTCAAGGTCGATTGTTTCTTTTGATCTGAATCAGAATCTTCTTTAGGATATAAAAAATCAAAAGTGAGTTGTTCCTTACTTATTTGAGTATGGAATGAATCCCCATATTTTAATTGAAGGCTCCCTGCACTTAAATTAATATCAACGAATTCCTCAGGCTTCTTTTGACCTCCATTAGTATCTTTCATATTGTTCAATCGTAGTATAACCCTGTCGACTTCGGAATACTGAGAAACATATGTATGAGCTGTTATATTATCTATTAAAGAAACCAGTACCCAACTACCTATTCTAGGAACTAGAATTATCCCCTCTTCAATTCCGTTTACAACAGATTTCAAACGAACATCGTGATATTCAATTGGGTTATACTTTCGATTAGATTCATCAGAACTTAACACCTTATTTTTCAAATCTTCTGATATATAAGTTGAATCAAGTTTTGCTTGTAATTTCAAATATTCCATTTCTGGATTGCTAGTAATAAGTTTGCGAACCGATATTGTGTATTTTTTCTTATTATCTTCTTCTATTACTCCGTGGGCAGTAACAATGGCTGGAAAAGTATTCACAACATCAACGCTACTAGCTATCTTCTTAATTATGTCTCCTATTTCACTCATTATCTATCCCTTTTTATTCGTCTCAATTTTTGTTCTCCCCAAAACTATTTTTTGTCTGAAACCATCAATACCAAAGCTGTAAGTGACTCCATCAACAAAATACATTTGCTTGCTGAGCACTTTTCCTATTATTGAAGTTTTATTTTGTTCCTGTAATTGTATATGATCACCATGTCTTACAAAACCTCCAATATTATTTCTAGGATCGTCGTCTTCAATTAGAATATCTCCAAAACTGGTAAAACTGCCACTAAACCCATCGTGCTTTATGAGCTCTAAGCGTCTTTTGGCCATATTCAGCAATTTGCTTTTCAACTCTTTTAATTCGTTTTTATTCTTTTTTCTTTCTTTCAGATTATGTTCAAAAGTGTAAAAAACCAATTCTTCGGCACTTTCACTCAAATCTTTTTCTACTGTAGATTCTTTTATATGGATATTATTGAATAGGCCACTCAATACCCCTCCATAAATACCGCTAAAATCAATTCGTGTTTTTTGGTCATCATCTGGGTATGTAACTTTAACTTGGTCATTTTCATCTGCTCCTTTAGCTACATAGCTCACCTTTACATTAATATCTTCTTCATATTTATAAATAAGATCATCCTCAATTATATTATTATAGAAAATGAAGTTCCCGCCGAACTTTGTTTTAATATCTTCTATGGTACTTCCATGATTAACTTCATACTCTTTTCCAATAACTAAATGAGAATAATGTTCTTTATCATATCGAATGAAACTATAAATACCATAATCATCTTTAAGTTTTTCCAATACCTTTACTGGAGTCATCGGCTTTTCAGTAATGAAAGTACCTAAGTTTATACCTTCTTTACAATCTATACCTATCGTTTCACCTTTAGCGTTTGTAATACTACCAAAGCTTTCCACAATCGATTTTAACGAGGCATTTTTGTTAGAATAACTTATCATTTTAGTTTTAAAATGATACATATCATCCTCGCATATTAAGGTTACGGGTACTCCTCCTTTAACATCTCTAATAATTCCTTTAAAAGCCAAGTTTCTTCTTCCTTGGTATCCTAAATAAATTTCAATATGAGGATGATATTTCGCCCAAAGGTTTAAATGCTGTCTAAAACTTTTATCTTGACTTTCCCAATCCTTAATATCAGGATCGATTAATCTTGGTAAAGTAATTGATGCAGTATCAGTAAACTCTCGCCAACTACTTTCTATTTCAAGACTATTTACAAAGTCAATTGAAATTTGATTTTGGGTACGTTTTCCTTTCTTGGTAACCTCGTATATAATTATTTCGCAGTTTAAATTGAGCATACCTATGATTAAAAACGTGATACAATATTCTTTAACGATTGTTTCCCCAGTTCCTCAAGGTTTTTGTAATGTTCACTTTTCCTGATTTCAAGAGGCTGTTCTGACAATGCTGAAAAACTAAAAGGTTGAATATTTTTTAAACCTTCATTACTTGGAAACTCATAATTAGTAATTACCATTTCAAAAATCCCCATTTTTTGCAATAAGGCATTTACAACCTTTAGTGAAATATTACTATCGAATATTTTACGTAGCTGCACCACCTGAGCTGCTGGATACCCTTTACCATGTGTTGCCAAAACTCCATTGACTGAAATTTCGTGATCACCATTTGATATAAACTCTTTCACTGTATATTCTCTTCCTTGAACAGCTGTAGTAACAATATTTTTGCTTCGAGAAACAGAAATCGAAACTCCATCCAACCGAAATCCTGCTGCGGTACCTAACAGTTCAGTCAAAAAATCGTTGTTATCGAGCTGATTTCCCAATTGCGTTCCTTTAAACTTCTTTAGTAATTGATCCTTTGGAACTTCAATAACCATTGGAGCAAAAACAGGCAAACTAAAAGTACCTCCTGCCATAACAAATTCATCAACTTCAGTCAGATCTTTTATGGATTCAAAAAAGTATTCTTCTGTAAGATTTTTTAGGTTTTCTGTATAGGATCTTGGACTCGATGTACTCAGTATGTTACTTACATTTCTGAGCACACTCCTACTCTGCCCAAGCTTCAATGATTTCAATAAATTAGGTATGTTATACGAAAAACTCATAGGATTTAATTTGGTTTAGCAACAATTGATGTTTGGGTGTCTTGCAATGCTTCTAGTAATACTTTCTTAACCTGTTGCTTTATTTCAGAAGTAGATTCTCTTAGAGTAGTAGTTTTTATAGTAAGTTCTTTTACTAGAGTATCGATCTTAATTGTGCTTCCTCCAGGGTTAATTGGTGTTACCGATGTTGTTCCTTTTACTTTAGTTGGGGCAGGTACAATTGGTGTTTGAGTCGTAGGAGTTTTTTTACCTGAGAACATTTTTCCAAGCTTATCACCAATTCTAAATTTGCTATCAACTCCTTTTTTATACCCTTTATCAAAGTTACTTTTCATATTTGAAGTAGATTTAGCAAAGCCTTTACCCGCACTCACAAAATCATCCACACCAACAAAGTCACTTACAGCTTTTTTCGCTGTTTTCCATGCACCACTAAAGTCACCACTAAAAAGTTTTACTAATGCCGACCCTAAACCTGTAATACCTGAAAGTACTCCTTTAATTCGGTTGATGATAAACTCTTTGATTACGGAGCCAAACGATTTAATAACTTCCCACATTCCCATAATGGTACCTCTGAAACCTTCGAAATGATCCCATGCATATCCGATAACTGTTATTAATCCAATAATACCTACAATAATAAGTCCAATAGGGTTAGCCCCCATAGCTACGTTCACTGCCCATTGAGCCGCCGACATTGCCCATTGTCCTGCTGCCGCCAAACTTTGCATAGTAGATAAAATGGCAAGTACAGTTGAAACCCCAGTAATTGCTTTTGTTAATCCAGAAGATTCAATTCCCGCAGATTTCATTAAAGAACTCATTCCCTCAAGTCCTGATTTCACATTTGTAATTCCAGCAACGCCTTTTCCAAATTCTTTAGAAACACCTCCCATTCCATCTTTCAAAGCATTGAACATCTTTTTAGGATTGATAGAAATGCTTTCTATTTTTTTCTTGAATGCCTTTATGCTTTTCAAAGTTAGTCCTTGTACTTTTTTAAGGCCTTTCCACCAATTTGACTTGCTGAATATGGCTGACACAGATTTAACAGCAACACCACCTATTGCCGAAGCTGTTTTACCAATAGTGTTTTTAATTGTGAAACCAACTCCCTGTACGGCCGTTAAGATAGTTCCAGCAAACACACCAATCATTTTGTTGTTTTCTTGCCATTTTTGCCCCAATTTTCCTAACAAACCACTGGTATTCTTTTTAAGTTTATCAAGTACTCCTGAGTAACTTTGATCTAACTTTTTCAACTTATTTTGAAAGGTCATAAATTTCAGTCCCATCTTATCATACCCCATATAAATTTTAGCAACACCTGTCGCCACGGAATCTTTAAGTTTATCCACTGCTTTTCTTGGGCTCTCCACAGCTTTTTCTAATTTAGATAACAAGCCAATGATAGGAGTTAATTTAAATCCCTTCCCTTTTGTATCTGCAATTTCAGGTTCAGTAACTGGTTCAATAGGTTTTGAAATCGTAAAAGCCATTCCAGGTGGTACCGAAAAATTACTAGGAGCTTTTCCCAAAGTATTCTGAGAAGTAACCCCACTGACTCCAACTCCTTTAGAAACTTTGCTAGTTAAGGTTAAACTCTGAAACCCTCTTTCAAGAATAGACACCACCTTATCAATACCTGTTGATGTTTTTTCAAGATGTGTATTACTAGTTTGTATATCAGTATTGATTCCTCCTAGCTTGAGACTAAGCTTAGAGAGAGCAAATTTTAAATCTTTAAATTGATTATCAGTCATCACCAAATGCTTTTGCTATGGCGTTCGCCATAATGTACTCCTGTTTTTTATCTAAATATTCTTGCAACCACAAGGCTTCTCCGAGTAACGAATAAAACTCTTCATCGGTTTTCTTATAAGGATCTGTTTTAAAATAGTATCTAATAAGAGCTGCTGCCTTTAATAGATCATCCTCTCCTTCATCCTCACTAATAAGGAAAGGATCTAAATCTTTTTTGCCTTTGCCTCTTTTGGTTGGGTTAAATCAGCAAATGCAGTAATCACAGATATTTTAAGATCATCGTCTTGCTTTATTTCTTCATCTCCTCCCAAATAACAATTCTTAAAAAGCACTTCTAAAGCTTTAAACTCATCTACTTTTGAGGTTTGCAATACGGCTGCTCTTGTTGCCATACTTGGTTTTCTGAAATAAGCAAAGCATGGAACTTCCTCCTCATTTTCTATTTCTACTTTTATTAATTTCCCATACTTTTCTTTCCATGTATGAAATTGAGATTCTGTAATATTTCCGTCTATTATTTTACTTGTTGTTGTCTCCATTATTTTATTTAATTTTTGTTGTTTTTAATTGAAAACTTTACCAGACTTGGTTAATATTCTTCTCAAATCCAACATAAAAAAGTCTGGTAAAAATTTTATTACTATTAATTCCACTCAATATGTGATACTATCAGTTCCAATTGAACTTCTATTTTTGTATCTCCTTGTTTCATATCGCGTTTGTTTGTTTTAAACTCGCAATTGCGAATAACATGAGTAATAACATCACTGCTGTTATCTAAAAAACTAACTTTAATATCGAATAAAGGAACATCTTGAAGTCGTTTTCCTTTTGGTAACGCTTGTTGAATAGCGTCAACCTCGTAATCATAGAGCGTTAATGATGCCTTGGCTTCATATTTCCCTCTCCCTCTGAAAACTGGCATATCTCCAGCTCCGTAATGATTTTCTTTTACTTGAGAATCGTCATAACTAATAGCAGTTATTCCTGTAACAATTCTATCCAAAATATTTACTTCAACAGACGACCAAGCATGGCGCTGGCCATTTACTAATGGTAAGTGTGACATAATACTTATTTCTTTTTAAGAGTTGCCTTTGGCAAATGGGTTTTTAAATCCGAGGTCTACAGTAATTCTTCTCGCGGTTCCAGTAGGAACAACCTCTATTTTTATTTTTAATTCGCTTGTTGCTAGGATATTTTGCTGGGGATTTACAAACACATCAATTTGAGAAACTTCGCCATTTGATATCATTCGCTCTAAAGCAGCTCTACATAAAGTTTCATATCCTTTAATAACTGACGGAGGTAATGTTCCGTTTACAGGATCCACCAATACAGGAGCATTTACTTTTGGTAATAGAGCCTGCCTAACTGATCGTGCTGCCTTATGAATGGTACGATTGGCTTCGATGAAAGTAAAATCTGAAGTTTCTTTAGTACAAGTATGACTATCATTAAAATACACTCCTCCAATTCCGGTATGACTTCTGGAAAAAATATACTTATGAGTATCTAAAGTTTTCTGAACTCCCTCTGTGGTTAACTGACCTCCTCCAACAAAGCCTACCGAACGAAAGCCTTCTCCTGAAAGATTGAATTTTTCAATCCATGCGATATTTTCAGAAACTTTCGCCTTTGAAACGGCTCCTAAAAGGACTCCTACGGCTGCAGTATTTTTATAATTATCCTGAAGAGATTTTTCCTTATCCATTGCCACTACAACAGAAACTCCGGAAGCATCATAACTCCTTAAATCTATTGAATCCTTTGAAGCATCAAATCCTTTTGCTTCTAAAAATATCTCCAATGGCTGATGGTTTGCAAATGCCGCATTCGTTACAGTTTTGGCAGCTGAAACAGCCTTTGTAACTTGACTAAAGTATTCATCATTTTTTGCTTTAGGCTTATCTTCTCCTTGGAAAATTACTGCCAACTGACGGATTTCTCCATTTGCCAGTTCTTGCATATTCTTAGCATAGCTAACCAACTCTGCATAAGTTTTAGCCTTATCATTTTTAAGAATAAATAGATCTCCTGATGGATTTAATCTGAAAAACTGACTTATTTGATAATAAGCCGATTCTCCATTATTATCATAGGCTCTATTGATACCTAAAGACTCTGCATCTTCTAGTGAAGCCAGTCGATATAATTTATCATTTTCTAACTTCAAAGGTTCTCCCCCAAGATTCGGTCCTGTTGCATCTTTACCGTTAAATAATAGTCCTGAAATCATATCCTGATTTGGAGTTCTTCGTCCCAATCCACCAGATAGTTTATTTATGACTACATCGTTAAATAATACACTCATAGTATTAGTTTTGATTGTTAATTAATTATTTTGATCTGTAAACATTTAGTTATTATTCGTTTATCGTGTTATTCAAAAACACCTTCTGTTCTACTAAATCCCCCTTTTTTCCTTCATCTAATAAATAGTCTTCTAAAGAAATCCCTTTAAGTGCCAATAGAGCTTCGACCTCTTCTTTCTTCTTTGGATCTTCCAAATCCTCTAACTTAAAAGCTCCATTTGTTAATACTGTATAGGTCTTTTGGAAACTATTCTTAGTTAGCATAGTTTCATACTGCATTTCCCAAATGAAAAAGTGATCTTTGCCCCAATGAAAATCGTCAGATGTACGCTGCTTCTCGCTAACCTTTCTAACATCAATTGGAAGAGAGTTCGCTGAATCTTTTTGTTTTAGTCCCTTATTCCTTATTAGAGAAGTGTCAATATGTTCCACCAATAAAAATAGTTCTTCAGTAGTCTTATCAATTTGAGGTGGAACAACTATGTAAATACTGAAAGAAATTTCACCAGTTAATGAATTATTTGGCAACGTTTCCCATTCAATATCTTTGTATTGAAACAGCATAAACAGGTTGTTTTTATTATTTAAAAAAACAGCATCATGGTACATATGAAAATCAACTCCTTCAATGCCTTGTAACTCTAAATTATCCTCAATCTGTTTTTTTACTTGATTGTAAAACTCTGATAAAATCATTCCTAATCCTTAGTCTTTTGTTTTTTGAAACATATTATATCCCCCTCCTATTAATTCACTATAACCAACCAGACATAAATAACTGTTTTTTATAACCATAACAACCTTAAAACTGTCCAATCGGAATAGGTTTCTCACTTAATTCTTGGTCAAATATATATTGGGTTTTTGTAGTAATTTTGGATGTTTTATAACCGCTTTAGTTTTTAAAATAAGTGCATGAATTAAATTGATAAGTGATTATGAAGAGATTTAAAAAACATTAATTTGTCTTCTAAAAATGCTTAAATAAATTAGTTTATAATTAGAGTCATTGAATACCACTTTTGTAGTATATTTTTTATAGTTTTGTTAAGAGCTAAAGTTCATTGTTTCAACACTAGCTCATCCCTCGAAATTATTTTCTCCCTTCCTTTATAAATAGGTATATATCCTGATTGTAAAGTAAAATTACCTCTCTCTTTAATAAGTGATAATTAAGAACAAATTAAACAAGTATCACTTAAATCAACTATTACTATGTTACATCAATCTATGTGCAACTCTCTTGAGGTGTATTTTCGAAATGTTAACAGAAACATCCAATTCCTTTCATTAATTCTAATCTTTGTTTCAAATCCTCTATTATCACAGAATAAAACCATCATAGATTCTTTAATTACTGAACTCTCTAACAAAAACTTATCTATAAAGAATCAGATTGAATTATATAATAAACTAGCTTTCGAGTATAGTGAAATAGATTCAACTTCTTCTTATAATTATTCTAAAAAAGCTATTGAAAAAGCTTCAACAATTAAAGACCATAGTGGCATTGCCAATGCTCAATTTTGGATTGGTTGGAGTGCTATGCAACATAGTAACTATAAAAAAGCCAACGAATATTATGAAAAGTCTTTGATCCTTTCAAAAGAGAATCATTATAAAGAAGGTATTGCAAGAGCATATAACGGTTTTGGCGCCTTAGAAGGGAAAAAAGGCAATTTAGATAAAGCCATTGTTTTTTTTAAAAAATCATTAGTTCTAAAAAAAGAGCTAAACGATTTAACCGGAGTTGGTAACCTATACTCAAACATTGGTGTTATGCACAAGAGGAAGGGAGAATATGAAAAAGCTCTAAAAACCTACTTCAAGGCAGCCGATTTTTCTGCCCAAATTAAAGATTCTGTGGGGTTAGCAAAAAGATACGGCAATATTGCTTTAGCCTATGTATGGCTATCCAACTACAATAGTGCCATGGAATATAACAAACGAGCACTTGGAATATTTAAACGTTACAACCAAACAAAATCTGTTGGTTTAGTTTACAATAATATAGGTATGATTTTTGCCAATCAGGAAAACTATGCGGAGGCTCTTAATTACTTTATAAAATCTTACACTGTAAAAAAAGATTTGGGAGATAAAAGGGCTTTGGTTAATCAAACAAATAATATTGGTTATGTATATAAAATGATGGGCAATATTAAAAAAGCTCTAACTTATTATGAAGAATGTAAACAGATAAGTAATGAATTAGGTTATCAAGAAATAATTGCTGATTCAGATTTGAGCATTGCAGACTGTTATATGTTAAACAAAGAATATGACAAAGCACTAGAATACGGTTTTAAATCACAACAACTGGCAGAAGAAAAAGGCTTTAAAAGTATTATTGCTTCATCAACTTGTCTTATTGGTGATGTTTATACAGAACAAGGTAAGTATCAGGATGCTTTAGAATATTTGAAAAAAGGATTGGCACTTAGCAAAGATACTGGTGAAAAATCCTTAGAAGCAAAGGCAACCAGTAATATTGGGAAAATATATTGGAAACAAAAAAAATATCATCTTGCAAAAGAATACATAAATAAAGGAATAACATTAGCGTCAAAAATTAATTACCCTTCAGTTATAAGAGATGCTACCAAAATACTAGTTGAATTAGAAAAAGTTACTGGTAATTATAAAAATGCTTTAGAAAGCATGGAAGTTTATCATAGTATTTATGATTCTATTTTAGGAAAAGAAAAAAGTCAGCAAATTGCCCAGTTACAAGTTAAGCATGATACTGAAAAAAAGGAACAAGCTATTGTAAACTTACATCAAAAAAACACTATTCAAGCATATGAATTAAAAGAATCAAAGTTAAAACTAATGATATATGGTGGTCTAGTTGTTTTATTAGTCTTATTAGGTACTTTATTCTTTTTAATATATAGACAAAAGCAATTTAAATTAAAGCAACAAAATAAAGAAATAGAGCAAAATCTGTTGAGAGTTCAAATGAACCCTCATTTTATATTCAATGCCATGTCTGCTATTCATGATTACATCGATAAAGGAGCAAAAGTGCAAGCAGGACAATATTTAGTAAAGTTTTCAAAATTAATTCGTCAAGTTTTAGATAATTCAAGAAATAATTTTGTCACCTTAGAAGAAGAAATAAAGATGTTGGATAATTATTTGTTTTTACAAAACCTAAGACGTGAACATCCATTTGAGTACAAAATTAATGTATCTGATGATATAGATGAAGAAGAAATAGCACTGCCTCCTATGTTTGCTCAACCTTTCGTTGAAAACGCTATTGAACATGGATTGGCCAATATTAAAGATAACGCAACAATAGATGTGTTTTTTACTATGAAAAAAGATGGGTTAGAACTACAAGTGAAAGATAATGGAGAAGGAATAAAAAAATCGACCTCTCCTAAAAATGACAATCATATATCACATGCCATAAAAATTACAGAAGAAAGAATCGATCTTTTTAAACAAATGGGTAATAAAAATATAGCTTTCTTTGTTGAAAGTATTTCCTCAGGTACATCAGTAACCTTTAAACTTCCTTTTAAATACGTATAACTTTTGTTCCATTCCTTCTATTAAGAAATTACCTCCCTGTTAGAACTATAAAACATATTAGAGAATGAAAACCATTATAATTGAAGATAATACGGCCGCTAGAGAAAGTTTAAAGCGGCTTTTGAATACACACTGTAACAATATATCAATAATTGGTGAAGCTAGCAATGTTGAAGAAGCAACTAATTTAATTAACTCACTAAAGCCAAATTTAATATTTCTAGATGTAGAGTTACCTGATGGCAATGGATTCGATTTGTTATTAAATATGAAATCGATCGACTTCCAAGTCATTTTTATTTCATCATTTAAACAATACGCTTTGAAGGCCATTAAATTTAGTGCCTTAGACTATTTACTAAAACCTTTTGATATCGATGAGTTAAAACAAGCCGTTCAAAAAGCAAAACAAGAAATAGATATACATGAAACACCAAAAAAAATAAAAACGCTAACACATAACATAAACCAAAAATCGAGTATTCCGGACAAACTCATATTAAAAGACAAATATGGTATACAAATACTAACAGTTAACGAAATTTATCATTTACAAGCGAATGGCAGTTATACTGAATTTTATTTAAAAGATAAAAGCCCATTAATAGCTTCCAAGTCTCTTAAAGAATATCAAAAGCTTTTATCTGACTCAACATTTTTCCGTTGTCATCAATCTCACATCATAAATCTTAATCATTTGTCCAGATATGATAAACGGGAAGGAGATTTTCTAATTTTGAACAATGGTAATAAAGTACCTCTAGCCACAAGAAAAAGAGATTCGTTTTTTAAAATTATTGCCATATAAATCCTTCCTATATAATATGTATAAACTTAAAATAATATAAAAATCAGTGACCTACACCAAATGATAATTAATTTTACAACAGTATGTAAAGAAGGAAAAATTAAAAAAAAGTTTTAATTAAATAGCACAAGATCTAGTCCTCTGTATCTACTAATTTTTGCGAATTTTACGGAAAACCGTAATATAACTAACTAAAAATCAGTAAAAAAAATTATGATATGTGTAATTTTTTTATATTTTTGCGTCTAACTAGGTAGAAAATTAAGTTTAAAAAAATAGAGTTTTGTTATTGGCAAGTGATAAAACAAGGCTTTATTCGAAAAAAAATATTAATTATTTTTTGATTTTAAATTTTCTTTTCTTAGGTTTACAATATTAATTTAATTTATTAACCCCTAAATTAAGCAAGATTATGATGAGATTCCCCTTGTTAATTTTAGCTATGTTGTTGTCTTTTACAACAATAGCACAAGAGCACTGTGATACCCCAGACGAGGGTATTGCTGATCCAAACAGTATAACTAAATGTGCTGTAGAAGAGGTGAAGGATGCAGATGGTAACGCCAAAAAGCAAGTTTCAATCGAAGTTTCAACAAGAAGACGTGTAGTTCGCAAGAATAAAGCTGCTGTATCATTAGGGGCAAATAACACTTCTCAAAAGGTTGCTAACGTAAAAAAAACAACTTTACTTGTTGGTAAGTTAGAATTGGAAGATTCAGGTGAAATGCTTGAGAAAATTCCATTTAACTTAGTTGAAGAAATTCCTTTATTCAAAAAATGTGAAAACGAACCTTTAATTAAACAAGCTAAGTGTTTTGACCAACAAATGTCTAAACACATCTTAAGAAACTTTACTTACCCTGAAGCTGCGTTAAATAAAGGTATCGAAGGAAGAGTTTTAGCTCAATTTACAATTAACCAATTAGGAGATGTTGAAGATATTAGACTTCGTGGTCCTAAAGGAGGTGAATTACTAGAAGGCGAAGCTAAAAGATTAATTGAAGAATTACCTAAGTTTGTTCCTGGAAAGCACAACGGAAAAGCTGTAAAAGTAAAGTATGGAATTCCAATTACCTTCAGAGTACCTGGTTCTAAAAAATCAAGTACTGTTGCTAAAAAACGTGTTGTTAAAAAAGCTAAAAAAGTAGCTCCAGCTGTTAAAGAGGAAGTATTTACAAATGTTGTAAAATTCAATAAAGTACAATCTATTCCTCAATTTAAAGCTTGTGCAAACGCTTCAGATTTTGATAAGTTAAACTGTTTCAATGAAAGAATGATTAGTCATATTCAAAGAAACTTCCATTATCCTTCTGCTGCTGCAAGGGACAATATTGAAGGAAAAGTTTGGGTTACTTTTGTAATCAATACTCAAGGAAAAGTTAAGAACATTAAAATGAGAGGTCCTAAAAATGGAGAACTTTTAGAACTGGAAGCTCAAAGAATGGTTTCTAAATTACCAGATTTTATACCTGGTAAACACGATGGAAAGTTTGCGAATGTTCAGTATACAATTCCAATTAACTTTAAATTAAACTAAGAATATTAGTTCAAAATATATAGAAGGTCAGAATATTTATTCTGACCTTTTCTTTTTACTATAAACCTATTAACATTAATAGTATATTTGTTTGTTAAAACTAATAGTATGAAAATAATTGCAATGATACCTGCAAGGTACGACGCTACAAGGTTTCCAGGTAAGTTAATGAAAGATTTGGGAGGAGAGCCTGTAATTGTTAAAACCTATAAAGCAGCAATAAATTCGCAACTTTTCGATGAAGTATATGTTGTAACAGATTCTGAAGTTATAAAAGATTCATTAAGTGCTGTTGGAGGAAATGTTATCATAAGTAAAAAGCAACATGATTGTGGATCCGATAGAATAGCCGAAGCAGTTGAAAATATGGATGTAGACATTGTTGTTAATGTTCAAGGAGATGAACCTTTTATCGATACAAATTCTTTAAAAAAGCTAATTGAGATATTTAAGAAAGATCAAAATTACACAATAGACCTTGCATCGTTAAAAGTAGAATTAACCGATAACGATGAAATTGAAAATCCTAACAATGTAAAGGTTATTACGGACAACAATGGTTTTGCGTTATACTTTTCTCGTAGTGTCATTCCTCATTTAAGAGATAAAAACTCTAATACTAAATATTACAAACATAAAGGCGTATATGCTTTCAGAAAATCTGCATTAATTGATTTCTACAATACTCCTATGACACCACTTGAAATTAGTGAAAAAATTGAATGCATTCGTTATTTAGAAGTAGGAAAAAAGATTAAAATGATTAAAACGTCTGTAGAAAGTATCGGAATTGATACTCCTGAAGACTTGGAAAAAGCAATTAAATTTATACAGGATCAAATATGATAAACGATAATATTAAAGTAATAGCTTTCGATGCTGACGATACCCTATGGGTGAATGAAACCTATTTCAGAGAAGCAGAAAACGAATTCGCTTCTTTATTATCAAATTATGAAACTGAAAATAAAATTCACCAAGAACTATTTAAAAAGGAAATTGAAAACCTTCCTTTATATGGGTACGGAATTAAAGGGTTTGTTCTATCCATGATGGAATGTGCTCTTGAAATATCTAATGGAAAATTATCTGGAGAGATATCATCTAAAATTCTACAAATTGGTAAAGACATGCTCGAAAAGCCTGTTATTGTTTTAGATAATGTCGAAGAAGTATTACAAGTACTTAGTAAAAAATATAAACTTATAGTTGCCACTAAAGGCGATCTATTGGATCAAGAGAAAAAGCTTAAAAAATCTGGAATACTTCAATACTTTCATCATATTGAAGTAATGAGTGAGAAAAAAGAAGACGATTACACGAAACTTCTAAAACATATTGATACTCAACCAAAAGATTTTCTAATGGTAGGAAATTCGTTAAAATCAGATATTCTTCCTATTCTGAATATTGGAGGCCAAGCTATTCATGTTCCATTTCATACTACTTGGCAATATGAACAAGTGAATTCCAGTACATTAAACGAAGATTATTTGACCATTAACAATATTAAAGATTTATTAAATTTTGTATAAACCTCTTTTTTAACTGGTTAATAAGATAATTTTAAATATTTTCTTATTCTGAATAACGAGAAAACCTTTAAATTTGCCAAAAAATAAAATTATGGCAAGTATTAAAAACTTAAAAAAAGACATCAATTATACTTTAGGGGCAATTGCTACTATTTGTGATGACTGGCAAAAGAAGAATCCTACTGAAGATTTGACTGCATCAAACGCTATACTTGACGATGCATATGACGTTTATGATGATCTTTTAAATAAGATAAATAGTAATGATTTTGAAAGCGCAAAAAGCCACTTTAAAGCCATTAGTCAAGAGCTTGAAAGTAAAGCTGTAGCCCTATTAGAAAGAGCTAACAACTTATAAAATCTTAAAATCTGACTTAGGTCAGATTTTTTTTTGGTCAACTTTAACAATTAAGTTCTTATTTTTTTGTAAATTAGAACATGCGAAAATTAACTCAAATCCCCTAAGATATGGCAAGAGCTATGTATGAGTACACCAAAACTATACTCAAAAAAGTTAGTTTTAACTCTGAATTATTTTGTAAGGAGCTAGAGAAAGCTTTAACGAGACTATTACCTCACGAAATAAACGAATTGAAGATTTGGCTCAGAGAATTTACAGCTACAAGACCAGAGCTATACGCTTGTATGGCGATAGTAAAAAGATAAAACATTTTTACATGACAAAAAAACTCCGAACAATGTTCGGAGTTTTATTTTTATATCTTATTTGGTACAGATTCCTTTTCGTCACAGTTCTCTCCAACTAGACATTTATTATCATTTTTGTTATTCTTTCCTTTCTTAAAATTATTCTTTAAGAAAAATAAATAACTATTTTTTCTACTCATTCTCCTTTTCATTTTTATTATCTCCGCTTGCTGCTTCGCTTTAATAAACTCCTTTCCTTTTACTATGAAAAAATACGACCTTCTATTTACCTGATGCTCCTTTTCTGTACATTTATTTCTTCTAGCATTTGTACAATTATTCAGTAACCTTTCTTCACCAAATCCAATTGCACTTTCAATCCTTTTCTTTTCAATTCCCCTAGACACTATATAATCTCTTGTAGCTTTAGCTCGTTTGTCCGAAAGCTTTTTGTTATATAAATCGTTACCTCTACTATCGGTATGCGCTTCAATTTTAATAACAATTTCAGGGTGATTTTTCATTACAGTAATAATATTTTCCAACTCGTATTGGGCATCTTCTCTAATATTGGATTTATTAAAGTCGAAATAGATAGGATTGATCACAATTTGATCTCCGATAATTAATGGTGTTAACTTTAAATCGGCTTTTACTATGTCGATATCCTTGTTTTTCGTATTTACAGATACCTTATCTGACTTATGATCAAACTTGCTAGCTGCAATTACAAAATCTAAATCACAAGGCACCTTTTTAAAAGAATATTTACCTTCATTATCTGAAAATGTTTCTTCAACAACATCTCCATCCGAATTAATCAATTTCAAATTGGCTCCTGCAATTCTTTTGTCAAACTTAGTATCCACTATTGTTCCAGCTATCACTTTTTCACAAACATCTTGATAGATATAAAAACTATAAATATCATCATCCCCTTTTCCTCCTTTTCTGTTAGAAGTAAAGAAACCTTTTTTCCCAATCTCGTCAATATAAAAAGCAAAATCATCTTTTTTACTATTGAAAGGCTCCCCTAAATTAACGGCCTTTGAATAATTGCCATCCTCCAACATTTTTGTTTGAAAAATATCCAATAATCCAAAGCCTAAATGACCATCAGAAGAGAAGTATAACGTTCCGTCTTCACCTATAAAAGGAAATCTTTCATTGTCTGAAGTATTTACTTGCTGCCCTAAATTAATAGGCGTACTATATTCATCAGAACTTACAATATTAACTGAATATACATCACTTCCTCCAAAACCACCTGGCATATCAGAAACAAAGTACAATTTCTTCTCATCGGGACTCAAAGCTGGATGTCCAACTGAATAATCATCACTATTGAACGGTAATTCTTCTACTTTGGACCACTCACCATTGATTAGTCTCGATTTGTAAATTTTAAGGTTTACAGATCGCTTTCTATCTTTACTAACCTTTTTACCATCAAAATTATTACGTGTAAAATATATGGTTCTTCCATCCTTTGTAAAAACAGGTTTTCCCTCATGGTATTTTGTAGTAATTGGAGCTGGTAAAATTCTCTTATCATAAAGCTCTAACACGGTATCCTTTACATTAGACTCTAATGATTCTATATTTTCCTTTGCTTTATAAATATTTAAGAATGGTTGATTGTTCCATTTATAAAGCTTTTGTTTTTTACCATCTTTAGGTGCTGAAGAAGAAAAATAAGCATAACCATTTAAAAGAAACCCTCCATATTCGGAATAATGCGTATTTAATTTCAAATTTCTTACACCAATTCTTTGATTTTCAGCATTAGAGTAGTCAAGTAAGTAATTTTTATTTTCTAACTCTGAGGTTCTGTTGTTCTTTCCCCCTTTTTCCGCCAGTTCTAAAAAAATAGAATCTGATTTTTTATAGTTTCCATTACTTCTTAATACTTGCGCATATCTGAAAAGATATTTATCAGAAAGTTCATTTTTATATTTCTTTACCAATAATTCATACCAGTTAAGTGCTTCAGACGTATTAGCATTATTGTAATAAGAATCCGCCAAACGACTTAATACATGCTTCGACGAATCTCCCTTTTCAACAACTATCGCTTTATAAAGCTCCGCCGATTGAACATATGAAAATTCTTCAAAGTACCTATCTGCTACCCTTTTGCTTTGCGCAGAAAGCTTAGCAAAACTTAATACTGCTAACAACAGTAAACTTCTCCCTCGTAAATTCATTAGTTTGTTTTTTAAAAGAATCTTGGTGATCTATATTTCAATGGGTTCAATATTTCATATCTCAACATTACCTCATGTGTTCCAGAGTTTACCACATTGTAGTTAGAGGTTGTTAAATCATAAGCATATCCTATTAAAAGGGAATCCGTTGCTTGGAAACCTAAAAGAGCACTAATTGAATCATCCCATCTCCAAGCTATCCCTGTTCTAAACTTGTCGTTAAACAAAAAGTTAGCAGAAACATCTAATGATAATGGAGCTCCTGTAACCCCTTTTAGTAAAGCTGCTGGTTTAAACTTAATACTTTCATTTAAATCAAACACGTAACCAGTAATAAAAAAGAAATGCATTCTTTCAACCGCAGTTATCCCTTGGCTCCCTAAGTTAGCATCATAATGTTCTGATCTTAAAAAGTTAGGTACAGACAATCCCATATACCATTTTTCTTCATGATAATACACACCCGCTCCAACTGTTGGTAAAAACCTTCCATTTATATTATTCTGAAATAAAGTTTCGTCTTCAACGACGTTTCCTTTTGTCCAGTCAATATTTAAAAGTCTACCTCCGAGCCTTAATCCAAAGGCCAAGTTTCCTTTTTCTCCAGTTTTTACCGAATATGACATATTCGCATCAAAATACACCTCACTAGAAGGTCCTATTTTATCATTTACCAAATTCACTCCCAATCCTAGTCCTGCAAACCCTATAGGAGAATCATAACTCAGATTCTGAGTATCTGGAGCTCCATCAAAACCTACCCATTGAGTTCTAGCTAGAGCAGTGATTACAGTATGTCCTCTTGACCCCGCATAGGCTGGATTTACACTCATTGTGTTAAACATGTATTGAGTGAATTGCGGATCCTGTTGTCCATAGCTATTTGTTACTAAACAAACAGCTATGAAACAGATTAATTTTGAAAATAATTTCATTTTAAAACTTCTTAATTATTCTATTATAAACTACCTATTTATATATATCCAACCTTTCTTTATCTCCGTTCCATTTCCGAGGTCTAAGATATAAAAATATGTACCAACAGGTAGCTTACTATCTACTTTTATATTGGCTCTTCCTTCGGATATACCTTTAAAAGCAACTGCCTCATTATTAGTATATCCTTCTCGCTTAAATACGGTATTTCCCCATCGGTTAAATATTTCAATTGAGTTATCTGGGAAATTTTCAATACAATCGATCTTCAAATAGTCATTTACACCATCTCCATTAGGACTAAAGTTGTTATAAACCATTACACATGAATCTAAATCAACTGCATCTCCAAAACCATCAAGTCCGTCTACACTATCAGAAATACCATCTCCATCTGAGTCAGTACCACTATCTTCAACCACACCATTTCCTCCACTATTTGGATCTGTAGGGTCAGTGTCATTACTATCCGAATTTCCTGCATCTCCAAAATTATCAACGTCTTGATCAACGATGTCTAAAATACCGTCATTATCAGTATCTGGGCCATCTACTAACCCATTTCCATCGCTATCATCATTTCCACCTTCAACAACATCGTTAATTCCGTCATCATCACTGTCCAAATCTAAATAATCCGGTTGTCCGTCAGAATCGCTATCTGTATTATCTGGTTCTCCAGAAATTCCCTCTCCGAAATTAGCATCATCCGCATCTACTGAATCAACAATACCATCTCCATCAGAATCCGTTCCATCTGCAATACCATCATTATTAACATCAATATTCTCATCTTCAATCACATCATTAATTCCGTCGTTATCACTATCCAAATCTTGATAGTTAGGCACTCCATCTCCATCCTTGTCTGGCTCTTCATCTGAATCAACAGAGGCATCAGCTTGACCGTCATTATTTGTATCTGAGTATCCAATATCATTAACATCAATCATACCATCTCCATTGGTATCTAAATCTCCATTTCCTCCTTCATCAACATCTAGTATTCCATCATTATCACTATCTAAATCTAAGCTATCAATGATTCCATCTCCGTCAGTATCTACTGTACCTTCATTAACATCTGGAATTCCGTCATTATCGTCATCAACATCCAAGTCATCTTCTATTCCATCTCCATCTGTATCCGTTGAACTATCACCAAAACCATCAAATCCATCTTCACTATCGGCAATTCCGTCTCCGTCACTATCAACTCCTGAATCATCAACAGGTCCATTTCCACCACTATTTGGATCAACAGGATCTGTATCATTAGAATCTGAATTTCCAGCATCTCCGAAGTTACTAGGATCTTCATCTACTGGATCCAAAATACCATCTCCATCAGAATCTGGACCATCTACTAACCCATTTCCATCACTGTCCTCATTTCCTCCTTCAACAACATCGTTAACTCCATCATCGTCACTATCTAAATCTAAATAATCTGGATAACCATCTGCATCACTATCAGTGTTATCAGGCTCTCCTGAAACTCCTTCTCCAAAACTACCATTATCTGCATCTGCTGAATCAACAATACCATCGCCATCAGAATCAGCTCCATCTGCGATACCGTCATTATTAACATCTATATTTTCATCTTCAATTACATCATTAATTCCATCATTATCACTATCTAAATCTTGATAATTCGGCACTCCATCCCCATCTCTATCTGGTTCTTCATTAGCATCAACAGAAGCATCTGCTTGTCCATCATTATTTACATCCGAATACCCTGTATCATTGGCATCAATCTTACCATCACCATTAGTATCTAAATCTCCATTTCCTCCTTCATCAACATCTAATATTCCATCGTTATCACTATCCAAATCTAAGCTATCAATAACTCCATCTCCATCTGTATCAACTGTTCCCTCATTAACATCTGGAATTCCATCATTGTCATCATCAACATCAATACTGTCAGGAATACCATCGCCATCTGTATCCAATCCATTATCACCATATCCATCAAACCCATCTTCACTATCAGGAATACCATCTCCGTCTGTATCCACTCCAGAGTCACCAACTGTTCCAGTTCCTCCACTGTTTGGATCTGCAGGGTCCGTATCGTTAGCATCAGTATTTCCAGCATCTCCAAAGTTTGTTGGATCTTCATCTACAGCGTCAAGAATACCATCACCATCAGAATCTGAACCATCTACTAGACCATTCCCATCAATATCATCATTTCCACCTTCAACAACGTCATTCACCCCATCATCATCACTATCCAAATCTAAATAATCTGGATAACCATCTGCATCACTATCAGTGTTATCAGGCTCTCCTGAAACTCCTTCTCCAAAGCTACTACTATCCGCATCTGCTGAGTCAACAATACCATCACCATCAGAATCACCTCCATCGGCGATACCATCATTATTAACATCT
>NZ_CAZEQU010000017.1:94856-96654 GCF_964513065.1 Tenacibaculum xiamenense
AACTCCATCACCATCTGTATCAACTGTTCCCTCATTAACATCTGGAATTCCATCGTTGTCATCATCAACATCAATACTGTCAGGAATACCATCGCCATCTCTATCCAATCCAGAGTCACCATATCCATCAAACCCATCTTCACTATCAGGAATACCATCTCCGTCTGTATCCACTCCAGAGTCACCAACTGTTCCAGTTCCTCCACTGTTTGGATCTGCAGGGTCCGTATCGTTAGCATCAGTATTTCCAGCATCTCCAAAGTTTGTTGGATCTTCATCTACAGCGTCAAGAATACCATCACCATCAGAATCTGAACCATCTACTAGACCATTCCCATCAATATCATCATTTCCACCTTCAACAACGTCATTCACCCCATCATCATCACTATCCAAATCTAAATAATCCGGATAACCATCTGCATCACTATCAGTGTTATCAGGCTCTCCTGAAACCCCTTCTCCAAAGCTACTACTATCCGCATCTGCTGAGTCAACAATACCATCACCATCAGAATCACCTCCATCGGCGATACCATCATTATTAACATCTATATTTTCATCTTCAATTACATCATTAATTCCATCATTATCACTATCTAAATCTTGATAATTTGGTACTCCATCTCCATCTCTATCTGGTTCTTCATTAGCATCAACAGAAGCATCTGCTTGTCCGTCATTATTTGCATCTGAATATCCCGTATCATTGTCATCAATCTTACCATCACCATTAGTATCTAAATCTCCATTTCCTCCTTCATCAACATCTAATATTCCATCATTATCACTATCTAAATCTAAGCTATCAATGATTCCATCACCATCTGTATCGACCGTTCCTTCATTGACATCTGGAATTCCATCATTATCATCATCAACATCAACAGAATCCAAAATACCATCTCCATCCGTATCCAAACAATCGATTGGTACTGTATTTATTACAATATCTGCACTTGCTAATGATACACATCCTGCGGCATTGGTTACTGTAAAAGTATACGTTCCTGCATTGGCTACTACTTCTCCTGTATTTGAAATACTAACAATCGCTGGAGTAAAGGTATACGTGTTAGCTGCATCGTAGCCTGTGATTTGGAAACTTCCCGTTGCTACAGCACAGGTTGGGTGTGTTACCACTCCTGCTGTTGGTGCTGCTGGAGTTAATGGTTGCGTATTAACTGTAATATCTGCACTTGCTAATGATACACATCCTGCTGCATTGGTTACTGTAAAGCTATACGTTCCTGCATTGGCTACTACTTCTCCTGTATTTGAAATACTAACAATCGCTGGTGTAAAGGTATACGTGTTAGCTGCGTCGTATCCTGTGATTTGGAAACTTCCCGTTGCTACAGCACAGGTTGGGTGCGTTACCACTCCTACTATTGGTGCCGCTGGAGTTAATGGTTGTGTATTAACTGTAATATCAGAACTTGCTAATGATACACATCCTGCCGCATTGGTTACTGTAAAGCTATACGTTCCTGCATTGGCAGTTACCAATCCTCCTGCTGAAATACTAACAACTCCTGGTGTAAAGGTATAAGTGTTAGCTGCATCGTAGCCGGTGATTTGGAAACTTCCTGTGGCTACAGCACAGGTTGGGTGTGTTACCACTCCTGCTGTTGGTGCTGCTGGGGTTAATGGTTGCGTATTAACTGTAATATCTGCACTTGCTAATGATACACATCCTGCGGCATTGGTTACTGTAAAGCTATATGTTCCTGCATTGGCTACTACTTCTCCTGTATTTGAAATACTAACAACTGCTGGAGTAAAGCTATACGTGTTA
>NZ_CAZEQU010000018.1:0-5436 GCF_964513065.1 Tenacibaculum xiamenense
GCAAGATGTATTGGGTATAGAAAAGGTTGGAGTTTATGATAATTTCTTTGAATTAGGAGGACATAGTTTATTAGTTGTTCAGTTAATATCGAGATTGCAAAAGATAGATTTCAATATTGCTGTAAAAGATGTTTTCTCAAATCCAACGATTGCGTCGATGAGCGAGAGCGCTTCATCTTTATCATTAATGTATCAAGTTCCAGCGAATGGAATTACAGAGAATACAGATTATATCGTTCCAGAAATGGTTCCTTTATTGGATTTTGACCAAGAAGATATTGATGCAATAGTTTCAAAGGTTCCAGGCGGAGTTGAAAATATTCAGGATATCTATCCATTATCACCATTACAAGAAGGAATTCATTTCCACTATTTGATGAGTGATAAAGAGCAAGGAGATCCTTATGTTTTATCGAGCTTGTTATCTTTTAAAGATGAAGAAAAGCGTGATTCTTTTATAGAAGCCTTACAATTTGTAGTAAATCGTCATGATGTCTTAAGAACATGTTTTGTAAGTGAAGGTTTACCAAAAGCGGTTCAGGTAGTGCAAAGAGAAGCAGAATTATTAGTAGAACCATTGACTTTTGAAAATTCAACAGATGTACTATCAAAATTAGGAGAATTACGTATTCCTGGAAAGCAATGGATGGATGTTTCAACAGCGCCATTATTAAAATTGAAATCAGCAGATGACACTAAAAATAACACTTACTATTTACTGATTGACCAACATCATTTGATATTAGACCATATAGGTTTAGAAAAAGTGATTGTTGAAATTGAACACTATTTATCAGGAAATAAAGAAAATCTTCCAACACCTGTATTGTATAGAGATTTTATAGGACATACGTTACATTCACAAGCAACAAACGATAGCGAATCTTATTTCAGAAATTTATTTGAAGGTATTGAAGAACCTACCTATCCGTTTGATTTATCAGAAGCAAAAGGGAATGCCAGTGATATAATAGAGTCAAGTATCATTTTATCAGATGAACTAAGTAATGAACTTCGAGAGGTTGCCACTAGATTAGGAACGAGTCCAGCAGTATTATTCCATGCAGCTTACGGGTTAGTTGTAGGAAAGTGTAGCAACGCTGATTATGCTATATTCGGTTCGTTATTTTCGGGACGTTTACAAGGAGCTTTAAATTCAGCCGATTCTTTAGGAATGTTCATTAATACATTACCATTCTATGTTTCTCTTGACCGAAATGTAACGGAATATATTGAGGAAGTAAAACAAAGACTACAAGACTTACTACCATATGAACAAACACCATTAACAAATATTCAAGGATGGAGCGAAATTTCTAATGAGGTTGCCTTTTTCAGTGCTTTATTGAACTATCGTCATTCACATGGAGGAACGGTAGAAGAGCATGATAATGAAGAAGTAGTTGATTTAGGAGTAGAGCTTATAGGAGGAAATGAAAGAACGAATTATCCATTCACCTTAAACGTTGATGACTATGGACAGAGCTTTGGATTAACAGCTCAAATAATTAATAGTATCAATGCTGAGCGAGTATTAGGTTATATGGAAGAAGCATTAACTCAATTATTAAATGCTTTAAAAACAAAAGAAGAAGTTTCTGTAAATTCATTAAATGTTTTATCATCAGAAGAAGAGAAACAGTTCTTGGAAGTTTTCAATGATACTAATGTTGATTACCCGAAAGATCTCACTATTGTAGATTTATTTGCAGAACAGGTAGCAAGTAGACCAGATGCTATTGCATTATCTTACGAAGGAAAAGAATTAAGCTATAAAGATTTAGATACTAAGTCAAATCAATTAGCTCATTATTTAAGAGAGCAGGGAGTTCAGCCAGATACTTTAGTTGGTATTTGTTTAGAACGAGGCTTTGATATGATCATTGGTATTCTTGGAATTTTAAAATCAGGCGGCGCATATGTTCCAGTAGATCCAGCTTACCCAGAAGATCGAATTGAATATACTTTAACCGATGCAGGAATTACCTTAGTATTAAGTGATGATGCTAGTAAGGAAGTTTTAGATGGTAAAGCGGAGTTGAATATACTTTCTTTAGATGGAGATTGGGATACAATTTCATCATATCCAACAGAAGAGTTAAATAAAGTAGTATCACCTAGGAATTTAGCTTATGTAATTTATACCTCAGGAAGTACAGGTAAACCGAAAGGAGTTTTAATAGAGCATTTAAATGTTGTTCGTTTATTTAAGCATGATGGATGTTTGTTTGATTTCGATTCAAATGACGTTTGGACTTTATTTCATTCTTTCTGTTTTGATTTCTCAGTTTGGGAAATGTATGGAGCATTATTGTTTGGAGGTCGATTGGTTATCGTTCCAAAGTCAATTACCAAAGACGCTATAGCTTTCAGTAATTTATTAGTTGAAGAAAAAGTTACTGTATTAAACCAAACACCAAGTTCTTTCTATACACTTCAAGATCAATACTTGTCAATTACAGATGAGACTACCATTCGTTATGTGATTTTTGGAGGGGAAGCTTTAAATCCAAGTTATTTAGCAAGATGGGAACAATCGTATAAAAATAGCGAACTAATCAATATGTATGGTATTACTGAAACTACGGTTCATGTTACCTACAAAGAGATTACAGAGGCAGATATCAATAATTCAATAAGTACGATTGGTACAGCGATTCCAACATTAAGCTGTTATATCGTGGATGATTATTTAAATCCAGTTCCACAGGGTGTTATTGGTGAGTTATGTGTTGGAGGAAGTGGTGTTGCTAGAGGTTATTTGAATAGAGAAAACTTAACAAATGAACGATTCGTATCAAATCCATTTAGTAACGATGCTAATGATCGTTTATATAAATCAGGAGATTTAGGACGTTGGCTAGCAGATGGAACAATTGAATATATAGGAAGAAAAGATGCACAGGTTAAGATTCGTGGATACCGTATTGAATTAGGAGAAATAGAATCTGTACTTTCTAAAGTTGAAGGAATCCACAGTAGTTGCGTTTTAGCGAAAGAAGATGGTACAGGAAACAAACGTTTAATTGGATATGTAGTTAAAGATGATAGTTTAAATAAAGAAGGAGTTCAATCAGAATTAAAGAAGAGTCTACCAGAATATATGGTACCTCAAATATGGATTGAATTAGAAGAAATGCCATTAACATCAAATGGTAAACTGGATAGAAAATCACTTCCAGAACCAGATGGAGGAATGTTGTCAACGAAAGAGTACGTTGCTCCAAGGAATGAAATGGAAGAGCGAATAACTATTATTTGGCAAGAGCTATTAGGTATAGAAAAAGTTGGAGTTTATGATAATTTCTTTGAGTTAGGTGGACATAGCTTATTGGTTGTTCAATTAATATCTCGTTTGCAAAAGTTGAATTACCATATTAAAGTTAAAGACATTTTCTCAAGTCCAACAATAGCTGAAATAGCTGAAAAAGTATCTTCTGAAGCTTCAGTATATCAAGTTCCTGCAAATGGAATTATCGAAGGAATTGATCGAATTGTACCTGAGATGGTTCCATTATTAGACTTCGATCAAGAGGATATTGATAAAGTTGTAGAAAAAATTCCTGGAGGAGTTGCTAATATTCAGGACATCTACCCATTATCGCCCTTACAAGAAGGAATGTATTTCCATCATTTAATGAGTGATAAAGAAGGAGGAGATCCATATGTTCTGCCATGCTTATTATCGTTTACGGAAATAGACAAACGAAATGATTTTATAGAAGCTTTACAATATGTAGTGAATAGACATGATGTATTACGTACTTGCTTTATCAGTGAAGGATTACCTAGAGCAGTACAAGTTGTACAAAGAAATGTTGAAGTTTCTGCCGAAAAATTAACTTTTGGAGCATCATCAGATATCTTATCCGAGTTGGAAAGATTAACAGCGCCTGGAAATTTATGGATGGATGTATCAAAGGCTTCGTTAATACAATTAAAATCAGCGGATGATCCAACTACAGGTACTTATTACGTAATTGTTAACCAACATCACTTAGCATTTGATCATTTCGGATTAGAAAGAATTATTAACGAAATCGTAGTTTATTTATCTGGAAAGGGAGCAAGTTTACCAACACCTGTTTTATATAGAGATTTTATTGGACATGCACTTTATCAACAGGCTACAAATGATGGTGAATCGTATTTTAAAGGTTTGTTTGGCGATATTGATACTCCTACATATCCATATAGTTTATCAGATACAAGACGAGATGGTGGTGGTGTCCAAGAGGCAAAAATGAGTTTGCCAGATGAATTAAGTAAAGAAATTAGAGAAGTTTGTACGAATTTAGGAATGAGTTCGGCTGTACTATTCCATGCTGCTTATGGAATTGTTGTGGGGAAATGCAGTAATTCAGAATATGCAATTTTTGGTTCGTTATTCTCAGGGCGTTTACAAGGTACTTCTGGAGCTGCAGATTCTTTGGGGATGTTTATGAATACTTTACCTTTTCTAGTTCCTCTAGAAGGAAATATTTTAGAGTTTATTCTTCAAGTTAAGAAAAGGCTGACAGAATTATTATCATACGAGCAAACTTCATTATCAGATATACAAAGTTGGAGTAATATTTCAAATGAGGTACCATTGTTTAGTGCTCTATTGAATTTCCGTCACTCTTCGAGTGAAATAGTAACTGAGGTAGAAGCAGATGAAGATGTTGTTGATTTAGGAATTAGTGTAGTAGGCGATTATGAACGAACCAATTATCCATTTTCAGTTGACGTTGATGATTTTGAAACTGGGTTTGGGTTAATTGCTCAGATTGATGGAGATGTTGATCCTAATCTTATACTTGCTTACATTCTTGAAGCTGTAAAAGGACTTGTAGCTGGATTAAAATCAGAAAAATCTTTACCTGTTTCGAAACTAAATATTTTACCACAGGAAGAAGAAAGTCAATTATTAGAAGTTTTCAATGACACTTCGGTTGACTATCCACTTGATAAAACATTTGTTGATTTATTTGCTGATCAAGTTCAAAAATCTCCAGAAGCAATTGCAGCAATTTTTGCTGATCAGAAAATAACGTATAAAGAATTAGATGAGCGTTCAAATCAACTAGCACATTGCTTGATTGAAAGAGGTATTACATCAAATACGATGGTGGGTATTTGTTTAGAACGTAGCTTAGATATGTTGATTGGAGTATTGGGTATCCTAAAATCAGGAGCTGCCTATGTACCAATGAAACCAGATTTTCCACAGAGTCGTATAGCTCATATTCTTGAAGACCTAGGACATTCTTTAGTAGTAACAAATGTAGAGAGTAAACCTGTTTTCTCTTCTATGGAAACTATTGATTTGGTGCTACTGGATGATTTAGAATTACAAGAAAATTATCCAATTACATCATTAGAAAAAGATTATAATGCTTCAGATTTAGCCTATGTAATTTATACTTCAGGAAGTACAGGATTGCCTAAAGGAGC
>NZ_CAZEQU010000018.1:5441-137893 GCF_964513065.1 Tenacibaculum xiamenense
GTTAAATCATTTATTCATTATGATTGATGAGTTAAAGATGGATACTAATAGTACAGTAGCTTTTACAGCACCTTTTACCTTCGATATTTCGGTATGGCAAATGTTAAGCGGTCTTTTATGTGGAGGACGAATTGCAATATACTCAGAGGAAGATCTTTTAGCCATAGATGAATTCCAAAATTCATTAATAAATAACACAGTAAGTCATCTTCAGTTAGTTCCATCATACGTTTCTAGTTTATTAGAAAATAGCGAAGTCGTTCCAGGTTTATCTGATTTAGCATACTTCCTAGTAACTGGAGAAGCTGCTACGAAATCATTATTAGATAAATGGTTCTCATTATATCCGAATGTTCCTGTTGTAAATGCATATGGACCAGCAGAAGCTTCAGATGATATTACACTACATATCATGAATGAATCTCCAACGGGAGCTGTGGTTCCAATCGGAAAGCCAGTGGCCAATATGGATGTATATGTGGTAGATAGCTTTGATAATTTATGTCCAATTGGAGTTGTCGGAGAATTATGGACAGCAGGAATTGGAGTTGGTCGTGGATACTTGAACAGAGAAGAGCTTACCAAAGAAAAATTCATAGAAAATCCATTCAAGCCAGAAGGAGGAAGGTTATACAAGACAGGAGATTTAGGGCGTTGGTTACCAAATGGAACTATCGAGTTCGTTGGTCGTTCTGATGATCAGGTGAAAATAAGAGGGTATCGTATTGAATTAGGAGAAATTGAAAATGCCTTATCTGTTATTTCTGGAGTTCAAAGCAGCTGTGTACTTGCTAAGAAAGGACCGAATGGAATAAATCGTTTGGTTGGTTATGTAGTAATGGATACCGAATTTGATAAAGAAACAATCCTAGATGATTTATTAAACAGCTTACCAGAATACATGGTTCCTGCCTTATGGGTAGAATTGGATGAAATGCCACTAACTCCGAATGGAAAGATTGATAAAAAAGTTTTACCAGAACCTGATACTTCAATGCTGTCAACACAGGAGTATGTTGCTCCACGTACACAAACGGAGGAGCAACTGGTTGAAATTTGGCAAAATTTATTGGGAGTAGAAAAAGTAGGAGTTCGTGATAACTTCTTCGAATTAGGAGGTCATAGCTTATTAGCCACTCGATTAGTATCAATCATTAGAAAAGAACTAGAAGTAGAATTGTCAATTCGAAACATTTTCAGGTTTACTACCATAGAGGAAATAGCATCATATTTAGATTACAAAGCACAAAGTCTTAAGGAAGACGAAGAGGAATACAGTATAAACATTGAGATATAAAATTAACTAAACAAACATGGACATTATAAGTTTTTTACATAGACTTGATAAGGAAGGTATAAAGCTGGTTTTAAAGAATGGGGCTTTAAATATTAAGGCGAATGCTGAAATTAATCCAGAAATAATACAAGAATTAAAATCCAATAAACAACAAATAATTGATCATTTAACTGCATATGAAGAAGAAGGGGCAACAAATGAATTACAATTACCAAAAATAATTGCCTATAATAAAGAAAGTATAGATCGTATTCCTTTATCGTTTAATCAAGAACGATTGTGGTTTTTAGATCAACTAGATGGAAGTGTTGAATACCATATGCCAACGGTTATCCGTTTAGAAGGAACACTAAACATTGCAGTATTGGAACAGGCTTTCAAAACTATTGTGTCACGTCATGAGGTATTACGCACAAATATCTTAGCCGATGAAGGTAAAGGTTATCAGGAAGTTGTTAGTTCAGATAATTGGTCTTTAGATCAGGTTAATAATATTGACGAAAATGGATTAACCGAAACCTTAATTAATTATATCAGTGTTCCTTTCAATTTAGCTTCGGATTATAAATTTCGTGCATGTTTATATCACTTAGAAAACGACAAATATGTCTTAGCTTGTGTTTTTCATCATATTGTAAGTGATGGATGGGCAGAAGGAATTTTGATAAATGAATTCATGACATTGTATAGTGCTTTACAAGCAGGAAAGTCAGTTGAATTACCTGAGTTAACATTGCAATATTCGGATTACGCAATTTGGCAGCGAGAGCATTTAGAAGGTGAAATTTTAGACAGTCAAATAGCATACTGGAAGAGAAAACTAGAAGATGTTGACACGTTAACATTACCAAAAGATCACAAACGAGCTACAATTTCGAACAAAGAAGGAGCAAACTTAGTTTTACAGTTAAATAAAAAACTAAGGGATGATTTACAAGCCTTATGTAATCAAGAAGGAGTAACATTATTTATGTTATTGTTATCCGCTTTCAAAGTATTATTATCTCGCTATAGTGGCCAAAATGATATATGTGTTGGAACTCCAGTGGCAAATCGTACACAGGCTGACTTGGAAGGAATGATTGGTTTCTTTGTAAATACATTGGCATTGCGTACTGATTTAGAAGGAAATCCAAGTTTTAAAGAATTACTGAAAAAAGTAAAGACAACCACATTAGATGGTTATGATAATCAGTTGGCACCTTTTGAAAAAGTAGTTGACAGTGTGCTTACTGACAGAGATATTAGTACAACTCCTTTATTCCAAGTAATGTTTGTATTACAAAATACAGCTCCTGCAATATCAGAAGGAGGAGAAGCATTAGATTTAGGAGGCGTTGAAATTTCTGGATATGAATTTGAAGGAAGAACAGCTAAATTCGACCTTACATTAGATATTTCTGAAAGTGATTCAGGTATTGTTTTAGATATGGCATATCGTACAGCTTTGTTCGATGAAACCACAATAATGAGAATGCTAACTCATTATGAAAACCTGTTAACCGCTATCGTTGATAACATTGCTCAACCTATTGATGATTTATCTGTATTAACTTCCGAAGAAGAAAATCAGTTGTTACATGTTTATAATGATACATCATTTGAATATCCAAAAGGTTTAACAATTATTGATTTTTTCAAAGAAAATGTGGCAAAAGCTCCAGATGCTCTTGCAGTTTCATTCGAAGGAAAAACAATTACCTACAGAGAGTTAGACAAATATTCTAATCAACTAGCCCATTATTTAATAGAACAAGGAGTTCAAAATGATGATTTTGTAGGTATTTGCATGGATCGTGGTTTAGAATTGGTGGTTGCTATTTTAGCAACTCTAAAATCGGGAGCAGCTTACATACCAATAGATCCAACATATCCAGAAGATCGTATTAATTATATGCTTTCAGATGCTAACATTACTCTTGTATTAAGTGATACAATGAGTAGCGAGGTGTTGACTGAAAGTGAGGAATTATCAATCATACGTCTTGATAGTGATTGGAATACAATAAGTACATATCCAGAAGTAACTGTTGATAGAGAGATAACAACTGATAGCTTGGCTTATGTGATTTATACTTCTGGAAGTACAGGAAAGCCGAAAGGGGTTATGGTTGAACATAGAAATTTAGTTCACTTATGCTTCTGGCATCAATCAGCATTTTCAGTAACGGCTTCAAGTAAAGGAAGCTTGTTCGCGGGAGTTGGTTTTGATGCAAGTGTTTGGGAAATATTTCCATATTTATTATCAGGGGCAAGCTTATATCCTATTACAGGAGAAAATCGTTACGACTTAGAGTTGTTTTCAACATTTTTAAATGAAAATGAAATAACACATGCCTACATACCAACAATGTTATGTGAGAGTTTTATAGATGCAGATATCTCTTTACCAAACACAACAATCTTAACTGGAGGAGATGCCTTGTCTATAAACAAAGAAACATCTCTTACCATTTACAATAACTACGGACCAACAGAGGCAACAGTAGTTGCCACGTATTGCAAAGTTTCTCCAACAGATAGTAGTAATGAAAAACCTCCGATTGGAAAGCCAATTAGCAATGCACAAGTTTATATTGTTGATTCAGCAATGAATTTATCTCCTATTGGAGTTGTTGGAGAATTGTGTATCGGAGGTTCAGGAGTCGCTAGAGGTTATTTAAACAGAGAGGAACTTACAAAAGAGAACTTTGTCAGTAATCCGTTTAAAAAAGAAGAAAGAATATATAAAACGGGCGATTTGGTACGCTGGTTGCCTGATGGAAATATCGAGTTTGTTGGAAGAAAAGATACACAGGTAAAAATTCGAGGGTATCGTATTGAACTAGGAGAAATAGAAAATGCTTTATCAAATTTAGATGTAATTAGTCAATCGTGTGTTTTGGCTAAACAGGATGCAAACGGAGTAAAACGTTTAGTTGCATATATTGTTCCAACGGAAGAACTAAATAAAGAAGAAGTTCAGCAAGAACTAAAGGAAGTTTTACCAGAGTATATGGTTCCGTCTATCTTGATAGAGTTAGATGAAATGCCTTTAACATCTAATGGAAAATTAGATAAAAAAGCATTACCAGAGCCTGATGGAACGATGTTATCTACCAAAGAATATGTTGCTCCGAGAAATGAAGTAGAAGAACAGCTGACAGTTATTTGGCAAGATTTGCTAGGTGTTGAAAAGATTGGTGTTTACGATAACTTCTTTGAATTAGGAGGTCATAGTTTATTAGTTGTTCAGCTGATAGCAAGATTACAAAAAATAGATTACTACATTCAGGTTAAAGATCTTTTCTCAAACCCAACGATTGCATCTCTGAGTAAAAAAGTTTCTTCAGAAGGAGATTTTTATGAAGTTCCAGCTAATGGAATTACTAAAGACACAGATCTAATTGTTCCTGAAATGGTTCCTTTATTAGATTTTAGTCAAGAAGATATCGATAAAGTAGTATCAAAAATACCTAACGGTGTTGCTAATATTCAAGATATTTATCCTTTATCTCCACTACAAGAAGGAATCTATTTCCATTATTTAATGAGTGATAAAGAGGAAGGAGATCCATACGTTTTATCTGACTTATTAGTATTTACCGATTTAGAAAAACGAAACTCTTTTATTGAGGCATTACAGTTTGTAATGAACAGACACGATGTATTGCGTACTTGTGTTTTAAGTGATGGTTTACCAAATCCAGTTCAAGTAGTATTAAGAGAAGTTGAATTGTCTATAGAGAATTTGATTATTGACGAATCAAAAGATGTTTTAGAGGAATTACAAATACTATCCGCTCCAGGAAATCAATGGATGGATGCCTCGAAAGCACCTTTATTGAAGTTGAAATTAGCCAATGATGAAGAAAAAGGTCATTATTTCTTGTGGGTAAATCACCATCATTTATTGTTTGATCATGTTGGATTGGACAAAATAATTGAAGAAATAGCAATTTATACGGAAGGTAAAGCAGAAAGCTTACCTGAGCCTGTATTATACAGAGAATTTATAGGTCATACCTTACATTTACAAGCAACTAACGATAGCGAATCTTATTTCAAAGACTTGCTAGGAGAAATTGATGAACCGACCTATCCATTCGATTTATCAGATGTTCAGGGAACTGGAGGTAATGTTGAAGAAGCTATTGTAAACTTACCAGAAGAATTAAGTTTGAAAGTTCGTAATGTCTGTTCAACCTTAGGAGTAAGTCCTGGAGTACTATTCCATGCAGCTTTCGGAATTGTTGTTGGAAAATGTAGTAATAAAGAGTATGCTCTTTTTGGTTCATTACTATCAGGACGTTTACAAGGAAGCGCTGGAGCGGCAGATTCGTTAGGTCTGTTTATTAATACATTACCATTTTTTATAGAATTAGAGGGAAGCGCTAAGGAATATATCTTAAAAGTTAAAAATGCCTTAGGATTATTGCTAACCTACGAGCAAACACCACTATCGTCTGTTCAAGGTTGGAGTGGAATCTCCAATGAAGTACCATTATTCAGTGCCTTATTAAACTTCCGTCATTCCCCAGTAATTTCTGAAGAAGAAATTACAGAAGATTCAGTGGATCTAGGAGTGAGTCTTGTTGAAGCACATGAACGTACAAACTATCCTTTCTCTTTGGATGTTGATGATTACGGAGCCGATTTTGCATTAAAGGTACAAGTACATGAAAGTTTAAGTGCAAATGCGGTGCTTTCATATATTGTAGAAGCAATATCAGGATTAGTAACTGGAGTTCAAGAGAAAAAGAATGTGGCGCAAATAACAATTCTATCTGAAGAAGAGAGAATAGATATTTTGGAAGGATCCAATGGAAATGAAGTAGCTTATCCTTTCGAAGAAACCGTTGTTGATTTGTTTACACAACAAGTGGAAAAAACACCAAATGCTGTTGCGGTAACTTTTGAAGGAGAAAAGTTAACATACAAGCAATTGGATGAACGTTCAAATCAGCTAGCACATTATTTATTAGACAAAGGAGCGAAGCCAGAAGATTTAATAGGAATCTGTTTAAATCGTGGATTGGAAATGTTAATTGGTGTTTTGGGAATTTTAAAAGCAGGAGGAGCTTATGTTCCTATGAAACCAGATTTCCCAGAAGATCGAATTACTAGTATTTTGGAAGATACTGCGTGCAATTTATTAATTACTGATGTAGCTAGTCAATCAGTATTAGCTTCATTTGAAGATATTGAATTGATTGTGTTAGATGATAACTCATTCATTGAATCGAAGTATCCAAGTTCATCAGCAAATATTGCTATAGATTCAAACTCTTTAGCTTATGTGATTTATACTTCAGGGAGTACAGGAGTTCCTAAAGGAGCAATGATCGAGCACACAGGATTGTTAAACCATTCATTAATAATGGTCGATGAACTTGAAATGACTAATGAGAGTGTTGTGGCATTTACAGCTCCATTTACTTTCGATATTTCTGTGTGGCAAATGCTAAGCGGATTGTTATGTGGAGGATGCATTGCAATTTACAGTGAAGAAATGATTTTACATATTGATGAATTTCAAAATTCACTGTCTGAAAACAAAGTAAGTCATCTTCAATTGGTTCCATCGTATGTTTCTAGTTTATTAGAAAGCGATACCAATACAAAGGGCTTAGATAATTTAGCATATTTCTTGGTAACAGGAGAGGCAGCTACAAAATCACTATTGGATAAATGGTTTGCTTTATATCCAACAGTTCCTGTAGTAAATGCCTATGGACCTGCTGAGGCTTCTGATGATATCACTTTACATATTATGCATGAATCTCCAAAAGGAGCCGTAATTCCTATCGGAAAACCGGTAGCGAACATGGATGTGTATGTTGTTGATTCTTTCGATAATTTATGTCCAGTAGGAATAGTTGGAGAATTATGGACTAGCGGAATTGGTGTAGGTCGAGGATATTTAAAGAGGGAAGAATTAACCAAAGAGAAGTTTGTTGAAAACCCATTTAAATCAGAAGGAGGACGTTTATACAAAACAGGAGATTTAGGAAGATGGTTACCAGATGGTACTTTAGAGTTTGTTGGACGTTCAGATGATCAAGTGAAGGTTCGAGGTTATCGTATCGAGTTAGGAGAAATAGAAAATGCATTATCTGTTGTTACAGGAATTCAACAAAGCTGCGTATTAGCTAAAAAAGACATAAACGAAATCAATCATTTGGTAGGTTATGTGGTTGTTGAAGACTCATTGAATAAGGAAGCCATACAGGAAGAACTGAAATTGAGTTTGCCAGAGTATATGGTTCCAATGATTTGGATAGAACTGGATGAAATGCCATTAACACCAAACGGAAAGCTAGATAAAAAAGCACTTCCAGAATTAGATGGAGCTACTTTGTCAACTAGAGCATATGTTGCTCCCAGAAATGAAAAAGAAGAAAAAGTTGCTGCTGTTTGGAGAAAATTGTTTGCTATTGATAGAATAGGAATCAATGATAATTTCTTCGAATTAGGAGGTAACAGTTTATTGGTTATTAAATTAATCTCTAAACTACAAAATGTTGGATTTAACATAGGAGTTAAAGAAATCTTCTCGAATCCTACTATTGCAGGTATCAGTGAAAATCTGCTGTCTGGTGAGTCAATCTATCATGTTCCACCAAATGGAATAACAGCAGACGTAACGCAGATTACTCCAGAAATGGTTCCTTTATTAGATTTTGAACAAAAGGATATCGATAAAATTGCAGACAATGTTCAAGGTGGTGTTTCTAATATTGAAGATATATATCCATTATCACCATTACAAGAAGGAATCTATTTCCATCATTTAATGAGTACGAAGGAAGAAGGAGATCCTTATGTACTACCACATTTAATGGCATTTTCAGATGAAGAAAAACGAAATTCATTTATTGATGCATTACAATATGTAGTAAATCGTCATGATGTATTACGTACAAGTGTAATTAGCGAAGGTTTACCAAAAGCAGTTCAAGTTGTGCATAGAGAAGCACAACTATCAGTTGAAAAATCGATTATAGCTGATGATGTTGAAGATGTAATCGCTGAATTGAAAAGAGAAAACGCAGCAGGTAAATTATGGGTTGATGTTTCAGAAGCTCCATTGATGAAACTGAAAGCAATAGATGATCCTAAAAATAACGGCTATTACTTAGTGTTATTGGAGCATCATTTAATGTTCGATCATATTGGAGTTGAAAAGGTTGTTGACGAGGTTACAATGTGTTTATTAGGAGAACATTCGAATCTTCCAGAACCAGTTTTATATAGAAACTTTATAGGTCATACATTACATCTACAAAAAACAAATGATAGCGAAGCTTATTTCAAAAATATCTATACAAATATTGAAGAGCCTACCTATCCATTTGAATTGGTTGATGTCAAAGGAACAGGAACGAGTATTCAAGAATCTAGTATAATTTTACCAGAGCAACTTTCTAAGAGTATTCGAGAAGTAAGCACTAAATATGGAATGAGTCCTGCGGTGTTATTCCATGCTGCATTCGGATTGGTTATTGGAAAATGTAGTAATAAAAACCATGCTATTTTCGGGTCTTTATTTTCGGGTCGCTTACAAGGCTCTTTAGGAGTAGAAGACTCTTTAGGTATGTTTATTAATACCTTACCATTTTTAGCTCGATTAAATGGAAATGTTGCTGAGTACATAAATTTAGTTAAGGAACACTTAAATGGATTATTACCATACGAACAAACACCATTATCAAGCATTCAATCATGGACTGATATTCCAAATGATGTACCTTTTTTCAATGCATTATTAAACTTCCGTCACGGAAACCTTTCAACAACAAATGACGGAGAGACGGAACCTGTTGATTTAGGGGTTTATATGATTAGTAGTGAAGAAAGAACAAATTATCCATTTAGTTTAAGTGTTGATGACTATGGCGATGATTTTGGTTTAATTGCTCAAATAGAAGAAAGTATTCCTGCAGATCGTGTTACTTCTTACATGCAAGAAGCGTTACTTCAATTGTTGGATGGATTGAATAAGAATATAAATGTAACTGACTTATCCATATTAACTGAGGAGGAGGAAGTACAATTATTAAAAGAGTTTAATGAAACTCTTACTGAGTATCCTGAAGAAAAAACAATTATTGATTTATTCTCAACTCGAGTTGAACAAAATCCAGAAGCGATTGCTTTAGTTGATCAAGAAGAAAAGTTAAGCTATAAAGAACTTGACGAGCTTTCGAATCAGTTATCGAACTACATTTTGGCCAATCACACAATTAATAATGAAACTTTAGTAGCAGTAACACTAGAAAGAAGTAATTGGTTAATCGTTTCATTTTTGGCAGTCTTAAAATCAGGAGGGACTTATGTTCCAATAGATCCATCATATCCAGAGGAAAGAAAAGAATATATTAAAACAGATAGTAATAGCAGTTTTGTTATTGATGAAGCGTTTTTAACATCTTTCAAAAAGGATATAGAAAAGTACGATGGTAGTGCTCCGAATGTGGTCGTTAAAGCAAATGATTTGGCTTATGTTATTTATACTTCAGGAAGTACAGGGAAACCTAAAGGAGTAATGATTGAGCATTACAGTATTATAAATACGATACTGTCGCAGATTGCCGATTTCTCTATTGATACCAATGATAATTGTTTGCAATTTGCAAGTCCTTCATTTGATGCTTCTATTTGGGAAATAGGAATAGCCTTATTAAGTGGTGCTAGTTTGTGTATTGTAAGTGAGGAAGGTAAATCGGATGTATCCTTATTTAAAAACTTCATACAAGAACAAACAATTACGTTTGCAACCTTACCACCTGCATTTTTACAATTATTGGAAGTTGAAGACGTACCTACCATAAAAACACTGGTTACCGCTGGGGAAGCAATTCCATTAAAACTCGCAAAGGCTTTTTCTGAGAATTATAATTATGTAAATGCTTATGGACCAACAGAAACCAGTATTTGTGCAACAACATTCAATGGAAAAATAGGAGACCTTGTTCCAATTGGAAAACCTATTCATAATACGGAAGTGTATATTTTAAATGACTCAAATGAGTTATTACCTTCTGGAGTTGTTGGAGAGCTTTGTGTTGGAGGAAGAGGTGTTGCTCGAGGCTATCTTAACAGAGAAGAACTTACCAATGAGAAGTTTATTCAAAATCCATTCAAAGAAGAAGGGCGAATTTATAAAACAGGTGATTTAGCCAAATGGTTGCCAGACGGTTCTATCGAATTTATAGGAAGAAAAGATAATCAGGTTAAAATTCGTGGATATCGTATTGAACTTGGAGAAGTAGAGAATGCATTGGCGACTTTAACAGAGGTAAATCAATGTTGTGTCCTAGCAAAGAACGATGCCAGTGGAAATAAGCAATTAGTTGCCTATGTGATTGTAGAAGGAGATTTTGATAAAGAGATTTTACAAGACGAACTTCTCAAAACATTACCAGAGTACATGGTACCTATGATTTGGGTTGAACTAGAAGAGATTCCTGTAACAAGTAATGGTAAATTAGATAGAAAGGCATTACCAGAACCTGATGGTTCAATGTTATCTACTCAAGAATATGTAGCTCCAAGAAATGAAACAGAAGAACAAATAGTAACGATTTGGCAAGAATTGTTGAATATTGAAAAAATTGGAGTTTATGATAATTTCTTTGAATTAGGAGGTCATAGTTTATTAATAGTTCAACTAATATCTCGATTACAGGGAATTGGTTATCATACCACAGTAAATGATATCTTTTCAGAGCCTACCATCGCTGGAATTGCTGAAAAAGTATTGTCTGTTGATGCAATGTACGTGGTACCTGCAAATAAGATAACAGAAAATATAGATCAAATTATACCTGAAATGCTTCCGTTATTACAAGGTTTTGATCAAGAAAATATTGAAACAATCGTAGCGCAAACTAAAGGAGGAGTTGCTAACATTCAAGATATTTATCCTTTATCTCCATTACAAGAAGGAATTTATTTCCATTATTTAATGAGTAATGAAGAGCAGGGAGATCCTTATGTTCTTCCAAATTTATTGTCATTTTCAAGTAGTGAAAAGCGATCAGTATTTATAGAAGCACTGCAATTTGTTGTAAATCGTAATGATGTTTTACGCACTAGTGTAATAAGTGAAGGTTTACCTCAGGCGGTGCAAGTTGTACTCAAAGAAGCATCGCTTCAAGTAGAAGAGTTAACTTTTGATTCGAACATAGAAATAGAATCAGAATTAAAGAAAATGCTAGAGCCTGGTAAAAACTGGATAGATCTTACCGAGGCACCAATATTACAGTTAAAATCGGCAGATGATACTGCATCGGGTAAATATTACTTATTAATAAATCAACATCACTTGATTTTTGATCATGTTGGTTTAGAGATAATTATTTCTGAAATCGAAATGTATTTATCTGGAAAAGCGTCAATGCTTCCAGAACCAGCATTGTATAGAGAATTTATCGGTCATGTATTACACTTACAATCAGAAAATAATTCAGAAGTTTATTTCAAAGAATTATTCGAAGATATTGATGAACCTACCTATCCTTTTGAGCTAGCAACCGTTCGAGGTAATGAAAGCACAATTAAAGATGCAAATGTTGTATTATCGGAAGAATTAACAGAGGAAATTCGAAAAGTTAGTGTTGAATTAGGAATAAGTCCAGCGGTTTTATTCCATGCCGCGTATGGAATTCTTGTTGGAAGATGTAGTGGTAAAGAATATGCAGTATTCGGATCATTATTTTCAGGACGTCTTCAAGGATCAGTTGGTGCAGCTAACTCACTTGGGTTATTTATCAATACGCTACCTTTCTTAGTTGAGTTAAAAGGAAATGTAACCGAGTATGTTCAAACAGTAAAACAAACATTAGGTGATTTGCTACCTCATGAACAAACACCATTACCAAAAATTCATGGCTGGTCTGGTATTTCAAATGATGTACCATTGTTCAGTGCATTATTTAATTTCCGTCATTCTGAAATTTCAACAGAAGAAGTAGAAGCCGATGGTGATATGATGGACTTAGAAATGGATTTGATAAGTGGTCATGAAAGAACGAATTATCCTTTTGGAGTATATGTTGATGATTATGGAATAGGTTTCGGAATAACGGTACAGGTTGATGAAAGTATTGATCCTGAAAGTATTCTTACTTATATGCAAGAAGCTCTAACTGGACTGCTAAGTGGATTAAAATCAGAAGAAACAGTAGCAATAAACAGAGTAGGTATATTACCTGAAGAGGAAGAACTTCAACTTAGAGAAGAGTTTAATACTGCCGAGGTAAATTATCCAAGAGATAAAACATTAGTAGACTTATTTATAGAGCAGGTAAAGGATACTCCAAATGCTGTTGCCGTAGTTTATGAAGGAGTAGAATTAACTTACAAAGAGCTGGATAAAAAATCAAATCAATTAGCCCGTTATTTAAGAGAACAAGGAGTACAATCAAATGACTTAGTAGGGATTTGTTTAGAACGCAGTTTGGAAATGATTATCGGTATTCTGGGAATCTTAAAGTCTGGAGGAGCATATGTTCCTGTTGATCCAGATTATCCTGAAGATCGTATCGATTATACCTTAACGGATGCTGGTATTCGTTTGGTGTTGAGTAGTAAAGCGAGTAAATCATCTTTAAAAAATAGAGAAGAATTAAAAGTAGTGTCTCTTGATGAAGATTGGAGTGCTATTTCAGAGTTTTCTACAAGAAAGTTAAGTTACAAAGGAATGACACCTAATGATCTTGCCTATGTAATTTACACTTCAGGAAGTACAGGGAAACCTAAGGGAGTATTGATAGAACATATAAATGTAGTTCGCTTATTTGTTAATGACGAATGTTTGTATGATTTTTCTCCGAATGATGTGTGGACTTTATTCCATTCATTCTGCTTTGACTTCTCTGTTTGGGAAATGTATGGAGCATTATTATTTGGAGGACGTTTGGTAATTGTACCGAAAGCAGTTACCAGAGATATGGCTTCTTATACGCAATTGTTGGCCAATGAAGGTGTCACAGTTTTAAATCAAACACCAAGCTCGTTTTATACGCTACAAGAGGAATTTTTATCGGCAGATATAAGTTCAAATACCATTCGTTATGTGATTTTTGGAGGGGAGGCATTAAATCCTACCTATCTAAAACTGTGGAAAGAAACTTATCCAGAATGTAAATTGATTAACATGTATGGTATCACAGAAACTACGGTTCATGTTACCTACAAAGAAATTACCTCAGCTGAAATTTTAACGCCAGCAAGTACAATCGGTGTTGCAATTCCTACATTAAGTTGTTACGTAGTCGATAACCACTTGAATTTGGTTCCAAAAGGAGTTATTGGAGAGCTCTGTATAGGTGGAGCTGGTGTTGCAAGAGGGTATTTGAATAGAGAAAAGCTTACAAATGAACGATTTGTTGCAAATCCATTTAGTAACGACAATAATTCACAACTTTATAAGTCTGGTGATTTAGGACGTTGGTTACCAGATGGTTCTATTGAGTATATCGGAAGAAAAGATCATCAAGTTAAAATCAGAGGATACAGAATTGAGTTAGGAGAGATAGAAAGTGCCTTATTAGCCATTGATTCTATAAATCAATGCTGTATATTAGCGAAGGAAGATGCTACAGGTACAAATCAACTAATCGGCTATATTGTTGTAAATGGAGCATTGGATAAAGAATTTTTACAAGAAAAATTAAAAGAAAGCTTACCAGACTACATGATTCCTACTATATGGATAGCACTAGATGCTATGCCATTAACATCTAATGGTAAATTAGATAGAAAATCATTACCAGATCCTGATGGTAGCATGTTCTCAACAAGAGAATATGTAGCCCCACGTAACGATATCGAAGAACAATTAGTTGCCATTTGGCAAGAATTGTTAGGTGTCGAAAAAGTAGGGGTTTATGATAACTTCTTCGAATTAGGAGGCCATAGTTTATTGGCGACTCGTTTAATTTCAATTGTTAATAAAGAACTAGATATAAAGATTGAGATCGTAGACATTTTTGAATTCGATTGTATAGAGCAATTAGCAAATTACATAGGGGTAATTTCTCTTAACAAGATCGAAGACGAAGATGAATATGTGACAACAATTAGTATATAAAAAAGAATCAAACAAACAAGAATCAACCAACTCAATCAATGAACTTAGAAATATTAGAAATACTAAAGATATCTGAAAAAGAAGGTATCAAATTAGTATTGGAAGGGGATAAATTAAGTATTAAATCGAAGAAAACTACAATTGATTCAGATTTACTTGAGAAAATTAAAAACCAAAAGGAAGTCTTAATAAGCTATCTTAAAAAACATGAAAAAGGAACCAGCCATATTGGAGCCGACGGCAATATTGTTGCTTTTGATAGAACTGAAATCCAAGAAATACCTTTGTCTTTTAACCAAGAGAGATTATGGTTTATAGATCAATTACAAGGAAGTAGTGAAGAGTATCATATTCCTACAGTTATCCGTTTGGAAGGACAATTAAATACTTCGATTCTTGAACAGGCTTTAAAAACAATTGTTGATCGTCATGAAGTTTTAAGAACAAATGTTCTATCCAATGAAGGAATAGGATACCAAGAAGTTGTTAGCTCAGATAACTGGCACCTGGAAAAATATGAGGTTTCGGGAGAAGAAGAGCTATCAATTACATTACAGAAATATCTTTCTGTTCCTTTTGATTTATCAAGTGATTATAAATTAAGAGCATGTTTGTACGATTTAGGGGATAACAAATATGTGTTGGCTTGTGTTTTTCATCACATAGCAAGTGATGGTTGGTCGGAAAACATATTAACCAATGAATTTGTAGAATTATATAGTGCTTTAAATTCTGAAAGAGAAATAATGCTTCCAGAGTTAAGCTTACAATATATTGATTATGCTATTTGGCAACGTAAATATTTTGAAGGAGAAATTTTAGATGCTCAGCTGGCATATTGGGAAAAGAAACTATCAGGTGTAAATACTTTAGCGTTACCATTAGATTTTGCGCGTCCTCAAATGCAAAGTAATGCAGGTGCAGATGTTTCAACTTCGCTAGATGGAATATTAAGCAAATCATTAAAAGCTTTATGCCAACAGGAAGGTGTTACTATGCCAATGCTGTTGTTGTCAGTTTTCAAGTTGTTATTATCGCGCTATAGTGGTCAAAATGATATTTGTGTAGGAACGTCTATAGCAAATCGAACTCAATCTGAATTAGAAGGAATGATTGGTTTCTTTGTTAATACACTTGCTTTGCGCACAGACTTAAGTGGGAACCCAAGTTTCAAAGAGTTTTTAGGAAGAGTGAAAACGACTACACTCGAAGGATATAAAAATCAGCAAACACCTTTTGAAAAAATTGTGGACAAAGTGGTTACAACTCGTGATATGAGCACTACACCACTATTTCAGGTTATGTTCGATTACCATAATGAAGGAGGTGTTTCGGAAGCAGAAAATGGAGAGCTTGACACAAATACGGGTGTAGATTTAGGGTTAGGAAACCTTAGTATATCACCATACGAGTATACAAATACCTCAGCTCAATTCGATTTAACCTTAAATGTTTCAGAAGAAGGTGAAACCATTGCATTAAATCTAAATTATTGTACTGATTTATTTGAGAAAACCAGCATTGAGAGAATGTTGGAGCATTATAAGGTTTTATTAGGTACTGTAGCAAATAACATTGAGCAGGCTATTGGAAGTTTATCCATGCTTACTCAACCAGAAACAAATCAATTATTGGAAGTTTTTAACGAAACCTCTGCAAAATACAATTTGGACCGAACAGTCATTGATGTATTCAAAGAGCAGGTTAAAAAATCTCCAAATGCAATTGCTGCAGTTTTTCAAGGAGAAGAGTTGACATATGAAGAATTAGATAAACGTTCTAATCAGCTAGCACATAATATAATAGGACAAGGGATACAATCTGATGATTTGGTTGGTGTTTGTTTGGAGAGAGGATTAGATATGTTGGTTGCTGTATTAGGAGTTTTAAAATCAGGAGGCGCTTATGTTCCTATCAAGCCAGATTTTCCAGTTGATCGTGTTGCTCATATTTTAGAAGACACGGCTTGTACTTTGATAGTGACAAGCTCTTCAAGTAAAGAAGTGTTAACATCTTTTACTACTGTTACTCAGTTAATATTAGATGACGCTTCATTTGTAGAATCAGGTTATCCATTAACGTCCCCAGAATTAAATTATAAACCTAATTCCTTAGCCTATATAATATATACTTCTGGAAGTACTGGATTACCTAAGGGAGCAATGATAGAACACGCTGGTCTATTAAATCATCTATTAATCATGGTTGATGAATTGAAGATGGGTAGTGAAAGTGTTGTTGCATTTACAGCACCATTTACATTTGATATTTCAGTATGGCAAATGTTAAGTGCCTTATTAAGTGGAGGCTCTGTAGCTATATATAGTGAAGAAGAAATATTAGATATCAATGGTTTTCAAGCGTCATTAGTACAGAATAAAATAAGCCATCTACAACTAGTGCCTTCTTACTTAGCAAGTTTATTAGAAACTAAAGTTGCTGTTGAAGGTTTATCTAGGTTAAGTTACTTTTTGATAACAGGAGAAGCGGTAGCAAAATCGTTATTAAATAAATGGTTTTCATTATATCCATCCATCCCTGTAGTAAACGCTTATGGACCCGCTGAAGCTGCTGATGACATCACACTTCACGTTATGAATGAAGCTCCTGAGGGAGATCTAGTTCCTATTGGAAAACCTGTAGCTAACATGAATGTGTATGTGGTAGATCAATTCGACAATTTATGTCCCGTGGGAGTTGTTGGAGAATTATGGACTAGTGGAATTGGTGTAGGTAGAGGATATCTAAATAGAGAAGAGCTTACCAAAGAAAAATTTGCCTTTGATTCATTTAGTGAAAATGGAGAACGTTTATATAAAACAGGTGATTTAGGGAGATGGTTACCAGATGGTACCTTAGAATTTATAGGACGAGCAGATGATCAAGTAAAGATACGTGGGTATCGTATTGAATTAGGTGAAATAGAAAGTGCATTGTCGAAAATAGCTGGCGTTCAGAATGGCTGCGTTTTAGCTAAGAAAGATAGTATTGGAACGAATAGATTGGTGGGGTATGTAGTACCTGAAGGAAAAACAACAAAAGAAAGTATTCAGGAAAGATTAAGAACCATATTACCAGATTACATGGTTCCAACTATTTGGATTATACTGGATGAAATGCCTTTAACGGCTAACGGAAAAATAGATAAAAAATCATTACCTGAACCAGATAGCTCAGAACTATCAAGTAGAGAATATGTGGCTCCAAGAAATGAGACAGAAGAACAGTTAGTTCTTGTTTGGCAAGAACTTTTAGGAGTAGATAAGATTGGGGTATATGACGATTTCTTCGAGTTGGGAGGGCATAGTCTATTGGCAACTCGCTTGGTTTCTATGATACGTACTAAAATGTCGATAGAAATTTTGATACGTAATGTATTTGAATACACAACAATATCAGAGTTAGCATTACATATCTCAACACTTTCAGAAGGAGTATCACTTCCTTCCGTTACTGTTGAAGAACGTCCTGAACGAATTCCATTATCATTTAGCCAAGAGCGTTTATGGTTTTTAGATGAGTTACAAGGTACGGTTGAATATCATATGCCAATTGCAATTCGTTTAAAAGGAGCGTTAGATATAAATGCATTGGAACAATCTCTAAAAACAATTGTTGCTCGTCATGAAGTATTACGCACCAATATTATTTCTGAAGAAGGTTTTGGATTTCAGGAAATAGTAAAGGCTGATTCTTGGTCTTTATTAAAAGAAAATAGTTCAGCAGAAACTATTGAAAGAAGCATCGCGGAATATCAGGCGGCTCCTTTTGATTTGGCAACAGACTTTAAATTAAGAGCTTGTTTATACAATTTAGAAGAAGAAAATTATGTATTGGCTGTAGTTTTGCATCATATAGCAAGTGACGGTTGGTCTGAAGATATTTTAATTAATGAATTTTTAGAATTATATAGCTCATTACAAAATGGTAACTCTATAAATCTTCCAGAGCTAAATCTGCAATATTCTGATTATGCTATTTGGCAACGAAAATATTTAGACGGAGAAGTTCTTGAAAACCAACTGGCATATTGGGAAAAGAAATTAAAAGGAGTTAATAGTCTAAAACTTCCTTTAGATTTTGATCGCCCAACAACTCAACGTATAGATGGAGGAACTACTTTCTTAGCCTTAAATGAAGATTTAACAAATTCGGTTAAAGAATTATGTCAAAATGAGGGGGTAACCACGTTTATGTTCCTCTTATCTGTATTTAAAGTATTGTTGCACCGTTACAGTGGTCAAGATGATATTTGTGTGGGTACACCTATTGCCAATCGTACGCAATCTGATTTAGAGGGAATGATTGGGTTTTTCGTCAATACATTAGCACTTCGCAGTGATTTAAGCGATAACCCAAGTTTTAAAGATTTCTTGAAACAGGTTAAGGAAACAACTTTAGAAGCCTATGATCATCAGCAAACACCTTTTGAAAAGGTAGTAGATAAAGTGGTTGTAACTCGTGATATGAGCACAACTCCTTTATTTCAGGTAATGTTTATGACAGAGAATACAGCTGTTGGTTTAACAGATGATAGTTCGACTACATTAGATTTTGGAGGTGTTGAAATATCAGAGTTTGAAGGTGATAATGTAACATCGAAGTTTGATATTACAATGAGTATAGCTGAAGGAGATTCAGATATTCTTTTAAATGTGAATTATTGCGCAGCACTATTCGAAAAATCTACCATAGATAGAATGCTGGTACATTTCCGAGAGTTATTAAATAGTATTGTTAAAGACAGAACACAATTTGTAGGGAATTTACCAATGCTAACAAAAGAAGAAGAAACGCAATTGATAGCAACTGTTAATAATACAGAGATGAGTTATCCAAAGGATAAAACAGTTGTTGATGCGTTTGTTGAACAGGTATTGAAAACACCTGAAGCAATTGCCTTGATTTACAAAAATGATGGGTTAACCTATAGAGAGTTAGACGAACGCTCGAATCAATTGGCTAATTACTTAGACAACTTAGGCGTTCAATCAAATACTTTTGTAGGTATTTGCATGGAAAGAAGCATAGAAATGCTTGTTGCTATTTTGGGTGTTTTAAAATCTGGAGGAGCTTATATACCTATTGATCCTGCATATCCTAACGATAGAATAGACTATATGTTGGGTGATGCTGGAATAAATATTGTTCTAACAAAAGGAACAAGTAATGAGGTACTAAAAGAAAAAGATACTATTACGGTAATAGCTTTAGATAATGACTGGCAAGAAATTGCAAATCACAAAATAGAGCGATTAAATAAAACTGTTACTACTGATGATTTTGCCTATGTAATTTACACCTCAGGAAGTACAGGTAAGCCAAAAGGAGTTCCAATTTATCATAGTAGTTTAATGAATTACATTACTACTTGTAGTAACCAGTATTTGGGAGAAAACGCATCAGGAAGTTATATGCATCTTTCTGCATCTTTTGATGCTTCTATCACTGAGATTTTTACACCATTGGTAAATGGTAAAATACTTGTGATTAGTAGCGGTAATGGTTTGGATACATTTAAAGACGAAAACCTTGAGAAGTATGCCCCTTACAGTTTTATAAAATTAACACCATCACATTTAGAATTGTTAGATTCAGTACTAAGAACTACGAATAATTTGGCAGATAGATATGTTTTGGGAGGGGAAGCATTACAACCAAATCATTTATCAACATTTTCAGAGTTAAATATTGCTTCAACAATTATTAATGAATACGGTCCAACAGAGGCTACTGTAGGAACTACAATATATTCATTCAATTCATTAGACAAACATTCATTTATAAATACTTTCCCTATAGGTATTCCAATGCCTAATATGCAAATCTACGTTTTAGATAAAAACTTAAATCTAGTTCCGAAAGGAGCTATAGGTGAATTATGTATTGGTGGAGCAGGGTTATCAAGAGGTTATTTGAATAGAGAAAATCTTAATAAAAAGAAGTTTATTGATAATCCATTCAAAAAAGACGATAAAATATACAGAACGGGAGATTTAGGAAGATGGTTACCAGATGGTAATTTAGAGTTTATTGGAAGAAAAGACGATCAAGTAAAAATTAGAGGATACCGTGTAGAATTAGGAGAGGTAGAAAATGCGTTATCTACACTCTCAATTGTAAATCAGTGTTGCGTACTAGCTAAAGAAGATACCAGTGGAACAAAACAATTGGTAGGGTATGTGGTTTCAGAAGGGAATTTTGATAAAGAGGAACTTCAAACTGAATTGAAAAAAACATTGCCTAGTTATATGGTTCCTACACTTTGGGTAGAATTAGAAAAAATGCCATTAACAGTTAATGGAAAGCTAGATAAAAAAGCCTTGCCAGGTATTGATGGTTCTATACTTTCAACTAAAGAATATGTGGCTCCGAGAAATGAAACAGAAGAAAAGCTAGTTGAAATTTGGCAGCAATTGTTAGGAATAGAAAAGATAGGAGTATATGACGATTTCTTTGAGTTAGGTGGGCATTCTTTATTGGCAACTCGTTTGGTTTCTTTAATTCGTAAAGATTTAGAAAAAGAAATAGCTATTCGTGAAATATTTGAATATACCAGCATAGCAGATTTAGCATTGTATATAGCCACACAATCAAAAGGTGTACTTCTACCTGAAATAGTAGCAGAAAAGCGTGATGAACGCATTCCATTATCTTTTAGCCAAGAACGTCTGTGGTTCTTAGATCAATTCGAAGGAACATTGGCTTATCATATTCCTACGATAATGCACATTGAAGGTGAGCTGGATATAGATGTGTTGGAAAAAGCATTAAAAACGATCGTTTCTCGACATGAGATATTACGTACAAATCTATTTTCAAGTGAAGGAATAGGATATCAAGAAATTGTTAGTGCAGAAAACTGGAGTTTAGAAAAGAAATCAGTTTCAGAAAAGAGTGAATTAGATGGAGAAATACATAGTTATTTAACCACACCATTTAATTTATCGAGTGACTATAAATTAAGATCATGTTTATATGATTTAGGGAATAATAAGTTTGTGCTAGCTTGTATATTTCACCACATCGCAAGTGATGGTTGGTCAGAAGCAATTTTAACTAATGAATTTACTGAACTGTACGATGCATTAAAAACGGGTAGAGAAGTTAACCTTCCTGAATTAACACTTCAATACGCCGATTATGCTATATGGCAACGTAAGTATTTGGAAGGTGAAATTTTGGACAGGCAATTAGCCTATTGGGAGAATAAATTAACAGGCGTAGACACTTTAGCTTTACCTACAGATTATATTCGACCTTCTGTTCAGAGTACGGCAGGAACCACTTTTTCAATGGATTTAGGAGAAGAATTAAGTGCTTCATTAAAAGAGTTGTACCATAAAGAAGGGGTTACATCGTTCATGTTCTTGCTGGCGTCGTTTAAAGTTTTATTAGCTCGTTATAGCGGACAAGAAGATATTTGTGTGGGAACTCCTATTGCCAATCGTACTCAATATGAATTGGAAGGAATGATTGGTTTCTTTACAAATACGTTAGCCTTACGAAGTGATGTAAGCGGCGATATAAGTTTCAAAGAGCTACTACATCAAGTAAAAACAACAACCCTTGAGGGATACGATAACCAGTTGACACCTTTTGAAAAGGTAGTTGACCGAGTGGTAACAACACGTGATGTGAGTATGACACCGTTGTTTCAAGTAATGTTCGATTACAATAGCGAAATAGATGTTGTTAAAGATGAGATAGAAGAAAATATTGGAACACAAGATCTTTTAATGTTACCTCATGATTTTTCAGAAACCACGGCTCAATTTGATTTAATGTTCAATGTAAATGAAGAAGAGTCAAATATTTTCTTGAATGTGGTTTATTGTACCGACTTGTTTAAAGAAGAAACCATTGCTCGTATGTTGGAGAACTACAAAACATTACTAAAAAGTATTGTAGTAAATATGGAGCAACCTATTGGTGATTTACCAATACTATCTCAACAAGAAGAAACTCAATTATTAGATATATTCAATGATACAGCAACCGAATATCCGCTTGATAAAACTGTTGTTGATATCTTTAACAAACAAACACAAGAAACTCCTGAAGCAATTGCGGCTGTATTTGAAGGAGATGAACTGAGTTATGAAGAATTAGACCAACGATCAAATCAACTGGCACATTATCTAATTGATCAAGGGATTCAAAGAGATAATCTAGTTGGAATCTGTTTAGAGCGTGGGCTGGATATGATAGTAGGTATCCTAGGAATATTGAAAGCTGGAGGAGCATATGTTCCAATTAAACCAGATTTCCCAATGGATCGTATTACTTACATTATTGAAGATACAGATTGTTCGATAGTAGTTACAGATTCATTAAACGAGTTTGTTTTAGAATCGTTATTCGATGAGGCAATTACGTTAGTAGCAATAGATGATGAGGATGTTTTAGATTCAGATTATCCAATAACAAATGTAGAATTATCCTATAATGCAAATGACTTAGCATATATTATTTATACTTCTGGAAGTACAGGTTTACCGAAAGGAGCTATGATTGAACATGCCGGTTTATTGAATCATTTATTATTAATGATTGATGAACTAAAAATGTCTAAAGAAAGCGTTGTGGCTTTTACGGCTCCATTTACTTTTGATATTTCAGTATGGCAAATGTTAAGCGCATTGATTTGTGGAGGGTGTATTGCCATTTATAGTGAAGATACTATTTTGGATATTGACGACTTACAATCGTCTTTGGAAAAGGATAATGTAAGTCACCTTCAGTTAGTACCTTCATATTTAGCCAGTTTATTGCAAAATGAAGAAGTTTCTCAAGGTCTCTCTGGATTATCATATTTCTTAGTAACAGGAGAAGCGGCTACAAAGTCATTATTGGATATGTGGTTCAAGCTATATCCAGAAATTCCAGTAGTAAATGCTTACGGACCAGCTGAAGCAGCCGATGATGTTACTTTACATATTATGAAAGAATCGCCAAGTGGAGTGGTAGTCCCAATCGGGAAACCAGTGGCAAATATGGATGTATATGTTGTTGATCAATTCGAAAACCTGTGTCCAATAGGTGTAGTTGGAGAATTATGGACTTCTGGTATTGGAGTAGGACGAGGATATTTAAATAGAGATGAACTTACTAAAGAAAAGTTCATTGCGAATCCATTTATCACAGAAGGAGGAAGGTTATATAAAACAGGCGATTTAGGAAGATGGTTGTCAAATGGTACTTTAGAGTTTGTTGGTCGTTCTGATGATCAGGTAAAAATCAGGGGTTATCGTATTGAATTAGGAGAAATAGAAAATGCATTATCGCAAGTTTCAGGTATTCAAAATAGTTGTGTATTAGCCAAAGAAGATAACATTGGTACAAACCGATTAATAGGATATGTAGTAGTTGAGGACGAGTTTGATAAAGAAAAGGTACAGGAAGAGCTTAAAAGAAGTTTGCCAGAATATATGGTTCCTATGCTATGGATAGTATTAGACGAAATGCCTTTAACAGCCAATGGTAAAATTGATAAAAAGTCATTACCAGAACCTGATAGCTCAGAATTATCTGCAAGAGAATATGTGGCGCCTACCAACGAAAGTGAAGAACAAATGGCAGCTATTTGGCAGGAATTATTGGGAATTGAAAGAGTTGGTATTCATGATGATTTCTTTGAACTAGGAGGACATAGTTTATTGGCCACTCGATTGGTTTCTATGATTCGTAAAGAGTTAAAAAAGGAAATAGAAATTGCTGGAGTTTTTGAATATACTGTATTGGCAGATTTAGCAGCTCATGTATCTGAATTGTCTGTGGGAGTAATGTTACCTTCAATTACAGCAGAAGAACGTCCTGAGCGCATTCCGTTATCTTTTAGTCAGGAACGTATTTGGTTTATCGATCAGTTACAAGGAACATTGGCCTATCATATGCCAGTAGTTATGTATTTGGAAGGAAACTTGAATAAAGCTCACCTAGAAACAACAATTAAAACAATTGTTGCTCGTCATGAAGTATTACGTACGAATATCTTATCTGCTGAGGGATACGGTTATCAAGAAGTAAGAAGTCATGAAGATTGGAGTTTAAGTCAAGAAACAATATCGGAAACTGAGTTTGAAGCTAGTTTAGGAAAGTTTTTAACCATTCCTTTTGATTTAGCAAATGATTATAAGTTAAGAGCTCGTTTATATGATCTAGGAAGTAACAAGTTTGCTTTAGCATGTGTTTTCCACCACATTGCAAGCGATGGTTGGTCAGAAGATATTTTAATACAAGAGTTTGATGAGCTTTATGCTTCAGTACAACTAGGTAGAGAAGCTAATTTACCAGAATTGACTTTACAATATGCAGATTATGCAGTTTGGCAACGTAAGTATTTTGATGGCGAAGTATTAGAAAACCAACTTTCGTATTGGGAACAAAAATTAGACAATGCAAGTGTATTAGAGTTACCTACTGATTTTATGCGTCCTGCAATTCAAGAAACTGAAGGAGCCAATATCACTATAAACTTAAATGAAGAATTAGGAACTTCGATCAAAGCCTTGTCGAAGCAAGAAAATGTAACAACCTTTATGTTTTTACTTTCTGCATTCAAAGTATTATTAGCACGTTATAGCGGTCAAGATGATATTTGTATAGGTACTCCAATAGCTAACCGTACACAATCCGAGTTGGAAGGAATGATAGGGTTCTTTGTAAATACCTTGGTACTGCGAAGTGATTTAAGTGATGATATTAGTTTTAAAGAGTTATTAAGTCAGGTAAAAACAACAACTCTACAAGGATATGACAATCAGTTAGCTCCGTTTGAGAAAGTTGTAGATAGAGTTGTAACAAATCGTGATATGAGTACAACACCTTTATTCCAGGTAATGTTCTCACTAGAAAATACTGTTGGTGGTACGGTTGAATTGCAAGAAGTAGATTTACAAGAGGTTGAAGAGAATTTTGATCGCTTAGCTATTTCACCATATGAATCAGAAACAGTAAGCTCTCAGTTTGATATAACTTTAGACGTAACCGAAGTAGAGTCAACTTTTGAATTGAGTTTGACATACAGTACTACCTTGTTTAAAGAGGAAACCATAATTCGAATGCTAGAGCATTATAAAGAATTATTAGCGAGTATTGTTAGTAATATTGAGCTGTCAATAGGAGAGGTTACAATGTTAACTGATAAGGAAGAAACTCAATTATTGAATGTTTTCAATGGAATTGAAGTAGATTATCCATTGGATCTAACTGTTGTAGATTTATTTACTAATCAAGTTCAAAAATCACCAAATGCTATAGCAGCAACTTTTGAAGGTGAAGAATTAAGTTATCAAGAATTAAATAAGCGTTCTAATCAATTAGCACATTGCTTGGTGTCTCAAGGCGTAAAATCTGATGATTTAATTGGAATATGCTTGGAGAGAGGTTTGGACATGATAGTTGGAGTATTAGGGATCCTAAAAGCAGGAGGTGCTTACGTACCTATAAAGCCTGACTTCCCTAAAGATCGCATTGAATACTTGCTTGAAGATACAGGATGTGCTCTTGTTGTTACCAATCTAGAAACTCAGGAAACTTTAACGTCATGTTCTGATAATATACAACTAATAGCAATAGAAAATGTTTCAGATTATGCTACGATTCCTGTAAAAACTGAATATCGATCATATGATTTGGCCTATGTCATTTATACTTCTGGAAGTACGGGGTTACCTAAAGGAGCTATGATAGAACATGCTGGTTTATTAAATCACTTGTTATTAATGGTCGATGAATTGAAAATGACTAATGAAAGTGTCGTAGCATTTACAGCACCATTTACATTTGATATTTCCGTATGGCAGATGTTAAGTGCTTTGTTATGTGGAGGTTCAGTGGCTATTTATAGTGAAGGAAGTATTTTGGATATTGATGATTTCCAATTTTCTATAGAAGAGAATAATGTAAGTCATCTTCAATTAGTACCATCTTATGTAGCCAGTTTGTTAGAAAGTGGAAACTCAACTGAAGGTATGTCAAACCTAAGCTATTTCTTAGTAACAGGAGAAGCAGCTACGAAATCATTATTAGATAAATGGTTCTCTATTTATCCAAATGTTCCCGTAGTAAATGCTTATGGACCAGCAGAAGCAGCGGATGATGTTACCTTGCATATTATGAACGAAACTCCTGAAGGAGCTACAGTGCCAATTGGAAAACCGGTGGCAAACATGGATATGTATGTTGTTGATCGATTTGAAAACTTATGTCCAATAGGTGTTGTTGGTGAATTATGGACAGCAGGAATTGGTGTTGGTCGAGGGTATTTGAATAGAGCTGAGCTTACAACAGAAAAATTTATAGAAAATCCATTCACTGAAAATGGAGGACGTTTATATAAAACAGGCGATTTAGGAAGATGGTTACCAGATGGAACTTTAGAATTCGTAGGTCGTTCTGATGACCAGGTGAAAATTCGAGGTTATCGAATTGAATTAGGTGAAATAGAGAATGCATTATCGCAAGTATCAAGTGTTCAGAATTGTTGCGTATTAGCAATGAAAGATCAGAACGAGATTCAGCGCTTGGTAGGGTATGTAGTTGTAGAAGGAAAATTCAATAAGGAAAAAGTTCAGGAGACCTTAAAAGATAGTCTTCCAGAATACATGGTACCTATGTTATGGATTGCCTTAGAAGAAATGCCATTAACAGCCAATGGAAAAATCGATAAGAAATCGTTGCCAGAACCAGATAGCTCACAATTATCAACAAGAGAATACATTGCTCCAAGAAATGAAATAGAAGAGCAATTAGTGGTTATTTGGCAAGAATTGTTAGGAGTTGAAAAAGTTGGAGTTTATGATGATTTCTTCGAATTAGGAGGACACAGTTTATTAATTGTTCAGTTGATAGCCCGTTTACAAAAAATTGGTTACCATATAGCAGTTAGAGATATTTTCTTGAACCCTTGTATTGTAGGAATCATAGAAAAAATGGTACTGTCAAGTTCTATGTATGTAACTCCACCTAATGGAATAACAAGAGATACCAAGGTTATTACACCAGAAATGGTGCCATTATTAAATTTTGATCAACAAGGAATTGATGCAGTAGTTGCCCAAATTGAAGGAGGTGTTTCTAATATAGAAGATATATATCCTTTATCACCTTTACAAGAAGGAATCTATTTCCATTATTTAATGAGTGATGAAAACGAAGGAGATCCATATATTTTACCAACCTTGCTTTCTTTTGCAAATGAAGAAAAACGTGCATCGTTTGTCGAAGCATTACAATTTGTTGTAAACCGTCATGATGTATTACGTACTGCTTTTTTAAGTGAAGGGTTACCTAATACAGTTCAAGTTGTATTAAGAGAAGCAAAATTATCTGTAGAAGAGTATGTGATTGATAGTGATAAAGATTTTGCAACAGAACTACAAGAGTTAGCAGCTCCTGGACGTCACTGGATGGATGTATCTAAAGCTCCGCTATTAAAGTTAAAATTTATAGATGATCCAGAGAATGAAATATGTTATGTGGTAGTTTATCAACATCATTTGGCATTAGACCATATAGGATTAGAAAAGGTTGTTTCTGAAATTGTGTTGTACTTAACAGGAAAAGAATCAGAGCTTCCAACTCCAGTTTTATATAGAGACTTTATAGGACATACGTTACATCAACAAGCTACAAATGACAGTGAGTCTTACTTTAAAGAATTGCTAGGAGATATTCAAGAACCAACTTATCCATTTGGGTTAACGGATACACGAGATAACTTTAGTGATATAAAAGAAGCGCAGTCAATGATACCAGAAAATTTAGGTGAAGATCTACGAAATATTAGTATTTCGTTAGGTATGAGTCCAGCGGTATTATTCCATGCAGCTTTTGGTTTGGTTGTTGGAAGATGTAGTAATACGGATTATGCTGTTTTTGGATCATTACTTTTAGGGCGTTTACAAGGTTCTCTTGGAGCGGCAGATTCGTTAGGATTATTCATCAATACATTACCATTTCTTACAGAATTAAAAGGAACAGTATCTGAATATGTTGCTGAGGTTAAGAAAGCGTTGACTGAAATATTAGCTTACGAACAAACACCTTTATCAGATGTTCATAGTTGGAGTGGTATTTCCAATGAACTTCCAATCTTTAGTGCATTAATGAATTATCGTCACTCAATTTCAGAAGAAGAAGAGGAAGAGATGTCAGAGGGATTATTGCAGGATGACGAAACCATTGATTTAGGTCTTGCAGTAACAATGGTTAATGAACGAACCAACTATCCAATATCATTAGATATTGATGATTTCGGAAAAGAGTTTGAACTTACAGCTCAAATTGATGGCGACATTAATCCAGAGCAGTTTTTAGGATATATCGAAGAAGCTTTATATCAGTTAGTAACTGCATTAAAAGAGGAGGGAAATATAGCTATGGATAGTTTAACTATTCTTCCTAAAGATGATGTTCAACTAATAGAAACATTTAACAATACAGATGTTACTTATCCATTAGATAAAACGGTAGTTGATTTATTTGCAACTCAAGTGTTGAAATCTCCAGAAGCCATTGCGGCAGTATTCGAAGGAGAGGAATTAACCTATAAGGAATTAGATCAACGCTCGAACAGGATTGCTCATTATTTAATGGGGCAAGGAGTACAACCAGATGATTTAGTAGGGATTTGTTTAGAGCGAAATTTAGACATGCTTGTTGGAGTCTTGGCAATATTAAAATCTGGAGGCGCTTATGTTCCTATCAAGCCGGATTTCCCAATGGAACGTATTTCATATATGGTCGAAGATACAGGATGTTCTTTGATCGTTACAGATGAACTTAACGAATTGGTGTTAGAATCTTTGTTTGATGATTCAGTTAAGTTAATCTCTCTGGATAATGATGAGGTATTAGGTTCTGAATATCCAGATTCAGGAATTGAAATGTCATACAATGCCAATAATTTAGCTTACATAATTTATACTTCAGGAAGTACAGGATTGCCTAAAGGAGCAATGATAGAGCATGCAGGTCTGTTAAACCATTTATTATTGATGGTTGATGACCTTAAGATGAATGAGAATAGCGCGGTAGCTTTTACTGCTCCATTTACATTTGATATTTCAGTATGGCAAATGTTGAGTGGTTTAATATCTGGAGGTAAAATTGTAATCTATAGTGAAGAAAGTATCTTAGATTTTTACAATTTCCAACGATCACTATCTAGCAATAACGTAAGTCATTTGCAGTTAGTTCCTTCATATGTTTCAAGTTTACTAGATGAAGGTGTTGCAGTAGAAGGCTTAACTAATTTAGAGTACTTCTTGGTTACAGGTGAAGCCGCTACAAAGCCATTGCTTGAAAAATGGTTCTCTTTATATCCAAACGTTCCCGTAGTAAATGCTTATGGACCTGCAGAAGCAGCTGATGATGTAACACTTCATATCATGACCAAAGCTCCAGAAGGAACTTCGGTACCAATTGGAAAACCAGTAGCAAATATGGAGATGTATGTTGTAGATCAGTTTGATCATTTATGTCCAATAGGTGTTATTGGAGAGTTGTGGACGAGTGGTATTGGTGTGGGTAGAGGATATTTGAATAGAGATGAATTAACAAAAGAGAAATTTATCACCAATCCATTTACAGAAGACGGAGGTCGCTTATATAAAACGGGTGATTTAGGAAAATGGTTGCCAGATGGTACATTAGAATTTGTAGGTCGTACAGATGATCAGGTTAAAATTCGTGGTTATCGTATTGAATTAGGAGAAATAGAAAATACAATAGTCTCTTTAAAATCAATTAGTCAATGTTGCGTGCTTGCTAAAAAAGATCCAACTGGAGTAAATCGATTAGTCGCTTATTTAGTGGTTGAAGATGATGCAAATCAAGAGGAATTACAAGAAGCAATATCTGAAAGTTTACCAAACTATATGATTCCTCAACTATGGTTTGTTTTGGAAGAAATGCCTTTAACTGCCAATGGAAAAATAGACAAGAAAGCACTTCCTGAACCAGATCTTTCAGAATTGTCGGATAAAGAATATCTAGCACCAAGAAACGAAACAGAAGAACAATTAGTTGCTATTTGGCAAGAATTGTTAGGGATTGAAAAAATCAGTGTTTATGATGATTTCTTTGATTTAGGGGGGCATTCTTTATTAGCTACTCGACTAGTATCCATGATTAGAACCATATTTGAAACGGAAGTCTCTATTCGTGAAATTTTCGAAGAAACAACCATAGAAGAACAAGCGTCACTTATTGAAATCTTTAAATCTTATTTAGAGGAAGAAGATGACAATGAAACTGATGAAGAAAACTATTTAGAAACTATTGAAATATAAGCTTTAAGTAATGAATACAGAAATTTTAAGTATCCTAAAGGAAGCAAAGCAGGAAGGTGTGAAGATTGGTGTTAAAGGTGATTCTTTAACAGTAAAGACAGTGGCTCCTATTAGTTCTGAATTACTTCAAAAAATAAAAGAGAACAAACCTCATATAATAGAATATATTCAAAACCTTAGATCAAAAAACAAGACGAGTTCACTTAAAAAAATTACTCCTTACGATCGTGAAACTATTACAAAAGTTCCGTTGTCATTTGGACAAGAACGTTTATGGTTTGTTGATGGATTACAAGGTAGTCAAGCATATCATATGCCTTTCGTGTTGCGTTTTGAAGGAGAAATGGATGCATCTCTAATAGAACAATCATTCAGATACATTGTCAATCGACATGAAGTGTTACGTACGAATATTTTGTCTGAAGACGGAGTTGGGTATCAAAAAGTGGTAAGCTCAGAAAATTGGACCTTAATTCAAGAAAGTTTATCCGAGGATAACTTGGAAGAACATTTGGAAGAGTTTCTAATAGCTCCATTTGATTTGGCTAATGATTATAAATTAAGAGCATGTTTGTATGATACAGGAAACAAAAAATATGTCCTAGCCTGCGTTTTCCATCATATCGCAAGTGATGGTTGGTCAGAAGATATCCTTGTCAATGAATTTACCATAATACATAGTTCTTTACAAGCTGGTATCGAAGTTAATCTACCAGAATTAACACTGCAATATGCAGATTATGCTGTTTGGCAACGTAAATATTTAGAAGGTAGTGTTTTAGATTTTCAACTTTCTTATTGGGAAGAAAAGTTGAAAAATGCAACTCCACTTTCTTTACCAACAGATTATCCACGACCTGCGGTACAAAGTACTGCAGGTGATCATGTAACTTTTACATTAGACAAAAAACTAAGTGATGATCTTAATGACTTATGTGAAAAGGAAGGAGTAACAATTTTTATGTTGTTACTTGCTGGTTTCAAAGTGTTACTTTCTCGTTATAGCGGTCAAGAAGATATCTGTATAGGAACTCCAGTTGCGAACAGAACACAAACTGAGCTGGAAGGAATGATCGGTTTCTTTGTAAATACCTTAGCGCTTCGAAGTGATTTAAGTGGAAACCCTAAGTTTTCTGATTTATTAAAACGAATCAAAAACACAACTTTAGAGGGATACGATTATCAGTTAGCGCCTTTTGAAAGAATTGTAGATCGCGTTGTTAAGGAACGAGATATGAGTAAAAGTCCATTGTTTCAGGTGATGTTCGTTTTACAAAATACTGCCGCAAGTGATGAAGAAGAGTCTAATGAAACGGAAATAGTATCCGGAGATCTTACAATTTCAGAATACGGATTTGATGCTATCAATGCGATGTTCGATTTATCTTTGGATATATCGGAAGGTAGTAAAGGGATTTCTTTCGAAATGGTTTATTGTACAGATTTGTTCAAAGGAGCTACTATTGAACGAATGATGAATCACTATCAAGAGTTGTTAAGAAGTATTGTGAATGATGCATCACAACCAATTGGTAAACTTCCAATGTTAACAGCCTCAGAAGAAAGTGAACTGATAACAAATTTTAACGATACTTCCGTAACGTATCCAGGAGACACCACGGTAATCGATTTGTTTTTGGAGAGAGTAGAAAAAGCTCCAGAGGATGTAGCTGTCGTTTTCGAGGAAACGTCGTTAACGTATAAAGAACTCGATGAACGTTCTAACCAATTAGCAAATTTCTTGTTAACAAACTACACGATCAATAAAGAAGATCCAATAGGCGTTATTTTAGAACGTAGCGATTGGTTGTTAGTTTCTTTCCTAGCTATTTTAAAAACGGGAGGATGTTATGTTCCTATTGATCCTTCTTATCCAACAGAACGAAAAGAATACATTGAAAAAGATAGTGGAAGTATTTTTATACTGAATGATACTCTGATTGATTCTTTCAAGGAGAATAGTGAATCATTAGCGAAAACAGCTCCTGCTGTGGTAGTTGATTCTAAAGACCTGGCTTATATCATTTATACTTCAGGAAGTACAGGTAAGCCCAAAGGAGTAATGATTGAGCATCGTAATATTATCAATACACTGTTATCTCAAATAACGGCGTTCTCAATCACACCTGAAGATCATTGTTTACAGTTTGCAAGTCAATCCTTTGACGCTTCTATTTGGGAATTAGGTATTTCTCTATTAGGAGGAGCAAGCTTATATATTATAAAGGAGGATAGAAAATCAGAAACGGCTTTCTTTAAAGAGTTTATAAAAGAGAACAAGATTACTTTTGCAACCTTACCTCCAGCATTTTTACAATTATTAGAGGTTGAGGATTTAAAAGGATTAAAGACTTTAGTTACCGCTGGAGAGGCAATTCCATTAGGATTGGCGAAAGCTTTTTCAAAGAATTATAATTATGTAAATGCTTACGGTCCAACAGAAACCAGTATTTGCGCCACTACGTTCAATGGAGATATAACAGAAATAGTTCCTATTGGTAAACCTATTGATAACACACAAATCTACATCTTAAATGATATCAATGAGTTATTGCCAATTGGTGCAGTAGGTGAGTTGTGTATAGGTGGTATTGGAGTTGCACGAGGGTACTTAAATAGAGAAGAATTAACTGCGGAAAAGTTTATTGATAATCCTTTTAGGCAGGGAGAAAGAATATACAAAACTGGCGATTTAGCAAAATGGTTACCGAATGGAGATATAGAATTCATTGGTAGAAAAGATTCTCAGGTAAAAATACGAGGATATCGTATCGAATTAGGTGAAGTAGAAAATGCTTTAGCTTCACTAGATTCAGTGAATCAGAGTTGCGTATTAGCCAAAGAAGATGCTCAAGGAAATAAACGTTTAATTGGGTATGTAGTAAGTGAAGAAGAATTCGATAAAGAAATTATTCAAGAAGGATTAAGAGAAATTTTACCAGAATATATGGTTCCTACGGTTTGGATTGCGTTGGATGAAATGCCACTTACAACCAATGGGAAAATAGATAGAAAGTCCTTACCAGAACCAGATGGTTTAAATTTATCTTCAACCGAATATGTTGCTCCTCGTAATGAAACTGAAGCTTTGTTGGTAGCTATTTGGCAAGATTTGCTCGGTGTTGAGAGAATAGGGGTAAATGATAACTTTTTTGAATTAGGAGGTCATAGCCTTTTAATAGTTCAGTTAATCGATAGAATTCAAAAGGAAGGATATCATATTGAAATAGCTGATGTTTTTGGAAACCCAACAATTGCCGCGATTGACGGCAAACTTTCATCAGGGTATACTTCTTATCAAGTTCCTCCTAATGGAATTATAGAAGGTATTGATCGTATAGTTCCTGAAATGGTTCCTTTGGTAAATTTCTCTCAAGAAGAAATTGATACAGTTGTGAATCGTGTTACAGGTGGAGTTGAAAACGTGCAGGATATGTATCCTTTATCACCGCTTCAAGAAGGAATGTACTTTCATTATTTAATGAGTAATGAAAATGAAGGAGATCTTTATGTATCACCAAACTTATTATTGTTTAAAGATAAAGGACAACGAATCAAATTTATCGAGGCATTACAGTTTGTGGTGAACCGCCATGATGTTTTACGTACATGCTTTTTAAGTGAAAACTTGCCGAATGCAGTTCAAGTGGTATTAAAGGAAGCTGTTCTTTCAAATAAAGAGCTTAAGTTAAACTCTTCTGAAGATATCAGATCTCAAATGGAGTCGTTAGTTGAAGCAGGAAATCATTGGATGGATGTTTCAAAAGCTCCTTTATTAGATTTAAAATATGTTGATGATAACGAAAAAGGAGAGTATTATTTATTAGTAAATAACCATCATTTAATTATAGATCATGTTGGTTTAGAAAAAATTATCGAGGAAGTAAATTTACATTTACTGGGGCATGGAGATATACTTCCTCCTCCAGTACTGTATCGTGATTTTATTGGGCATACCTTGCACCAACAAGCAACCAATAATAGTGAAGTCTACTTTAAAGAGGTTTTAGGAAATATTGATGAACCAACATATCCTTTTAATTTATCAAACGTTCGAGGAAATGGTACTGATATCGCCGAAGCCAGTATTGGTTTGCCTGAAGAGTTAAGCAAAGAAATTCGCACAGTCTGTACTCAAATGGGAATAACTCCAGCTATTTTATTCCATGCTGCTTTCGGAATAGTGGTAGGAATGTGTAGTAATAAAAAGCAAGCCTTATTCGGTTCATTATTTTCAGGACGTTTACAAGGTGCCGTTGGAGCAGCGGATTCTCTAGGATTATTCATAAATACTTTACCGTTATATTTCAATGTTGAAGGTACAGTTGCAGAATATTTGCAACAAGTAAAAGAAAGGCTAGCTGAACTTTTACCTTATGAGCAAACTCCATTATCAGAGGTTCATAATTGGTCTGGTATTTCAAACGAAGTACCTTTATTCAGCGCAATTTTTAATTACCGACACTCTTCATCGGATGAAATTGAGGAAGATATGATTCCAGAGGGGCTGGTTGAAGATATTGCTGAGTTTAATTTAGATATAGAATTGCTGGGAGATCAAGAAAGAACAAATTATCCTTTTTCATTAGCAGTGGACGATTTTGGAGATGATTTCGGAATCACGGCTCAAATGGATACGAATATTCAACCAGAACGCATTCTTTCTTATATGGAAGTTGTCGTTAAGCAATTATTAGATGGATTAAACGATGATACGAATGTAGGTGATTTATCTATCTTAACTAAGGAGGAAGAAACTCAGCTATTAAATGAATTTAATGAAACTATAGTAGAGTATCCTACGGAAAAAACAATTATAGATTTATTCTCCACTCAGGTGGGAAAAAATCCAGAAGCGATTGCTTTAGTTGATAAAGAAGAAAAGTTGAGTTATAAAGAACTTGATGAGCTTTCGAATCAGTTATCGAACTACATTTTAGCAAATCATAACATTAGCAATGAAACCTTAATAGCAGTAACACTAGAAAGAAGTAATTGGTTAATCGTTTCATTCTTGGCAGTCTTAAAATCGGGAGGGACTTATGTTCCAATTGACCCGTCATACCCAGAGGAAAGAAAAGAATATATTAAAACAGATAGTAATAGCAGCTTTGCTATTGATAAAGCGTTTTTAACATCTTTCAAAAAGGATATAGATAAATACGATAACGCTACACCTGATGTAGTTGTTAAGGCGAATGATTTGGCCTATGTAATTTATACTTCGGGAAGTACAGGGAAACCTAAAGGAGTAATGATTGAGCATTACAGTATTATAAATACTATACTGTCGCAAATTGCCGATTTCTCAATTGATACCAATGATAGTTGTTTGCAATTTGCAAGTCCTTCATTTGATGCTTCTATTTGGGAAATAGGAATAGCCTTATTAAGTGGTGCTAGTTTATGTATTGTAAGTGAAGAAGGTAAATCGGATGTTTCATTATTTAAAAAGTTCATAGAAGAACAAATAGTTACGTTTGCAACCTTGCCACCTGCATTTTTACAACTATTAGAAGTTGAAGACATCCCAACCATAAAAACATTGGTTACTGCAGGAGAAGCAATTCCGTTAAAATTAGCAAAAGCTTTTTCTGAGAATTATAATTATGTAAATGCTTATGGACCAACAGAAACCAGTATTTGTGCAACAACATTCAATGGAAAAATAGGAGACCTTGTTCCAATTGGAAAACCTATTCATAATACGGAAGTGTATATTCTGAACGACTCAAATGAGTTATTACCTTCTGGAGTTGTTGGAGAGCTTTGTGTTGGAGGTAGAGGTGTTGCTCGAGGTTATCTTAACAGAGAGGAACTTACCAATGAGAAGTTTATTCAAAATCCATTCAAAGAAGAAGGAAGAATTTATAAAACAGGCGATTTAGCCAAGTGGTTACCTGATGGTACTATTGAATTTATAGGAAGAAAGGACAGTCAGGTTAAAATACGTGGATATCGTATCGAACTTGGAGAAGTAGAAAATGTATTATCAACTTTAACAGAGGTAAATCAGTGTTGTGTGTTGGCAAAGAGTGATGCCAGCGGAAACAAGCAATTAGTTGCCTATGTAGTTGTAGAAGGAGATTTTGATAAAGAGGTTTTACAAGACGAACTTCTCAAAACATTACCAGAGTACATGGTACCTATGATTTGGGTTGAACTAGAAGAAATACCTGTAACAAGTAATGGTAAATTAGATAGAAAGGCATTACCAGAACCTGATGGTTCAATGTTATCTACTCAAGAATATGTAGCTCCAAGAAATGAAACGGAAGAACAATTAGTAATAATTTGGCAAGAACTGTTGAATATTGAAAAAATTGGAGTTTATGATAATTTCTTCGAGTTAGGAGGTCATTCGTTATTAGTAACACGTTTGGTTTCTTTAATCCGTAAAGATTTAGGAGTTGAAGTAGCCATCCGTGATATTTTTGAGCATGCAACAATTGCAGGTCAAGCCTTACATGTATTAACATGTTCAAGAGCTACAATCTTACCCGAAGTTGTTGCTCAAGAAAAAGAAGGAAATATACCATTATCTTTCAATCAAGAACGTTTATGGTTTCTTGATCAATTACAAGAAGGAAGCGAGGAGTATCATATTCCAGTAATAGAACCTCTGCAAGGAAATATTAACATAGAAGCGGTGGAAAAAGCCTTACGTATAATCGTGGATAGACATGAGATACTACGTACGGTAATTTACGAAGATGAGGGTGTTGGTTATCAAAAAGTGATTTCATCTGAAGATTGGCTATTACACAAAGTTATTCCTTCTGAAGAAATGGACCTAGAGGAAGAGGTTGCTAATTTTATAGCTCAGCCTTTTGATCTATCAAAAGATTATATGGTACGTGCTTGTTTGTATGATTTAGGTGGAGATGAATATGTTTTAGCATGCGTGTTACACCATATTTCTAGCGATGGTATTTCTGGAATAATTTTAATGAATGAATTTTCAGAAATCTATAGCGCATTATTAACCAAGAAGGAAGTTGCACTTCCTGAACTAAATTTACAGTATTCAGACTACGCCATTTGGCAGCGTTCGTATTTCGCTGGAGATGTTTTAGAAAGTCAATTAGGGTATTGGGAAAATAAATTAAAAGGAGCGAGTACTTTAAAATTACCAACGGATTATGTGCGTCCTTCAATACAAAACAATGAAGGAAGTAGCATTATTTTAGGAGTTGGTGAAGAGCTTACAACTTCTGTAAAGGCATTATGCACACAACATGGAGTTACTCCATTTATGTTTACACTTTCGGTATTTAAAGTATTGTTATCTCGTTATAGTGGTCAAGATGATATTTGCGTAGGAACTCCAATAGCAAATCGTATTCAATATGAATTGGAAGGAATGATTGGTTTCTTTGTAAATACACTTGCATTACGAAGTGATTTAAGCGGAGATCCAAGTTTTAAAGAGGTATTATCTAGAATAAAAGAAACTACTCTCGACGGATACGACCATCAATTAACTCCTTTTGAAAAAGTAGTTGACAGAGTGGTTACGACTCGTGATATGAGTATGACACCATTGTTCCAAGTAATGTTCGATTACCATAATGAGGATGCAGACAATAAAGAAGAAGGAGAAAATATAGAGAAAAATACCGAGTCGAGATACGATAGCTTAGATAGAACAGCTCAATTCGATTTAACACTAGATGTTTCAGAAGAAGGTTCCGAAATTGTATTGAGCTTGAATTATTGTACTGCTTTGTTTAAGCAGGAAACAATCGTACGCATGTTAGATCACTATAAAGAATTATTGACAAGTATCGTAAATGATATCGATAAATCTATAAGTGAAACAACTATCTTAACCAAGAAAGAAGAAACTCAATTATTAAATGTATTCAATAGTACAGAGGTTAATTATCCATTAGATAAAACTGTTATCGATTTATTTGTTGATCAAGTTAAAAAAACTCCAGCTGCCATTGCAGCAACTTTTGAAGAAGGAGTATTGAGCTATGAAGAATTGGATGAGCGCTCAAATCAACTGGCTCACTGTTTAGTAACGCAAGATGTAAAATCAGATGAGTTAATAGGACTTTGTGTAGAACGAGGTTTGAATATGATTGTTGGAGTATTGGGTATTTTAAAAGCTGGTGCTGCCTACGTTCCAATAAAACCAGACTTTCCTAAAGATCGTATTGAATATTTACTTGAAGATACACAATGTTCCTTAGTGGTTACCAATTTGGAAAGTCAAGAAACATTAGAGTCATTTTCTAACAACGTTCAGTTAATTGTATTAGAAAATGTATCCGACTATGCAACAACTCAAGTAGAGTTAACCTATAATTCAAATGATTTAGCTTATATTATTTATACTTCTGGTAGTACTGGGTTACCAAAAGGAGCTATGATTGAACACGCTGGTTTGTTAAATCACTTGTTGTTAATGATTGATGAACTGAAAATGACTAACGAAAGTGTGGTAGCGTTCACAGCTCCATTTACTTTTGACATTTCAGTATGGCAAATGTTAAGTGCATTGTTATGTGGAGGCTCGATAACTGTTTATAGTGAAGAGAGTATCTTAGATATTAAAGGATTTGAATCGTCTTTATCAAAAGAAAGTGTAAGCCATCTTCAATTGGTACCATCTTATGTTTCTAGTTTATTAGAGAGTGGGGTTTCGGTTGAGGGCTTATCAAACTTAAGTCACTTCTTAGTTACAGGAGAAGCGGCAACGAAATCATTATTGGATAACTGGTTCTCTTTGTATCCAAATGTTCCCGTGGTAAATGCTTATGGACCAGCGGAAGCTGCTGATGATATCACTTTGCATATCATGAATGAATCACCAAGTGGAGTAGTTGTTCCCATTGGAAAACCAGTGGCGAATATGGATGTTTACGTAGTTGATAAATTAGGAAACTTATGTCCGATAGGTGTTGTTGGAGAATTATGGACTGCTGGGATTGGTGTCGGTCGAGGATATTTGAATAGACCAGAACTTACGAAAGAGAAATTCATAGATAATCCATTTACCCAAAATGGAGGGCGTTTATATAAAACAGGTGATTTAGGAAGATGGTTGCCAGATGGAACTCTAGAATTTGTCGGTCGTTCTGATGATCAGGTGAAAATTCGAGGTTATCGAATTGAGTTAGGCGAAATTGAGAATGCATTGTCACAAGTTGCTGGTGTTCAAAATTGTTGTGTTGTGGCTATGAAAGATCAGAATGAAATCAATCGTCTGGTAGGATATGTAGTTGTAGAGGGGGAGTTCAATAAAGAAAAGGTTCAAGATGCTTTAAAAGATAGTTTACCAGAGTATATGGTACCTATGTTATGGATCGCCTTAGAGGAAATGCCATTAACAGCAAACGGGAAAATCGATAAAAAATCATTACCAGAGCCAGATACTTCTCAATTATCAACCAGAGAGTATGTAGCTCCAAGAGATGAAATTGAAGAGCAATTGGTGGCTATTTGGCAAGAGTTGTTAGGTGTTGAAAAAATTGGTGTTAATGACGATTTCTTTGAGTTAGGAGGTCATAGTTTACTAGCAACACGTTTAGTTTCTTTAATTCGTAAAGAGTTGGAAAGGGAAATAGCCATTAGAGATGTATTTGAATATACTACTATTGCTTCTTTGGCAATTCGTGTTTCAGAACAATCAAAAGGAGTATTATTACCAGCTATAGTTGCCGAAGAACGCCCTGAGTATATTCCTTTATCTTTTAGCCAAGAACGTCTTTGGTTCTTGGATCAATTACAAGGTACTTTGGCATATCATATGCCAACTATAATACGTTTAGATGGTGATGTGGATGCTTCTATTTTGGAAGAAACTTTTAAAACAATTGTAGCTCGCCATGAGGTATTACGCACCAATATTTTATCAGAAGAAGGTTATGGATATCAAGAGGTTGTAAGTCATGAGGATTGGAGTTTAGAACAACAAGCAATTTCGGAAGAGGAGCTAAGAGAGAATGTTGAAGCCTATATCGAAACACCTTTTAATTTATCGAGTGATTACAAATTAAAAGCATGTTTGTACGATTTAGGAAACAAAAGTTATGTTTTAACTGCAGTTCTTCATCATATTGCAAATGATGGTTGGTCAGAAGAAATTTTAATTCATGAATTCACAACAATATACAATGCATTAGAATCTGGTATTGAGATTCCACTTCCAAAATTAACATTACAATACGCAGATTATTCAATTTGGCAAAGAACTCATTTTGATGGTGAGGTTTTAGAAAACCAATTATCATACTGGGAAAACAAACTGAAAGGAGTTACCACGCTATCAATGCCAACGGATTACATGCGTCCAACTGTACAAAGCACGGAAGGGGCGATTGTAGAGATGTCATTAAGCCAAGAATTAGGTATTGCTATCCACAAGCTGTGTGAATCAGAAGGAGTAACATCATTTATGTTTTTGTTATCAGCATTCAAGGTGTTATTATCTCGATACAGTGGTCAGGATGATATTTGTATAGGAACTACAATTGCGAATCGTACTCAAACAGAACTGGAAGGAATGATAGGTTTCTTTGTGAATACATTGGTGTTGAGAAGCGATATGAGTAATAATCCAAGTTTTAAAGAATTATTAAGTAGAGTAAAGCAAACAACATTAGAAAGCTATGATAATCAATTAGCTCCGTTTGAAAAGATTGTAGATCGAGTAGTAACTACTCGTGATATGAGTTCAACTCCAATATTCCAAGTAATGTTTTCATCTGAAAACACCTCAAATTCTTCAGAAGAGCAAGAAGAAACAGAAACAGGGCTGGGGAACTTTGTTATTTCTCCATATGAATCTGATGCTTCCGTTGCAGCACAATTTGATTTAAGTTTAGATGTATCTGAAGAAAACTCAATTTTTGAGTTAACATTGAGCTATTGTACAGCATTGTTTAAAGAGGAAACCATAGTACGCATATTGGAACAATATCAAGAGTTATTAACCAATATTATAGAGAATATTGAACAACCCATTGGTGATCTACCAATTCTTACTAAAAAACAAGAAAATCAATTATTAAACACATTCAATAGCACAGTGGTTGATTATCCATTAGATAAAACGGTTGTTGAATTGTTTACTGATCAAGTTCAAAAATCTCCTAATGCTATTGCGTTGTCTTTTGAAGGGACAGAATTAAGCTATCAAGAACTGGATAAACGTTCAAATCAGTTAGCTCATTGTTTAGTTTCACAAGGAGTAAAACCCGATGAGTTGATTGGTCTTTGTTTAGAAAGAGGTGTAGATATGATTGTTGGAGTATTAGGGATTTTAAAATCAGGAGGAGCTTATGTTCCAATTAAACCTGATTTTCCTAAAGACCGAATTGAATATTTACTTGAAGATACAGAGTGTTCTTTATTAGTTAGCAATTTAGAAAGTCAGGAAATAGTAAAATCATTCTCTGAGAACGTTCAATTAATTGTACTGGAAAATGTATCTGATTACGCTACAAGCTCAGTAGAACGAACTTATAATTCGAATGATTTAGCTTATATTATCTATACTTCAGGAAGTACAGGATTACCAAAAGGAGCAATGATAGAGCATGCAGGTTTACTAAATCACTTGCTTTTGATGGTTGATGAATTGAAAATGACAAATGAAAGCGTAGTAGCATTTACGGCGCCATTTACATTTGATATTTCGGTTTGGCAAATGCTAAGTGCATTGCTAAGTGGAGGTTCAGTTGCAATTTATAGTGAAGAGAGTATTTTAGATATTGAAGGATTCGAATCCTCTATAAAAGAAGATAAAATAAGTCATCTTCAATTGGTACCTTCTTATGTTGCTAGTTTACTGGAAGGTGGAGTTTCAGTAGAGGGGCTATCAAATTTAAGCTACTTCTTAGTAACAGGAGAGGCAGCTACGAAATCATTATTAGATAAGTGGTTTGCAATATATCCAAATGTTCCAGTTGTAAATGCTTACGGACCTGCGGAAGCGGCAGATGACATCACTTTACACATCATGAACGAATCGCCAAGCGGAGTAGTTGTTCCAATTGGAAAACCAGTAGCGAACATGGATGTTTATGTTGTTGATCGCTTTGGAAACTTATGTCCAATGGGTGTTATTGGTGAATTATGGACAGCTGGAATTGGTGTTGGCCGAGGGTATTTGAATAGAGCAGAACTTACGAAGGAGAAGTTTATCGAAAATCCATTTGCAGAAAATGGAGGACGCTTATATAAAACTGGCGATTTAGGAAGATGGTTACCAGATGGAACGTTGGAATTTGCTGGTCGTTCAGATGATCAGGTGAAAATTCGAGGGCACCGAATTGAATTAGGTGAAATTGAGAACGCATTATCACAAGTTTCAAGTATCCAGAATTGTTGCGTTTTAGCAATGAAAGATCAGAACGAGGTCAATCGATTAGTTGGGTATGTTGTTGTAGATGGAGAATTTAACAAGAGAAAAATCCAAGATGATTTAAAAGATAGTTTACCGGAATATATGGTACCTATGTTATGGATTGTCTTAGAAGAGATGCCATTAACTGCAAACGGAAAAATTGATAAAAAATCATTGCCAGAACCAGATAGTTCCGAGTTATCAACTCAAGAATATGTTGCTCCAAGAAATGAAATAGAGTTCCAATTAGTGGCAATTTGGCAAGAACTGTTAGGTGTAGAAAGAATTGGTGTTTATGATGATTTCTTTGAATTAGGAGGACATAGTTTATTAGCAACCCGCTTGGTTTCTTTAATTCGTAAAGAGCTAGAAAGAGAAATAGCCATTAGAGATGTGTTTGAACATACCACAATAGATTCTTTAGGAGTTTATGTTTCTGAGCAATCAAAAGGAATTTTATTACCAGCTATATCAGCGGAAAAACGTCCTCAGCGTATACCATTATCTTTTAGCCAGGAGCGTTTGTGGTTCTTGGATGAATTACAAGGAACTTTGGGGTATCATATGCCTACAATAGTGCGTTTAGACGGAAATGTAAATCTTGAGTTGTTACAACGAACGTTTAAATCGATTATTGACCGTCATGAAGTTTTAAGAACCAATATCTTGTCAGAAGACGGTGAAGGGTATCAAGAAGTGGTAAGTTCGGATAATTGGACTTTAACGGAACAAACAATATCCGAAGATTCGTTAGAGGAAAATTTAGAGGCTTATTTATTAATTCCTTTTGATTTATCAAGTGATTATAAATTAAGAGCCCAATTATTTGATTTAGGAAATAATAAATATGTATTGGCATCGGTTACGCATCATATTGCTAGTGATGGATGGTCAGAAGATATATTAATGAATGAACTAATCATAACCTATAATGCTTTAGAAAATAATAGTAAAGTTCCACTTCCAGCTTTAAGTTTACAATATGCTGATTATGCAATATGGCAGCGTAAGTATTTTGATGGAGAAGTTCTAGAAAATCAATTATCATACTGGGAAAACAAACTAAAAGGAGTAAGTACATTATCCCTGCCTACAGATTATGCTCGACCAGCGGTGCAAAGTTCAGCTGGAGATTATGTGTCTTTAGCATTAGGTAAAGAATTAAGCGAATCACTTAACGCACTTTGTGAAGAAGAAGGCGTAACCCTATTTATGGTATTATTGGCCACATATAAAGTATTGTTATCTCGTTACAGTGGACAAGAAGATATTTGTGTAGGAACACCAATAGCTAATAGAACGCAAGCAGAACTTGAGGATATGATTGGTTTCTTTGTAAACACGCTGGCTTTACGAAGTGATTTAGCCGGTAACCCTAGCTTCAAGGAATTCTTAAACCAATTAAAAGAAACCACATTAGAAGGTTATGATAATCAATTAGCTCCATTTGAAAAAGTTGTAGATCGCGTAGTTACTAATAGAGACATGAGTACATCTCCACTTTTCCAAACAATGCTTGTTTTACAAAATACAGGGAGCAAAGACACGGAGGAAGAGTTAGATGAAGCAGAGGTTGGATTAGGAGACCTTAGTGTTTCAGATTATGACTTTGATGCTATTGTTGCTATGTTTGATTTATCTCTAAATGTGTCGGAAAACAGTGAAGGTATTTCTTTAGAGATGCTTTATTGTACGGATTTATTTGATAAAGGAACAATTGAAAGGTTGTTAGTTCATTTTGAGAAATTATTGAGAGGTATTGTTAATGATATAACTCAACCTATTCACGATATATCAATATTAACTGAGCACGAAGAGCATAAATTGTTGAATGTATATACGGCAACGAAAGTTGATTATTTGAAGTATACGACTGTGTTAGAGCTTTTCTCTAAGCAAGTAAAAGAAAGCCCAAAAGCTATAGCTGTTATTTATAAAGGAGAAAAACTTACCTACAGAGAATTGGATAGAAAGTCCAATCAAGTTGCTCGATATTTACAAAGTCAAGGAGTGCAAAAGGATAGCTTGGTAGGCATATGCATGGAGCGTAGTTTGGAAATGATTGTAGCCATGTTTGGAATATTAAAATCAGGAGGTGCTTATGTGCCAATTGATCCAACATATCCAAAAGATCGCATCGATTATATGATTGAAGATACTGGTACTACTTTATTATTGAGTAGTTCTTCAAGCAAAGAAGTAATTGGTGATAGAACTGATATAACAACAGTGTGTTTAAATAGCAATTGGGATAAAATAGCTGGTTTCTCAAATAAAAAATTAAAAATAAATATTACTCCTGATAGTTTAGCATATATAATTTATACTTCAGGAAGTACAGGGAAACCAAAAGGAGTAATGATCGAGCACCAGAATATGCTCAACTTAGTAAATTGGGGAATCAGAAATTTCGAAGATTCCTTAAGTCTGGGGATGTTAGCTAGTACTTCGATAAATTTTGACCTGTCAATTTTCGAAATTTTCGTTACACTTTCGGCTGGTTCTAAAATTCACTTAGTTGATAGTTTATTATCAGTATTAGAAGAAACAGGAATATCGGTATCGTTAATTAACACGGTACCAAGTGTATTACAAGGATTATTAGATGCTGGGAAAATTCCAACTACTGTTAGAACAATTAATTTAGCTGGTGAACCATTATTACCAAGTTTAGTAAACCGTATTTATGAAGAAAGTTCGGTAAGGAAAATATATGATTTATACGGACCTTCCGAGGCAACTACTTACAGTACGTTTACAAAACGTGCGTTAAACGGAATTCAAACCATTGGGAAACCAATTGCCAATACTCAAGCTTATATTGTTGATGCTGATATGAATTTAGCTCCATTAGGAGTTGTTGGGGAGTTATGTATTGGAGGAAAAGGTGTAGCAAGAGGATATTTGAATAGAGAAGAGTTAACAGAAGAGAAATTTGTAGCGAATCCGTTTAAAGATGGCGATCGATTGTATAAAACAGGTGATTTGGCAAGGTGGTTATCTGATGGTACTTTAGAATACCTGGGGCGAAAGGATAACCAAGTCAAAATTAGAGGGTATCGAATCGAACTAGGGGAAATTGAAACGGCATTATCTGCACTTCCAGAGGTAAGTCAGAGTTGTGTATTGGCAAAGGAAGATGCTTTAGGGAATAAGCGCTTAGTTGGATATGTTGTTATTGATGGAAAGTTCAACAAACAAGAAATACAGCAAAAAATAAGAGTCAGCTTACCAGATTATATGGTTCCTTCAATTTGGGTAGAGTTAGAGGAGATGCCATTAACCGCTAATGGGAAATTAGATAGAAAGGCATTGGTAAATCCTGATAGTGATGATTTCTCAACGGTAGAATATGTTGCTCCTCGAAATGAAAAAGAGGAGAAACTTGTGACTATTTGGCAAGATTTATTGGGCATCGAAAAAATTGGCGTTAATGATGATTTCTTTGAATTAGGAGGTCATAGTTTAATGGTAATAAAATTAGTTGCTCAAATTAATGAGCAATTTGAAACTGAGACAAATATTGTTAATGTATTTGAGTATCCAACAATTTCTGAATTCGTTCGAAACATGGAGTCAAAAGATCAAGTTTTCGATACAAACTTAATGGTAGCATTACAAGATAAAGGAAGTCAAAAACCGATATTCTTAGCGCCACCTGGAGGAGGGCTTTACAATTGTTATGTCGATTTAGCAAGAGCTTTAGGAGAAGATCAGCCTGTTTATGCCTTCCAATGCCCTGGTATCAATGGAAAACTACCAGTGTCAGAATCTATTGAAGAAATGGCTTCGAGCTTTATTGTAGAACTTCAAAAAGCAGATCCTTACGGACCATATCGAATAGGAGGGTACTCTTTTGGTGGAGTAGTTGCCTATGAAATGGCATTACAGTTAAAGGCAAAAGGATTTGAAGTAGAGGAATTGTTAATGTTCGATAGTACACTTTTAGATACCCATACAAATAAAGTTGAAAACAAGGATGAGTTGTTTGAAGAGTTTGTTATGGATGAAATCGAAGAGTTCGTTGGAGAAGATTTTGATTACTCAAAACTAAAACTTAAAGGAAAAACCAAAGATGAACAATTGGACATAGTTTGTGAACTAGCAAAAAAGTTTGATGTTCCAATTCCAGAAGAGGGAATAAGAGGTTTCTTTGAAGTTTCATTTGAAAATGAGATATATCCATATCAAATTAAAAATGAAGTGAAATTAGATACAAAGATTATCTTATTCAAAGCCATGTATATGGAATCTGAAGTTGAAGGAGAAGAGGGAGAAATTGTACCAAATACAGAATACGAGCAATATGATTACGATTGGAATAATTACACCGAAAAGGAGGTTGTTATTCACCTAATTCCGTCAATACACACCGAACTTTTAGACCTTGAACATATTGAGAAAATTTCTGAAAGTATTAAAAATATCGAAGAAACTATTTCTTAGAACTCATTTAAACACAAAAAGTTTAAACGAAGTTCTTAATCAAACCTTACATTAATATTAAAAAACAACCAAATGAAAGTACCTAGAGTTAGTAATATAACAGTAGAACAGTTTATAGAAGAGCATATTGTAGCCAATAAACCAGTGATAGTAACAGATGGAATGAAAAACTGGGATATGAGCAAATTTACTCCAGAGCATTTTAAAGAGGCCTTTGGAGAAGAAAAAGTGCAGGTATATGATGATCTATTTAATTTGCAAAACATACAAACCCTAAAACAATATATTGATAATAACTTTGATAGAAAAGAAGAAGACGGTTTGTCTGATCAGTATATGAGATGGTATACTCAGCTTAAAGAAGTGGAGTATTATTGGTCCGATAAAGTTTTTGAAGCTTTAAAAGATGCTTGGAGTCATCCTTATTTTATTCCGAATACATCTTTAGTAATACCAAGTAACGTTAATGCAGAAGAGCGTGTTATTAATGAATTCCATTATCCATACAAAGGGCTTTTTATTTCAGGGAAAGGTTCAAGAACAAGGCTCCATAAAGATCCTTTTGCAAGCAATGCAGTATTATGTCAGTTTTATGGAGAAAAGAAAATCTATTTATTTGACCCGAAGAAAGAAGCAAGCGTAATGACAGGTAAAGAATTTGTAGATGTTGTGAATCCTGATCATGATAAGTTTCCAGACTATGCAAATATTACACACGATTATGAAGATACTTTATCACCTGGTGAAATTATTTTTTTCCCCTCAGGGTGGTTTCACGATGTTACCTGTGAAACGGATAGTATATCTATAACATGGAACTTTGTACACGAAACACAATTAAATGTGTTTTGTAAGCATGTAGCCAAAAATCCTAATGACGACCAATTGGAAATAGCTAAGTTTTTCTTGAAAGATGAGGTTAAAGAAAATACAAAAGCCAGAGATTTGATCCTTTTCTTAAAAAAGAAGTTTAAAGCAGCGAAAAGGCAAAAAGCCACTGTTTAAAGAAACATCCAAATAGAGTTGTATAGTAAATCGAAATTAAAAGTACACTATAAATACCTTCATACTCCATATAGCTGTACTAATTCCTGAATTCAACTCACTTATGCCTTTTGTTTCAAATTCAGCCATTGTTTTTAAGAAATTTGAGGTAAGTGATGAGGGCTCTATTGATATTAATCTCATTACATAGACGTCTTGTACAAAGCCTTTTCGTCTAAAATATAAAAACTATACTACTGAATGAAGTCATATGAAAATACATATGACTTCATTTTTTTTATTCATAGAAATGACAAATTTCATCGATTGATTTCCTATCTAATTTTGGTACATAAACATTGTCTTTTGCATATCCAACAGGAAACAATATAAAAGCTCTTTCATTGGCAGGTCTTTCTAAAAGTTTCGCCAAAAAGTTCATAGGACTCGGAGTGTGGGTAAGTGTAACCAAACCAGCATTATGAATTGCAGAAATCATCATTCCACAAGCAATACCAACAGATTCGTTTACATAATAGTTATTATGTCTACTTCCATCGTCATCAATTTCGTAAACTCTCTTAAAAGCTATGATAAGCCAAGGCGCATTTTCAATAAATGGCTTGTGCATATCAGTTCCTAAATGAGCTAAATCCTCTTTCCAACGATCACTCATTCTAACCTCGTATCCAAGTTTTTCCTCAACTTCGGCTGCTTTTCTTAATTTTGATTTCAGATTAGCATTGGAAATAGCACAAAACGTCCAAGGCTGTTTGTGAGCTCCAGACGGAGCTGTTGAGGCCGATAAAATAATGTTTTCAATAATTTCTTTAGGAACGGGGGTGTCAGAAAATTCCCTTACTGATCTTCTTTTATTAAGCCAATTAAAATAATCGCGGCTTCTCTCCAGCATTTCATTTTCTTCATAACGTAAAGGTTCGTAATTTACATGTTCGTAACCTTTAACCATTTTTGTTTCTGGTGTGTCCATAATTGGGGGTTAATTTTAAAGTTTGAATTAGGGTAGTTTTCGCTTTTGGTATTTCAATGTAGTGAAAAAAAAACAGAAATTAAAATTATGGTACTGATTTACAGTTGTTTGTTTAGTCTTGTGTAAAAGCTAGATAACTGAATAAAGAAGTTAATTCCTTTAATTAAGGGAGCTGTGAGGAATTTATAAGAGGTCTTCTTTTTTAAGATTGTGAAAGAGCTTATTCATCATTTCGAGTATTCGTTTAGCCTTCGTTTCGTCCGTTTTTGCCTCATAGATCCAGTCCAGATATGCTTTTTGTTGTCCTTCTGAAAAAGCTAAAAAATTAGTTAGTGTTTGCTTAGGTTCGTTACCAAAGCAGGCAAGTATTTCCTCAGGAATAATAAGAGAAGAGGTGTCAATATCTAAAATTATATGCACGTAATCACCAGCTTCTTTTTTTATTGTTTTGCGAATGGTAGCTTTTACTGGAAGGAATAACTTCCCATTCCCCATAGGCATTAATTTGTATTGTTTAAGAGCAAAGCTATCGATACTTCCTTTAACTTTTACCCAACCAAAAGGATTGCTTTTATCTTGTGGAATTTCTGGAATTTCAGCATATGTCCAACCTCCTTTGCCTGGAAATTTTTGCAAAAGATATTCTGAATCAACTAAATGCTCTTTATTCATAATTAATATTACTTCTTCTTTTCAGAACCAAAAATTAACTCTAAGGCATTGTATACTGCTTGATGCAGGGTGTCACCATGTGTTTTATTCTTTAGAAATTCGAAATGTAATGTTACATTATCTCTAGCATCAGATTTTAAGTGTTTATATAAATCTTTTGCTACTCTCTCCATAACCTTTCCTTCAGTACCCACTGCTATATAAACATTTTTATGGCTTTTGTGAGATATAGGTGTCGATTTTTGAAGCTTTTCATCATCCCACCATAAGCTTGGACTTACAATAAGGTAATTATCGAATAAGTGAGAGTGTTTAAAAAGAATTTCAGTAGCTAAAAGCCCTCCTAAAGATTGTCCAATAAGAGTTTTTACACTAGCAGTTCTATATCGTTGATTGATAAATGGCTGTAACTCCTTTTCAATAAATTGTATAAACTTTCCAGAGTGCCCTTGAGTAGGTAATTCTCTTTGATCTATTTCATTTCCAGAAGGATAAGTGAAATCTCTTTTTCTATCAACATTTCCTATTCCAACAACAATGGTTTCTGGAAGAATGTTTATCCATGAAAAGGATAAAAATTGAACAGCTCCAGCTACGTGAATAAAATCTTCATCAGCAGAACCATCTAGTAAATATATAACAGGATATGTCTTGGATTTATTTTTATCATAGTTATGCGGAAGGTAAATATTCAATGTTCTCTTTTCATTCAATATGTTGGAAGGCAATTCAATGATTTCTCCAATGGAAAAGTCTCCTTTTTTAGTAAATGAATCTTTTTTCTGAGCAAAGCTTGATATTGATAAGAAAATAGTAAAAAGAATGAAGAAATGTCTGGATAGTAGCATAGTAAAGAAATTAGAGATAAGGTTAAAACCATAATTGTCTATGTAGATAAACATATTCAATTATGGTTTTCGTATTTTTTTACATAAGTAGTTAATTGCGCTTAAAATACAAGCTCCTTAATTTTATGTTTAATTGTTTTTTTGATATCTGTTGGATAGCTTCTTTTTCCGTGGAAAACATCTGCCATGGCTTCACTAAAGCGTTGCCCATATTTTTTTAACAGAAGGTTACGAATCGTTTTTTGCTCGTAAAACCACTTAGAAAGCCATAATCCTGTTTGTATTTCTGGGAGAAGTTTACTTTCTAATTTCTCAATGTATAATTTTTCAGCAAGATGTTTTTCACCATTACTTTCAATGATTGCTTCAGCGGCTAGTTTACCACTATAAATTGCATTTGAAATTCCTTCAGCCGTAATTGGATCTGCAAAACCTGCAGCATCTCCAATTAAAAACACATTGTTTTTTACAAAGCCATCAGTTCTTGGTGCAACAGGGATTTGAAAACCATGCTGAGATTCACTTACTATGTTGGTAATACCTAGGGTAGTCAAGTAATCTTTATAGAACTTTTTTAAATTTATTTTTGTTCTTCTAGCCGAGGCAACACCAATTGATAAATGTTTTTTCTTAGGAAAACTCCAAGCATAACCATAAGGAATAGCATCAATATCAAAACGTACTTCCTTAGATAAACGCTCAAAATCTTCATCCGATACTTCTATTTCATATTCTAAAGCAGGAATTAGTTTTCGTGTATCTTCTTTCCAACCAGCTAATTTAGCAGTCTGACTTAAAGCGCCATCAGCAGCTATCACATAATTGGCAGTAAATGTACCTTGTGATGTTTCCAAGGTGATCGTATCGTTTTCAAAAGTTAAACCAGTAAGTTTATGATTTTCTAGTAAAGTGGCTCCAAATTCTTTGGCTTTTTCCGTAATTAAATTATCAAAAGAATCGCGCATGATCATTGATATCGTAGGATCTTCTCTTTCCGTTTTAAAATGAAGTTTTTCTCCTAAATAGATGTCTACTGTTCTAAACTCTTTTTCAACTACATCGGTAATATCAAAAGGTAAATCTTTACGTCCTCTAAACACAAAGCCTCCTCCACATGTTTTATATCGTGGTAGTGTTTCCTTTTCTATAATTACTGTTGAAATCCCTTTTTGGGCTAAGTGAAATGCTGTAGAAGCTCCCGAAGGACCGCTACCAATTACAGCAACATCAAAATGATTCATAAATAAAAATTTGGTCTTCGGTAAAAATACAGTTTTTATTTATAACAAAAGGGAATATTGAGATGGGCTTGTAAGAAGAATTTAATATCTAAAATAGAACCCGTGAAATTACCAATTTAGTCGGCTCATTATAGGGAAGTGGTCAGATAGTTTTACCTTGTTGTATGTTTTAAATTGATTGATATTAGCATCTTCGTTGGTCAGAATAAAATCAATACGCATTGGATAAACATATCTAAAAGTTTTCCCTAAACCTATTCCTCGTTCAATAAAAGCATCTTTTTTGTTATCGGCTAGCTTTTTATAGACCCAAGAATACGCCGAATTATTGAAGTCGCCACAAATTATTTTTTTGCCCTTCCAACTGTATTCATGTTGAATAATACGTTCAGTTTGATCCGCTTGTTTTTTAAAACCGTTTGCTAATCGTTTAAATAATCTTTCGGAATCTTTTTCTCCAAAATTTTCTTTATTTGGGTTTATTTTCAAGGATTCAAGATGTACATTATAAACTCTAATGGTATCATGGTTTCTAACAATATCCACAAAAATGGTGTTATTAGCACTATTTTCAAAATTTAAAGATCCAGAATTAACAATTGGGTATTTAGAGTAAATAGCAAGCCCAAACTTATCTTTTGCTGATTTTGTTTTAATGAACTTATAAGGAAGCTTAATATCAATCATATCAGATTGATAAAACTCTTGAAAAGCAATAACATCAGGAGATTCGTTATTTACAAAATCATATATTTTTTGCTCCGTAGTAACATCATCATTCCATTTGTAATAATTGAACATTCGAACATTGTAGCTCATTACTTTTAGGTCATTAGTAAGAACTACTTCTTTGTTGGAAAATTTGATCAAAGGAGGAGCCAAGAACCATCCTAATACTAGAACGAAGGTTGAGAGTAATACGTTTTTGTGTAATTTAACTATCCAATAAATAAGAAAACCAAGATTGATCAATACAAGAAAAGGAACAAAAAGGCTGAAAACAGTTAAAGAAGGTAAGCTATTAGGAGAAATATAAGGGAGAAAAAAAGACAATAATAATCCAGTAGCAAGTATTGAATTTATAAAAAATAAGAGCGTATTAAAAATTGATCGTTTTTTCACACTAATAATTTGTTTTAATTGAATCTTAAAAACTCCTTTTTATCAAATAAAATGAAATTTTAGCTAATTTTTTCCTTGTTTAAACAAGAAATCTTTCTCCTCTTTTGACAAAGTCTCATATCCTGATTTACTTATTTTATCAAGTATAGCATCCACTTCTTGTTGCGTGGTAGATTTATTTGATTTTTTAGTGTAAGTATTTTTTTTGCCAGAATTATAAACTGTTTTTAAAGGTGCTTTTTTTTCTTTCTTTTTAAACATTTCTGTTAAGGAATTAAAGATAGTGATTTCTTTATTGCTGGCATAGCTTACATACATAAAACCAAACAAAGCACCACCTAGGTGCGCAAGCCTGCCTCCCGCATTACTCACAGGAATTTGTATGCTATCAATAGCAATCCAAATGGCAGCAAGAATCCATAATTTTACAAAGCCAATAAGTGGAATTTTAATATGATAATTGGGCATATAAGTGGCGATTCCAATAAATATAGCTGATATACCTGCTGAAGCACCGAGTAAAATACTTCTATCCGTATCATTTTGAAGAGCTGGAAAAAAATTATAGCTGATCATAAAAATAATACCGCCGAATATTGTTCCATAGATATAGAAATCGAGTAGTTGTTTTGAAGTAAAATACTGTTTAAACAAATTACCAATAAAGAACAAGGCAACAAGGTTGAATAAAATATGCAAAAAACCAGCATGTAAAAAACCATAAGTAACTAATGTCCATGGTTTGTATAAAAAGTCGTCGAAACTGGCGGGCAATGAAAGCCAGTCAATTAAGAAATTACTTTTAGTTTGCAATAAAAAACCAAAGGTGTTTACAATAAAAACCATTAAAAACAACGCTAGGTTGATATAAATTAGTTTTTCAACAATACCTGCATACTTAAATCTATGTTTTATATTTTCGAGAATATCCATTAGAAGGGGGTGGATTTAGAATTTAAACTGATTTTTTTTCCAGTACCAAGCGATAATAAAACCAATTAAAGCACCTCCAATATGTGCAAAGTGAGCAATGTTACCAATAGAATAACTTGTAAACCCAAAGAATAAATCTATTAAAATAATCCCAGGAATGAAATATTTTGCCGCAATCGGTACGGGGAAAAATATCAAGGCAAGCTTAGCATTTGGGAAGGCAAGTCCGAAGGCAACTAAAACACCATAAATAGCTCCAGAAGCACCAACAGCTGGAGTGTGATAAAGAGACCAGAACTCTCTCATGGTTTTGTTAGATATGGCTATAGCTTCATCATCATAACGTCCATAATCTAAAATATTTTGAATTTCTGTAGTACTAACCCCTAAATTTAGGAGTTGTTCGTAGATGTCATTAAACTGATAATAATTTACTAAGGTATATATTAAACCAGCACCTATTCCAGCTGAAAAATAAAAGAATAGAAACTTGTTTTTACCCCACATTTGTTCTAGCGGACTACCAAACGCCCAAAGCCCGTACATATTAAATAAAATATGCCCGAAGCTACCGTGCATAAACATATGCGTAAGATACTGCCAAACTCCAAAATGATCATTTTCAGGTAAATGAAGAGCGAACAAGTTTGTTAGGTCCATTTTAAGTAATAACGGAGCAAAAAACATGATTGCGTTAATAATAATTAAATGTTTTATGGCTCCTGTAAGTCTACCCATTCTTTATTTTTTTGAGTTGATCAAATGATTGAGTTAAAATTACTTAATCTTTTTGATCATTAAAATTATTTATTTGTTAAAAATACTATCAATTTCTTGTAATGAAAGTGTTTTAAAAGTTGGCTTTCCAAAAGGAGAGGTTGATGGCTCCTTACATGAAAAAAGGTTATTAACTAGGTTTTCTTGTTCTTTTAATGACAATATTGTTCCTGTTTTAATGGCTAGTGATTTCGCAAAAGATTTTGCCATCACATCAAAATGACTAAAGCTTGCATCTGGAACTTCTAATTTAATATCATCTAACAGTTGTTCAAGGATTAAGGTAATTTGACTTTCGGTTATGGAAGTTGGTATACCTCCAATAACAACACTTTCTTTTGTAAACTCATCAAACATAAAACCAGCACTTTCTAAATCCGATTTAATACTATAAATCATTTCTATATCACTTGAAGAAAATGAAATTGTAACAGGGAACAATAGTTGTTGACTACTTGCTTCTTTTACGGTTATGTTTTCCAAAAATTCTTCGTATAAAACTCTTTGGTGAGCTAATGATTGATGTATTAATACAACACCTGATTTAATAGAGCTTAGTAAATATTTCTTTTGAATTTGAAAGGTTTTACCCGTTTCAGTTTCTTGAGCAGATTCAAATAATTGTTCTTGATGAGTAGATTCAAAAGAGGTAAAATTCGAAACTGGAGAAATATCTGAATTAATGTCTAAATCTGAATCGGAGTCAGTATTTGAATCAGATTCAAAACTAGAGTCGGTGTATAAGGCTTCCCAGCTACCAGCATCTTTTTTATAATTTGTTTGATAGTTGTTACCCGACGAATAGTTCGAAGAGTTGGAACTACCAGAAGATGAACTAGTAGTTGTATTTGGTGTTGATTGAAAGTTATTTTCTGATTTAAAAGGATTAAAATTAGGATCCACAGTAATAGGAGGAACCGAAGGAGTATCCTTTTTGCTATAATTATAAGGAGTGTCTAAATTTGCATCTCTTTCAAAGTCCAATACAGGTGCAACATTATATTGCCCTAAGCTATGTTTTACCGTAGCTCTTAAAATTGCATATAGAGCTTTTTCATTATCGAATTTAATTTCAGTTTTAGTAGGGTGAATATTAATATCGATTGTATTTGGAGGTACTTCTAAATACAAGAAGTACGAAGGATGTGATGAGTGATCTAATAATCCTTCAAAGGCATTCACTACAGCATGATTGAGATAAGAACTTTTTATGAAACGATTATTTACAAAAAAGAACTGTTCACCTCGTTTTTTCTTAGCGAACTCTGGTTTAACCACAAATCCAGCAACAGTTATAATGTCTGTTTGTTCATTAATTGGAACCAATCGCTCGTTCATTTTACTTCCAAAAATAGAAACAATACGTTGGCGTAAATTGCTTTTTCTTAAATTATATACTTCATTATTATTATGATGCAATAAAAACGAAATATCAGGATGCGTTAGGGCAACACGTTGAAATTCATCCACAACATGTCGTGTTTCTATTGAATCTGACTTCAGGAAGTTTCTCCTTGCTGGAATGTTAAAAAATAAATTTTTTACGGCAATACTGGTTCCTTTAGAAGTAGAGACTACTTCTTGAGAAGAAACCTTACTTCCTTCAATTTTTATTTGTGTACCAAGTTCTTCATCTTCTTGCTTAGTTTTCAATTCAACATGAGCAATCGCAGCAATAGATGCTAAGGCTTCTCCACGGAACCCTTTCGTATGAATATTAAATAAATCTTCAGCTTTTCTTATTTTCGATGTGGCATGACGTTCAAAACAAAGACGAGCATCGGTAGTACTCATTCCTTTTCCATCATCAATAACCTGTATTAATGTTTTACCAGCATCTTTTAACAGTAATTTTATAGAGGTTGCTCCAGCATCAATTGCATTTTCAAGTAATTCTTTTACCACAGATGCAGGACGCTGCACAACTTCTCCTGCGGCTATTTGATTTGCCACATGGTCGGGTAATAACTGTATAATATCAGACATTAATTAATTATTCTTGGGTATAAAAATAGAAAGATCGAAATCTATAATATATAGGAAAATAAGGACTAATATAGCTATGATAATGACAATAGTTTTGTTAAAACCTCCATGTTCCGAAGATTTAAATTCGTCAATAGCAGCATTAAATTTTCCTTTTAAACTTTTTCGTTTTCCAACGGTAGTTCTGTATTCATCAAACTTATGTTTAAACTCATAAGGGTTTCCTTCTCCTTTATAATAGCGAGGTTGGTAATCAAACTTCTTATTTTCTCTTTTAATAAATCCCATAAAATTGTTGTTTTTTAGGTCAATTACAACAAAAATTGCACCATAATGAGTAAAAATCAAAGTTACAGAAATAAAAATAGGTCTTCAAATATTATTGAAAAATTAGTTGTATGAAAATGAAAGACCTACATAAAAAAGAGCCTACAGATTTTCTATAGACTCTTTTTAAAATTCAATATAAGAGATTTTAAAATCCTAAACTATTCGATTTAACCTCTTTGTTTTTTAAAGCAGCCATTTTTATAGCGGCTACAGCACATTCAATACCTTTGTTGCCTAGTTTTCCGCCAGACCTGTCAATTGATTGTTGTTTTGTGTTATCTGTTAACACACAGAAAATAACAGGAACATCATATTTTATGTTCAAATCCACAATTCCTTGAGTAACACCATCACAAACAAAATCGAAATGTTTAGTTTCACCTTGAATAACATTTCCAATAGCAATGATTGCATCTACTTTTTGTGTTTGAATCATTTTTTTACATCCATATACCAATTCAAAACTTCCAGGAACATCCCACGATATTATGTTATCGTTTGTAACACCACAATCCAATAAGGTGTCAATTGCTCCTTGATGAAGGTTTTTTGTAATTTCAGGATTCCATTCTGAAACAACAATCCCAAATCGAAAAGGTTTCGCATTTGGGATTGTTGCTTTATCGTAATAAGATAAATTTGTTGTTGCCATGTTTATATTGTAATCAAATCATCGATTATTGTGCATATTTTGCACCGTTGATATATTTTTCAATATCTCTTCCTTGATCAGTAGTTGAGTACTTTTCTTTAATTTTACTAAAGAAACTCTCAGCTTTACTGTATTCTTTTAATTCCATAGCTACTTGTCCAGCTTTGAATAAGAATAAAGGAGTAGTAAATTGGTTATCTTTTTTATTAGCTGCTTTTTCATAGTACTCTAAAGCTTCTTTTGGTTGATTAATATCAGCAAAAGCATCACCAATAGCACCTAAAGCAGTAGGACCTAAAATTTCATCGTCAGACTCAAAGTTACTTAAATACTCAATCGCTTCAGAATACTTTTTCATTTTTAAGTAAGAAATACCAGCATAATAGTTTGCTAAGTTTCCAGCTTTGGTACCACTAAAAGAATCAGCGATATCAACAAATCCATATTTTCCATCTCCACCTTCTAATCCTAAATTGTATAATGAGTCAGCAACTACTCCAGCAGAAGTTCCAGCCTGATCAAAAAAGTTTCTAGGGTAAGCTAATTCATTTGAAGCTTGTCTTTCAGTAGGTTCTGCTACATACTTTGTATAAGCAAGGTATCCAAGAATAACAACAGCAATTGCAACTAAACCATAAAATAATGGTTTGTTGTTCTTCTCAATCCATTGTTCAGATTTGTTAGCAGCTTCGTCCAAATTATTAAACACTTCAGCTGTTGTACTTTGTGTTTCATCAAATGTTTCTTCAACTTCTTTAACAACCTTTTCTTTCTTCGGTTTATACCCTCTTTTCTTATATGTAGCCATATCGCTTTAAAATTAGTGCGGACAAAAATAGTTTTTTTAATTGGATTTTAAAAACCGATTTTCCGTAAATTTTCAATATTTTGCGCTACCTTAAAAGAAATTCATTTTTTAGATGTATTTGCAAAAGATTTCATTGGTAAATTATAAAAATATCGCTTCTCAGACTTTCGACTTTCAAAAGAAAATTAATTGCTTTGTAGGAAATAATGGAGTAGGAAAAACTAATGTACTGGATGCCATTTATTATTTGTCATTTGCAAAGAGTTATTTCAATTCAGTAGCCGTTCAGAATATAAAGCATGGTGAGGATTTTTTTATGATCGAAGGTAATTACCTTTTGAATGAGAGAAATGAGAAAATTGTTTGTTCTTTGAAAAAAGGGCAGAAAAAAGTTTTAAAGAGGAACGATAAAACCTATGAAAAATTTTCAGACCATATTGGTCAATTACCTTTAGTTATTATATCTCCCGCAGATAGAGATTTAATTGTTGAGGGAAGTGATACCAGAAGGAAATTTATTGATGGAGTAATTTCTCAGCAAGATAAAAAATACCTTCAAAGCTTGCTGGCTTATGGAAAGGTAGTTCAACAGCGAAATGCTCTATTAAAATTTTTTGCGGCTAATAGAACGTTCGATGCGCTAAATTTAAAGGTCTATGACGAACAGTTAATTCAGTACGGAACAGTAATACATGAAAAAAGAAAGGCGTTTTTAGAACAATTTGTACCTATCTTTAACAAAAAACATGAGGTTATTTCTGGAAATGAAGAGAAAGTAAATTTAAAGTATAAAAGTCAATTGTTTGAAAACGACTTTGAAACTTTATTGGCAAAAAGTCTTGAAAAAGATAAAATAATACAGTATACTACGGTTGGGGTGCATAAAGACGACTTAAGTTTTGAAATAGGAGAATATCCAATTAAGAAATTTGGTTCACAAGGACAACAGAAATCGTTTTTGATAGCTTTAAAGCTTGCTCAGTTTGAATTTATAAAGCAACAAGTAAATATTACGCCAATATTATTATTGGACGATATTTTTGATAAATTAGATGAAAATAGGGTAGCACAAATTATTGATTTAGTAAATCAAGAGGAGTTTGGGCAAATATTTATAACCGATACTCATGCCGATAGAACTAAAATGGTTATTGAAAAGAGCAATCAAGAGTATCAAATTTTTACATTATAAAAAACAAAATGTCGAAAAGAGAGAATGATAGTTTTTCTATGAAAGAATTGATGAATCTATTTATAGAAAAAAGTAATTTAAAAAATGGGTTTCAGAAAATTCATATTGAAGAAGCCTGGAATAAATTGATGGGAGCAGGTGTGGCCTCTTATACTGATGAAGTGAAATTGCAAAATGGAACTCTATTTGTAAGGTTGAAATCTTCGGTTTTGAGAGAAGAGCTCAACTATGGAAAAGAAAAAATAGTAAAAATGCTCAATGAAGAAATGGGTGAAGAAATTGTCAAAAGATTAATGTTAGTATAAAAAAACTCGTTATGAAAATAACGAGTTTTTTATGTATTCAATGAATGTTTTAAAAGGCTATTGCCTAGAAATTAAAACATCTCTCTTCCTGCAAAGTGGAAAGCTCCTTCGATAGCAGCATTTTCATCAGAATCAGATCCATGAACTGCATTTTCACCAATTGAAGTAGCATATAGCTTACGAATAGTTCCTTCAGCAGCTTCAGCTGGATTAGTAGCTCCAATTAAAGTTCTGAAATCTTCAACAGCGTTATCTTTTTCTAAAATCGCAGCGATAATTGGTCCACGAGTCATGAACTCAACTAATTCACCAAAAAATGGACGCTCACTATGAATAGCGTAAAAAGTTTCAGCATCACGCTTAGTCATTTGAGTTTTCTTCATTGCTACAATTCTAAAACCTGCAGCGTTAATTTTTTCTAAAATAGCACCAGTATGTCCGTTTTCAACTGCATCTGGTTTAATCATTGTAAATGTTCTATTTGTTGCCATCTTTAAAATGTCTTCTAAAATTTTTTAGTCGCCGCAAAAATACGTTTTTTAATGTTATTCACAAGTTAAGGATAAAATTGTGTAAACTCCTGTAATACGGTCTTGTCTTTTCCCATCATTTTAAAGGTAACTTTACGTTTCTTAATATCGAATTCTATAAGACCATAACTTAAAGTACTTACTACATTTCCTTTCCTGTATTTATTAGGTTCATATGTATAAGAATTATACGAATGCGTTAGTCCACTCGAAGTAAAATCAATAAGAGGGTAGTTTAATGAATCTAATTGTAAAGTAGAAAATTCGGAGATATGCCTATCACCAGATAAAAATAGGATGTTCTTACTTTTTGATTTTTGTATTAGCTTAAAAAGTTTTTCTACTTCATTTGGAAAGTTAGCCCATTTCTCAAAACCATGTTCTGATGAAAGTATTTGAATACTGCTAACAATTAAAGTAAAATCAGTTATAGAGCTATTAAGCACATTTTCTAACCATTTCCATTGCTCAGACCCTAAGATAGTTCCTTCGTTCTTATTTGGTTTGTAGCGTCTGTTTCTTTCTTTTGCTTTTGTTAAAGCTGTTCTGAAGTATCTTGTGTCTAGAAGTATTATTTTAATACTACCTTCAGAAGTTTTGAAAATTTCTGAATGATAAATACCTTCATGTTCTCTACGTGGAGAGTCTTTTGGAACATCCAAGAAATCAAGAAAAAGTTGTTGACTCTCTCGTTTTTTTGCATATTCTTTTCCTCCATCGTTAAGTCCATAATCATGATCGTCCCAAATTCCTAAAGCAGGAATCTCTTTAATTAGTTTAGAGTATTGTGAATGAGATTTTTGCTGCTGGTACATCCTACTCATTTTTTCCATATTATAAGTGTCAGCATAAATATTATCACCTCCCCAAATCCATAAATTTGGCGATTGCTCAATAATATCTGTCCAAAAAGGGTTCGATTTATTTTGATCATTACAAGATCCAAAAGCAATGGTAAATGTTGAGTTTTGACCGTGTGTTGCATGATTAAATAGAAGCCAAATTACAATGGATATAATATAGTTAAGATTCTTCATAGTAGTTCGTTTTATACTAAATAACAAAAACAAAATCATACAAAGATTAATAGAAGTATAATTTGTATCTTCGCCACTTATGATTTTGAAACAATTTAACGAATTAAAGGAGTTTTTATCTAAGCCACAACAAATTGTTATTATAGGACATAAAAATCCTGATGGAGATGCTGTAGGATCAACTCTTGGATTGAAACATTATTTGGATAAAAAAGGACATAAAGCGCAGGTGTTAATGCCTAATGAATATCCAGATTTTTTACACTGGATTCCTGGATCTGAAACAGTGTATCGATTTGATCGCCAAAATAATCAATGTGTTAAATCGTTAAGAAAATCTACCATTGCTTTTTTGTTGGATTTCAATGCATTGCATAGAGTAGGGCAGGATATGCAAAATACGCTTGAAAAGTATGAACATGATTTTGCTTTGATTGATCATCACCAGCAGCCTGACGATTTTGAATATATGTATTCAGATACCACCATGTCTTCAACTTGCCAAATGGTTTATAATTTTATAGAGATGATGGGAGATGTTGATATGATCGATAAGAATATAGCTACCTGTTTATATACTGGAATAATGACGGATACTGGATCTTTTAGATTTCGATCTACGACTAGTAAAACACATAGAATTATAGCAGACCTAATCGATAAAGGTGCTGAAAATGATAAGATCCATAGTAGTGTAAACGACTCTAATACATATAGTAGATTGTTATTACTTGGTCAAGCATTAAGTAATTTAGAAATTCTACCAGAATACAAAACAGCCTTTATTACCTTGTCAGAGGAAGAAAAGGATAAGTACAATCATGAAAAAGGCGATACGGAAGGCGTTGTTAATTATGCGTTATCCTTAAAAGGAATAGTTTTCGGTATTATCTTTATAGAAGATGAAGAGCAGGGAATTATTAAAATTTCTTTTAGGTCGAAAGGAAAATTCTCTGTGAATAAGTTCGCTAGAAATTACTTCAATGGAGGTGGGCATGATAATGCTGCAGGAGGAAGGAGTGAATTGAGCATGAAAGATACTATTGCGAGGTTTAAATCGCTATTACCAAATTATAAAAATGAATTATTAACCTCTTATGAAAGTTAGAATACTATTCTTAGTTACAGTATTATTCTTAATTTCTTGTGCTGAACCAGTAGCAAGAAAACCTAAGAAACATGGAACTACTAATTTTTATCAAGAAGTAATTAAGAAGAATAAGAAATTAAATGGACTCGAAAAAAGTAGATTAGAGTCTTGGATACGTAAAGATACTTTACATAATTATGTGGAAAGTGCCAGTGGATATTGGTACTATTATGAAAAGAAAGATAGCACGGAATCAATCTCACCAAAGTTAGAGGATGTTGTTGAAATAGAGTTTGATGTAAAGCAAATAAATGGTTCTGTTGTCTACGATAAAATGAAAAGAACTTATAAAGTAGACAAGGAAGATTTTATTCCAGCACTTCAAGATGGAATAAAATTGATGAAAAAGGGAGAAACAATTACATTTGTCATTCCATCCTATAGAGCATTTGGTGTTTCAGGTGATGGCAATAAAATAGGAATTAATCAACCAATAAAAAGTACAGTAACGTTAATAGACATAAAACAAATCAACAATAATGAAAATGACTAAATTTTTAATCGCTACTCTTGTAGGGATTTCAGTAGTTTCTTGTAGTAATGGTCAATATAACTCTAAAAAATCTTTAGATAATCAAATAGATACCATTAGTTATGCCGTAGGATTAAACATGGCGAATCAAATTAAAGCTAACTTTGAAGAAGTAAATGAAGATTTATTTATTCAAGGATTTAAAAATGGAATTGATTCTACGAATATGTTATTGGAGGTAAAAGATGTGCCTGTTATTCTTCGTAAGTATTTCCAGAAGAAAAACGAGGAAAGAATGAAGAAATTGCAAGAAGAGCAAATTAAGAAAGCAGAAGCAGAATTCGGAGAATTCAAAAAGGAAAATGAAAAGTTCTTAGAAGAAAATAAAACAAAAGATGGTGTTGTAACTACAGCTAGTGGATTACAATATGTTGTTTTAAAAGAAGGACAAGGTGAAAAGCCAAAAGCAACTTCTAAAGTTAAAGTTCACTATCATGGAACTTTAATTGATGGAACTGTATTTGATAGTTCTGTTGAAAGAAAAACACCATCAGAGTTTTTCTTAAATAGAGTAATCAAAGGGTGGACTGAAGGTATTCAGTTAATGAAGCCAGGAGCGAAATACAAATTTTTCATTCCAAGTGAATTAGCTTATGGTGCTACACCAAGAGCAGGAGGTCCAATAAAACCTTTTTCAACATTAGTTTTTGAAGTAGAGCTTTTAGAAGAGCTTAAATAAAAAATAAAAGAACAAGAAAATAAGGTTAGTAAATTTACTAACCTTATTTGTTTAAATCTATTAAAATGAAATTGTTTAAAGTATTATTCGTTATAACAATTGTTTTTGCATCATGTAAAACAGCAAAGTATCCTAATTTAGATAACGGTTTGTATGCCGATATTCAGACTAATCGAGGTGATATTTTAATAAAATTACACGAGAAGGAAGTGCCAATGACTGTTGCAAACTTTGTGTCATTAGCAGAAGGAAACAATCCAAAAATGACTGATTCGTTAAAGGGGAAGCCTTATTTTGATGGAACCAAGTTTCATAGGGTAATTAGTGATTTTATGATTCAGGGAGGTGATATCACTGGAACAGGAAGAGGTAATGCAGGGTATAGATTTGCTGATGAATTTCCTTTAAATGAAAAAGGAGAATTAATATATAAGCACGATAAAGCGGGTATATTATCAATGGCTAACTCTGGGAAAAGTACAAATTCAAGTCAGTTTTTTATTACTCACAAAGCAACACCTTGGTTAGATGGAAAGCACACTGTTTTTGGACAAGTTAAAATCGGTCAAAATATAGTTGATACCATTCAAAAAGATGATTTTATAAATCGTGTAGAAATTATTCGAATAGGTAAAGAGGCTAAAAAATTTAAGGCTGATGAAGTTTTTCAGTTTGAGTTAACAAATGTTACTCAAAAGGAAGAAGAAAGAAGAAAAAAATTAGAAGAAGCGAAGGTAAGATTCCAAAAGGAAAAAGGAATTGACAATGCCGTCGCAACAGATTCTGGATTGAAAGTTTTATCTATTCAAAAAGGTAAAGGGAAAAAGGTAAATCCGGCACTGCCGACAACCGTTCATTATACACTTTATTTAACTGATGGTAGAAAAATAGCATCAAGTATTGATGAAAACAAACCGTTTGTGTTTACTATAGATAAGCAGAGTTTGATAGCTGGTTGGAAAGAAGGTGTAAAAACAATGAGAGAAGGAGATAAATCAAGATTTTTTATTCCTTATTATTTAGGATATGGTGACAGAGCAATGGGACCAATACCTCCAAAATCTGATTTAGTATTTGAAGTAGAAGTTTTAAAAGTAGGAAAGTAGTTTGATTGATAAAATTTTACAGCTAGATAGAGAACTTCTCATATTTTTAAATAGCTTGGGAAGTGAGTCGTTTGATAGTTTTTGGCTAACTATTACCAATCAATTTACCTGGACGCCATTATTTCTTTTAGTACTTTTTTTTGTTTTTAAAGAATTCGGATTAAAAAAAGGAATATTTACGTTTTTGTTTATTGTGGTGCTAGTAGCGTTTTCTGATCAGTTTACAAACTTAATTAAAAATACAACTGAACGATTAAGACCTTGTAATACGGAAAGTTTACAAGGTTATTTAAGACAGTTCACTTATAAGCCAAGAGGATTTAGTTTTTGGTCGGGGCATGCGTCATTATCAACAGCTTTCAGTGTATTTGTATTTCTCCTTTTTAAAAACAGAATAAAGTACATTAAATGGATATTTATATTTCCTCTTGTCTTTGGTTTAAGTAGGATTTATTTAGGGGTTCATTATCCTCTGGATGTAACTTGTGGTTATATAGCGGGAATAATAGTAGGCTTTATTTTCTATAAATTTTATCGAAAACTATTCATGGCTATCTTTAAATCGACTATTTAAATCTATTATATATAATAATAAATGAAGGAGCATTTCGAAATGAAATTGCTCCTTTTTTATTTTAATAGTTAAAATATTAGTATCTTGCATTTACTATGCATGCATAGTAAATTTAAAATTTAGCTGATTATGACCAAATACAAACATATTTTCGAACCATTAGATTTAGGCTTTACTACTATTAAAAATAGAATTCTAATGGGATCAATGCATACAGGATTAGAAGAGGAAAAAAATGGCATTGAGAAAATAGCAGCCTATTATGCTGAAAGAGCAAGAGGAGGAGTAGGGCTTATTGTTACTGGTGGAATTTCACCCAATATTCAAGGGTGGACAGGGCCTTTTTCTGCAAGAATGAGCACTAAAAAGCATGCTAGAGAACATAAAGTGATAACTAAAGCGGTTCATGATGAAGGAGGGAAAATATGTATGCAAATACTTCATGCTGGACGTTATGCTTACCATCCTTTAAGTGTTGCCCCATCAGCAATAAAAGCTCCTATAAATCCATTTAAACCTTTTAAATTACAAAAATCAGGAATTAAAAGAACAATAAGAGATTTTGTTAACTCGGCAAAATTAGCAAAAGAAGCTGGTTACGATGGCGTTGAGATTATGGGGTCAGAAGGGTACTTAATTAATCAATTTATTGTAAAAAGAACAAATCAAAGAATTGATGATTGGGGGGGAGAATATAAAAACAGAATAAAACTTCCAATTGCTTTAGTTAAAAAAACAAGAGAAGCGGTAGGAGAGGATTTTATCATCATTTATAGACTTTCAATGTTGGATTTGGTGAATAATGGGAGTTCGTGGGAAGAAGTAGTTCACTTGGGGAAAGAAATTGAAAAAGCAGGAGCTACTATTATTAATACAGGTATTGGATGGCATGAATCACGAATACCTACGATTGCAACCTCTGTTCCTAGAGCCGCCTTTACTTGGGTAACAGAAAGAATGAAAAAAGAGTTGTCAATACCATTGGTAACTTCTAACAGAATTAATATGCCAGACGTAGCTGAAAAAGTGTTATCGGAAGGGCATGCAGACATTATTTCCATGGCACGTCCTTTCTTGGCGGACCCAGAATGGGTAAATAAGGCCAAAGAAGAGCGAGAAGATGAAATAAATACATGTATTGCCTGTAACCAAGCTTGTCTAGATCATGTATTCCAAAAGAAGATTGCAAGTTGTTTAGTCAACCCCAGAGCTTGTCATGAAACGGAATTGAATTATTATAAAGCAGAGAATAGCAAGAGAATAGCCGTTGTAGGAGCGGGGCCAGCAGGTTTGGCGGCCTCTACGATTGCAGCCCAAAGAGGTCACGATGTAACATTGTTTGATTCTGAAGCAGAAATTGGTGGTCAATTTAACATAGCTAAGCAAATTCCTGGTAAAGAAGAGTTTTATGAAACGATTCGATATTTTAACAGGCAAATAGAATTACACGGGGTGAAATTAAAGTTGAACACGAAAGTTGGGGTTGAAGATTTGGCAAATGGTGATTTTGATGAAATTATTTTGGCAACGGGAATTTCTCCAAGAATGCCGAAAATAGAAGGGATAGATCATAAAAAAGTTCTTAGCTATATAGACGTTCTTAAACATAAAAAGAAAGTAGGGAAAAGAGTAGCCGTTATTGGAGCAGGAGGAATTGGTTTCGATGTGTCGGAGTATTTAACCCATGAAGGAGAAAGTACTAGCGTTAATATTGATGCTTGGTTGCAAGAATGGGGTATTGATAAAACACTTAAATCGAGAAGTGGTATTGAAGATATGAGTCCGAAGTTTCATCCATCTCCAAGAGAGGTTTTTATGTTTAAAAGAAGTACAGGTAAGTTCGGAGGGAATTTAGGAAAAACTACTGGTTGGATTCATAGAGCTAACTTGAAGAAGAAAAATGTACAGTTTATAAAGGAAGTTCAATATACCAAAATAGATGATCAAGGATTGCATTATTCGCAAAATGATGAAGCGAAGGTGCTAGCTGTTGATAATATAATTATTTGTGCAGGACAGGTACCATTTAAGGAATTGTATGAACCGTTGAAGTCAAAAGGAGTTACTGTTCATGTTATAGGTGGAGCCCATGTAGCAGCTGAGTTAGATGCTAAAGAAGCTATAAATCAAGGAAGTAGGTTGGCTGCTGTTTTGTAATTGTTAAATAAAATTAGTATATTGTATAGGTAAAATTATCATTGAAAAATGATATCGGCTAAAGCCCCCATCCAGCCAAGTCTAGGTTGATGATGTGGGCTATTTTTTTACCCAAAAGCCTGATAACCTTGGTTATTTGCGAGAGCTAATCAATTTAGTTATGCGGATAAAGTACAATCAAGAAATAAGTTGATTGTTTTTTTTGCAAAAACTAATAGAATAAAAACTGCTTTTACAAACAGTGTTTGGAAGGCTTTTTTGTTTCTTTACTCGTTAATAAAGAGGTTTTTATATTCTTCCCTTCTCAGACTTTTTGATGGTGGTTATAGATAATGAATTCAGAACTTTAAACGGGTGATTAGAAACGAGTATTTCAAAAAAATTATTATAGTATTGGTTGTGTTGAAACTAACCGCTTGCACTTTAACGAAAAAAGAGGCGGGTGAATATGAAATTTCAACAATGACTAGAAGTGAATTCGATTCTATTCGTGATAATTTGGCATATAGTAAATTAGATCCTGATCAGGTTTCAGAAACCATACGAAGATTAACAAAGGAAGTTGAATTATCTAAAAACACACATGAAACGGCTAAACGAAATCGCTTACTTGCTATTTATTATTTGATTTTTTCCGATTATAGAAAAGCGAATGAACGATTTGATACTGTTGGTCAGTATTATAAAAAATACGGTAACTGGAAACAATATGTTTGTATTAGCAAGCTAAGAGCAATTTCTTATAGGGGGCAGGGAAGGTATCCAGAAATGGAAAAAGTTTTGAAGGAGGCTATTGAAATATCAAAAGCAAACAAAGTGGTTCCTTACGATTTATTACCTATTCATGAGCTTTCTGTTTACTATAGTTATGACATGCAAGAGCCATGGAAAGGAATAGAATATGGTAAAATTTTCTTGGATAAACTTCAGGAGTACGACACCATAAAAGTACAAAGACATGTTTATGATTCTATTAAAAGCCATAACCTTAACATTCTTCTTTTAAATTTAACAAGGTCATATTTAGAAACAAAACAGCTTGATAAAGCTGAAAAAAACTTAAAATTCTTAGAAAAAAAATTCATTGAAATTGGAGATGTTGAGAAAATAATGAGAGTGTATAGTAATTACATAGATTACTATGTTGAAAAGTCAGATACGGCAAAAATAAAGGAGTATAAAGAGAAATATTTTAAATATAACGATAAACTAAATGATTCGTTGATAACAATTAACAGAAGAATTTCTGAGTCGAATCTAGAGTTAATGAGGAAAGAAAAAAACAACTTGATAGAAGATGTAGAAAGTGATAGAAAAGTTTTAGTAATCGCATTTTTAGGAACTGCATTACTACTAATATTTTTATATGAAAGGTATTTCTTAAGGCTTAAATATGAAAAAGAAAGGGTGGAATTAGCTTTAGAAAATGAACAGGATTTTAAGCAGTTTAGAGCCTCTTTATTTATTAACATAGCTCATGAAATAAGAACCCCTTTATCATTAATTCTTGGGTATATAGATTTATCTGTTGATAAAAGTATAACCAAAGAGAAGCTTAAAAAATATCTTAAAGAAATTAGAGAAAAGAGCAATAAAGTAATTAATAATATTTCGGAAGTTATATCTCTATTGAAGGAAGACAAAGTTGAGGAAGATGTAAAATTAGAAAAAGTGATTATTGAACCTCGTTTGCAGCAATTGTTTTTTTCTTTTGAAGGTATGGCAAAAATCAAGGAAATCGAACTTGATTATAGTGCACTGCTACCTGAAAATTATTGTTTAATGACAAACCCTAATAAACTTGAAAGCCTTATAAATAATTTAGTAGGGAATGCAATTAAGTTTTCGCCTCGAAATTCAACTGTTTTTTTTAGGAGTAAAATAAAGGATCACTTGCTTCATATAGAGGTGAAGGATCAAGGAAGTGGAATAAGTGAAGAAAATCAACACAATATATTTAATAAATTCTATCAAGAAGAAAGAGCAGATAAATCTGAAGGATTTGGAATAGGACTGGCCATTGTTAAAGATATTGTTGATACGCTAAAAGGAACAATATCTGTAGAAAGTAAGCTTGGTGAAGGAGCTACATTCAAGGTAGCATTTCCTGTTGAAAAAAATATTGAGATGTTAGATGTTAAAAGAGTTTCTAAGAGATCAAAAAGAGAGATAAAACAGGTGGATCCCGCATTGAAAAATATTTTTAAATCAAAAAATAAATTACTGGTGGTTGAGGATAACCCCTATATGGTGGATTATTATGAGAAAATACTTTCAAAAAACTACCAATGTGATTTTGTATTCAATGGTGTTGAAGGAATTGATATGTTGAAGAGCAATAAATACAACCTTGTTATTTCTGATCTTATGATGCCAAAAATGAATGGGATAGAGTTTAGGAAGGAAATGAGAGAGGTTTTAAAAGATGATTATACGCCTTTCATTATGGTTACGGCCTTAGATTACGAGGAAAATAAGATAGATGCTTTCAATATTGGTGTTGACGATTATGTTGTTAAACCATTTAGTAAAAATGAATTGTTAGCAAGAGTAAATTGTTTAATAGAAAACAAACAGAAAAGAGAAGAATGGAATAATGAGGAAAGCGAAGAAGAGAACGAGGTTGAGAGTTATAAAGAGAAGAAACTTAAACATATAAAAGGAATCATTTTAGAAAATATACATTACGATGATTTCACTGTTACGGATTTAGCTGATCATGTGAATTTAAGTCAAAGACAATTAGAAAGAACAGTTAAAAAGCTTACTGGGTTAACTCCAGTTAAACTCATTTTAGAAGTGAGATTACAGGAAGCCTATAAAAAGATAAAAAATAAGGATGAAGAAGACGTGAATAACGTCCGGTATTCCGTTGGATTTAAAAGTGCTTCCTATTTTTCTGTAAAGTTTAAAGAGCGGTTTGGTGTAAATCCAAGCGAATTATTAAAAGAAGAATTGGAATAATATTAAGGAAAGAAAATAAAGGATTAAATATAATATAAGAAAGAATACAGAGCTAGTGAGGTCTGTACTTTGCAACAAAGAAATGAATTAAAACTATTAGTGATTGTTTAGCTTTAACCAAATAAAAATACAAACACTTTATAAAATAGTGATTTTGTTAATGTGTATATCTTTTCTTGGGTGTAAACTTGAAAAAAATACCTCGAGTAAAGTTGAAATACAACCATTGACAAAAAACAGGTATGATTCTTTACGAAATATTATTTTTAATAGACTAGAACCTCAAAAGGGGTTTGAGGTTTTTTACATGCTGGAAAAAGAAACTAAGCAATTAGATGATCGCGATGAATTATTGAAGCGCTATAAATTAATGCTTTGGTATTATATAATTTCTTCGGATTATAGAGAGGGAGATGCTATTATAGAAAAGCTAAAAACGTACTATAAAGAACAAGACAAATGGTCGGACTTTATGATGTTAAGTAAGATGATTTGTATTTATTATCGAGGAAGAGGAAGAAATGAAGAGATGGAAGCCGTTTTAAAAGAAGCAATTGACATTGCTAATGAAAACAGTCAGGTTTATCCTTATGATTTATTACCAATTCATGAGCTGTCTGTTTTTTATACGTATGATGTAGGTAAACACAAGGAAGCAGTGAAATATGGAGAGCTTTTTTTTGACAAAATCAAAATGTATGACACCATTAAAAGTAGAAGGAGAGTTTTTGATTCTATTAAAGATGAAAATGTTCATATTTTAAGTTTAACCTTAGGAAGGTCTTACACAGAGTTAAATAAATTGGATAAGGCTTATCCCTATTTAGAATATGCTGAGAAAAGTTTTGAAGAACTTCATAATGTTGGAGTGTTGACAAGGGTTTATAGTAATTTTATCGATTATTATTTAAAGAAACAAGATTTAGATAAACTTAATTATTATAAAAACAAGTATTTAGCCTTTAGTCAAAGTAATAATGACTCTTTGTTGTCTACTAGACAGAAAATCTCAGAAACAAATTTAAAATTAGTTGCTAGTGAAAAGAAGGTGTTGTTAGAAGGAGAGGAAAATAAAATAAAAATTTTGATAATAGCCATACTGGGAACATTACTATTACTTATTGTGATTTTTCAAAGGTTTTTTTTAAAACTTAAATACGAAAATGAAAGCATTCATTTGGCCTTAGCTAAAGAACAAGAGTTTAAGAAATTCAGAGCATCCTTGTTTATTAATATAGCACATGAAATTAGAACTCCATTATCACTTATTTTAGGGTATATCGATTTATCAGCAGACAAAACTATTTCCAAAGTTGAACTCAGAAAATATTTAAAAGAAATCAGAAAAAAAAGTAATAAGGTTATTAGCAATGTTTCTGATATCATTTCCTTGCTGAAGGAAGATAAAAAGGAAGAACAGATAGAGTTAGAAAACATTTTAATAGAACCTGTTTTGCAGCAATTGTTTTTTTCTTTTGAAGCAATGGCAGAAATAAAAGAAATTTCGCTTAATTATAAGGCAAAACTTCCAAAAGATTTCTCTCTTTTAACAAATTTAAAGAAACTAGAAAGTCTAGTAAATAATCTTGTAGGAAACGCAATAAAATTTTCACCTAAAGGATCAACAGTAAGTTTAATAACACTTGTAAAAAATAATAGTCTTCACATAAAAGTAGAAGATCAAGGTAAGGGAATAAGAGATGAAGATTTAGAACATATATTTAGTAAATTTTATCAAGAAGAAAGCAATGGCGGATTCGAAGGTTTTGGAATAGGTTTAGCCATAGTTAAGGATATTGTGGAGGTTCTTAATGGGAAAATTAGTGTAAAAAGTAAGTTGGATAAAGGAACGGTATTTAATGTTGAATTCCCTCTTGATGGTTTTGAAACTAATGAATTAATTGTGGTTTCAAAGAAATCTTTAGTAAAACAGAAAAACGATTCTAAAAAAAGAATTGTAGATAATTTATTTAATAAGAAAAATAAGCTTTTGATAGTTGAAGACAATGCATATATGATTGATTATTATAAAAAGTTATTGTCAAAACTATACAATTGCGATTATGTTTTTAATGGAAGAGAGGCTTTGGAGAAGTTGAAAAACGTAAGGTATGATTTGGTTATCTCCGATGTAATGATGCCTGAAATGGACGGAATCGAGTTGAGAAGAGAAATGAAGAAGCTCTCAGAATACGAATACTTACCATTTATTATGGTAACTGCATTAGATTATGAAGAAAATAAGTTGGAAGCCTATAATCTTGGTATTGATGATTATATAGCTAAGCCTTTCAATAAAAATGAATTAATAGTAAGAATAAATCGTTTGATTGAAAACAGAAAACAAAGAGAAGTTTGGATAAAGGATATAGAACGTAATGATGAAAAAATAGAAACCTATGATGAGAAGACGATGAAAAACATTCAAAATGTTATTCTTACAAATTTAGATAAGGAAGATTTTACTGTTGCTCATTTGGCACAATTAGTAAATTTTAGTCAAAGACAATTGGAAAGAATAATTAAAAACCTCACGGGCTTAACTCCTGTGAAGTTCATTCTTGAAGTGAGATTACAAGAAGCTTATAAAAAGATAAAGAATAAAGAAGAGATTGATGTTAATAATATTAGATATTCTGTAGGATTTAAAAGTGCATCTTATTTTTCGGTAAAATTTAAAGAGCGCTTTGGCATGAGTCCTAGTGAATTATTGAGGAAGAGAAAATAACGGTTTAATAGAAATGGTTTTTAGATTTTACATCAAGCTGTTTTATAGTGAAACCATTTTTTTAACATCGGAAATGATACTTACTTGAGTTTTTATTAACTCATAATAAGTTGATTAGTGTAAAATAAAGTGTTTTTTAAGTGAAAAGCTGATAATCAAATGACAATGACCAAGTATTTTTTGAGGATAGTAGTCCTTTTAATAATTTTCATGTATTCAAGTTGCAGTTTTAGGAAGAGTAGAGTAAATCAGGCTGAAGTGATTCCTTTTACAAAAAAGGAATACGATTCACTTCGTAATGTTATGTTGAATGTAAATTTGAAATCAAATAAAATCTCCGAGTTGGTTAATAAGCTTTTGAAAGAAACGGATGGGGTAATTAATCCTAATGAGTTAGCCAAACGTCAAAATTTGTTAGTTCTATATTATTTGAAAGTTAATGATTATGAAAAAGCGGATATCTTATTAGACAAAATACAAGATTATTATAAGGAGAATAAGAAATGGGCAGAATATGTTACACTTAGTAAAATAAGATGTATATCTCTTAGAGGTCGGAAAAAGTATACAGAAATGGAAATAGTCTTAAAAGAGGCAATAGAAATTTCTGAAAGAGAAAATGTAAAACCATATGACTTATTACCTCTTCATGAATTGTCAGTATTTTATAGTTATGACTTAGGAAAACATCAAGAAGGTATAAAATATGGAAAACTGTTTTTTAATGAATTAGAAGATTTTCATTCGACAAAAGAAACCCAAAAAGTATACGATTCAATAAAACGATATACCATCGATGTATTGAATTTAACCATGGGAAAATCGTATATTCAAGTAAATGACCTGGAAAACGCTTACAAACACTTGAAATTAGCTGAAAAGGAATTTGTAGAGGAAAATGATGTTAAAAAAATAATTAGAGTTTATGCCAATTTTATAGAATATTATTTAAAAACTGGTGAGCTTGAAAAAGTAAAGGATGTTAAAACAAAGTACTTGAATTATAATTCAGAACTAAACAACTTTCTTATTACTAGTAATAAAAAAATTGCAGAAGATAATATCAATTTAATGAAGGAAGAACGTGAGGGGCTTGTGGTCAAAGAGGAAAATAAAAGAAGAATGTTGATAATAGGTTCTTTAGGAACGTTTTTGTTGCTAGTGATTATTTTTCAGAGGTACTTTTTAAAACTTAAATACGAAAAAGAAAGAATCCATTTAGCACTAGAAAAAGAGCAAGAGTTTAAGAAATTTAGAGCTTCCTTGTTTATCAATATAGCACACGAAATTCGAACGCCATTATCTTTAATTTTAGGGTATATCGATTTATCAGAAGATCAGAGTATCAATGAATCTGAATTGGAAAAATATCTTATTGAGATAAAGAGAAAAAGTAATAAAATAATTAGTAATATTTCAGATATTATATCATTGTTAAAAGAGGATAAAAAAGAAGAGGACGTAAAACTTGAAAACGTTATTATAGAACCTTTCTTACAACAGTTATTCTTTTCTTTTGAAAGTGTAGCTAAAATAAAGAGTATTGAACTTAACTATAATGTTGAGCTACCTACAAATTATTCTTTGAAAACAAACCTTAACAAACTTGAGAGTTTAATCTCCAATTTAGTTAGTAATGCAATTAAATTTTCACCGAAAAATTCTACGATTACATTTACTGCATTTCTTGAAGGTGATCTCTTTCATATTCATGTAAAGGATGAGGGAAGTGGGATAAGCAAAGAAAATCAAAAACATATTTTTAGCAAGTTTTATCAAGAAGAAAAATTAGGTAAGTCTGAAGGATTTGGTATTGGTTTAGCAATTGTGAAGGATATTGTTGATACGCTGCAAGGAAATATTTCAGTTGAAAGTGAAGAGGGTAAAGGAGCCATTTTTAAGGTTGAGTTTCCAGTTATTAATCAAGAAGAGAATAAAGAGAGGGAAATTATTACCAAGAAAATAAAAAACGAAAAAAATGGAGTTATAACTCTTTCAGAAAGTGTATTTAATAAGGGGAGTAAGTTGTTAATTGTAGAAGACAATCCTTACATGATCGATTATTATGAGAAAATATTATCGAAATTTTTTCGATGTGATTTTGCTTTTAACGGAGAAGAAGGATTGGAAAAGTTGTCTAATAAAGAGTATGACCTTATTATATCTGATGTTATGATGCCAAAAATGAACGGTATTGAGTTCAGAAAGAATATGAAAAATTTATCAATAAACAAAAGAGCTCCTTTTATAATGGTAACTGCATTAGGCTATGAAGAAAATAAAATAGAAGCGTTTAATATAGGTATAGACGATTACATTGTAAAACCATTTAGTAAAAAAGAGTTAATAGCAAGAATTAACTGTTTAATTGAAAATAAGCAGAAAAGAGAAGAGTGGGTGCAGAGTTCAGATGAGGTAGAAAAAGAAATTGAAACTTTTGAAGAAAGAAATTTAAGAGAGTTGCAAGAGTTAATTTTAGAAAACATTCATCGTGAAGATTTTTCTGTTGCAGAGTTGGCAGAAAGGGTGAATTTTAGTCAAAGACAGTTAGAAAGAATTACCAAAAAACTAACGGGATTAACGCCAGTTAAATTTGTTTTGGAAATAAGGTTGCAAGAGGCCTATAAAAAAATCAAAAATAAAGAGGAGGCCGATGTAAATAATGTCCGCTATTCAATTGGCATGAAAAGCGCTTCTTATTTTTCAGTAAAATTTAAAGAACGTTTTGGTATAAGTCCGAGCGAGTTGCTAAAAGATGGTTAAATAGAATACAAGAGGAACTTTTGCTTAAAAAAGAAAAAAGCTTAAAATATTGTTCCGAAAGAGAGTTATAAAAAGTGGGTAGATGGCTTTAAGGAAGTAATGGAAAAAGTATATTGGTTTAGAATTGTTGTTACGTTAATTATTTTGACGTTTTTGGGGTGTGGGTTTAATAAGAATGATCTTACAGGAGTTGAAGAAGTTTCTTCATTAACAAAAAGTGAGTATGACTCATTAAGGCATGAAATTTTATTTAATAAAAGGCCTGATAATGCATTTAAAGTATTATTAAAGTTGGAGAGAGAGGTAGCTCTTACAAAAGATCCTCATATGAAAGCGAGAAGATATAGATTAATGATATGGTATTATATTAAGTCTTCTAATTTCAAAAAAGGAGATTCAATACTCGATAAAGTAATCAAATATTACAAAGATTATAACAAATGGTCTGATTATGTGAGTTTTTCCAAAATTGCCGCTATATTCTACAGGAAGAAGAAAAAATACAAAGAAATGGAAAGTTTATTGAAGGAGGCAATTGAGGTTGCAGAGGAAAAAAATGTTTACCTCTATGATCTCCTACCAGTTCATGAGCTATCTATATTTTATAGCTATGACATGAAAAATTACTCAAAGGCAATAAAATATGGAGAAATATTTTTTGATAAAATAAAAAAATATGACACAGTTATAGAAGAAAGGAAATTACTAGATTCTATTAAAAGGTTTAATGTAGATGTATTGAATCTGGAGCTAGCAAAATCATATATTAATACTAATAATTTAGTTGAAGGGTTTAAATACTTACAAAAGGCTGAAAGCGAATTTAGAAAACACGATGATGTTGATAAATTAACAAGAGTCTATCGCTATTATGTAGATTATTATTTAAAAAAGAATGATTTAGTTAGCGTCAAACATTATAGAGAAAAGTACCTGAACTATAATGAAAGAAAGAATGATACTTTGGTTTTTAATCTTAATGAGATTATGCAATCAAACATACATTTATCAGAAAAAGAAAAAGATTTGGCCTTGCTTGAAGAAGGTAATAAAAGGAAAGTTTTAGTTATTGGAGGGCTAGGAGCATTATTGCTAATTTTAATAGTTTTTCAACGTTATTTTTTGCGTCTTAAGTATGAAAAGGAAAAGATTTATTTAGACTTGGAAAAGGAGCAAGAGTTTAAAAAATTTAGGGCGTCATTATTTATTAACATAGCTCATGAAATAAGAACTCCTTTGGCCTTAATAATGGGGTATGTCGATTTATTAGAGGAGCAGTCTATGAATGAGATGAAGTTTAAAAAGTACCTTGTTGAAATCAAGAAAAAAAGTAACAAGATAATTAAGAATATTACCGATATAATATCGCTGTTAAAAGAAGATAAAAAGGAAGAGAAATTAAAGCTTGAAAATGTTGTCATAGAACCTTTTTTGCAGCAGTTGTTTTTTTCTTTTGAAAGCGTAGCTAAAATCAAAAACATAGAACTTAATTATAATGCGAGAATTCCAAGTTATTATAAGTTGCAGACGGACTTAAATAAGTTAGAAAGTTTAATATCTAATTTGGTTAGTAATGCAATTAAGTTTTCTCCAAAAAATACTGAAGTTAGCTTCAATACTTATATGGAAAATGATTTCTTCCATATTCATGTTAAGGATGAAGGAAGCGGTATAAGTAGAGAGCATCAGAAAAATATTTTCAATAAATTTTATCAGGAAGATAAAAGAGGGAAATCAGAAGGTTTTGGAATCGGTTTGGCAATAGTTAAAGATATTACAGACAAATTGAATGGAACCGTTATTGTTGAAAGTGAACTAAATGAAGGCGCTACATTTAAAGTGAAGTTTCCAATCATAAATAATAAGGAATTATATGAAGATATAGAGGTCGTTTCAAAAAGATTAAAAAGTAAATCAGACATAAACTATACATACACGGACAATCCTGAGAATAAACAGAGCAAAGTTCTTATAGTTGAGGATAATCCATATATGATTGATTATTATAAAAAAATATTATCTACACAATATAATTTAGAGTTTGCTTTTAATGGAGAAGAAGGCTTGGAAAAATTAAAGGAAAATCAATTTGATCTTGTTGTTTCTGATGTTATGATGCCTAAAATGGATGGTATTGAGTTTAGAAAAGAGATGAAAAATTTCGTTGGAGGTAAAGATATACCATTTATTTTGGTAACAGCTTTGGGGTATGAAGAAAATAAAATAGAGGCTTTTAATATTGGTGTTGACGATTATATTGTAAAGCCCTTTAGTAAAAATGAATTAATTGCTAGAATTAGTTGTTTACTAGAAAATAAAGAAAAGAGAGAAAGTTGGATGAAGCATATGCCTGAAGAAGAAAATAAAACTGAAACCTTTGAAGAGAAAAATCTTAAAAGACTTAAGGATATTGTTTTAGATAATATTGACAAGGAAAATTTTCCAGTAAGTTTAATGGCGAAAGAAGTAAACTTGAGTCAAAGGCAATTAGAAAGAATTACTAAAAAGCTTACAGGGTTAACACCAGTTAAATTTGTATTGGAAATAAGGCTTCAAGAAGCTTATAAAAAAATTAAAAATAAAGAGGAGGTCGATATAAATAATGTACGCTATTCTATTGGTATGAAAAGTGCTTCTTATTTTTCAGTAAAATTTAAAGAACGTTTTGGAATTAGTCCAAGTGAACTGTTAAAAGAAAGTTAATAGCACTCAACAAGGTATTTTACTTGAAAAAAAATGAGAAAAACTTAGAGTATTAAGTTTTTTTAAAACATGTAGTAGGCACGGTCTAATCAAAAGATTTAATGATGGTTTTAGTGATGTAGTTCTAGTAAATTTAAAAGAAAGCCCCATTTTCGCCTAGTTTAGGTTACTGGTATGGGGCCAATTGACTTAGGGGGATCAATTAAGATTGTTAATTTCGGTTGTTAATTTGTTGTGACAAATGTAGTACTTCACTTAAAGTCATGCTTACTGAAATGCGTCAAATAATTCTGTTTCAGAAAAAAACTCTTGCTCAAATTCGACTTTTGGTGTCTTTTTTTTAATAGCTTTTTCGTTACTTTGTTCACTTGAATAGAAGTGATGGTAAGTCACCTGTAAATATTACACTTGAAAAGAGTTATAAAAAGTGTTGAGATGACTTTAAGGTAGTAATGGAAAAAGTATATTTTTATAGAATTGTTGTCGCGTTAATGATATTAACGCTTTTAGGGTGTGGGTTCAATAAAAGCGATCTTGTTGGTATTAAAGGAGTTGCTCCTTTATCAAAGAAGGAATACGATTCTTTAAGAGAAATAATATTCTTTAGTTTAGAGCCAGAAAGAGCTTCAAAAGTAATGTTCAGATTATCAAAAGAAGCTAAATTGGTTACTGATGAGCATGAGTTAATAAAAAGATATAGGCTCATGGTTTGGTATTATTTGATGAGCTCTGACTTTGAAAAAGGAGATGTTATTCTAGATAAATTACAAAAGTATTATAGTGATTATAACAGGTGGTCCGATTATGTAAGTATTAGTAAGGTTAGGGCTATTTCATATCGTGGTAGAGAAAAATATGATGAAATAGAGAAGGTTTTAAAAGAAGCTATTGAAATATCTGAGGAAAAAGATGTACATCCGTATGATTTGTTACCTATTCATGAGTTGTCCGTTTTTTATAGTTATGACCTAGGAAAACATGAAGAAGCTGTAAAGTATGGTGATATGTTTTTTGAAAAATTAAAACAATACGATACGATAACCTCTCCTGATAAAATCAGAGTTTTAGACTCCATAAAAAAGCAAAACTTAGACGTTATAAATCTTACTCTTGCGAAATCATATACCCAAACAAATCGCTTGGATAAGGCGTATGAATGCTTAAAGTATGCAGAAAAAGGGTTTGGAGATATCGATGATGTTGAAAAAATAATGAGAGTTTATAGTAATTTCATTGATTATTACCTGAAAAAAGAAGATTTAGATAAAGTTGAAGCTTATAAAGAAAAATACCTAGAATATAGCAAACGAAATAACGACTCGTTGATTTCCAGTTTGAGGAAAATGACAGAAACAAATTTAACCCTTGTAACAAAGGAAAAAGATGGTGTTGTTGTTAAAGAGGAAAATAAAAGAAAGTTATTAATAATAGGGTCATTAGGAACTTTTCTTTTACTTGTTATTATTTTTCAGAGGTATTTTTTAAGGCTGAAGTATGAAAAGGAAAAAATAAGATTAGAGCTTGAAAATGAGCAAGACTTTAAAAAGTTTAGAGCTTCTCTTTTTATTAATATAGCTCATGAGATTAGAACTCCATTATCTCTTATTTTAGGGTATATAGATTTGTCTGCCGATAAAAGTATTTCTGGAGATGAATTGAGAAAATATCTTGGGGAAATACGAAGAAAAAGCAATAAGGTAATAAATAATATTTCTGATATTATAGCATTGCTAAGAGAAGATAAGAAAGAAGAAAATATCCGATTGGAGAATGTAATTATAGAACCTTTTTTACAGCAACTATTTTTCTCTTTCGAAAGTATTGCCAAAATTAAAAATATAGAGCTGAACTACAGTGTTGAATTGCCGGTAAACTTTACCTTACAAACTAACTTAAATAAACTGGAAAGCCTTGTTAATAATTTGGTAAGTAATGCAATAAAATTTTCACAAAAAAATACCAAGGTTACTTTTATAGCATTTATAGAAGATGATTTGTTCCACATACAAGTTATTGATCAAGGAAGCGGAATTAGCGAGGAAAATCAGAAGAATATTTTTAGCAAATTTTATCAAGAAGATAAAAAAGGAAAATCAGAAGGTTTTGGAATTGGTTTGGCAATAGTTAAAGATATTGTTGATAATCTTAAAGGAACTATAACAGTTGAAAGCAAGCCAAATGAAGGTGCATCTTTTAAGGTACAGTTTCCTATTGTTAATGATGAGGAATTACTTGAAGATACAGAAGTAGTTTCAAAACAATTAAAGAATAAATCGAATGTAAGTACAACTTATGCTAATACAGTATCAAATAAAGGTAGTAAAGTTCTTATCGTAGAAGATAATCCTTATATGGTGGATTATTATGAGAAGATTTTATCCCCAATATACAGCTGTGAGTTTGCTTTTAATGGAGAGGAAGGTTTAGAAAAATTAGGAGAAAAACAATTTGATCTTGTGGTTTCTGATGTGATGATGCCTAAAATGAATGGTATCGAATTTAGAAAGGAAATGAAAAAGTTTCCTGAAAATGAAAACATCCCATTTATAATGGTAACAGCTTTGGGGTATGAAGAAAATAAGGTGGAGGCATTTAACATTGGGGTTGATGATTATGTTGTAAAGCCTTTTAGTAAGAATGAGTTAATTGCAAGAATTAACTGTTTGTTAGAGAATAAGGAAAAAAGGGAAAGCTGGATGAAGCAGGTGAAGGAAACAGAAAAAGAGGTTGAAACTTTTGAAGAAAAGAATCTAAAAAGACTTCAAGAAATTGTATTAGAAAATATTGATAAAGAAAGCTTTTCAGTGTCATTACTTGCTGAAGAAGTAAATTTTAGTCAGAGACAACTAGAAAGAATTATTAAAAAACTTACAGGCCTAACCCCAGTGAAGTTTATTCTTGAGGTCAGATTGCAGGAAGCTTATAAGAAAATTAAGAACAAGGAGGAGGCTGATATTAATAATGTTCGATATTCTGTGGGGATAAAAAGTGCTTCTTATTTTTCGGTAAAATTCAAGCAAAGATTCGGTATAAGCCCAAGTGAATTGCTTAAAGCAGGTTAGTATCTCTTCTTATGATCTAAAAAGAATACCAAAACTCTGAAAATCTTTATTGCTTTCTTGAATAAATAATTACGATATTTGCCTTTTACTTTTGTGTAAAGAAGGTAATAATTCCTTCTTTATCCTTTATATAAAATATCAATTATGGCAATGAATAAAAACACTGTTCTTGGATGGGCAACATTAATTATGATTTTAATGGGAATTCTACTAGTCGCTTTGGCGGTATTTAAGTATGACGAAATTGCTGGTTATGGATTTGGTGCTGTCGGTTTAGGTTTTTTTGCAAATGCTTGGGTTTTTAATGCACTTAAAGGTAGAGTATAGTACATTCCGAAATTAATTTTTAAAAGATTACAAAATAATGAGCGACGATAAGAAGATTATCTTTTCAATGAATAAGGTTTCTAAAACCTATCAGAGCACTGGAAAACAAGTTTTAAAGGATATTTATTTAAGCTTTTTTTATGGAGCAAAAATCGGTATTCTTGGTCTTAACGGATCTGGTAAATCTACTTTATTAAAGATTATTGCTGGAGTAGAAAAAAATTACCAAGGTGATGTTGTATTCTCTCCTGGATATAAGGTAGGATACCTTGAACAAGAACCACAATTAGATGAAGATAAAACGGTTATTGAAATCGTGAAAGAAGGAGTTGCAGATGTGGTTGCTGTTTTAGATGAATACAATAAAATAAACGATATGTTCGGGTTAGAGGAAGTATATTCTGATCCTGACAAAATGGAAAAGTTAATGGCTAAACAAGCTGAACTTCAAGATCAAATTGATGCTTCAAATGCTTGGGAATTAGATACAAAGTTAGAGATAGCAATGGATGCTTTACGTACTCCTGAACCAGATAAAAAAATAGGTGTTTTGTCTGGAGGAGAGCGTCGTAGAGTGGCATTATGCCGATTATTATTACAAGAGCCAGAGATTTTATTGTTAGATGAGCCTACCAACCACTTGGATGCAGAATCTGTTCATTGGTTAGAGCATCATTTAGCTCAATACAAAGGAACCGTAATTGCTGTAACGCACGACCGTTATTTCTTAGATAATGTTGCAGGCTGGATCTTAGAGCTTGATAGAGGAGAAGGAATTCCTTGGAAAGGAAATTATTCTTCTTGGTTAGATCAAAAATCAAAGAGATTGGCTCAAGAAAGTAAAGCAGCATCAAAACGTCAAAAAACTCTTGAACGAGAGTTGGAATGGGTACGTCAGGGAGCAAAAGGACGTCAAGCAAAATCGAAAGCTCGTTTAAAGAATTACGATAAACTTCTGAACCAAGACCAAAAACAAGTAGAAGAGAAATTAGAAATCTTTATACCCAATGGACCTCGTTTAGGAACCAATGTAATTGATGCGAGTGGAGTGTCTAAAGCATATGGTGAGAAGTTATTGTATGAAAATTTAGAATTCAATTTGCCTCAAGCAGGAATTGTTGGTATCATTGGACCTAACGGTGCTGGTAAAACAACCATTTTTAGAATGATAATGGGCGAGGAAACTGCTGACGCTGGTACTTTCTCTGTTGGAGAAACTGCAAAAATCGCTTATGTCGACCAAAGTCACGCCAATATTGATCCTAAGAAAACGATTTGGGAAAACTTCTCAGATGGGCAAGACTTGGTAATGATGGGAGGAAAGCAGGTGAACTCTCGTGCTTATTTAAGCCGTTTCAATTTCTCAGGAAATGAACAAAATAAAAAAGTAGAAACCTTATCTGGAGGAGAAAGAAACCGATTGCATTTGGCAATGACACTTAAAGAAGAAGGTAACGTTCTGTTGTTAGATGAGCCTACGAATGATTTAGATGTAAATACACTAAGAGCTCTTGAAGAAGGATTAGAAAACTTTGCAGGATGTGCCGTGGTTATTTCCCATGATAGATGGTTTTTAGATAGAATATGTACTCATATCTTAGCTTTTGAAGGAGATAGTCAGGTGTATTTCTTTGAAGGTTCTTTCTCGGAGTATGAAGAAAATAAAAAGAAACGTTTGGGTGGTGATGTGATGCCAAAACGAATCAAGTATAAAAAATTAATTAGATAAATTTAAAAGAGAGGAGTTCGCTCCTCTCTTTTTTTTTGCGCACTCAATAAATTTTGAGTTTTTATAAGAATTGCATCTACAGTATCTGAACTCATAAAATTAGGTTGAAGTTTATAACTCGAATCACCCAAATTATGCATAAAACAATACGAACAGTTAAGATTACATCTACTAGCAACCTTTATTATTAAAGCATCAAATAGCATAAGTGAAATGGTTTAAGTAAGAAGTTATTCTTTTAGCTAAAAGAATAACTTCTTTCATTATAACTAATGTTTACCCTAATCTATGTGCTATTTCATGTGCTTCAATATAATTAACGCATTTTCCCAGTCTATCCGACCATACTTGTTCTTGCAGGCAACGACGTCAATCTCCTGGAGTTGGATAATAAACATCTACTGGAATATCTTCAGCACCTCCTTTTATGTTATTTAAGTTGTCAACTTGAAGATCTGCGAATTTTTCTAGTCCTTTTGATAAAAAAAGATTTTTTCATTATAGTTTAACTTTAAAGTTTTGCCTACTCTTGTTGATTTTCGGTCTACTCATGATTAACTTAATGCATGTTGTTTGAACGTTCTTTGTATAGTATGTATATGATTGATTTATTACCCATTAGCCAGGCAAATTATAATGTGAGAAAATAGAATAGAGATGAATTTGGGTAGAAAGGGAGTGTTAACTAGTTGTGATTCATATAAATGGAAAAAGCTTGTCGTATTCCAACAAGCTTTCTCTCTTTAATCCCCTAAAAAAAATCCGAAGCGATTGCTTCGGATTAGCGGAGAAAGAGGGATTCGAACCCCCGGACCTGTTACAGTCAACGGTTTTCAAGACCGCCGCATTCGACCACTCTGCCATTTCTCCTCGAGTGTCATCAGGTTGTGTGCCCTGATTGCGGGTGCAAATATAGAACCTTTTTTTAATTCTAAAAAAGTTTTTTGAAAGTTTTTTCGGCTACTTTTTTAATTGGATTGTTAACTTTTTTAATTTCAGTAGTTTCCGTTGAAAAAAAAGTTTTATTTTTTTTTACTGTTTATATGAATTGAATCAATAAGTATCGAAAATCAACATAGCAATGCATATTTCTCAATCGTTTTAGTCGATTTAACAAGCGTGATACCTTAAAAATACCCCATAATTGTATTGATTTAATTGTGTAGTTCTAATAAATAATTCTACATTCGCTTGAAAATTATTATCATATGTTTAATTCATTCGGAAACATTCTTAAACTAACAACTTTTGGAGAATCTCATGGAGTCGCAATAGGAGGTATTATTGATGGATTTCCAGCTGGAGTAAAAGTAAATTTAGAGGCCATACAAAACGAATTAGACAGGCGGAGGCCGGGACAATCAAAAATAGTAACACAACGAAAAGAACCAGATCAAGTTGAGTTTTTGTCGGGAATCTTTGAAGGAGTTACTACGGGGGCATCTATAGGATTTGTAATAAAAAACACAAATCAGAAAAGTAAAGATTATAATCATAATACTAATGTGTACCGCCCTTCTCATGCCGATTATACTTATGATAAAAAATATGGTACTCGTGATCATAGAGGAGGAGGAAGAACTTCTGCTAGAGAAACTGCAAACTGGGTGGTTGCAGGAGCCTTGGCAAAGCAATTGATTAGTCATATAAGTATTAATGCTTTTACATCATCTGTAGGAACTATTTATACTGAGACACCATATTCGGAATTAGACTTTTCGAAAACGGAAACAAATGATGTCAGATGTCCTGATGAAAAGGTTGCCGAGAAAATGATTGAAAGAATCAAAGAAATACGAAAAGAAGGAAATACCATTGGAGGAACCATTACTTGTGTTGCTCAAAACATACCTGTTGGTTTAGGAGAGCCTATTTTTCATAAACTGCATGCTGAATTAGGTAAAGCCATGTTGTCAATAAACGCAGTGAAAGGATTTGAATTTGGTAGCGGTTTTGCAGGTGCGGAAATGAAAGGTTCTGAGCATAATGACATTTTTAATGCAGATGGATCTACAAAAACAAACTTATCTGGTGGAGTACAAGGAGGTATTTCGAACGGAATGGATGTTTATTTTAGAGTTGCCTTTAAACCTGTGGCAACCATAATGCAAAATCAACCTACGATAAATTCTGAAGGAGATGTTACCGAAATTCAAGGAAAGGGAAGACATGATCCTTGTGTGGTACCAAGAGCTGTTCCTATTGTAGAAGCACTTACAGCATTGGTATTGGCAGATTTCTATCTACTAAATAAAACAAGAACAATTTAAGAAAAGGAGCGATTAGCTCCTTTTTTTGTGAATAAATTTTTGAATTCAAAGATTTTCTAATCAGTTTTTAATGTACCTTTAAAGTGTATTATAATACTGGTAATACACATTCATGTATTGAGAAGTTCGATCTAACTTTTTCTCGATAAAATCATAGTATTTTCTAATTTTTAATGGTTTTAATATGGAGTATATTAAAGGAAGGGGAGCGCAGACCAATACGCAAAATAAGTTTTTAAAAGACGAACACAGTCTCTTAGATGAATTCTTGAACTATTGTCAACTTGAAAATGATAAAGTAGAACAAAGTTCAACATCTTATCTTGAGGTTTTCCCAAAAACAATTTTAAATAAAGTTACGAGTCCCGATATCGGTTTTGTGTATTCAATGAATCCATATCAAGGATGTGAACATGGTTGTATCTATTGTTATGCAAGAAACAGTCATGAATATTGGGGATATTCAGCAGGATTAGATTTTGAAAAGAAAATTCTATATAAAGCAAATGCAGCTCAATTATTAAAAAAGAAACTACAAAGTAGAACATGGAAACCTGAGAATATTATGTTATCAGGAAATACGGATTGTTATCAGCCCATTGAGAGAAAATTGGAAATAACCAGGGCAATGTTAAAAGTTTTACTCGAGCATAAGCACCCAGTAAGTATTATTACAAAAAATGCTTTGATATTAAGGGATTTGGATTTACTTAAGGAACTGGCTGCTTTAAATTTAGTAAAGGTTAGTATTTCAATAACATCGCTTTCGGAGAAAACTAGAAGTATTTTAGAACCCAGAACAGCAACAATAAAAAGGCGTTTTGAAGTGGTAAAAAAGCTATCCCATCATGAAATTCCTGTAAATGTAATGATTGCCCCTATAATTCCTTCTATTAACAGCCACGAGTTGCTGCCTCTAGCAAAGAAATCATCGGAATACGGAGCAAATTCAATTGGATATACTTCGGTTAGGCTAAATGGAGCAATTGGAGATATCTTTACAGATTGGTTGCATAAAACCTACCCAGATAGATCCAATAAGGTTCTTAACCAAATTAAGGATATTCATGGAGGAACTTTAAATGAATCAAGATACGGTGTTAGAATGAGAGGTGAAGGAAAAATTGCTGAGCAAATAAAACAACAGTTTTTATTGGCAAAGAAGCTTTACTTCAAACATGAAAAGAAAGTAGAGTTTGATTTCAGTTTGTTTGAGAGAAATCCTTCGGCTCAGATGAAATTATTTTAAAATTTATAGATAGCTTAACATTACATATTTACAAAAAGAAATCTACGGAAAATCAAAACTAAATTAAAACTTAAATTTATTTAGTTTTCCCTTTTTAGGTGTTATTTAATTAGAGATATTTAAGTTTATTTTGTTAAAAAAGAATAAAAGAATAAAAGTGAGTTTTCCTATAGTTTCAGTGGGGTTTTTTTACTTTAGTTTTACGCTAAATGTTTATCTTTGATATAGTATTTTTATGCTAGGTATACGTAGTTTGAACAAAAGAAAACAAATATTAGCCACAAAAAAATCTACTAAGAATATTCGATGCGAGTATTAAAAAATGAAATAAAGTAAATAAGAAACACTCAAATAAAAACATTTGTATTTAGGGGAAATATAAATGTTGTTCAAACAAAACTTATACTTAGAATAAAAGTAAACAACCAAAGTATACCTGTAAAACTTAATTACGAAAACAACCATAACCAAACTACTAACCACTTAAATCAATGAACTACACGATGAAATGTCATTAAGGATGGCATTGAAATCACATATATAAAAAAAGCAAAATTTTACTGGATTGAAGATTCCTTTAATAACTGAATATTCTAAAGCGAAGGGTATGTACTTTGAATATTTCGGTAATTAAACAATCAAAACAGAAACTTATTAAGAGCTTAAAAAGTTCTTAGGTGGTTTTTACTAGGAAAAAGTTAGCCCGTTTGAAATTCATAAAAAGGATAATGAATTTGGAAACGGGTACAGGGCACCTATTATTTAATTTAATCAAAATGAAAAAACTATTATACATATCATTACTACTACTTAGTAATTATATCATAGCGCAATATAATCCTGATGCGCCGTGGATGAAAAATTTAAACAGCCAAGAGTCTGGAGCAAGATCTCTTCAGAGGGCAAATAATAGCCAATCTTTAGCTAAAATCTCAAGAGCTTTCAACGAGTATTGGAAAGATAAAGATCATACTACAAAGGGCTCAGGATATAAGCCCTTTAAAAGATGGGAATATAACGTACAATCAATGTTATTACCTGATGGTACCATTCCTTCTGCGCAATACTTATACGAAACAAATATAACGGAACACCAGAAATTTGCGGCTTCTGGAAATACTAGTAATTGGACATCAACTGGGCCAATGACTTCTCCTACGGGGCAAGGACGTGTAAACGTAGCTATAGTTGACCCTAACAATCCAAATATATATTATGTTGGAGCACCTGCAGGAGGATTATGGAAATCAGTAGATAAAGGAATTTCTTGGGAGCCATTAACGGATCATTTACCTGCAATTGGAGTATCTGGTATTGTTGTCGATCCAAACGACTCCAATATTATTTACATTTCAACAGGAGATGATGATGCCAGAGATACATATGGATTAGGTGTATTTAAAAGTATTGATGGAGGTAAAACTTGGAAAACAAATGCTAAGTATACACCAGAAATAGATCCATACTCAATAGGAGGCGAGTTATTCATGCACCCGAATAATTCAAATATTTTATGGAGTGCTACATCTAATGGTTTATATAAAACATTGGATGCTGGTAATAATTGGACCAGAGTTTTGGATGGAAATATTAAGGATTTAAGGTTGAAGCCTAATAATCCAGATGTGTTGTATGTAATAAATTGGATCATTGGTCATGGAGTGAAATTATCAAAATCTACTGACGGTGGCTTAACTTTTACAGATAAAACAGCAGGTATCCCAGTCGAATTAGAGAGAACTGTGATCGATGTAACTCCAGCAGCTCCTGAGAATTTATATGTTTTTTCAGCAAATGTCTTAACCTCGGAAACAGGAGGTATATTATATAAGTCCGAAAATGCTGCAGAATCATTTGTAGAGTTAAATAGAAATTTATTGCTAACAAGACAGAGTTGGTATGATTGGGCAATGGCAGTATCTGATGTAAACCCAGAGCACATCGCAATTGGAGCTATTTGGGGGAAAATTTCAAAAGATGGAGGGCGTACTTTTAGAAGTGCACGCTACGGCCATGCTGACGTACACTTTTTAGGATATAATAAAGGAGAACTTTTCTGTGGAAACGATGGAGGGTTCATTACGCACGATGTAAACGGTACTTTTAGAGATCATTCTAAAGGTTTAAATATTGGACAGTATTATAAAGTTAATTTCGCAGATCTTTATAATGTTGATACCGATGTTATTATCGGAGGAACGCAAGATAACGGAGGACAAATTTTCAAAAATAGAATATGGAAAAATTGGCATGGTGCCGATGGAATGGATTGTGCAATTGGATCTGGAAATGAGGGGCTGATTTATGGATTAATGCAGCATGGTGAAAAATTATTTTATGGGAGAGATTTAGGAGAATACTACGGAGGGTCAATAGCGAAACCAGCCGATGAGAAAAGCACATTATGGGTTGTTGCTTCCGATATAAATGGTAAAGATGAGATGTATGTTGGGTACAATGCTTTGTATAAAGCAAATATAGCATCTGGTAAATTTGAGAAGTTACATGATTTTGGAGGTATTATTTTAAGTTTTATTATAGATGACAACAATGACAATATAATTTATGCCTTAGTTACTACTGATTCTAATGTTACATCTTATGAATCTATGTTATTTAAGAGTATCGACGGAGGGAAAACATTTAGTGTTTTTCATGATGATGTTGATTCAATTGAAGACATGGAGTTAAGTCAAGATGGAAGTAATACAATTTGGTTTACAACCAAAACAAGGAATGGAGAAGAGAAACTTTATAAAGCCAATACCGCAGGACAAACAGCAAGTGAAGTTACTTTGGTTTCAAATGATTTACCAAAGAATATTAATGTAATTAAACATCAACCATATACAAATAACTTATTTTTAGGTACACGTTATGGTTTGTTCTATAAAAATGGTGAAAAACCTTGGGAGTTATACAATAATAATTTACCGAATGTTCCAATTAGAGATTTAGAAATAAGTGCAGAAGATAAGATTATCGTTGCAGGAACTTACGGAAGAGGTGTTTGGAAATCACCAATACCTGATGCAAATGGAGTACCGTGTACGTTACATATTCCAAGTCAAGTAAATGCATTAGTTCAAGAAAAAGGAGTTACTATTTCTTGGGAGGGAAAGAAGAGTTTAGAAGATTACGAAATTCTTTACAAAACAGTGAATGAAACTGAGTGGACAACCCAAACCAGCGGAATAAACACTTTTTATTTTAAGAATACTACACTTCAATCTGGAGTAGCCTATGAGTTAAAAGTTAGAAGCACATGCAATAATTCGTTCTCAGAATTTAGTGTGCCTATAAAGTTTACTTGGACAGATACAGAAGCTCCTTCAGTTCCTGTTAATTTATATGTGTTTGAGATCAAGAAAACTACGGCCATTTTAAGCTGGGAGCCTTCATTTGATAATACAGGTGTTTCACATTACGAAGTTTACAATCAAGTTGGTAATGAAACGGTTTTATTAACAAAAACTGTTGGTGCTGAAAGTTATTTACCATTAGAAAGCTTAACAGGTTCTACTGATTATAACCTTACAATTGTAGCTCTAGATACTGCTGGAAATAGATCTGAGTCATCGGAGGTGCTGAGCTTTGCAACCAAAAGCGTTTTTATGCCAAATCCACCACAAAACTTAGTTGTGTCGGAGAATACAGGAATTCGAGCTACTTTAAAATGGGAACCTCCAACAGGTTCAGAAGTAGTAAAGGGGTATGAAGTCTATGATTCTAATTATGAATTATTGGGAACAACCACCAATACCCAAATAGTATTAGATAAACTTCCGTCGAATTTCTGGTTTTATTGTTATGTGAAAGCAATAGGAAGCGATGACTCTAAATCAGAAAGAAGTAATGCAGTTAGTTTTAGATTTGAAGGAGTAAACCAATACGAGCCAAATTCACCTACAAACCCAACAATTATAGGCGATGTTTACACAAGTGTTGTTTTCAAATGGAATGCACCAATTGCAAAAGAGAATGTACAAATATCTCATTATGATGTATTTGTTCAAAATGGCTTTGATTTTGAAAGATTTGGCGGAGAAAATAGAAAGATAGGTTCATCTGAAACTACTGAAATTACGGTAACAAGTTTAAAACCAGATAAATTATACTGGGGAAGCATAGTTGCAGTAAGTAAAGCTGGAGTCAAATCAAAACCTAGTGAAAGTTTTCAGATCTTTTTAAAAGGAGATCCAGATTTGACGCCTCCATCAAGGCCAAACAATGTGCAAGCTAAAAACATTACGTCATCAAGTTTAGAGTTGGTTTGGGATGACTCGACTGACAATGTAGGTGTAGCCTATTATGAAGTTTTTGAACAAATAGGAGGTAATATCGTTAAAGTAGGAGAAAATGGTATTGCTAATGTTTTAATTGAAGGATTAGCGCCGTTTTCATTACATACGTATCAAGTGAGCGCAACAGATTATGAAGGAAATAAATCAGAGTTAAGTGAGCCTATTACAGTGGTAACTTTACACAAGGAGTACCCAGAAAGACCATACGGTTTAGTAGCGAGAAGTATTGGTGCTAACTCATTTGTAGCTACCTGGAGAAGTACAAGAAATACAAACCGTTATTATGTTTCAAGTTATGACGGTGTTACTATTAAAGAATTCGGACCATTTATAGGTACCAATTATTCATTTAATAATATACCAACTCCTTATTTATTCTGGAGAGTAATTGCTGAAAATGATTTAGGTAGAATGTATTCTTCTTGGGAGTTAACTTCATTAGATAGACCAGAAAGTAATATTAGAGTTGTTTTAAATGGAAATCAATCTCAGCAAGCAGTAGTGGTATCAAGTGCTTACGAAAATTCCATGTACAATCTATTTACCATAAACGGTATTCCTGTAAAACAGGGAGTGGTTAAAGAAAGCGAAGTTGATGTAAGTTCATTAAAGAAGGGAATCTATATTTTAAAAATAGATAATGACTTAAAGCCACATACTCAGAAGGTGGTAATTCAATAAAATTATATCTATAAATAAATGTAAAAGGGTGTTTTACAGCACCCTTTTTACACCATGTCACAATGAAAAAACTATTATATATTTCATTACTATTTATTAGTAATTATATTCTGGCACAGCACAACCCTGATGCGCCATGGATGAAAAATTTAAATAATCAGGAAGGTAGATCTTTACAGAGATCAGCAAATAAAATTACTTTATCGGAAATATCGGCTGCTTTTAATGATTATTGGAAAGATAAAGATCATACGGTAAAAGGCTCAGGATATAAGCCATTTAAGAGATGGGAATATAATGTTAAATCCATGCTGTTACCTGACGGAACTATTCCTTCAGCAAAATACTTGTTTGATACCAATGTACAGGAGCACGAAAAGTTCACTACAACAGGTAACATAAGTGATTGGTCTAGTACAGGACCAATGACGGAAAGAACTGGACAAGGTCGAATTAATGTTGCTATAGTAGATCCTAACAATCCCAATGTTTATTACGTGGGGGCTCCAGCTGGAGGGTTGTGGAAATCAGTTGATAAAGGAACAACATGGCAGCCTCTTACCGATAAATTACCAGCAATAGGAGTTTCGGGTATTGCTATTGATCCTAATGATTCAAATATTATTTATATCTCAACAGGAGATGATGATAATGCAGATTCGTATGGATTAGGAGTGTTCAAAACTACTGATGGAGGTAGAACTTGGATTACCAATGCAACATATACTCCAGATATTGGAGACTATGGACGAGGAGGTGAATTATATATGCATCCGAATAATTCAAATATTTTATGGAATGCTACATCTCGAGGTTTGTATAAAACCACTGATGCTGGAAAAAGCTGGAGTCTTATTTTAGAAGGTTGGATTAGAGATTTGAAATTGAAACCAAATAATCCAGATGTATTATATGTAATTGAAGGTTATAGCTCAAATAATAAGCTTCATAAATCTACAGATGGAGGAAGAACCTTCATTGATAAAACATCATCTATAGGTGTAAATTTAAATAGATCTGTGATAGATGTTACCCCAGTGGCTCCTGAGAATTTATATATACTTGTAGCAACTGAAACGAATAGTATAAATAGAAAAGGTGGAGTTCTGTATAAATCTGAAAATTCAGGAGATTCATTTATAGAATTAAGTAGAGGAGAATTGAGTGTTAAACAGGATTGGTATGATTGGTCTCTTGCTGTTTCAGATACAAATCCTCAGAATATAGCAATTGGGGCTATTTGGGGAAAAATTTCAAAAGATGGAGGACGTACTTTTATGAGTGTTAGCTACGGTCACGCAGATGTTCACTTTTTGCGTTACAACAAGGGAGTGTTGTTTTGTGGGAACGATGGAGGATTTATAACTATTGATGAAAGAGATACTTTTAAAGACCATTCAAAAGGCTTAAATATTGGGCAATATTATAAGATTAATATAGCTGATTTTAGTAGTTCAGATACGAATAGGGTAATCGGAGGAACTCAAGACAATGGAGGGCAGTTTTTCCAAAACAATGCTTGGAAGCATTGGCATCATTCTGACGGAATGGATTGCGCTATCGGATCTCTAAATGAAGGAGTGTTGTATGGTCTAAAACAACATGGTGAAACACTATTTATAAGCAATGATTTTGGGCAATCATATTCGGTAATTGAAAAGCCGAATGAAGAAACTAATACTGAATGGGTTGTTGCTTCAGATATCAATTCGAAAGATGAAATGTATGTCGCTTATAAATCACTCTATAAAGCAGATGTAGAGAACAATGCTTTTATAAAACTACATAGCTTTGGAGTTAATATTAAGAGAGTTATTGTAAGTGATAACGATGATAATGTAATTTTTGTGTTAAGCAATGAAGGGAAAATTTATAAGAGTGTAGATGCCGGAAAAACTTTCTCTCCTTATTATACTAAAAGAGAGGGATCAGTTTTGAAAATAGAATTGAGTCAAGACAATAGCAATAAAATATGGTTTGTAACAGGAAACTATAGCGGACAGGTAGAATTATATGCAGCGAGTTCTACTGAGCAAACAGCCGATAATACGTTAACTTTAGTTTCTAATGACCTTCCAAATCAAATAAACGTGATTAAACACCAGCCTTATTCTAATATTTTCTATGCAGGTACTGTTTATGGTTTGTTCTATAAAAACGGAAATAACCGTTGGGAACGATATGATAATGGTTTGCCAAATGTACCTATAAGAGATATAGAGATTAGTGTTGAGGATAAAACTATTGTTGCAGGAACGTACGGAAGAGGAGTTTGGAAATCCCCAATACCAGATGGTAACAGAGTTTCATGTGCATTGAGTGTTCCTAATAGGTTAAATGCCACAATGGTAAGTGAAGGAGCATTGTTGAACTGGGAAGGAGAGCAGAAATTGGAAGATTATGAAGTTGCTTATAGAAAGGTAAATGATAGAGAATGGATAACAAAACCAATAGGGGTTAATAAAGCTCTCCTTTCTAATAAAAATCTTCAAGCAGGAGTTGAGTACGAAGCAAAAGTAAGAAGTGCTTGCAGCCCTTCTTTCTCAGAGTATAGTGAAATAGTGAAGTTTACATGGTTAGATTCAGAACCACCAACAGCTCCTTACTTCCTATCAGCTTTCAATATTAAAAAAAGATCAGCTACTTTAAGTTGGGGAGATTCAAGAGATAACTCTGGAATTTCTCACTATGAAATTTACAACCAAGTTGGAAATGATGCAGTACTTTTAGATAGGACTAGAGGAATAGAAAGTTTTTATACAACAGAAGTATTACAACCATCTACTGAGTATACTATTTATGTAGTTGCAGTTGACTCATCTGGAAATAAGTCAGAACCCTCAGAGACTAATAACTTTACAACTCTTAGTAAGTTTATGCCAGATGCTCCTGAAAATTTAGTAGCAATAAATAATACTGGAACTCAAGTTACTTTAAAATGGGATGCTCCTAGAGGAACAGAAGAAGTAAAAATATACGAAGTATATGATTATCAATACGGGCTAATTGGAACGACTACTGACACACAAATCTTATTAGATAAATTACCAAGTAATTTTTATTTCTATGCATATGTAGTAGCCATTGGAATAGACGATACCAAGTCTGATCCAAGTAATGAAATTGGTTTTGTTTTGGAGGGAGTTAACGATCGTCAACCAAGCCCACCATTCGATATAGTTGTAGCAAATGATGTACATCCAAATGTTGTTCTTCAGTGGAAGGAGCCAAGAGGAAATGTTACTATTTCTAATTACAAAATAAGTCTATCAGGAGGCTATTATCTTGAGGATTTTGGTGGTGGAAATAAAAAAGAATATACATCAAGAACTACGGAAATCACAATAACAGACTTAGTTCCTGGAAGAGTTTACTGGGGAAGCATTATTGCTGTAAGTGAAGATGGAACAATGTCAGTGCCTAGTCAAAACTTTGAAATAGCTGTTCGAGTAGAGAGAGATAAGACACCACCAAGTGTTCCAGAGAACTTGAAAGCATTGAATGTTGAATCATCGAGTTTAGAGCTAACATGGGATCGTTCAATAGATAATGTTGGAGTGTCTTATTACGAGGTTTTCCAAAAAGTAAATGGAAGAATTAGGAGTATTGGACAGGTAGGAGAAGCTACTATAAAGGTTGAACGATTAGAACCATTTACGCAATATACCTATCAGGTGAGTGCAACGGATTTTGAAGGGAATACTTCCGAATTGAGTAGACCGTTTACAGTTTGGACAAAACATAAACAGTTTCCAGAAAGACCACAAGGATTGGTAGCATCAAATATTACTCGAAACTCATTTGAAGTAGGATGGAGAAAAACTAGAAATACCGATCGTTATTATGTTTCAAGCTACGACGGTGTAACCGTTAGAGAATTTGGTCCGTTGAGAGAGAATACATTTAGATTTGAAAACATTACAACGCCATACCTATTTTGGCAAGTAATATCAGAAAATGATTTAGGAAGAATGCATTCTGCTTGGGAACTAACTTCGTTAGATAGACCAGAAAGTATGATTAATGTTGTTTTAAATGGTGAAGAATCTCAACAAGCAGTAATTGTATCGAGTGCTTATGAAAATGCTACATACAATTTATTTACCTTAAATGGTATTATAGTGAAAAGAGGTGCAGTAAAAGACGGAATTGTCAATGTTACTTCTCTCAAAAAAGGAGTTTATATCCTTAAAATTGCAAATGATTTGAAACCTTTTACAAAAAAGGTGATTATTGAATAAGCTCTTTTTTGAAGAATATTTTAAAGGGGAGTTTTAAAAAGCTCTCCTTTTTTTGTTTTTCATTTGGAAAGATGGAGACTTTAATAAGGAGTAAAAATAGGTTTGTTTTTCCTTTGTAGGATGTAGTTTTTCATAGGAACAGGAAGAAAATTATGCTTCATTTAGATAAAAATTACAAAAAACTAACACTTTATTTAAATTGAATCAAAATAGAAGAATTCGATTCCTTAAAAGAATACTTAAATTAATTAATAGTTTTTGTTTTCTCTGTTATTTTATTAGACAATCTTGAGTGTTTTTGAAGAGTGCATTTCAAAAGTATAAAAATGCAATACCCTACAAATTCTGTAGGTAATTTTAATATAAATTTTAGCCCAAATGTTTACCTTTGAATTATAAGTTTACGTCAGGTATACGTACATTAAAATACTATAAAATAAAATTAAAATTAGCAGAAAAATTATTCTATTTGAATAGAAAAAAATGAAGTGAAAAGTAACCAAAAAACTTAGTAAAACTATAGCATTTATGTTTAAGGGAAATATAAATGTGATTCTAAAAAACCATACTTATAAATTTAAACAAACTTAAGTACACCTTATAGAAATACCTATTACAAACAACCATAACCAAACAACTTACTACTTATACATATGAACTACACGATGAAATGCCACAAGGGGTGAGCATTAAAAATCAAATAATCATAACGAATAGCTAAATTTTACTGGATTGAAGATTCCGTTAATCACTATCAGCTTGAGAAGAATCGAGCAGAGAAGTAATTGATCAATCGAAACAGAAACTAATTAAGAGCATACAAAGAGTTCTTAAGTGTTTTTTATTTGGAAAAAGTTGAGCCTTTTTAAAATTCATAACCATTATACAAGTGAATTTTGAAATGGGGTAGGGGTATCTATTTATTTAAATTAATCAAAATGAAAAAACTATTACTAGTAGCACTACTATCAATTAGTAGTTATGTCATGGGGCAGTACAATCCTAATGCACCATGGATGAAAGATTTAAACAATCAAGAATCTGGAGGTAGATCACTGCAAAGATCTGCCAGCGGTAAGTTAACTCTTGATCAAATATCTGCGGCTTTCAATGATTATTGGAAGGACAAAGATCATACGGTAAAAGGTTCTGGATACAAACCTTTTAAAAGATGGGAAAATTATATGCAATCCATCGTATTGCCAGATGGAACAATACCAAGTGCAAAGCAATTATGGGATAACTCAATTAGCGAGCAAAGAAAATTTGGAAACACAGCTAATATAAGTAACTGGACCACTACAGGACCAATGACAGAGGAAACAGGGCAAGGTCGTGTTAATGTTGCGATGGTTGATCCTAACAATCCAAATACTTACTATGTAGGAGCACCTTCTGGAGGTTTATGGAAATCGACTGATAAAGGAATCTCTTGGGAGCCTTTAACAGATCATTTACCTTCAATTGGAGTTTCGGGTATTGCTATAGATCCAAACAATTCAAATATCATTTATATTGCAACAGGTGATGATGATCACTCAGCTTCTAATGGTCTTGGAGTATTCAAATCTACCGATGGAGGAAGAACTTGGGATACTTCAGCAACATTTACACCTTCAATTGGAGATTATACTGATGCACATGAGATTTTTATTCACCCAAGAAACTCAGATGTATTATGGGTAGCAACAAGTTCAGGTTTGTACAAATCAACCGATGCAGGAAAGTCTTGGAATAGGTTATTTGCAAATAATATTGAAGATTTTAGATTAAAACCGAACGATCCTAATGTTCTTTACATTATTGCTAACGATAATGATGGATATAGCTTTTATAAATCAGTAGATGGTGGATCAAACTTTACAAAAAAATCTTTAGGGTTAAGTGGATATGTACCAAGAACGGTTATTGATGTAACACCTGCGGCTCCAGAAAATGTATATGTATTAGTATCAAAAAACTTAGACCAAAGTCCAAACGGTTTTAAAGGAGGTATTTTTTACCGTTCAAATGATGCTGGAGAGAGCTTTAGAGAGGTAAACAGAAATTTCATGTCTGTAAAGCAAACATGGTATAATTTAGCATTAGGAGTGTCTGATGTTGATCCGGAGAAATTAGCGATTGGTGAAGTGTGGGGATTTTCATCAATTGATGGAGGGTTAACTTTCCAACACATTAGATATGGTCATGCTGATGTACACTTTTTAAGATATACAGACGGTGTTCTTTTTTGTGGAAACGACGGTGGATTCATCACATATGATGTGAATGATACTTTTAAAGATCATTCAAAACAATTAAACATCGGACAATATTATAAAATTAATATTGGTGATTTCAAAGGTACCAATGTAGCGGATATTATTGGAGGTACTCAAGATAATGGAGGGCAATTTTTTGTCAATGGAGCATGGGAAAGATGGCATGGTGCCGATGGTATGGAATGTGCTTTTGGTTCTGTTAATACTGGATTAAAGTATGGTTTAATTCAATATGGAAATTACTTGTGCTATAAGCGAGATATTGATAATTATACCAATTGGGTTAAAGGACCTGAAAGTGGTAGATGGGTTGTAGCTGCTGATATCAACTCAAAAGATGAGATGTATGTAGGTTACAATGCACTATACAAGTTTGACATTGAAACAAGATCATTCGAAAAGTTGCATGATTTTGGAGGCTCTATTGGGCAGGTAATTATAGATGATAATAACGATGATATTATTTTCGTATTACAAGGAGGTAATATTTATAAGAGTATCGATGCAGGAAAAAGTTTTCAATTATTTTATGATAATGCTAACGGAGGGTATGTTAGTTTCATCGAATTAAGTGAAGATAACAGTAATAAAATTTGGTTTATTTCTTGGAATGGATTGTACTCAAGAAGCACTTTAGGAGGCATTAGTACAGAGCAACCAGTATTAATTAGTACGACTTCTGAATTACCAGCAAACATTCGTGTTTTAAAGCACCAACCTTATTCAGATAACCTTTATGTAGGAACTCAATATGGAGTTTTCTATAAAGATGCAAGTAATGTTTGGTCAACGTATAACAATAGTTTACCAAATGTACCAGTTTATGACCTTGAAATAAGTGTTGAAGACAATACTATTGTAGCAGGAACTTATGGTAGAGGTATCTGGAAGTCACCAATTCCTGATGGAAACAGAACTTCTTGTGCACTTAATGTTCCTACGACGTTAAACGCGGAAATTACGGATAAAGGAATTTATCTTACTTGGACTGGTGAGAAGAGATTAGAAGACTATGAAGTTGCTTATAGAAAAGTAGGTGATAGAGAGTGGAAAACCAAAAATAGTGGAGTAAGCTCAACACTATTTAATATTACTGAAATTCAAGCTGGAGTTGAATACGAAGCAAAAGTAAGAAGTACTTGTAATAATACATCTTCAGAGTTTAGTACTGTACTTAAGTTTACTTGGGCGGATATAGAGGCGCCAACAGCACCAACGTACTTTTATGCATATGACGTTAAGAAAACTTCTGCTTACTTAAGCTGGGGAGATTCAACAGATAACTCTGGAATTTCTCATTACGAAATTTATAACCAAACTGGAAGAGAAGATGTGTTATTAGATAGAACTCCTGGACCTGAGAGTTATTATAATATTGAAGTGTTAACCGCGTCTACTGAGTACAATCTTTATGTAGTGGCTGTTGATTTTGCAGGAAATAAATCGGAGCCATCTGTTATAGCTAACTTTAGCACGCAAAGTGCGTTTATGCCAAATGCACCTCAAAACTTAGTGTCGTCAAACAACACAGGAACAACTATTACTTTAAACTGGAATGCACCAACAGGACCAGAAGAAGTAAAAGCTTATGAAATATATGATAATCATTTAGGTTTAATTGGAACAACTACAGAAACACAATTTGTAGTTAATAATTTACCATCAGGAACTTGGTTCTATGTGCATGTTAAAGCTGTTGGTATTGATGATAGTAAGTCAGATCAAAGTAATGACGTTGGATTTATTTTAGAAGGAGTAAATGATAAGCAACCAGATTCTCCAGCTAATATTGTAGTTGTAGATGATATTTACTCAAATGTTGTACTTCGATGGGATGCACCAAGAGGAAATGTAGCCATTTCTCATTATGATGTTTATGTGCAAGATTCATGGTATTATTTCGAAGATTTTTGGGGGAATAATAGAAAAGTAGGAACTTCAGAAACAACTGAAATTACTATAACAAGTTTAGATCCATATAGAAATTATTGGGTAACTGTAGTTGCAGTAGGTACTGAAGGTGTTATGTCTTTACCAAGTGAATCTGCGTCATTATCGGTGAAAGGAGACCCTGATACTGTGGCTCCAACTGTGCCTGTTAATGTAAGAGCAGAGTTTATTACATCTTCAGGTTTAGATTTAGTTTGGGATGCTTCAACTGATAATACAGGAGTTTCTTACTATGAAGTTTTCGAAAAGGTAGGTGAAAGAAATGTAAGTGTTGGGCAAACGAGTCGTACAAATATTGTTATTGATGGATTAGAGCCATTTACACAGCATATCTATCAAGTAAGTGCTACCGACTTTGAAGGAAACACTTCTGAATTAAGTCAACCAATTATAGTTTGGACATTACATAAACAATTTCCAGAGAGACCTAGTGGTTTAAAAGCTACAAATATAACTGCTGATTCATTTGAGGTAGCATGGAGAGGTACAAGAAATACCGATCATTATTATGTATCAAGCTATGATGGTGTTACCATTAAAGAGTTTGGACCATTATTAAGCAATAACTACAAGTTTGAAAACATACCAACCCCATTTTTATTCTGGAGAGTAATTTCAGAAAATGAATTAGGAAGAATGTATTCTTCTTGGGAGTTAACTACATTAGATACTCCTAGAGGTACAATTGATGTTGTTTTAAATGGAGTTGAATCTCAACAACTAGTTGTAGTACCAAGCGCTTATGAAAATGCATCTTATAATCTCTTTAATTTGAGCGGTGTATCAATCAAGCGAGGAGTTGTAAGTGAAGGTTCAGTTGATGTAACTTCTTTGAAAAAAGGAATTTACATTCTTAAAATAGCAAACGACTTAAAGCCATTTACTAAAAAAGTAGTAATTCAATAAGTTATAATTGTTGTCAATAATAAAAGGGTGCCTAATTAGGCACCCTTTGTTTTTTTATAAGGGTTCAAAAAGCTTAAACGAGTTCAATGTATATTTAGGTCAAGTCCAAGGAATTAAGTTTCTTACTTCAACTAAGGTGCATTTTAGGGCGTTTTTTGTGCCATTGATCTAAAAAGTTTGTCAAACCTTCAAAGTAATTAGAATTTGAAACTTGTTAAGCTAGTTTTCTCTAAATTATAGTGTGGTAAATTAAAGTTAACTATCTGACAAACAACTAAAAACCCTCTAAAATTTCAAAAATGAAACGAACAATTCATGTGCGGTTCATAATGGTATTTCTTTTCTCAGTTTTTACCATGAACGCAAACTCCATCGATTTCGTGACTAAGAAATCGAATGTCAACTCTAAAAGTGACATAATTGAATTAAAAAACTACGAACAAACCACTCAAACACATCCTTTAGTTTCCAAACAACAATGGAATACACTATTTCCATACAGATTTGGTGCTAAAGATACTGGTGGAGGTGTTTGGGTTTTGGATCCTAAAGATGATTTTTATACCTATGAATCATTTCTTGAAGCCATTAATAGAATGGATAAAATTAAAGTTATCTTCGATAGAAGATGTGGGACAAACGCATACAAAATTACAAGAGTAGATAAAGTAACGGGCGCAACTAGCGTTATTCGAACTGATATAGATTTTGACGCTCCAAGAAATGCGGACAAAGAAATTATTACAGAAGAAGTTGATTATGGATCTTTTTTAAATGAAGGTGATGTAGAAACAAGAACAAGAGAACTTGTTGCTTTTTTTGCCAATATTTCTCATGAAACTACAGGTGGTTGGGCTACCGCTCCTGGAGGAAAATATTCTTGGGGACTTCACTTCAGAGAAGAACCTACCAATGCTTCTTATGCTTACCCTGATACAAATTACCCTCCAACTCCTGGTAAATCTTATAAGGGTAGAGGACCAATACAGCTATCTTATAATTACAACTACGGACCAGCGAGTGAATTTATCTTTGGAGATAAACAAGTTTTGTTAGACAATCCTGATTTAGTAATTCAAGATGCTGCTTTAGCATTTCAAACAGCTATTTGGTTTTGGATGACACCTCAATACCCGAAGCCTTCTGCTCATAATGTAATGGTTAGAAATTGGACTCCGAATGAGTTAGATCAAACTAAAAATAGAGTTCCTGGATTAGGGATGACAGTTAACATTATCAACGGTGGAGTTGAGTGTGGACAAGGAACGGAAAAACCTCAAGTATTAAGTAGAATTGGATATTACCAAAGATATACAGGTATTTATAATATTGGTACCGATATGGATGGTGTAAACGATTTGTCTGATTGTGGTTGTAAAGACATGGCTAAGTATGGAGGAGATTCTTCAGATTTAACTGCTGAACCTTGTGCACAGAAGCCAGCAATCACTTTTGTAGCTCCTATTAACGATCAATTAATAGAGCAAGCTACATTTTCTCCTGTAGGAGTTAGTATAAGTGTCGATCAAAAGAATTCGGTACTAAAAACACTAACTACTACTATCGGTACTAAAACGTTTTCAGGAACAGCTTTTTCATGGACTCCAGAAACCTATGGAGCAGTAAATTTAGTGGCCAATGCTACCTTTGAAAATGGACTTACAGCTTCCAATACAATTAAAGTTGTTATTTGGGATGGAGTAAATTTAGATTGTTCTGAAATTCCAGCGTGGAGGTCAACAAGAATTTACGATAAACCGAATAACTATGTAACCTATAACAATGCTGTTTATAGAAATAGATGGTATGCTGGAGTTGGAGCAACTCCTGGAGTAGCAGGTGTTTGGGAAAAAATCAAAGATTGTGGTGTTGTTACAGGAACACCTCCAGTGGTAAACTGGCAAGCACCAACACAAGGACAGGTTTTTGAAACCCAAGTATTATCTCCAATTACTTTAACTGCCAATGCAACAGACAGCGATGGTACGGTAACCTCTTTTTCTTACGCTTACAATGGCACAAGCATAGCAGCAACAAAATCAGGGAATGTATACACGGCTGAATTTACACCACCTACTTTTGGAGCGTATACCTTAGAGGCAGTAGCACAAGATAATGATGGAAAAGTAACTCGAAAAGAGGTAAGCTTTACTGTAAAGGAAATAGCAACAAATGTTCCTCCTACAATTTCTCAAATAACTCCAAATAATGGAGCAATTATAGAGCAAACTGCGTTGACAGCTATTGAGCTAAAAGCGTTGATTACTGATAATTCGGCAGTCCAAAGTGTTGCGTTCTCAATTGACAACGCTGCAGTAACAGCTTCTGGTAGTGCTACCGGATTGTATACAGCTACCTGGACACCTTCAGTATTTGGAAACTATTCGTTTAAAATAGTAGCAACGGACGATGAAGGAGCTTCTTCAACTAAAACAGTTTCATTTACTGTAAAAGAAAAAGTATCTGGAGGGTTGTGTGATGGTATTCCAGCATGGGAAGCTAAAATTTATGCGGCTTCAGGTACCAAAGTGAAATACAACGGAGTTATCTATAAAAATAAATGGTATGCCTCAAGTAGTGATGTTCCAGGATCTAGCAATGTTTGGGAATATATTGAGCCTTGTGGTGGTACAACGTTACATTGTGGTTACCCTGAATGGATAGCTACAAAGGTTTATAATACAGGTGATAAAGTGTATTATAGCAAAAAAATATACAGTGCTAAATGGTGGACAAAAGGAAGCACTCCAAACAATAGTAACGAATGGAAATACGTTTCAGAATGTTTAGAATCAACGGCTTCTGCCAGAGCAAACATTTATCCAACAGTAGTTTCTGACGACATCCATTTAACTATCGAATCACCATCGGATACAAAAGTGAAAGTAGAGTTACGAGATACTTCAGGTAATTTACTACAAACACTGTTAAACTCGAATGTTAAAAAAGGAACTCAGGTGTATACCCGTAATCTTTCAAATTTACGAAAGGGTATTTACATCTATAGTGTCCAAATTAATGGAAACGTTCAAACTAAAAAGATTATCAAAAACTAAACAAAGTTGTTTTATGTTGCCAATTAAATCTTGAAATCCTTTGAAATAAACTAAAGTATGTTTAGTGTTGATTTTACTGTAAAATAGAAAGATAGTGTTGGTTGTCGAATCAATTTCAACAGTAATCAATCTAAAAGGAGACAATTTATAAGCATCGTTTTAAGGTTTAATTGGTATTCATTGCATTGCACATTAGAACTGCGACATAATTTTTTAAGTAATCAGCTCAAGCTGGTGCTTCTTTGGTGGTATCCATAGCAGCTATGGTACTATCAAATTGGGAAAGAGCACCTCGTTTTAAGAGATTTCTTAAGGTCATAACTTCTAAAAAGTGATGCGAGTAAAAAAAATAATACAACCCTTCTAAATTTTTAATTATGAAAAAAATAGTATTCTTACTAGTTTTATTTTTGAGCTCATTTATGTATGCTCAATACCAATTTCCTACTTGCTACCCAGCACACGAACCAGGAAAGACCTACCGTCAGGGAGAGAAAGCTTCTCTAAACGGAATTAACTACACTGCAAAGTGGTATACTACAGCAGCTCCAGGCGATGCTTCTTGGCAAAATGATGGAGCTTGTGGAGATGGTGGTTTAGGACCAGATTATCCAGGACCACAACGTATTATTGGGTATTTACCAACATGGATTCCTGATTATGATATCAAAAACAATTTTAATCCTGAGGTAGTAACGAATATCAATGTTTCGTTTTTAATGTTTAAGCGAAACAATAGTGACTATAATAGTGCTGATTTCGGGTCTATTGCTTTCGACGATTTTCAGTTAAGAAAAGTAGATTCAGTATTAACGGATTGTAAAGTTCTTGAAAAAGCAAAAGCTAAGAATGTAAAAGTATCAGTAGCACTTGGAGGTGCAACAGATTATGCGTTTTTATGGTTAATGACTAAGTACTATAACAACGATCAAAAATTAGAAGAAATAGCTAATTTATTAGTAAACTATATCAACGCTCGTCAGTTAGATGGTATTGATTTAGATTTAGAGTGCTGGTGGGCTGACAAAGCAATTGCAGGAACTTCTGATCAAGGAGGAAGAATTAGAGGAAGTAAGTGGGGAGATAGAGATCAAGGACCTCACCCAGCAGCAATTGGTATGACAAACCTAAGTAAAAAGCTTAGACAAAAAATGCCGAATAAATTAATTACGGCGGCGGTTTTCGGAACATCTTGGTATGGAAATAACTATGATGCAGACGTAGCGCAGTATATGGATTGGATTGGATTAATGACTTACGATTTTACTGGTTCATGGGATAAATCACCAATTGGGCCGCATTCTTCTTTACACAAGTTACCGTTAAATACATATCCAAAACAAAACGCTGATAACCCAATATATTCTGCTCAAGATGCATTAGAGTATTGGTTAGGAATTGCTCCAGCAACTTGGAATCATGATGGAGGATTTGGAGTAAAGAAAGCTAAATTAGCTATTGGGGTTCCAATGTATGGATATGACTTCTCTCAAAAGAAACCAGGAGGTGGAAATGGAGCTAAGTTTGTTCCTTATAGAGACATTATTGCTGAATTTCCAAATGCAGCAACTAGTTACGATCAAAAAGATCCTAAAAAATTGAACGGGCATGTAGCTTTGAATAATAAAAATATTTATTTCGATACACCAAAACAAGCGGGTGAGAAAATAAAATATACTAAAAACTACGGACACCAAGGGGTTATTATTTGGGAGCTTACCCAAGATGTTGATTACAACTCTTCTTCAAGTATTTTAAAAGCAATTAATGAAGCGGCAGGAAATAATACACCAATAAACAAAGCACCTGTAGTTACTTGGAAAACTCCAACAGATAATCTTGTAATTGAACAAGATGTTTTAGGAGCAGTTGCCTTAAAAGCAACAGCTACTGATAGTGACGGAACCGTAAATGCATTCAGCTTTAAAGAAGGAGCAAATGTAATTACAGCTGCCAAAAATGGAAACGATTATACAGCGAGTTTTACACCTGCAAGTTTTGGGGAGTATGCGTTAACAGCTGAAGCAACAGACGATAAAAATGCTACCACTACAAAAACAATTAGAATTACTGTAAAGCAGAAAAATACAACAAATCCAGCTCCAGTAATTTCTAATGTTAAACCACTAGATGGAAGTATTATTGAACAAACTACATTAACTGAAGTTCAGTTAGAGGCGGCGGTTACTGATAATTCGGCAGTACAAGGTGTTACATTTACTATTCAAGGTATTACAATACCTGCGTTTACCAATCCAGCTGGAGTATATGCAGCTACTTGGACACCTTCAGCATTTGGAAACTATTCATTTACAATAGTAGCAACTGATGATGAAGGAGCTTCGTCAACTAAAACAGTTACATTTACATTAAAAGAAAAATCTACAGGTGGAGGATGTGATAACATTCCTGCATGGGAAGCTAAAACGTACGCGCAAGCTGGAACAGAAGTATCTCATAATGGAGATGTGTATAAAAACAAGTGGTATGCATCTGCTGGAGAAGAGCCAGGTAAAAGTGGTGTTTGGCAATACATCAGACCATGTGGAGGTGTTGTTACCTTCTGTGGAGTAGAAGAGTGGAGATCTGATAGAGTTTATAATAGCGGAGATAAAGCGTATTATATGGAGAAAATTTATGCAGCTAACTGGTGGACACAAGGAAGTACTCCAAGTAGTTCGGGAGATTGGAGTTTCGATTCAGATTGCCCACAAACTCCAGGAAGATCTGCGGTAAATGAAGTGAAGCCACAAACTTTAGTAAAAGACTTTGTAAACATTCAAATCAATACTGAAGAAGAAGTTACTGGAAAAATTGAATTATATAATTTATCAGGGCAATTGGTTAAAACAATTATGAACCCAAGAGCTTTAAATGGTAAAGAAGTTATTAGACAAAACATTTCAGATTTAAGAAACGGAATTTATGTATATAAAATCTTCTTAAACAATGAAGTAATCACTCAAAAAATGGTGATTTCTAAATAATAGATAAACGCTTCGAGTACAATAATACTATTTCTTGAATATAAGAATAGTTAAAAAAGAGATGGTAGAATTTCTCTTAACACGGTTACTATAAAAAGTACTTGAAGCTATAATACAAATACCTTATTAAAACGATAAAGGCGGTAAACATAGAGTTACCGCCTTTTTATGTTTTTGAATCAAGTTAAGTTATACCATGTTTGTCACTTCCAATGAAATTTAATATTGAAAAGTGATTTTAAAATTATGAAGTCATTTCGATCCTAAGGGAGAAATCTTTAGCAATTTCGGGTGTAATTCAGATTTCTCAGTCATTACCATTCCTTCGAAATGACCATAATGATCAAGAACGTCCAAACCAAGAAATAGAGAACGAAGAAGCGGAATTGCGATGCGAAGCATCAAGTATTTAATACCATTTAGAACATGAAATTATCGTAATAAAACGCTCTTTTTCCCTTTCTTCTTCATTAGAAAAATGAACCATAGCTGAGGCTATGCTTAATTTTTATAATTTGTATAAAGAAAAAAATAATCATTTTCTTTTAACGTAATCTCATATCCTAACTGGTATAGTATCGAGAGAGAACGATACGGAGTAATTTCCTAGGTTGGACTTGATTTTTTGTTTCGTTTTGTATCAAGACAAAATGAAAGAAATATTAAATGAAGTCCTTGTATCATCTGGATTTCTTAGTTATTATCATTCCTTCGAAATGACATTTGAGTGTTACTTCGAGTGAAATTATACGAAATAAAATGAAGTATAATTTAGTATCGAGAAGTATTTGATAGTTCGTTTTAAGAATAGTTTCCCTTGTTCGGAATTACTCAAATAGATAGTGCATTATAAGGGGACTTGACTCTACCTTTTTGATCTGATGATCCGAATAGAGTTTTAGGATAAGTTGTTTTTATAGATAAGTGAATTTTAGAATTCTAATGAAGAATTTTTGAAGATAAACTTATTGATTTTGGAGTAGTCAATAAGAAAGTAAAAGATAAGACTATCTTAAAGATAGCCTTATCGGACTTAATTAAAATTCAGTAATTCTAATTAACAAACTTTAAACCAATGGCCGCATCCAGAGCCATTGCAAGTGGTCCAATCTGAACTAAACGGGTCACAAGTAGAGCCGTCAGGACATCTGTCCATATGTTCCATATAACAACCTGCGCCATCGTCACCAACATGTATAAGATGCACACCACCGTGAATTTCTTTTTGTCTTGTTTTGTTTAAAGCAGTTCCTAGTTTTAATAAATTTTTCATAATAAAATTTTAAAATTAATTTATGTTTTGGGTTGTTTAAAGACAGCCAAAGTTTCTGTCTATTCTTCGCGAAAGAATTTTGTAATAGTAATGTGAGGCAGTATTAAGTGTGTAAATACGCCGTGTTTTATTGGTTTAATTAGGTCATCAATAGAATACTTAGGGAGTTCTTTTTGATAGCATTTATAAGATAAGTTGTTATTAATTAAAATAACAGGTGTAAAATTGGTACTGTTGTTTTCACAATAGTTAAGCTTTTCCCTAAGTATTTCTAGAGATAATTCTTTATTAGCAATATTTCCCAAATTTTGAACCATCCTTTTGGTTTAGTTTTACCATAAATTGCATTTATAATGCTTATGCATACTTCCTTATATTTTATAATGTTAAGCTCTAGCAACGTATGAGGTGTTTTAACCTCATTGTTGTTTTGATAATCTAGATTTGATAAATGTTATCATAATAAAACTTTTAAAAATTAACGTCATTTGGATATTTAAAGACAGCCAAAATTTCTGTCTATTCTTCGCGAGAGAATACATTAATAGCCTTTCTTAGCAACAGTTAATGGGGCATAAGTGTTTTGTTTTGCGTATTCAATTAGGTCATCTATGAAATGCGTAAGCTCTTCTCTTTTATAGTTTTTAGGATATGATCTTCCATTGATTAAAATAGCGGGGGTAAAGTTTATGCCATTGGTTTTACACCAGTTGCGTTGTGTTTTTAGTATTTCAGTAGATGATTCTTTGTTAGTAATAGTACCCCATTTGTTTAACCATTCTTTCGGATCGGTTGTTCCGTAAATGGCATTCAGAGCATGTAAGCATTCTTCCTTATTATTAGTGTTATAAAGTTCTAATAACTTCGCTGAAATTTTAACATCATAACTTTCAGGGTAATCCAGATTTACATTAAATCTTAACGTTATGCAGAGATCCTTTTCGTGATGTTTTAACAAAATATTCATAAGATTATGACTTCCTTTGCAATGTCCACATAATGGATTTGTAATTATAGTTATATTGAGTTGAGAATTAGGATTCCCAAAATAGATTTCTTGTGTTGAGTTGATTACTGTGTCTAAAGGTGAGGAGTTTTGAAGTTGATTATTGAATAAATCAAAATTTCGTTTAAACTTATAATATTCCAATTTGACTGACTTCAGTGTATTGTTTTCTTTCATAAATTGAGAAAAAGAAATCCAAAGGGTTTGGGCTACTATAAATGTTAAAGCGGTTATTAAGATTGGTTTTAGAGATATAGAAAAAGTAAAATTAATAAGTGCTGTACAGGCTTGCACCCAAATTAAAGAAACAATAATTAAGCATAAGGTACACCATTGTTTTACGATGAATTTTTGGTAATAAATAGAGTATATAGTAACTGTTAATGCCATGAAACTAATTAACTTCGGAATGCTTAAGGAGTAGCCGAAAATCAAAAGCAAAAATGATGTAACTAACATTCCAAGATAAAATATAACACTAAGGTCACTTAGCTTTAAATTCTTTGTTATCCTAGAACCTTTTGAAGCTAAAACGGCATTACAGTTTTTATACTTATCATCATTATTACATAAAGTATTACCAAGTAAGGCGGGGGTCCCTTGTTCTTGCAAAACAATGTTATATGATAGATAAACTCCTATTGCAGAAAGTACAACAAATAATATGTTATTAGTGCTTTCTTTTGTAGTAACAATCAAAGCAGATCCTAATACTATTATAGCTATAATAGCTAATAAGTTGGTCTTATATTTTTTAGACGATAATTTGACTATTTTACCTGCTTCTTGACTTTCAATTGTTATTATAATTCCAGTAAACAAATCAAGGAATCGTTCGTTAGAAATATTTTCATTATTGTTAGAGTCATATATGATTTTTATAGAATGCTTTAATTTTTTTACAAGTACAAACAATTTGTGATCCTCTTTTTTTACATGTGCTATAAATGCATTTGGAAGTTGATTTAAAACATCTTGATTAGATGGAACTTCAAGTGCTAAATTTTTAATATTAAAGTGGTCTAACACGCCAGTTATAGAATATAAACTTGGGTAAGAAGGGTGACTTTGTATTTGAAACTCAAGTTCTTTAAAGTCAATGGATATCTCATTTAACTCTAATAATTTTCGCGTTAAAAAACCTAATGAATCTTTCATATGACATATTTGATTATTAGTTTGTTATGTTTCAGTGTTCTAATCATTATTCATAATGAATGATCCAAGTATGAAAAAAACATAACAAGTTTTTTTTGATTTTTTTATTTTAGCTAGTTCAATACATCATTTAATGCATGAATTAGAACATATAATAGAAAAGTCTAAAAGTGGTGATGAAAGGGGGTTCAATAGTTTTTTTAAAGAAACATTTAGCAAGCTTAAGAAGCAGCTATTTACTTTTGTCAATTCGAAAACTGAAGCTGAAACTATTTTTATTGAGGCAATGCAAAAGTTTTGGGAACGCTTTGTGGTTAACGATAATAAATTGCCAGAAAATCCTGAAGGATACATTTTTAGAATGTGCAAAAACCTTTGGTTAATGAGAAAACGACAACATTGGAATACCGTTGTTTTAAAAGAATCTTTTTCAGATACTGAAATAAAAGGAGATCACCAGCGTGATGAAGAGGGTAATGAGATAAAAAAAGAAGCCTTAAAAAAGGGGCTTGATACGATATCTAGTAAATGTAAGGAGTTAATGATGTTGAGTGTAGATAACTCAACGAAGCTAGTAAATTGCTTTGAATCATTGGGGTTTGAAACTTATCAGGCACTTATTCAAGCCAAGTATAATTGTAAAAAAAGACTTATCAAAGAAGTTTATAGGGCTTTATCAAATTTAAAACAATAATATGAATACGAATGGAGATAATGATTTTGAATACATTGAGGCTTACTTCAACTTAGAATTTACAGAAAAAGAAAATAGTGTTTTTGAAGAAAGATTGAAAGAAGATTTATCTTTTGCCAATAAAGTTGATTCCTACGCTAAAAGTCTAAAGCTAGTTGATAGCATAAATTTGAATTCAGAAGAAAATAATAGAAAAATGCAATGGAAAGAGATTTTAAATGATGTAGAGAAAAACAAATCTGTAAGGAAACTTTATTGGTTTTTTGGGATAGCCGCTTCATTGTTGGTTTTGATAGGATTGAATAATTATCTTTTTTTAAGTCAACCAGATTATGATAGTTTGGTGCAACAAGCATGGAGCAAAAATGTGGGGCTAGATTTTATTTTAAGAGGAACAGGGGCTGACCAAACTGAATTAGATTTAAATCGAGCGTTAGATTTGTATAAGAAAAAAGACTTCAATAGGGCGTTGAATTTATTAACACCTTATGAATCAACATCAAAAAAATATAATGATATTTTATTATTGAAGGCATTAACATTTTATAGGCTTCATAAGGAAGATATTGCATTAAAGACTCTTGATACCCTTCAATTAACGTCGGTTCATATTGCTAAATGGTACAAAGGTTTGATATACCTTGAAAAATCTGATATTAAATCTGCTGAAAGATTTTTGCACATTTCAACTTCTAATATCGAAATAAAAGAATAACTATGCGTATTATTACTATACTCCGTCTTGTCTTTTTTTTAACCTGTTGCGCAATTTATTCGCAAAAAAGTGATTTTGAATTGGGGAAACATGAGCTTTTTTATGGAAACATAAAAGATGCTATTGTTAATTTAGAAAAAGCCTTGGAAAACTCTCAAGAGAATAACTCCATTTGTGAAGCTGCTATTTATAATGAGTTATCCAAAGCGTATCGTTTAACTTATCAGTTAGATAAGGCAGAAAGCTTCGCAAATAAAGCGTTAAATTCAAAGTGTGAAGAGCATGAGAAGGCGAAGGCCTATGATAATATAGCTTTAGTACATTTTATAAAAAGAGATTTTGAAAGAGCTCTGAAATTACACGAAACAGCATTAATTATAAGAGAAAGAATTGAACCTAAAGATAAATTAGGTCAAGCAATTTCACTGTATAACATCGGTAATGTTTTAGTAGAAAAAACGGATTATGAGAAAGCCTTAGATTACTTAAATAAAGGGCTAGAAATACAGGTAGAAAAAACTCCTGAGTATAATGTTTTAGTAGCAGATATTCATTCGGCTATAAGTACCGTTTATTATGATCAAGGAAAATTTTCTGAAGCTATAGAATATGTTGAAAAGGTTATTAGTATAGCAAGTGAAGTTTTTGAAGGAGATAATTTGTACTTTTCTTCTGCATACAATATGTTAGGTGTTCTTTTTTCTATGAAGGAAGAATTAAATAAGAGTTTAAATTACTACAAGAAGGCTTTAGTTGTAAATGTAAAGTATCATGATGAAGATTCTAACATTAATCAAGCAATGATCCATTACAATATAGGTACTATATATAGAAAACAAGGTGTTAAAGAAAAGGCATTATACCATACTCATAAAACCCTCAACATAGGTATAAAGTTTTTAGGAGAGAATCATGAAAATTTGGCTTTCCCATACAGTCAATTAGGTCAAATTTATGGAAAAGAAAAAGGGATACAATATTTACAAAAAGCACTAAATATTTATGAAAATAGTCCATATAAAAATTCTGTAAGGATATCTTATCAGCACGAATATCTTGCTGATGCGTATTTTAATATTAAAGATTACCATCAAGCTTTAAATCATTCGGAAAAAACATTAGAGTATAGAGTAAAGGAGTTCGGTTATTATAATAGACATAGTATAGGAGCACTGAATATAATATCGAAAGTGTATATTCAGTTAGGAAATTATAACAAAGCTTTATCCAATATTACAGATGCAATTAATTACAATAGTTCTAAACAAATAAGTGACGATCTCATCTTAGAATCTTTAAAAATTAAGGGAGACATAAGTCTAAAAATTTATGAAGAAACAGAAGATCAGAGTTATCTCCAAGAAAGTGCGAGCTTGTATCAAAGAGCATCTTTACTAATCGATTATTCTAAAAGAAGAAATTTTGAAGATAAAATTGCTTTTTCAGAAACAGTTAAAGGAATTTATGAAGGTGGTATTGAAACTAATTTGTTGTTGTACGAGATAAAGAAAGAGAATGTTTTTTTGGAAAAGGCTTTTTATTTATCGGAAAAAAGCAAAGCAAATATCTTAAAAGAGTTTGTTTTAGAGAGTAGGGTTAGGACGTCTTCCAAGTCAAACTCAAAAATAGTTGACTTAGAGAAATCAATAGATAGGGAGATAACAAAACTTTCTTCTACTATTGTAAAAGAGGCCAATAGTACAGGTAAAGACACGTTAGGAATATATAAATTAGAAGGAGAGATACTAAGTTTAGTCAGAAAAAAGGAAGCTTTAGAAAAGCAAATTGAAGAAAGTATTCCAGAGTTAGAAAAACTAAAGGAAATCAAAATTTCTCAGATACAAGAAAATATGGATAATGACCTTACCATTCTAAACTTTTTCTCATCAAAAAAATCATTATATGCCTTTATACTGACAAAATCAGAATTACATTTAAAAAAATTGGGATTATTAAATGAGAATCTCTTAAAGGATTTAGATATTGCAATCAAAAACAAAAATAGAGGTGTTTTTAGGGAGAAGAGCTACGAGCTTTATACGGAGCTTATTAAGCCAGTTGAACATCGTTTTATTGGTGATAAATTGATAATAGTACCTGATGAATTATTGTGGAATGTGCCTTTTGATTTATTGTTAACGGAAAAAGTTGTTGAAAAGGAGAAACTACCTTATTTATTATTTAAGTATGCAGTAAGTTACTCAAACGCAATTAGTCTAACTTTTAATAAGAATATCAAATCAAAATTATTAAAGGAGGAATGTTTGGCGTTTTCTTTTTCTAACTCTGAAGATAGTTTAAGCACCGTAAGAAAATCAACTAATACTGATTTACCGGGAACCAGAAAAGAACTCCATGAAATTGCTGAGGTTTTTGATGGTGCCTATTTTTATAATGGCAATTCCAACGAATCGAACTTTAAAGAAAATGCAGATAAATATAAATTAATTCATTTGGCATTGCATGGAGAAGTAGACCATGTTAATCCGAAAAATTCAAGAGTTTTATTCACGAATGCATTAAATGATACCATTGAAGATAATGTTTTATATAGCCATGAATTATATACAATGAATATTTCAGCAGATCTAGTGGTTCTAAGTGCTTGTGATACAGGATCAGGAGTTGTAAATAAAAGTGAAGGTATTTTAAGTTTAGGATATGCTTTTCAGCATGCAGGGGCTAAAAGTCTTTTATTAAGCCGATGGCGAATCTCAGATAAAACTACTCCTAAGATTATGAAATTGTTTTACGAAAATTTGGAAGGAGGAATGAATAAAAGTGTTGCTTTACAAAAAGCAAAGATCAAATTCTTAGAAGAAACAGATGTTTTTACAAGGTCACCTTTTTACTGGGGAAGCTTTTATGTGGTTGGTGATACCGAGCCAATTTCTTTAAAGAGGAACTCTTTAAAAAATATATGGATTTACGTTTTCGTGTTTCTAGGAATAATTGGCATTGTGTATACAATGAAAAAAAGAAAACATTAAAGCATTTCTACATTATTTCGATGCTAGAAGAGTTTTTTATCACAAATAACAATTAATCATCTTTAACTTAAATGTTGGAGGACTCTTCAAGATATAGGTTTCCTAGGTGCTATTAAAGGAATCTGACAAAAGAACATAGCATAATTCAGGTTTCTCAGTCATTACCATTCCTTCGAAATGACCGTAATGATCAAGCATGTCCAAACCAAGAAATAGAGAACGAAGAAGCGAAATTGCGATGCGAAGCATCAAGTATTTAATACCATTTAGAACATGAAATTATCGTAATAAAACGCTCTTTTTCCCTTTCTTCTTCATTAGAAAAATGAACCATAGCTGAGGCTATGCTTAATTTTTATAATTTGTATAAAGAAAAAAATAATCATTTTCTTTTAACGTAATCTCATATCCTAACTGGTATAGTATCGAGAGAGAACGATACGGGGTAATTTCCTAGGTTGGACTTGATTTTTGGTTCTTTTTATCAAGAAAAAGAATAGACAATGAATAAACAAACGTCAATGATTATGATGAGATGCTGAACTAAATTCGGCATAATGAGTATTTTCATGTTCTTAAAGTCATTTCGACCAGAGGGAGAAATCTTTAGCAATTTCAGGTGTAATTAAGATTTCTAGGTTATTACTATTTCTTAAAAATCATTTTGATAAATAAACCTATTTCAAATCGACCTCTTTTTAGTACCTTCAACAAAAAAAAGAATGACGGGTTACCAACAAGTACTTGAAATACTCAGTGATCATTGGGAAAAACAGATCATTGTAAAAAGAAATGAATTTCTTATTCGTAAGCATGAAGTTGAAACCAAAATGTATTACGTGAAAAGTGGAAGCATTCGAGTATATATTGAAGACGAAGAAGAAGAACATACCATTAGATTTGGATATCGAAACTCTATCATTACTGCCCTAGATAGCTTTTTAACAGGCAAACCAACCTCTTTTTATATGCAAGCATTAAAGCAATCGGAATTGTATGTGTTATCCAAAGAGAAGTTAGATAAAATTATGAATGCTTCAGAAGAAAATAAAAAAGCATGGAACACACTTTTAGAAGAATTTGTTTACCAGCAAATTGAAAGAGAGATCGATTTAATAACCTTTTCACCACAAAAACGATTTGAGCGATTAAAACAAAGAAGTCCGCAAGTATTTCAAGAAATTCCTCAAAAGTATATAGCTTCCTATTTAAGAATGACACCCGAAACCCTTTCAAGGATTTTAAAGGAGTAGATAGTACTTAACCTTATTGTACCTAGTCTGCCACTTTGAGTGAAATTCTACGGAATAAAATGAAGTATAATTTCGTATCGAGAAGTATTTGATAGTTTGTTTTTAAAATGTTTTTCAACGCAACTCAAATCATGAGAACCAATTATTTCAATATTCTCATCATTTATATTAAAATATAATGGAGACTCAAGTCACTAATAATACTGATCAATGTTTCTTTTTAGGGACCTCGGTCTGTTCTGTGAGGTTTACTTTATGTTTCATTTGTTGTATTTATCAGTCTGTTGATATGACAATAAAATTTATAATGTTGTGTAGTGTAAGTAATCTATGTAAACAATAAGGTAGTAAGTTAAAACTTTAGTAGCGATTAAGTTTTATGAATAACCAATTGAATATAATGGATGTTAATGTTTCTTTTTAGGGACCTCGGTCTGTCCAATGAGGTTTACTTTATGTTTCATTTACGTTGATTAACAGTTGGTTATTTTCTGTTAAAATGTTTGTTTTGAAAGAAAAAGAACGTTTTCGTTTACATTAATTATGACACAGTGTTTTTTAAAAGGTCACATGTTTTATAAAAAAAATGTATTTCCCTTATTCTAAAACAAAAAGCGTGCTGTTTTAGTTTAATTGGTTTGTTATTAGTTGTTTATGTGTTTTGTTGAGGTGGTATATCCGCTGAGTTAGGCATCACCCTGAACTTGATTCAGGGTCTCATTCAGATAGGTTTTTATTTATTATTATGAGATGCTGAACTAAATTTAGCATGACTAGTATTTTTTATATTTTCATGGTCATTTCGACCCTAAGGGAGAAATCTTTTGCTAAATCAAGGTATAATTCAGATTTCTAAGTTACTATACGGTCTTCAGAGTAATATTGATTATAAAACAAACAAAATTCAAATAACTAACTTTTTTCTATTTGTAAAATTTGAATTTATAAATATTTTTCTCAACCATTCTTTCAAAGATTACAAAAACGCATACCTAATTTTAATCGCAGGACGATAGACAAGAGTTTGATTTCGCGCACGCTTATATCGGAGTACTATAGTATGCTTATTAGAAATTACGAGTTTCTTAAGGTTTTCCGTAGTGATGTTTGTTTAGGTTTTACTATTTTAGGAACTTTGAAAAAATAACTACAAAAAAACAAAGACTGTAAGCATAAATGAAAAACACCAAGGTAACAACCGAAGAGATTAATGGCGTAGTTTGGCAAGCCTGTGATACCTTTAGAGGAGTAATAGACCCAAGTCAATACAAAGACTATATATTAGTGATGTTATTCTTAAAATACGTATCGGATGTATATACAGAAAAGCACAACGAGTATGTAAAAAAGTACGACGGTAATATAGAAAGAGCCAACAGAGCCATGCAGTTAGAGCGCTTTGTAGTACCAGAACACAGCCACTTTACTTGGTTGTATGATCAAAGAAACGAACCCAATGTTGGAGAGTTAATAGACATAGGGTTAGCAGACTTAGAAGAAGCAAACAGAGAAAAACTAACCAGTGCAGACGGTGCAGGAATTTTTAGAAATGTAAGTTTTAACAGCAGTAATTTAGGCGATAAAAAAGATAAAAATGCCCGTTTAAAAAACCTATTACAAGACTTTGCCAAGTTAGATTTAACACCATCGCATTTAGAAGGAAACGACATTATTGGTGATGCCTATGAATATCTTATCAAGAACTTTGCAAGTGATGCAGGAAAAAAAGCAGGGGAATTCTATACTCCAGCAGAAGTTTCCACCTTACTAGCAAAGCTTACAAAATCAAAACCAGGCGCCAGAATTTACGATCCTACCTGTGGCTCTGCTTCGCTGTTGATAAAAGCAGGAAAAGAAGTAGGCAATACTAATTTTTCTTTATACGGACAAGAAGCCAATGGAAGTACCTGGGCTTTGGCAGTAATGAATATGTTTTTACATGGATTTGACAATGCCAATATTCGTTGGGGTGATACCTTACGTAACCCAAAGCATTTGGAAGGGGATGCCCTAATGAAATTTGATACTGTCGTAGCAAACCCACCGTTTTCGTTAGATAAATGGGGACAAGAACAGTTGCAAGAGGATCGATTTGAGCGCTTTCATAGAGGTTTGCCACCAAAGAGTAAAGGCGATTGGGCATTTATTACTCATATGATTGAAAGTGCGTATAAAGATACGGGTATGATTGGCGTGGTAGTACCCCATGGTGTTTTGTTTAGAGGAAGTGCCGAAGGAAAAATAAGAACCAAAATAATTATGGATAATTTATTGGATGCGGTTATTGGGTTACCTGCCAATTTGTTTTTTGGAACAGGAATACCTGCGGCTATTGTATTATTTAATAAAGGTAAAGAACAACGTACCGAAACCTTGTTTATAGATGCTAGCCAAGGCTTTGTGAGTGACAAAAACCAAAACCGTTTATTACCCGAACATATAAAACGTATTTTACAAACATACACTCAATTTAAAGATAACAAACTTACGACAGGAGTAATAGAAGATAAGTATAGTTATGTTGCTACCTCGGAAGAGTTAAAGGAAAACGATTACAACTTAAATATACCGCGTTATGTAGATACTTTTGAAGAAGAAGCGGAAATTGATATTAGCGAAGTACAGCAAGAGATTATAACCTTGGAAAAGGAGTTAATCGAGGTACGTGTAACAATGGAAAACTATTTAAAAGAGTTGGGATTATGAATAAAGAAAACGAAGTTAGGTTGGTAGAAGATGTTGAAAAATTAATTATTGAAGGTTTAAAAAAAGGATACAGACAAAATTTATTTTTTACACAGAATTATACAGGTTTTCAATCAAGGATTATTGAGTATTTAATAACAGTAAATATAGCGCAAAGTTTAGAGGAATATTGTTTCAAAGGATGCTTAGGCGTAAATTTAGAATACCCTTTAGAAAAATTTTACAATGGTTCTTTTCCTTGTATAAAGTACAATTATCCAGATATTCCTCCTAATACCAATAAAGAAGGTAAAAAGCTTTTGAACTATTTTGGAGCCACCTTACAAAATAGAAAAGATCATAATCCATCTCAAAACAAAAGTAAACGTTTAGATATAGCCATTACAGGTGATCCAATACATACTGATGGTTATTTAACTAATGAAAGGAGGTCTTTAGTAGGTATAGAGATTAAAACTTTAAATCCAAGTAAAGCTAGTGTTATAAAAGATATTACAAGATTAGCAGATGCATTAAATTTAGAAGATGAAATAAGTGAAAATCAAATTCTATGTGGATTTGTTTGTTTTTTTAGAAGGTTTGATAAAGAAAATGAGACATTTAGTCAACATCAAATTAATAACTCTAAAAAAAGTGAAAAAAATAAATGGATTAAGAATTTAAATGATTTAACAGAAATATATCCTAAGTTGAATTTTAATATTATCCCAGAAGTTTTAGAAGAATCACCAGTGGAAAATGTGGGACCCTTTGAAGAAAAGCCAGAACTAGAAAATTACGAAGATTACGCAGATAACTCTGGATTAGTTATTGGTTATTTAATTAAAATAACTCATAAATAGTATAATTAATATGAGTATAGATAAAGTAGAAATTTTACAGAGAAAAGGCTATAAAAAAACAAAATTAGGTTGGATTCCTGAAGAGTGGGGTGTAGAAAAATTAGGTGATTTAAGTCTTGTAAAAGGTCAATATGGAGTAAATGAAGCGGCGGTTGATTATAATCCGAATTTACCTGCTTATATCAGAATTACGGATATAACTGAAGAGGGGTGGTTTGATGAAAGAAAAAGAAAGTCCGTAAAGATAAAAGAAACTGAAGATTATACTTTAGAGGTGAATGATATTGTTTTTGCTAGAACTGGAGCGACTGTTGGGAGAACATATCTACATCAAAAGATAAATATGCCTTTGATATTTGCTGGTTTCTTAATTAGATTTCGTGTCAATCAAAATAGGTTACTTTCATTATTTTTAAAGTATTATACTCAATCATCTAATTATTGGAGATGGGTAAAAATTTATTCGTTAAGAAGTGGTCAGCCAGGAATTAATGGTAAAGAATATTCTTCATTACCTGTTTATCTCCCCCCAATCCAAGAACAAAAAGCCATAGCTAATTGCTTATCCACTTGGGATAGGGCTATAGAAAAGCAAAGCCAACTCATACAAGCCAAACAAACCCAAAAGAAAGCCTTAATGCAACAGTTGTTAACGGGTAAAAAACGCTTGCTTGGGTTTACTGAGGAGTGGGAGGAGTATAGTTATGGGGATTTATTAATAACAGTTAATAGACCTGTAGATTGGAATGATTCAGAAAAATATGAATTAATAAGTGTTCGTAGAAGGTCAGGAGGTTTGTTTCATAGAGATAGTTTATTTGGCAATGAAATTTTGACTAAAAAGTTATTTACAGCAAAAAAAGGAGATTTTTTAATTTCTAAAATGCAGATTTTACATGGAGCTTCTGGTCTAGTTACTGAAGAGTTTGATGGGATGAAGATTTCTGGATCTTACATTGCGGTAGTACCAAAAGATAATAGCATTCTTAGTACTTTTTTTCTTGAATGGTACTCTAAAGTTCCCTATTTCTACCATCAAACATATAGAAGTAGTTATGGTGTACACATAGAAAAAATGACATTTAGTTATAAATTATTTTTAAAAGAAAAAATATTATTACCAAGTATTACTGAACAAATTGCAATTGCCAATATTTTAAATACCGCAAACAAAGAGATAGCGTTATTGCAACAACAATTGCAACAACTACAACAGCAAAAGAAAGGATTAATGCAACAGTTATTAACAGGTAAAAAAAGATTGAAGTATTAGACGTAAAAAAACAAACTAAACCAAACTAAAAAGAAGAAAAATGAAATTTGAGAGAAAGGATGTGGATTTAGCCTACAGAAAGCTAAAAAGTTATGTGTATTACGATAATTTTTCACTACTACTAAGACAACAAATAGCAGAATTTGAATCAAGCCCTAATTTTGAAAAGTGTTTAAACGATCTTGTTAGTTTTTTAAATGACCCGGTAAATAAACGAAACTATTTTGAAGCATTATTAAATGAAATAAATTATTACGTAGCTCCTAAAAAGTTTTCAAGAGAACCATTTAATTATGGAGATAATATTATAAGCAACAACTTTACGGAAAGCAGTTATCTTTTAGAAAAAATAAATTATTTTTTTAAAGGACCGGTAGAATTACATATTATTTCTATTCTATGGATTTTAAAAGAAGGCTATGTATTGCATAAAGATTACCATAAAGATAATTACGCCTATTATTTAGAATTAAACTCAGAAAGTGGCAATGTGGTGGATGGTTTACGTTTGTTTAAACCCTATTTTGATCAATACCAAAGATGGCGAGATAAAGGAGTAGATTTAGCCAAAAACATAGTTGCAGAAGATACCGATGTCGTGGTATTATCATTAGACGTTAAAGAGTATTACTACAACATTCGATTTGATCCTAACCTAAGAGAAGAATTAGAAAAAACAATTCGTTTAGGTTTAAATACAGATAGAATTTTATTTACGCAAATGATTTTTGATATTAACGATGCGTACCAGAATAAAATATGCAAATCTACTAGAGCTAAAAAAGCTATACAAGAAAAGAAAGCTATTATGCCAATTGGTATATTATCCTCAGGAATATTAGCTAATTGGTATCTAACTGATTTTGATAAAAAAATAAAAGAGGAACTTTCTCCAGCGTATTATGGTAGGTATGTTGATGATATTTTAATTGTATTAAGTAATACTAAAATTTCAAAAACCTTTGATAATGTTCAGTTTAATTCTTCTTTAGAAGCTTTTTTACATAAATTTTTTGTTGAGAGAAAAATTTTCGATACCCAAAAAACAGAAAAAAAGATAGTTCATCAATCACGTAATCGTAAATGTATAGAAATTCAAAAAGAAATTACATACCGGTTTATTAGTGATAAGAATATTGAAATTCAAAAAGATAAAATTATTTTATATTCTTTTGAAAGTAAAGAATCTCAGGCAGTATTAGATATGTTTAAAAAGAAAATAGAACAACATTCTAGTGCCTTTTGGTTTTTGCCAAATGAAAATGATATCAATGATGATTTTGATGAAAGTGTGTATGAATTAACCTATACTGATACGGTTAATAAACTAAGAAGTGTTACTGACATCAAACAAAGCAAATATGGGGCTTCTATTTTTTTAGCCAAGCGTATAAAAATAAGTTTATTGTCTGAGAATAAAAAAGATGATAAAACAACTGAGCAAATTCTTACTTTTTTTAAAGGAATCGTAAATCTTGAATTTTCAAATCTTTGGGAGAAAGTATTAACCTATTTTGTAATTGTTGATGATAAAAATGCCTTTTGGAAGTTTTTTAAAGAGACAATTATTGCTATAGATTGTATAAAATCTTCTGATAAACCAAAAGTAAAAAGTAGTGATCTAAAAAAGACAAAAAAGTATTTAGGGGAATACCTAATGAATTGTTGCGCTATGGCAACAGCTTTAAATCCAAATTTTGTAAATCTCAATTGGTGGGAAGATAGGTGTAGTCGTTTTAGATTTAATTGGTTCAATCGTAATTTTTACAAAGAAGTATATAAATTAAAAAAAGAATATATAACTTCAAATTTACTACGAAATAGTTTTGTAGTAGTTCCATTACTGAACTATTTAAAACTAACAAATGAAACAGATGTAAATTTAGTTAAGTATGATTATTTAAGAACTTTAAATCCAGTCTTTAATAAAGAGGGATTTCAGTTCGATGATAAGAAATTGAAATATGCACCACGTTTTATTTATTTACATGAATTTAATAGTATTGATTTTTTAAAAGAGTTAATTTTTCAGGCAAAGCAAGATCATTTAGAAATGTTCGAAGATCTTGACCAAAAAATCTATCATAAAAGTTTTGACACTTTTTTTAAAGTAAATTATGAGTATAGAAATACGTTCTATGAATCGAAAAATGGAAATGAGGTCAGTAATTATTGTGAAAATTTAAAAAGTTATTATTTCAAAATAGAAAAAGGGTTTAGAGATAGTATTGAAACATTAGGATATAATACTTTCGAAATTCCACAATCAAAAAAAACAACTAACGATTTAAAAATAGCTTTAGCAAACACTAAAGTAGAGAAATCCAATATAGTAAAATCATTATTTGATACACCTAATACAGATAAAGAAAGACGTAAACATTTCATAGATTTAATTAACGGAGCAGAAAAAGTTAAAGCAGACATTTTAATATTGCCTGAAGTGAGTACTCCTTACAGGTGGCTCCCTATTTTAGCAGACCAAGCCAGAAGAAAACAACGAGCAATTATTGTAGGTCTTGAGCACGTTCGAATTAATAATGTTTGTTATAATTTATTGGCTACAATCTTACCAATGGAGCATAATGGAATAAAAGATACGATTATTAATTTCAGATTAAAGAATCATTATTCTCCAGCAGAGGCAAAATTGATTAAAGATAGAGGTAAAATGGTTCCTAAGCTCAGTAAATCTTTATATAATTTATTTATTTGGAGAGGAATATATTTTAGTAATTATAACTGTTATGAGCTAGCAGATATTAATCATAGAGCTTTATTTAAATCTAAAGTAGATGTATTATTTGCTTCTGAATACAATCAAGATGTAAATTACTTTTCTAATATAGTAGAAACGGTTTCAAGAGATGTACATTGTTATTTTGTACAAGCAAACAGTTCCGATTTTGGAGATTCCAGAATAACTAAACCTGCAAAAACAGAAGCCAAAGACATTCTAAGATTAAAGGGGGGAGAGAATAGTGTGGTTTTACTAGGAAAAATAGATATTAAAAAACTTAGAGAGTTTCAAAAAACTAGAATTTCTGGTCAAGACACAAAAATATTTAAAAATACTCCTCCTGATTTTGATCATTTTAATCCAGAAAACAGATAATTGTTATGCAAACACCATCCTTTAAAGAAGATCATATTTCGCAACTCCCAGCTTTACAGTTATTAATAGCCATGGGGTATACGTATATCAATCCAGAAGAGGCCTTGGTAGAAAGAGGAGGTAAAACATCGGGTATATTTTTAGAAAATATTTTACGCAAGCAATTACAACGAATTAATAAAGCAAAAGTTTCTTCTACTAAAGAAGTAGCTTTTACCGAGAGTAATATTGAGGCAGCTATTATCGCTTTACGAGATGTACCTATGGTAGATGGTTATATAAGTACTGCTCAAAAATTGTATGAATTACTGACTTTAGGTAAATCCGTAGAACAGAATATAGCAGGCGATCGAAAAAGTTTTGACATACATTATATGGACTGGAAATATCCTGAAAACAACGTATTCCATGTAACGGAAGAATTTAGTGTATTGCGTACAGGGTTAAAAGAACATTATCGTCCAGATATTGTATTGTTCGTCAATGGTATTCCATTAGGTGTTATCGAGTGCAAACGTCCGGATATAAAAGAGCCACTGCAACAAGCTATTTCGCAAAACTTGCGTAATCAAAAAGAAGATGGTATTCGCGCTTTATATAGTGTAGCCCAATTGGTAATGGGGGTAACGGTAAACGAAGGAAGCTATGCTACCACAGGAACCCCAGAAAAATTCTGGGCAAAATGGCAAGAGAATTTTAAAAGTAAGGAAGAAGAGGCGAATTATGAAGAGGCTTTATTCAGCTTAAAAAACACGCCATTATCTCCCCAAGTAAAAGACAGTTTGTTTACAGAACGTTATAAGTATGTAAGAGCCTATTTTGAATCTTTAGAACAAACTAAAGTGTTGGTGACACCCCAGGACCGATATATTTTTAGTCTCTGCAAACCAGAACGATTATTAGACTTGGCGTATAATTTTACCTTATTTGATAATGGAACTAAGAAAATAGCCCGTTACCAACAGTATTTTGCCATTCATAAAGCCATGAATCAGTTACGCTATCCACAAAATGGAAAACGTATGGGCGGCGTAGTATGGCATACGCAGGGAAGTGGAAAATCGCTGACAATGGTAATGCTAGCACAAGCCATTGCTATGGAACCGAGCATTAAAAATCCTAAAATTATTCTAGTAACCGATAGAACGGATTTAGATACACAAATAACAGGAACATTTAGAAAATGCGGTATTGAAGTAGACAATGCAAAGTCAGGAACAAAGTTAGTAGACCTCTTGCAAAGCAAAAGTGATGCGGTGGTTACTACCATTGTAAATAAGTTTACAACCGCAGTAAAAAAGATAACAACGCCATTAGAAAGTCCTAATATTTTCGTGTTGGTAGATGAAGGACATCGAACACAGCATGGTACGTTTAATATCGAAATGCAAAAAACATTACCCAACGCCTGTTTCATTGCATTTACAGGAACACCACTATTTAAAAAAGATAAAAACACCTTAGCTAAATTTGGTACTCTTATCGATAGTTACACAGTAGATCAGGCCGTAATAGACAAAGCTGTCGTGCCTTTGTTATACGAAGGGAGACATGCCTTACAAGACGTAAATTCCAATCCGTTGGATACCTTTTTTAATATGGTTTCCGAGCCATTATCCGATTACGAGAAAGCAGATTTAAAGAAGAAGTTTAGTAGGGCAGGTCAATTAAACATTGCTGACCAAAAAATTTATGCCATTTGTTGGGATATAACGAACCATTATACTAAGAACTTTCAAGGTACAGGTTTTAAAGGACAGGTGGTTTGCCAAAGTAAAATGGCAGCAGTAAAATATAAAAAGTATTTAGATGAAATTGGTAGGGTGACTAGTGAGCTAGTAATTTCACCAATTGACGAGCGAGAAGGTGAGGAGTCAGCATATGGGGAAACATCAGAACTGGTAAAGAAGTTCTGGCATAAAATGATGGATGAGCATGGAACGGCTAAAAAGTACCAGACAAATATTGTAAATCGCTATAAAAACGATGAGCAGCCGGAGTTAATTATTGTAGTTGATAAACTTTTAACAGGTTTTGATGCACCACAAAATACGGTTTTGTATTTGACCAGAAAATTAATAGGGCATACCTTATTACAAGCGATAGCAAGGGTAAATAGAGTAGCTAAAGACAAAGATTACGGCTATATTATTGATTATTACGGTGTATTAAAAGAGTTAGATGGTGCATTAAAAACGTATTCTGCTTTTGAAGATTTTGACGAAGAGCAATTAGAAGGAACACTGACTAATATTACGGTAGAGATTGAAAAATTACCACAAGCGCACTCGGATGTATGGCAACTTTTTGAAACTGTAGAAAATAAAAAAGATGCCGAAGCCTACCAACAATTATTAAGAGATGAAGCTATACGATCTAAATTTTACAATCAATTAAATGTATTTGCGCGCCTGTTAAAATTAGCCTTATCCTCTATTGAGTTTCATAAGCAAACACCAGAAAAACAGTTGCAACGATACAAAGAAGATTTGGCGTTTTTTATGAAGTTAAAAACGGCTGTTGTTTCACGTTATTCGGATACAGTAGACTATAAAAAATACGAAGGTCAAATTCAAAAGCTAATAGATTCGCATATTCCAACCTCTGGTGTGGTAAAATTAACAGAATTAGTAAATATTTTTGATAAAGAAGCTTTTGAAGAAGAAGTGATTAAATTGGAAGGGAAAGCAGCCAAAGCCGATATGATAGCTTCTCGTACAGCCAAACATATCACGGAAAAAATGGAGGAAGACCCTGCATTTTATAAGAAGTTTTCGCAAATGGTGAAGGATACTATTGAAGATTACCTACAACAGCGCATTAGCGAAAGCGAGTACTTAACAAAAATAACAGAAATAAAAGAAGCTGTACTAAACGGTACGGATAGTAAAGTGCCAGAAAGTTTGCGCACAAAAGAAGTAGCTAGAGCTTTTTATGGAATTAGTATGGAAGAGTTTGAGCAAGTTGTTTCTGAAAAAGAAGTACGTACCACGATAGCAGAAGAACTCGCATTAAAAGCAGATAAAATAATTTTAGAGATTTTGGACGTTAAAAAAGTGGATTGGACAACTAGTGTAGATATTCCTAAGAAAATGATTATGTTAATTGGTGATTATATCATTGATCATATCCGAGATAAATATCAGATAAAATTGGGGTTTAGTGAGATTGATAAGATAGCAGAAAGAATAGTAGACATAGCCAAAATACGATACAAATAATGACAGGTTTCGTTCAATACGGATCAGAAAAAATAACCTACAGCATACTTTTCTTAGACAGGAAATCTTTGGGAATAACGGTATACCCCAATAGAAATGTAGAGGTGAAAGCTCCTTTTCATACTAGTTTGGACAAAATTCAAGAAAAAGTAAAAAAGCGTGCTTCATGGATTTTAAAACAGCAAGATTATTTTTTGTCATTTGAGCCAAGAATTACTAGTAGAAAATTTGTTTCAGGAGAAACCCATTATTACCTAGGTCGTCAATACCAATTAAAAGTCATTGAATCCGAAAGTAACAAAGTAAAATATACAGGAAGGTTTATTGAGGTATATACAACGGAAAGAACCAATGTAGAGAAACAACTACAAGAATGGTATAAAGAAAAAGCAGAAGCTTGGTTTAAAAAATTATCAGATAAGCACATAGAACGATTTAAGAAATACAACGTTGAACCAAGGAAAGTAGAACTTAAAAGAATGGAAAACCGCTGGGGCTCTTGCTCGGTAAATGGAAGAATTCTATTAAATCCTGAATTAATAAAAGCACCAAAAGCCTGTATAGAATATGTGATTATACATGAACTATGTCATTTAGTATATAGAGACCATACAAAAGAGTTCTTTAACCTTCAAACCCATGAAATGCCCGATTGGCAAAAATGGAAAATGAAGCTAGAAACACTTTTGGCATAGAAATTAACTAAAAAAATAATATAATTATGAAAAAACATCCTCCATTTAGTATTGGTAGTACCTTAAAACATATACCAACAGGAACTCTTATAATATTAGAAAGATATGATGTACAATTAATACAAGGTTATGGTTTGTCCGCAGGAGGCGGAACCGTGCAAAGTGTTCCGAATTATAACTTTCTGTATGGAAAAGTAAGTAATTCCAATACTTCTTTTAAAGGGTTAAGTCGAGAATTTGAATTAGTAGAGTAGTTAAGGATATGAGTGGGTTTAAGTTATAGATAATTAATATTGTGGAGAGTTTAAATAATAGAAATCAGATAAAATAAATGAAAGGGAAGAGGAATTTTACTAAGAAAATGGGGGTTTTAGCTCATGAAATTTTCATGTATGTAAAGCTTTTGGTCCTAATAACTTTAGTACTGACTTTAGCATATTTTATATTTAGTAATGATAGTATTTCAGGTAAAGTAACAGTAATTTCAACTGTCTTTGTAATTCCATGTATTATGGTAATAGGTGCTCTATTAACATTATTAGCTTTTTGGACGCAAATAGATGCAAACGAAAAAATTCAAAAGCAATTTGAATTTCAGCAATTTGAATCTCAGTTTTTTGAGATGCTTCGTTTACACAAAGAAAATATAACAGAAATGAAAATTACAGGGTATGGTAGGTTATTGAGTTACAAATTCGATGATTTTAAAGAAATGAATTTAAAATCTTTTAAGAAGGCAAAAGAAACCGATTTAACCCAATATGTAAGGTATATAGAAAATAGAAAAGTTTTCTATAATATGAATGTAGAACTAATTGCTTGTGTTAAATTAATTACTGAGAAATTTCTGGATCTTAAAAACGAAAATAAATTAAGTTCAAAAGAAAAAGAAGAGGTCTTAAAATTATCGTATCGTATTTTCTTTTTTGGATCTAAGTCTGACTTAATTAAAGGCAACGAAATAATAAGCGATGATGAAGTACAAAAAATAAAAAGCCACTTAAACCATATACAGGATAAGCATAGAAAATCTTTTGGAGATAAGAATTCATTTGGAAAAAATAATACAACTATCTATATAAAATATAAACCTTTTACAGGGCATGAGAATAGATTAGGGCATTATTATAGGCATTTATACGCTACTGTGAAATATGTAATAGAAAAAGAAAAAGAAGGTTTGTTTGACTATAAAAAAAGTAGAGAGTATTTAAAATTATTAAGATCACAAATGTCTAATGATGAACAGATATTACTATACTATAACTTTTTATTTGGTTTTGGGTATAATTGGGATTCTAGTAAATCTACTATTAGCCCAACAGATAATAAAAACACAAGTAAAGGAGAGAAAAATCAATTCTTAACTAAATATAGAATGTTACATAACTTACCTATAGATAGAGTTTATGAGGAAGTTCCATCTCCTCGAGATGTTTTCAAAAATTATATTAATGACTTGGGAAGTATTCAAGAAGGTTTTCCTACGGATCATAAACTTCATGAAGATGATAATCTTTTTGAATGGGATGATTAAAACATAAAAATTTTAGAAATGAAAAAAGAATTAGAAAACTTAAAACAACAATTTTTGGAGCAGTGGTCTATAGAAAGGCTACGCACCATGAAACTAGAAGAATATACCAATACGAACAGAGAAGATTCTTTTTGCTATTGGGTAGAGCATGTTACTCGCGATTTAGGGAGTATTGTAGGTGGTAGTTCCTATAAATTTGGTGTTTATAAACGAAATGATACCAGTAAAGCCATTGATGCTGATAATAGAAAAACAGATGATGAGTATGCTTGGTTTACCAAATATGGTGAAACAAGGGAAGAGGCTTTTGATGAAGTAAGAAGTATTATTGTACAAATAGCAACTCATGCCCAAAGCGACAATTTAGAAGCCATAGATAGCATTGATTTAGGTACGGCGTACAAATGGAAAATAGCCTTTTTATATGGAAAATACAATTGCTTAAATATTTTTAAAGAGGAGGTGTTAAAAACAATAGCGAACCATTTTTATATTGCTTCCTATAAAAAAATGAGTTTATCTTCTTTACATAGATCTTTACTAGAAAAGAAAAGAGAGAATCAAGATTATTTTGAGTTTACCCAGGAACTTTGGGAAATTGCTAACTTAAAAACAGAAGGAGTTAAAAAAGAGTTTTTAGATTGGTTAAAAGAAATAGAAACAAGTAATAAATCTGCATCTTATTTAAGGGCAATAGATATTTTAAATGAAATCTTAGAAACGAATTTATATTTAGAAGTAGACATCGCTAAATTAGATGTCCTGTACGATGACCTGATAAAAGAACAAAGGAAGAGGAATGGTAAGTATTATTATGAAAAAGCAACTTCTTATGGAAATAAAGGCTTTTACTCAGCGGCAATAAGGGCATTTATAGAATTTTTAAAAACAAAAAATAATATGAAAAATATAGTTTTAGAAAAAGAAAGATTATATAAGTTTTCTATGGGTATTTTTTTGAAAACTCCAAGATTAAAAAACTTAGTTTCCACTTTTGAAAAGAACAAATGGGCAGTGATGTATAGATATACTGGTGCTGGGCAAGGTAACGATTGGGTTAATAGAGTGCAAGTAGGAGATTATGTATACATAACCTTTGGAAAAGATAAACTTTTACATCTAGTACAAATAACTTCTGAGTGCAAAGAATTACCTGATGAGATCAATAAAGTCATTGGAGATTCAGATTATATGTATCGCGAGTATAAGATAATAACCGAACCAAAAATAGAACATACAAGAGAGTTAAGAGGAGAAGCAAGTTTTTGGTTGCCTAGTGGAAATTCAACACTAAAAGAGATAACAGACCTCGAAGAGGCTAATAAAATTTTATTTAATCCTTATTATAATGTAAGTTTTTATAACGAGAAGGATGTTTATAAAAATGAGAATGAAGATATAAATAAAGATAAACCTATTACAACCAACCAAATACTATACGGTCCACCAGGAACAGGTAAAACCTATAAAACCAAAAAAATAGCCGTAGAGTTAATAGATAAAAAGGATTATGGAGATAGTGAAGAAGCTAGGAAGGAAATAGTAAAGCGTTACAATGAATTGTGTGAAAAGGAACAAATAGTATTTACTACCTTTCACCAATCTATGAGCTATGAAGATTTTGTAGAAGGTATTAAGCCTAGAACAGAGGACAAAAAAGTAACCTATGAAGTAGAGGATGGGATATTTAAGTTAATTAGTGACAAA
>NZ_CAZEQU010000019.1:0-11515 GCF_964513065.1 Tenacibaculum xiamenense
TGGTATTGTGAACCGTTTATTATGGACGCAATCAGAATACCAATTAACCTCAGAGGATACTATTTTACAAAAAACAACTTTCAGTTTTGATGTATCGGTATGGGAATTATTATGGGGAGCAATTTGTGGATCGAAATTAGTATTTGCTAAGCCAGAAGGACATAAAGATGCTCGTTATTTAAAAGAGATTATAGAAGAACAAAAAGTAACAACGATGCATTTTGTACCATCGATGTTAAGAGTGTTCTTAGAAGAAATAGAAAAAGGAGATTGTTCTTCTTTACGTCGCGTAATTTGTAGTGGAGAGGCTTTACAAGTAGATCATGTAGCATTATTTAACGAGAAGTTTACGGGAACGGAATTACACAACTTATACGGACCAACCGAAGCAGCAATTGATGTAAGTTATTGGCCAGTTCCATTAGAAAAACAAATCGACAATGTATTAATCGGACGTCCAGTAGCCAATACAAGTTTATATGTACTAGATGATTCGATGAATTTAGCACCAGTAGGAGTTGCAGGAGAATTATGTATTGGAGGAGTTCAAGTAGCTAGAGGATATTTAAACAAAGAAGAATTAACCAATGAGAAGTTCATTCAGAATCCATTTAAGGAAGGCGATCGAATCTACAAAACAGGAGATTTAGCACGTTGGTTACCAGATGGAACAATAGAGTATATTGGAAGAAAAGACAATCAGGTAAAGATTCGTGGGTATAGAATTGAGTTAGGAGAGATCGAGAATGCTTTATCATTATTAGAAAGTATCAGTCAATGTTGTGTATTAGCTAAAGACGATAGTATAGGAAGCAAGCGTTTGGTAGCTTATGTAGTTCCAAATGGAGAATTCAATAAGGAAAACATTCAAAATGAATTAAAAGAAATTCTTCCAGAATACATGGTTCCTGGTTTATGGGTTGAGTTAGAAACAATGCCATTAACAGTGAATGGTAAATTAGATAGAAAAGCTTTACCAGAACCAGATGGATCATTATTATCAACCAAAGAGTATGTCGCTCCAAGAAACATAAAGGAAGCACAAATAGCTACTATTTGGCAAGATGTATTGGGTATAGAAAAGGTTGGAGTTTATGACAATTTCTTTGAGTTAGGAGGGCATAGTTTACTAGTTGTTCAATTAATATCTCGTCTACAAAAACTGAATTATCACATTGAAGTTAAAGATATCTTCTCAAATCCAACGATTGCAGAAATAGCAGAAAAAGTATCATCAGGAGCTTTAGTATATCAGGTTCCAGCGAATGGAATTACAGAGGATACAGACTACATTGTACCAGCTATGGTTCCTTTATTGGATTTTGATCAAGAGGATATTGATGCAGTAGTTTCAAAGGTTCCAAGTGGAGTATCAAATATCGAGGATATCTATCCATTATCACCATTGCAAGAAGGAATGTACTTCCATTATTTAATGAGTAATGAGGAACAAGGAGACCCGTATATCTTATCTAATCTATTGTCTTTTGAAGATTCAGAAAAACGAGATTCTTTTATAGAAGCTTTACAATTTGTAGTAAACCGTCATGATGTATTAAGAACATGTTTTGTAAATGAAGGTTTACCAAAAGCGGTTCAGGTGGTGCAAAGGGAAGCAGAATTATTAGTTGAAGAGCTAAAGTTTGAAAAGACAGCAGACGTTTTATCAGAGTTAAAAACTTTAACTACCCCTGGAAATCAATGGATGGATGTAGCAAAAGCTCCATTATTAAAATTAAAATCTGCTGATGATTTAGAAAATAATGGTTGTTATTTGATAATTAATCAACACCACTTAGTATTAGATCATATTGGTCTAGAAAAAGTTATTGTTGAGATAGAACAGTATTTATCAGGAAATAAGGAGAGTCTATCTGTACCTGTTTTATATAGAGATTTTATAGGGCATACTTTACACTCTCAAGCCACAAATAACAGCGAATCGTATTTCAGAAATTTATTAGGAAACGTTGAAGAACCGACGTATCCATTTGAATTATCAGATGTCCAAGGAGATGGAAGTGATGTTAAAGAGTATGGTGCTTTATTAGCGAATGATTTAAGTAAAGAAATACGAAGTGTTAGTCACGAGTTAGGAATGAGCCCTGCTGTTTTATTCCATGCAGCCTATGGTATTGTAATAGGAAGATGCAGTAATCGTGATTACGCCATTTTTGGTTCATTATTCTCTGGACGTTTACAAGGAGCATCAAATTCAGCCGATTCATTAGGGTTGTTCATTAATACTTTACCATTTTTAACTGAATTAGACGGAAATGTTTCAGATTACATTGATACCGTTAAAATTAGATTAAATGAGTTTTTATCGTACGAACAAAGCGCTTTAGCCGATGTTCAAAGCTGGAGTGGAATTTCTAACGATGTACCATTATTTAGTGCTCTATTAAATTACCGTCATTCTACAGGGGCTTCAGAAGAAGAAGGACATACGCAAAACTTAGGAATAACTGCCATTAAAGGTCACGAAAGAACGAATTATCCCTTTACTTTAAGTGTTGATGATTATGGAAATGACTTCAAAATAGATGCTCAGATAAGTGGAAGCATTGCTCCAAACCGCATATTCGATTTTATGCAAGAAGCTTTAATCGAATTAATCGAAGGCTTAAAATCTGAAAAATCAATTGGAAGTATAGCAATTTTACCGAAAGAGGAAGAAATCAAATTACTAGAAATATCTGATAACGCTTCTGTAGCATACCCATCAGACAAAACAATAGTTGATTTATTCTCAGAACAGGTAACAAGCACTCCGAATGCAGTCGCATTAGTTTATAAAGGAAAAGAACTAAGCTATAAAGATTTAGATGTTAAGTCTAATCAATTAGCTCATTATTTAAGAGAACAAGGAGTTCAGCCGGATACTTTAGTTGGTATTTGTTTAGAACGAGGCTTTGATATGATCATTGGTATTCTAGGAATCTTAAAGTCGGGAGGAGCATATGTTCCAGTAGATCCGGCTTATCCAGAAGATAGAATAGCGTATACTTTGACAGATGCAGGAATTGAGTTGGTGTTAAGTGATGAGGCGAGCAAAGAAGTTTTAAAGGATAAAGCTGAGTTGAATATACTTTCTTTAGATGGAGCATGGGATATAATTTCATCATATTCAACCGAAGAATTAAGTAAAGTAGTATCTCCAGAGAACTTAGCTTATGTAATTTATACTTCAGGAAGTACAGGAAAACCGAAAGGAGTTTTAATTGAACATTTAAATGTTGTTCGTTTATTTAAGAATGACGAGTGTTTATTTGATTTCGATTCAAACGACGTGTGGACTTTATTTCATTCTTTCTGTTTTGATTTCTCAGTTTGGGAAATGTATGGAGCATTGTTATTTGGAGGTCGTTTGGTAATTGTTCCAAAGTCAGTTACTAAGGATGCCATGGCTTTTAGCCACTTATTGATAGAAGAAGGAGTTACAGTATTAAACCAAACGCCAAGTTCTTTCTATACGCTTCAAGATCACTATTTATCTAAAGCAAATGAAAGTACAATCCGTTATGTAATTTTCGGTGGAGAAGCTTTAAATCCAAGTTATTTAGCTCGATGGAAACAGTCGTATGAAAATAGTAAGCTAATTAACATGTATGGTATTACAGAGACCACGGTTCATGTTACCTATAAAGAAATTACTAAGGCCGATATTAACGATACGGCAAGTACGATTGGTACTGCCATTCCAACATTAAGCTGTTATATCGTAGATGATAATTTAAATTTAGTTCCACAGGGTGTTATAGGAGAATTATGTGTAGGAGGAAGTGGTGTTGCGCGAGGTTATTTAAATAGAGAATCTTTAACAAATGAGCGATTCGTATCAAATCCATTTAGTGATGATACCAATGCTCGTTTATACAAGTCAGGAGATTTAGGACGTTGGTTGCCAGATGGAACAATTGAATATATAGGAAGAAAAGATGCACAGGTTAAGATTCGTGGATATCGTATTGAACTAGGAGAAATAGAATCTGTACTTTCTAAAGTAGAAGGAGTTCACAGTAGTTGTGTTTTAGCCAAAGAAGATGGTGCAGGAAATAAGCGTTTAATCGGATATATTGTTAAAGAAGAGAGTTTAAATAAAGAGCTAATTCAATCAGAATTAAAGAAGAGTTTACCAGAATATATGGTACCTCAAATATGGATTGAATTAGAAGAAATGCCATTAACATCAAATGGTAAACTGGATAGAAAGTCACTTCCGGAACCAGATGGAACTATGTTGTCAACAAAAGAATATGTTGCACCACGAAACGTAAAAGAAGCACAAATAGCTACTATTTGGCAAGAACTATTAGGTTTAGAAAGGGTTGGTGTTTATGATAATTTCTTTGAGTTAGGTGGACATAGTTTATTGGTTGTTCAATTAATATCTCGTTTACAAAAGCTGAATTATTATATTGAAGTCAAAGACATTTTCTCAAGTCCAACAATAGCTGAAATTGCTGAAACAGTATCTTCAGAAGCATCACTATATCAAGTTCCAGCAAACGGAATTACTGAGGACACTGATCGTATCATTCCTGAAATGGTTCCATTATTAGATTTCAATCAGGAAGATATTGATAAGGTGGTTTCAAAGATACCAGGAGGTGTTGCAAATATTGAAGATATCTATCCATTGTCGCCATTACAAGAAGGAATTTACTTCCATTACTTAATGAGTGATAAAGAACAAGGAGATCCTTATATCTTACCGAACTTATTGTCTTTTGAAAGCGAAGAAAAACGTAACTCTTTCATAGAAGCTTTAGAGTTTGTGGTAAATCGCCATGATGTATTACGAACTAGCTTTTTAAGTGAAGGTTTACCAAAAACGGTTCAAGTAGTTCAAAGGAAAGTACATTTGTCTATAGAGCATCTCACCTTTGATTCTTCTAAAGATATAAAGTCAGAGTTAGAAGTATTAGGTTCACCAGGAAGCCAGTGGATGGATATTTCTGAAGCACCTTTATTAAGGTTGAAGTCAATAGATGATGCTGAAAATAATGTATACTACTTATTGATTAACCAACACCATATGGTATTAGATCATATTGGGTTGAAAAAGGTCATTCTGGAAATAGAACAATATTTATCAGGAAATGTAGAAAATCTTTCTGCTCCTGCTCTATATAGAAATTTCATAGCTCATGCATTACATCAACAATCGTCAAATGATAGCGAAGCGTACTTTAGTAAGTTATTAGGCTCTATTGAAGAACCGACTTATCCGTTTAATCTATCAGATGTTCAGGGAGATGGAAGTGGAATTAAGGAGCATAGTATGCTTTTAACAGGTAAATTAAACGACAAAATTCGTAATGTTAGCCTTAGTTTAGGTATAAGTCCTGCCGTTTTATTCCATGCAGCTTATGGTATTGTGATTGCAAAATGTAGTAATTCAGAATACGCGATTTTCGGGTCGTTATTCTCAGGACGTTTGCAAGGAGCAGCCAATTCTTTAGATTCATTAGGTTTATTCATTAATACTTTGCCATTTTTTACAGAGCTAAAAGGAAGTGTTTCAGAATATGTAACTGAAGTTAAAAATAGATTAAATGAACTTTTATCTTATGAACAAAGTTCTTTATCCAATATTCAAAGTTGGAGTGGAATTTCCAATGATGTCCCATTATTTAGTACTTTACTAAACTACCGTAACTCTTCAGAGTCATCGAGTGAAGAAGAACTCAATGAAAATTTAGGAGTAACTATAGTTGGTGGTGAAGGGCGTACAAATTACCCGTTCTCAGTGGATGTAGATGATTATGGTGATCATTTTAGTTTAATAGCTCAAATTGATACACGTATTGACGGAGATCGAGTACTTATTTATATGTACGAAGCTTTAGTAAGCTTAGTAAAAGGGCTGAAATCAGAAAAAGAAGTACCAGTTTCTGAATTAAATATTTTATCGTCTGAAGAAAAAGATGAATTACTAGCTACCTTTAATTCGAACTTATTAGAATTACCAGAAAACCAAACCATTCTTAATCTTTTTGAAGATCAGGTTGTAAAGAATCCGACGAATGTAGCTGTCGTTTATGAAAACACATCGATTACATATAAAGAATTAGATGAACAATCGAATCAATTAGCTCGTTATATTGACCGTGTCTACCAAGGTTCTAATAGCTTAGTTGGTATTTGCCTTTCAAAAGGAATTAATATGATCATCAGTACACTAGCCGTATTGAAATCAGAAAGAGCATATGTCCCAATCGATACAAGTTATCCTTCTGATCGTATTGCCCATATTATTGAAGATGCAGCATTAAACCTTTTAATCACTAGCAAATTAGATAGTGAATTATTAAAACCTTTTGGAAGTGTTCAAAAAATCATTGTAGATGCAGAAGCAACAGTAATAGCAGAGGAGTCTATAAATACACTAGATACTGTTGTAAGTATCGATGATTTAGCCTATATAATTTATACTTCAGGAACTACAGGAAAGCCTAAAGGAGTTGCGGTGCAGCACTTAGGAGTTTATAATGTTGCTTTAAGTTGGAAAGAATCTTTTGAGATTGATGACGATACTCGTTTATTACAATTAGCAAGCTTTGCTTTTGATGTTTTTGTAGGGGATTTTTGTAAGTCGTTATTGTTTGGAGGTCAGATGATTATTTGCCCAGAAGATCTTCGTTTAGATATAGTAGCACTTTATAATTTAATTGCAGAGCACAAGATTAACATTTTTGAAACTACACCATCATTGGGTGTACCATTAATGGACTACATCTATGAACAGGATTTGGATGTTTCTTGGTTGAAGCAAGTTGTTTTAGGATCGGATATTTTCCATGTACACGATTTCAAACGTTTGTATGAAAGATTTGGAAATTCTCTAAGACTAGTCAATAGTTATGGAGTTACCGAAGCAACAATTGATAGTTCATATTATGAAGTTGAAAATATAGATAATCTATCAGATTCAGTAACAGTGCCAATTGGAAAGCCCTTACATAATATGAGTTTTTATATTATGGATGCTTCTAAGAACTTAGCACCAATTGGAGTTACAGGAGAACTTTACATTGGAGGGCTTGGACTAGCAAAGGCCTATTTAAATAAAGAAGAACTAACAAAAGAGAAGTTTGTTTCGAATCCATTTGAAGCAGGAACTTTATTGTACCGAACAGGCGATTTAGCGCGCTGGTTGCCTGATGGTAATATGGATTTCATAGGAAGAGGCGATAGCCAGGTTAAGATCCGTGGATATCGTATTGAATTGGGAGAGATAGAAACGGTACTTTTCGATGTACCAACAATTGAGAGCTGTTGCGTATTAGCAAAGTCAGATGTAACAGGGGCAAAACGTTTAGTAGGTTATGTAGTAACAAATGAAAAGTTTGACAAAGAGGCTACTGAAACATTCTTAAAAGATCGATTACCCGAATATATGCTACCTACATTATGGGTTGAATTAGATAAGATACCATTAACGGCAAATGGAAAGATTAATAAGAAAGCCTTACCAGAACCAGATGGATCGTTATTATCAACAGCAGCTTATACAGCCCCAAGAAATGAAACCGAAGGAGCAATAGTTCTTATTTGGCAAAAATTATTAGGAATTGATAAAATAGGTGTTTATGATAATTTCTTTGAATTAGGAGGTCATAGTTTATTAGTTGTTCAATTAATATCTCAACTTCAGAAAAACGATTACCATATCTCAGTAAAAGATATTTTCTCTAACCCTACAATAGCAGGTATTAGTGAAAGTTTATCATCATCGTCACTATATCAAGTTCCAGCAAATGGAATTACAGAAGATATAGATTGTATTGTTCCATCAATGGTTCCATTAGTAAACTTCGATCAAGAAGATATTGATGCTATCGTAGCGAAGGTTCCTGGAGGAGTATCCAATATTCAAGATATTTATCCATTATCTCCATTACAAGAAGGAATGTACTTCCACCATTTAATGGTTAACAAGGAAGAAGGAGATCCTTATGCAATACCTTGTCTGTTATCATTTACAGGAGAAGGTAAACGCTCTTCTTTTATAGAAGCTTTACAGTTCGTAGTGAATCGTCATGATGTATTACGAACAATGTTTTTAAGCGAAGAATTACCTAAACCGGTTCAAGTTGTACAAAAAGAGGCATTACTACATGTAGAAGATTTAAAGATTGATGAGAGTAAAGATGTTTTAGCTGAATTACAAGAACTGATAGCACCTGGTAATCAATGGATGGATGTTACCAAAGCTCCATTATTAGGATTACAAAAAGCAGATGATCCTAAAAACAATACTTATTATTTGATTTTACTGGAGCATCACTTGATTATGGATAATATCGGAATGGAGATGCTTATTTCTGAGATTCTTACCTACTTGTCAGGGAAAGGAGCTAGTTTAGCTGAACCATCGTCGTACCGAGAGTTTATTGGTCATACACTTCATCAACAAGCTACGAATAATAGTGAGTCTTATTTTAAGAATTTATTAGGAGATATTGATACTCCAACGTATCCATTTGAGTTATCGAATACCCAAGCAACAGGAGAGTCAATAAAAGAATCGGCAGTCATCTTATCACAAGAATTGAGTAAAAAGATTCGAAAAATAAGTACTGAAAAAGGTATGAGCCCAGCAATCTTATTCCATGCAGCATATGGATTAGTTGTAGGAAAATGTAGTAACTCAAAGTATGCCTTATTTGGATCTTTATTCTCTGGACGTTTACAAGGTTCATCTGGAGCTGCAGATTCATTAGGTTTGTTTATCAATACTTTACCGTTTTATGTAGCTTTAGAAGGAAGTATTGATGATTATGTTGAAACAGTTAAGCAACAATTGTCAGGATTATTATCTTATGAACAAACCCCACTGGCAAGTGTTCAAGGCTGGAGTAATGTCTCAAATGAAGTTCCTTTATTTAGTGCTTTATTAAACTATCGCCGCACCCAAATAGGGGCGGAGGAAAAAGAAGCGTGGACAGATCTAGACTTAGGAATTAATATTATTGGAGGTCAGGAGCGCACGAATTATCCATTTACGTTGAGTATTGATGATAATGGAGTCGATTTCGGATTAATAGCTCAAATAGATGAAAGTATCGATGTAAATAGAGTACAATCGTATATGCGAGAAGCCTTAGAACAATTAATTGAAGGATTAATTTCTGAGGAAAACATTCAAGTTGGTAGCACAACAATTCTTTCATTAGAAGAAAACAGAGAAATACTAGAGGTTTTCAATACTACTGAACAGATGTATTCATCAGAAAAGTCAGTTATTGAGTTATTTGAAGCACAAGTTCAAAAAACACCAGAAGCGATAGCCGTTTCTTTTGAAGGAATCACTTTGACTTATCAAGAATTAGATGCTCGTTCAAATCAACTAGCCTATTATTTGCAAGAGCAAGAAGTACAAGCTGAAACCTTTGTAGGAATATGCATGGACCGTAGTTTGGAGTTAATTGTTGCAATTTTAGGAGTTTTAAAATCGGGAGGAGCCTATGTTCCAATTGATCCGGAATATCCAAAGGATCGTATTGATTATATGTTAAGCGATGCAGGAATTAAGTTGTTATTAACTAGTGGAGCTAATTTAGAACTGTTATCAGGTAGAGAGGATATCTCTGTTATTGCTATAGATAAACAATGGAATGAGCTAATTTCAGTACATTCTAAAAAACTATTAGGTCAATCGATTTTACCAAGTAATTTAGCTTATATCATCTACACCTCAGGAAGTACAGGTAAACCTAAAGGAGTGATGGTAGAACATCAAAATTTAGTTAACCTATGTTTCTGGCATCAATCGGTATTTTCAGTAACAGAATCAAGTAGAGGAAGTTTATTTGCAGGCGTAGGATTTGATGCAAGTGTTTGGGAGATATTCCCATATTTATTGGCAGGAGCGAGTTTATATCCTATTACAGGAGAAAATCGTTATGATTTACAGTTATTTTCAACGTTTTTAAATGAAAATGAAATTACGCATACCTACGTTCCCACACTATTGTGTGAGAATTTTATAGATGCAGATATCTCATTACCAAATACGACAATTTTAACAGGAGGAGATGCCTTGTCTATTAGTAAGGAAACCTCTCTTACGATTTACAATAACTATGGACCAACGGAAGCAACCGTAGTTGCGACCTATTGTAAAGTATCTCCAACTGATAGTAGCAATGAAAAACCTCCAATTGGAAAACCAATTCATGATTCACAAGTTTATATAGTTGATTCAGAAATGAATTTATCACCAATAGGTGTTGTAGGAGAATTATGTGTAGGAGGAAAAGGAGTTGCCAGAGGGTATTTAAATAGAGAAGAACTAACTAATGAAAAATTCGTTCCGAATCCATTTAAGAAAGGCGAGAGAATCTACAAGACTGGAGATTTAGCTCGTTGGTTACCAGATGGAAATATAGAATTTATAGGGAGAAAGGATGCACAGGTTAAGATTCGTGGATATAGAATTGAATTAGGGGAGATTGAGACCGTTCTATTAAGTTTGGACTCAGTAAGTCAATGTTGTGTATTAGCAAAAGAAGATACAAATGGAGTTAAACGATTAGTTGGGTATGTAGTTGCGAAAGAACAGTTAAATAAGGAATTAATTCAAGCCGAATTAAAAGAGCGTTTACCAGAATACATGGTTCCTAGTTTATGGGTTGAACTAGAAGAAATGCCACTGACATCTAACGGTAAATTAGATAGAAAAGCGTTGCCAGAACTAGATGGATCACTCTTATCAACCAATGAATACGTAGCTCCGAGAACTGTAGTAGAATCACAAATAGCTACGATTTGGCAGGACTTATTAGGCGTAGAGAAAGTAGGAGTTTACGATAACTTCTTTGAATTAGGAGGACATAGCTTACTAGTGGTTCAATTAATCTCAAGATTACAAAAGCTTGATTTGTACATCGAGGTTAAAGATATTTTTGCTAATGCCACGATTGCACAGATAGCAGAAAAATTATCATCGGAGACTTCAAGATATCGAGTGCCAGCCAATGGAATTACACCAGAAGTAGAGCATATAGTTCCATCAATGGTTCCATTGTTAGATTTTACTCAAGAAGATATTGATACGGTGGTTTCAAAGATTTCAGGAGGCGTTTCTAATATTGAAGATATCTATCCATTATCACCATTACAGGAAGGGATGCACTTCCATTATTTAATGAGTGATAAAAAACAAGGAGATTCGTATGTTTTATCGAACCTGCTATCGTTTACAGACAAAGAAAAGCGTCAATCATTTATCGAGGCACTACAATTTGTAGTCAATCGTCATGATGTTTTAAGAACTAGTTTTATAAGTGAAGGTTTACCAAAAGCGGTTCAGGTAGTACAGCGAGAAGCGGTATTATCAGTAGAAGAACTAATCTTTGATAACAAAGCTGATATTTTAACTGAATTAGAAGAGTTAACAGCTCCAGGGAATCAGTGGATGGATGTTTCAAAAGCACCATTATTACAATTAAAATCGGCAGATGATAAGGAGCATGATCGTTATTACTTGATAGTGAATCAGCAT
>NZ_CAZEQU010000019.1:11520-14296 GCF_964513065.1 Tenacibaculum xiamenense
TTTAGTATTGGATCATGTTGGATTGGAGAAGGTTGTCGCAGAAATTCACATGTACTTATTAGGACATGAGTCTAATCTTCCAAGACCAGTTTTATATAGAGATTTTATCGGACATACACTTCATGCGCAAGTAACCAACGATGGAGAGTCGTATTTCCAAGGATTATTGGCAGATATTGAAGAACCAACATATCCATTTAATTTATCAGATACAAAGGTTAGTGCGAATGAGATCAAAGAGTCGAGTGTACTTTTATCCGATACATTAAATAAAGAACTTAGAGAAGTTAGTATTTCATTAGGAATGAGTCCAGCGGTATTGTTCCATGCAGCGTATGGACTAGTTATTGGAAAATGTAGTCATTCAGAATATGCTTTATTTGGGTCAATATTCTCAGGACGTCTACAAGGAGCATTGAACTCAGCAGATTCCTTAGGGTTATTTATCAATACCTTACCATTTTATGTTTCTTTGGAAGATGATGTACAGGACTATATTCAACAGGTAAAAGAACGTTTACAAGATTTACTACCGTATGAGCAAACACCACTATCAAGTATCCAAGGTTGGAGTGGAATATCTACTGAAGTTTCTTTGTTTAGTGCCTTATTAAATTATCGTCATTCTCACTCTGTAACAGAGACAGAAGAAGGAGAAACTATTGATTTAGGATTAGAAGTTATAGGAGGAGATGAGCGAACGAACTATCCATTTACGTTAAATGTTGATGATTTTGGAGAGAGCTTTGGATTAACAGCTCAGATAGAAGGAAGTATTGATGCAGATAAGTTATTAACCTATATGCAAGAAGCTTTAACGAGTTTATTAAAAGGCTTAAAGGCAGAGGAAAAAGCATCAGTTAGAAGTTTAAGTATTTTATCTGAAGAAGAAAGTAAAGAGATATTAGAAGTATTCAATGCAACTGAATTCAAATATCCATCAGAGAAATCTGTTGTAGAATTATTTGAAGAGCAGGCTCAAAAAACACCAAAAGCAGCTGCGATAACCTTTGAAGGAACTACTTTGAGTTATGAGGAATTAGATGCTCGTTCAAATCAATTAGCACATTATTTACAAGAGAATGGAGTAGCGACAGATACGTTTGTAGGAATCTGTATGGATCGTAGTTTGGAGTTACTTGTAGCAATTCTAGGAGTTTTAAAATCAGGAGGAGCTTATGTACCAATCGATCCAACTTATCCAGAAGATCGTATCGAGTATATGTTAAGCGATGCTACGATTAATTTGGTTTTGACAAGCGAGTCAAACAAAGAAACTCTCGCAGATAAAAAAGACATCTCAGTGATTGCTTTAGACCAAGACTGGGATAGCTTAATTTCAGAGTATCCAACAAAGACTTTAAATAAAGCTATTTCATCAAATGATTTAGCCTATGTTATTTATACTTCAGGAAGTACTGGACAACCAAAAGGAGTTCAAATAGAACATAAAAACATTGTTAGTTTAAGTACAAGCTGTGATTATGTAGCACTAAATTCGGATACGGTTTGGTTATCAACAGGATCAATTTCATTTGATGCAACCACTATTGAATATTGGGGAACATTACTTAATGGAGGAGAACTGGTATTAACCACGAAAGAAACTTTATTAGATACGGCAAGCTTTAAAACATTATTACAAGAAAAAGAAGTTACTACGTTGTGGATGACTGCTTCATGGTTCCATGGAGTAGTAGAGGAAGATGCAAGTGTTTTTGCCTTATTAGATTATTTATTAGTTGGAGGAGATGTGGTTCTGTTCAACTATACCAATAAACTCAAGGAACTATATCCAGATCTAACTATTATTAATGGATATGGTCCAACGGAGAACACTACATTCTCAACAACGTATACTATTGACATTACCGAGGAAACCCTTCCAATAGGTAAGCCAATAAAGAATAGAGAGGCTTATGTTGTTGACTCGGTAATGAATTTAGTACCAATAGGCGTTGAAGGAGAATTAGTTGTAGGAGGGGCAGGAGTAGCCAGAGGTTACTTAAACAACGAAGAATTAACCAAAGAGAAATTTATTCCAAATCCATTTAAAGAAGGAGAGAGACTTTACAAAACAGGCGATTTAGTAAAATGGTTACCTGATGGGAATATTGAGTTTGTAGGAAGAAAAGATGCTCAGGTTAAAATCAGAGGATATAGGATTGAATTAGGAGAGATAGAAAACAGTTTATCAAACTTAAGCTCAATTAGTCAATGTTGTGTCCTAGCTAAAGAAGCAGCCAATGGGACCAAGCGTTTGGTTGGATATGTAGTTTCAGAGGATACTTTTGATAAGGAAGTTATCCAAACTGAGTTAAAAGAGCATTTACCAGATTATATGATTCCATCGATTTGGGTGGAAATGGATGAGATGCCACTTACAAGCAATGGTAAATTAGATAGAAGAGGTTTACCAGAACCAGATAGTTCGGATTTATCAAGTAATGATTATGTAGCACCAAGAAATGAAACGGAAGAACAATTAGTAGCCATCTGGCAAGATTTGTTAGGCGTAGATCAAGTAGGAGTATATGATGACTTCTTTGAATTAGGAGGTCATAGTTTACTGGTTGTTCAGTTGATTTCAAGAATCCAAAAGATAGGATTCAATATCTCAGTAAAAGATATTTTCTCAGAACCTACCATTGCAGCGATCAGTCAAAATGTATCTTCAACAGAATTGATGTATCAAGTTCCTGAAAATGGAATAACAAAAGGTATCGATACGATCACCCCAGAGATGGTTCCATTATTAGACTTTAGTCAAGAAGAT
>NZ_CAZEQU010000019.1:14301-17532 GCF_964513065.1 Tenacibaculum xiamenense
GGTGGTATCACAAGCACCAGGCGGGATATCAAATATTGAGGATATGTATCCATTATCCCCCTTACAGGATGGAATTTATTTCCATTATTTAATGAGTGATCAGGATCATGGAGATCCTTATGTTTTACCAAGTTTATACTCCTTCCCAAGTGAGGAAAAGAGAGCATTATTTATCGAGGCCTTACAGTTTGTAGTGAACCGTCATGATGTTTTACGTACCTGTGTTGTCAGTGAAGGTTTACCACAGGCAGTTCAGATAGTTCTTAGAGAAGCAGTATTGGAGGTAGAGGAGTTAGATGTGGCTTTACCAGAATTAGAATTACTAGCAGAGCCAGGAAATCAACGAATGGATGTTTCTAAAGCACCATTACTTGAATTAAAATCAGCAGATGATAAAGAGAATGATAATTACTACCTAATTATCAATCAACATCATTTAGTTTTTGATCATGTCGGTCTAGAAATCATTATCCGTGAAGTAGGGGCTTATTTATCAGGGAAAACAAGCAATCTTTCAACACCAGTTTTATATAGAGACTTTATAGGACATACACTTCATTCACAAGCAACCAATGATAGTGAAGCCTATTTTACAAGTCTATTAGAAGGAATCGACACGCCGACCTATCCATTTGGATTATCAGATATTCAAGGAACAGGAAGTGATATTAAAGAATCACGTCTTATTTTATCAGAGCAGTTAAGTGAGTCAATAAGAAAGGTAAGTACTGGTTTAGGAATGAGCTCTGCGGTTATATTCCATGCAGCGTACGGACTTGTTGTAGGAAAATGTAGTAATGCAGAGTATGCATTATTTGGAACCTTATTTTCAGGACGTTTACAAGGAGTTTCAGGAGCGGCAGATTCATTAGGATTATTCATTAACACATTGGCGTTCTTGGTAGAACTTAATGGAAGTGTAGCAGATTATATTACTCAGGTTAAAGAGCGACTAGGAGAATCGTTACCATACGAGCAAACACCACTTTCAAACATTCAGAATTGGAGTGAGATTTCTAATGAGGTACCTTTCTTTAGTGCCTTATTAAACTACCGTCACTCATCAATACCAACGGAAGAAGAAGCTGAAGAGGATATTATTGATTTAGGAATAGAGGTTATCAGTGATCATGAGCGTACGAATTATCCGTTTTCATTAAATGTTGATGATTTTGGAAAGGAGTTTCAATTAACTGCTCAGATTGATGGCAGTATTGATACCGAGCGTGTACTTGCTTTTATGGAAGAAGCTTTGGTACAACTTGTAGAAGGACTGCAATCAGAAGAATCAGTACCAGTTGCAAGTTTATCAATTTTAGCAAAAGAAGAAAAATTACAATTATTAGAGACTTTCAACAACACTCATGCTGAGTATTCATTGGATAAAACATTGGTTGATTTATTTGCAGAGCAAGTGACTAAAACACCAGAAGCGATTGCAGTTGTTTTTGAAAATGAGGCATTAACCTTTGCGGAATTAGACGAGCGTTCAAATCAATTAGCACACTACTTACATGAGCAAGGAGTTACTCCAGATACTTTAGTTGGTATTTGTATTGAACGAAGTACTGAGATGTTAGTAAGCATTTTAGGGATCTTAAAATCAGGAGGAGCATATGTGCCGATTGATCCAGAATATCCAGAAGATCGCATTGAGTATATGCTTACTGATGCTGATATCAAATTGGTATTGACTAGTAAAAAAGTCAATTCAGAAGTACTAGGAGATCGAGAAGGTATTACAGTTGTAGCTTTAGATAGCCAATGGGAAACGATAGCGAATTACTCTAAAGAAGTTTTAACTTCAGTAGTATCTCCAGAGAACTTGGCTTATGTCATCTATACTTCAGGAAGTACAGGGAAACCAAAAGGAGTAATGAACCAGCACAATGGTATTGTAAACCGTTTGTTATGGACGCAATCAGAATATCAATTAACTTCAGAAGATACTATTCTACAAAAAACAACTTTCAGTTTTGATGTATCGGTATGGGAGTTATTATGGGGAGCAATTTGTGGTTCGAAATTAGTATTCGCAAAACCAGAAGGCCATAAAGATGCTCGTTATTTAAAAGAAATTATAGAAGAACAAAAAGTAACAACGATGCACTTTGTTCCATCGATGTTAAGAGTGTTCTTAGAAGAAATAGAAAAAGGAGATTGTTCTTCTTTACGTCGTGTAATTTGTAGTGGAGAAGCCTTACAGGTAGATCATGTAGCATTATTTAACGAGAAGTTTACAGGAACGGAATTACACAATTTATACGGACCAACAGAAGCAGCGATTGATGTAAGTTATTGGCCAGTTCCATTAGAAAAACAAATCGATAATGTATTAATCGGACGTCCAGTAGCCAATACAAGTTTATATGTATTGGATGACTCGATGAATTTAGTACCAGTAGGCGTTGCAGGAGAATTATGTATTGGAGGAGTTCAGGTAGCTAGAGGATATTTAAACAAAGAAGAATTAACCAAAGAGAAGTTTATCTCGAATCCATTTAAGGAAGCCGATCGAATCTATAAGACAGGAGATTTAGCTAGATGGTTACCAGATGGAACAATAGAATATATTGGAAGAAAAGACAATCAGGTTAAGATTCGTGGGTATAGAATTGAGTTAGGAGAGATTGAGAATGCTTTATCATTATTAGAAAGTATCAGTCAATGTTGTGTATTAGCTAAAGATGATAGTATAGGAAGCAAACGTTTGGTTGCTTATGTCGTTTCAAATGGAAAATTCGATAAGGAAAACATTCAAAATGAATTAAAAGAAGTTCTTCCAGAATACATGGTCCCTGGATTATGGGTTGAGTTAGAAACAATGCCATTAACAGTGAACGGTAAGTTAGATAGAAAAGCTTTACCAGAACCAGATGGATCATTATTATCAACCAAAGAGTATGTCGCTCCAAGAAACGAGTTAGAGGCTCAAATGGTGAGTATCTGGCAAGATGTATTAGGCATTGAAAAGATTGGAGTTTATGATAATTTCTTTGAATTAGGAGGACATAGTTTATTAGTTGTTCAGTTAATATCGAGATTACAAAAGATAGATTTCAATATCGCAGTAAAAGATATTTTCTCAAATCCAACGATTGCAGAAATAGCAGAAAGAGGATCTTCAGAGATTTTAACTTACGAAGTTCCAGCGAATGGAATTACAGAGGATACAGATTACATTGTACCAGAGATGGTTCCTTTATTGGATTTTGATCAAGAGGATATTGA
>NZ_CAZEQU010000019.1:17537-45382 GCF_964513065.1 Tenacibaculum xiamenense
TGAGAATATTCAAGATATCTATCCCTTGTCACCATTACAAGAAGGAATTTACTTCCATTATTTAATGAGTAATGAGGAACAAGGAGATCCATATATTTTATCGAATTTACTTTCATTTACAAGTAAAACCCAACGTAATTCTTTTATAGAAGCACTTCAGTTTGTAATAGACCGTCATGATGTATTGCGTACTTGTTTTGTAAGTGAGGATCTACCAATAACGGTTCAGGTGGTGCAAAGAAAGGCAACATTAGAAGTAGAAGAAATAACTATTGATACCGATAAGGATATGGAATCTGAGTTGAAACAACTTACAAATCCAGGGAATCAATGGATGGATATTTCAGAAGCACCGTTATTAAAATTAAAATCAATTGAGGATGAGGAGAATGGAGTATACTATTTGGTAGTAAATCAACACCACTTGGTACTTGATCATGTAGGTTTAGAAAAGGTGATTTTTGAGATTGAGCAATATTTATCAGGGAATAAAGAAAGCCTTTCAACACCTGTTTTATATCGTGATTTTATAGCACATACCTTACATTCACAAGCAACGAATGACGATGAGGGGTATTTCAAAGAATTATTAGAAGATATAGAGGAGCCTACTTATCCATTTAACTTAACGAATGTTTTAGGAAATGGAAGCGATATCAGTGAATTTGAAATCGTATTACCAACGGAATTGAGTGAAAGAATTCGAAGCGCAAGTATCGAATTAGGGATGAGTCCGGCTATATTATTCCATGCTGCGTACGGAATTGTAGTCGGAAGGTGTAGTAATAAAGAGTATGCTATTTTTGGATCATTATTCTCAGGACGTTTACAAGGAGCAGTTGGAGCAGCAGAATCTTTAGGACTGTTCATAAATACCTTACCACTTATAACGAAGCTTGGAGGCAATATTACCGAGTATGTTCAAAAAGTAAAAGAAGGCTTAAATGAGTTGTTACCTTATGAGCAAACACCATTATCAAGTATTCAAAATTGGAGTAACATTTCTAATGAAATTCCATTGTTCAGTGCGATATTAAATTATCGTCACTCTGATAAATCGAGTGCTATAGAAGATAATCCGGAAGGACAAGATTTAGGGATAACTCATGTTGGTGGACACGAGAGAACGAATTATCCATTTGCTTTGAGTGTTGATGATTTCGGAGTTGATTTCGGAATGACAGCTCAAATGGATGCAAGTGTTCTTCCAGAAAGAATTCTTTCTTATATGGAAATGGTATTAAGCCAACTTTTAGATGGCATAAATACTGAAAATTCTGTTGAAAGCATAACTATGTTAACTGATACTGAAGAGTATGAATTAGTTAGTGAGTTCAACGATACAGCAATTGCTTATCCAGAGGATAAAACATTAATCGATTTATTCAACACTCAAGTTGAAAAAACGCCAAATGCTATAGCAGTAGTTTATAAAAACGAGCAGTTAACATATAAGGAGTTAGATGAATTGTCAAATCAATTAGCTCAGTATTTAGTAGCGAATTACTCGATAAATATTGAAAACTCCATTACAGTTATTCTAGAGAGAAGCAATTGGTTAATTGTTTCAATGTTGGCAATATTGAAAACAGGAGCAACTTATGTTCCAATTGATCCATCGTATCCAGAAGAAAGAAAATCATACATTCTTAATGATAGTGGTAGTATTTTCAGTATTGATAATGAATTCTTAAACGAGTTTAAAGAGCATAAAGATGAGTATTTGACAAATTCAACAGGTATTTCAGTAGATGCAAAGAACTTAGCATACATCATCTATACTTCTGGAAGTACAGGAAAACCAAAAGGAGTATTAATTGAGCATAGAAGTATTATAAATACTATTTTATCTCAAATAGAAATATTCTCTATAACTCCGGAGTCTCATTGTTTACAATTTGCAAGTCAATCATTTGATGCCTCAATCTCGGAAATTTTCACGGTGCTTTTAAAAGGAGCAACATTATATACGATTGAAGAGGAGAAAAAATCAGATGTTTTGTTCTTCAAAGAATATATAAAGAACAATGCGATTACCATTGCTACATTACCACCAGCATTTTTACAACTATTAGAGGTTGAAGACTTACAAGGATTTACCACATTGGTAACAGCTGGAGAAGCAATTCCATTAACATTAGCGAAGACTTTTGCTGAGAGTTACAATTACATAAATGCTTATGGTCCTACGGAAACAAGTATTTGTGCAACCACTTTTAAAGGAGATATAGGAGATCTCGTTCCAATAGGAAAACCAATTGATAACACTCAGATCTACATTTTAAACGAAGCAAATGAATTATTACCTGCAGGAGTAGTAGGAGAGTTATGTGTTGGAGGTAGAGGAGTTGCTCGAGGATATTTGAATAGAGCAGAGCTCACAGCCGAAAAGTTTATAGATAATCCTTTTAAAGAAGGAGAGAGAATCTACAAAACAGGCGATCTAGCTAGATGGTTACCTGATGGTAATATCGAATTTTTAGGAAGAAAAGATGATCAGGTTAAAATCAGAGGATATAGAATCGAATTAGGAGAGATAGAAAATGCTTTGGCATCACTTTCTTCAGTGAATCAAGGTTGTGTATTAGCAACCGCTGATTCGAATGGAAATAAACGTTTGGTTGGATATGTGGTTCCAAAAGAAACTTTCAATAAAGAAACTATTCAACAAGAATTAAAAGAGATTTTACCAGAGTATATGGTTCCTACGTTATGGATTTCACTAGACGAAATGCCTGTAACAAGTAGTGGTAAAATAGCTAGAAAATCATTACCGACTCCAGAAGGATCTGAATTATCGAGCAGAGAATATGTAGCCCCAAGAAACGCATTAGAAGAACAATTAGTAGCAATTTGGCAAGAGCTATTAAAGGTAGAAAAAATAGGAATACACGATAACTTTTTTGAACTAGGTGGGCATAGTTTATTAGCAACGCGATTAGTTGCTATGATTCGTAAAGAGTTATCAATAGAAATTTTTATTCAAGAGATTTTTGAGTTCAGTACCATAGAAGAAATGGCTTCTTATATCAATTATAAGGTAGTCAACTTTAGTGAAGACTCTGTAGATGATTACAGTATGAGTATTGACATATAATTTTTAATCATATGGATTTATTAAGTTTTTTTCAAAGACTAAACGGACAAGGTGTAAAGTTGGTATTAAAGGATGGATCACTGAGTGTTAAGTCAAATAAGAAAGTCAGTCAAGAATTGCTCTTAGAAATTAAGAGCAATAAGGAGTTGATTATTGACTATTTAAAAAAATATCAAGGCGAGAATGCTAACGGATTACAAGAGAAATATGGAAAGAAAGACACCAAAAGAACATTATTAGAAAGTATAAAACCATTTGATAGAAAAACTGTTGAAAGAATACCTTTATCATTTAGTCAGGATCGTTTATGGTTCTTAGATCAATTTGAAGGAACCTTAACATATCATTTACCTTCAGTTATTCGTTTGGAGGGAGATTTGGATGTAACGGCACTTGAGCAATCATTAAAAACTATTATCGCACGACATGAGGTGTTAAGAACAAACTTAATGTCTGTTGAAGGAATTGGATATCAAGAGGTCGTAAGTGAAGAAAATTGGTCGCTAGATCAAGTAAAAATAACAAAAGAAGAATTATTAAAAACTACATTACATGATTACATTAATATTCCATTTGATTTATCAAATCATTATAAGTTAAGAGCTTGTCTATACGATTTAGGCAGCAATAAGTATGTATTAGCATGTGTTTTTCATCACATTGCTAGTGACGGATGGTCATCAAATATTTTAGTTGGAGAGTTTGTTGAGTTATATAGCTCTTTACGTTTGAACAGAAAACCTAAACTTCCAGAATTAACACTTCAATATACTGATTATGCCATGTGGCAACGTACGTATTTGGAAGGAGAAGTTTTAGAGAATCAATTGTCATATTGGCAAGAAAAATTGAAAGGGGTAAGCACTCTTGAATTGCCTAAAGACTATGCTCGCCCGGCAACGCAAAGTACGAGAGGAGCCTACATTCCATTTAAATTAAATGAAGAAGTAAGTTCATCATTAAAAGCAATATGTCAAGAAGAAGGAGTTACATTGTTCATGTTAATGTTATCTGCTTTTAAGGTATTGTTATCTCGTTACAGCGGTCAAGATGATATAAGTGTTGGAACTCCTGTAGCAAATCGCACACAATCTGAGTTGGAAGGAATGATTGGTTTCTTTGTGAATACCTTGGCTTTGCGCAGTGACTTGAGTGAAAACCCGAGTTTTAGGCAGTTATTAAATCAAGTAAAGCAAACGACATTAGAGTCTTATGATAATCAATTAGCTCCTTTTGAAAGAGTTGTAGATAGAGTGGTGAAAACTCGTGATGTTAGCACAAGTCCTTTATTTCAGGTAATGTTTGTATTACAGAATACTCCTGCAAGTTCAGAAACAGAAATTGATGGAGTAGTTCTTTCTGGATTTGAACTAGAAAAAACATCTTCGAAATTTGATTTTACAATGCACGTTTCCGAAGGAGATACTGATATTTTTTTAGGACTAGAATATTGTACAGACTTATTTAGTGAAGCTACCATTAACCGAATGCTAACTCATTACCAAGAGTTATTGAGAAGTATCGTAAAAGATATGGATCGACCGGTGAAAGAGTTACCAATTATCACAAAAGAAGAAGAAGCTAAACTGCTAAATGATTTTAATGAAACGTTTTTAGAATACCCAGAAAATGAATCAATAGTTGAAGTATTTGAATCTCAAGTAAGAAACACTCCTTCAGCAATCGCTGTTTCTTTTGGAGAAGAAACACTAACTTATAAAGAGCTAGATGAGCGTTCAAACCAATTAGCGCATTATCTAAAAACGAAGGATGTAGAGTCAAACACCTATATCGGAATTTGCATGGATCGCAGTTTGGAAATGATCATTGGAATTCTTGGTGTTTTAAAATCAGGAGGAGCTTACGTACCAATTGATTCAGAATATCCGGAGGAAAGAATCGATTATATGATAAGCGATGCTAGTATTGGTTTGATACTGGTTAGTGAAACTACTAGTAAAATATTTGAGGCAAGAGAAGAAATATCTGCGGTTTCGTTGGATAGTAATTGGAGTTTAATAGCCGAATACCCGACAACACGTTTAAATGAAGAGTTAGCACCTTCTAGTTTAGCATATGTAATTTATACTTCAGGAAGTACAGGAAAACCAAAAGGAGTGCAAATTGAACACAAAAGTGTTGTTAGTTTGGCAACAAGTTGTGATTATGTATCTCTAGATGGCAATACAAAATGGTTATCTACAGGGTCAATTTCTTTCGATGCTACAACAATCGAATATTGGGGAACTTTATTAAATGGGGGAGAGTTAGTATTAACGACTTCGGAAATATTATTAAACATATCAAGTTTAAAAGAACTCATTGCAACCAAAAAAGTAACTACGTTATGGATGACAGCTTCATGGTTTCATCAAGTAGTTGAAGAAGATCCCAGCGTTTTCAAATCACTTCAGTATTTATTGGTAGGAGGAGATGTTGTTTTGTTTGCATTTACAAACAGATTGAAAAAACTATATCCTGAGTTAACAATCATCAACGGATATGGTCCAACTGAGAATACCACTTTTTCAACTACCTATTCAATTGAGGCTACTCAAAAAGCAATTCCAATTGGAAAACCTATTAAAAACAGTAGCGCATATATTGTAGATAATGACATGAAATTGGCGCCAATAGGTATTGTTGGAGAATTATTATTGGGTGGATCTGGAGTAGCTAGAGGTTATTTGAATAACCAAGATTTAACAAATGAAAAGTTCGTTGGTAACCCATTTAAGGTTGGAGATCGTTTGTATAAAACTGGTGATTTAGCGAGGTGGTTACCAGATGGAAATATTGAATTCATAGGAAGAAAAGATCATCAGGTTAAAATACGTGGTTATCGAATAGAATTAGGAGAAATTGAAAATACATTATCATCGCTAGAGGCAGTTAATCAATCATGTGTATTAGCCAAAGAAGATGTAAACGGAAATAAACGCTTAATAGGTTATGTAGTTGTAAATGGCGAGTTTAATAAAGAAAATATTCAAGACGCTTTAAAAGAAAGCTTACCTGATTATATGGTACCAAACTTGTGGGTACAACTGGATTCATTACCATTAACATCCAATGGTAAATTAGATAGAAAAGCTTTACCAGAACCAGACAATTCTGAATTATCTACTGTAGAATATTTGGCTCCAAGGAATGATGTGGAAGAGCAATTAGTAACTATTTGGCAAGGATTATTAAAAGTAGAGAAAATCGGAGTGCAAGATGATTTCTTTGAATTAGGAGGTCACAGTTTGTTGGTTGTACAATTGATTGCTCAATTACAAAAAAATGGATTTTATATAACTGTAAAAGATATTTTCTCAAACCCAACAATTGCGGCAATAGCTGAAAAAGTATCATTAGAAAGTCCTGCTTATAAAGTTCCTGAAAATGGAATTAAGAGCGATACGGATCGCATTGCCCCAGAAATGCTTCCTTTGCTAAATTTTAGCCAAGAAGATATTGATACCGTCGTATCAATGGTTCCTGGAGGTGTTTCTAACATTCAAGATATCTATCCTTTATCACCTTTACAAGAAGGAATGTATTTCCATTATTTAATGAGTGATAAGGAACAGGGAGATCCTTATGTTTTAACAAATTTACTAGCGTTTAATAAAGAAGAAAAACGTTCGTCATTTATAGAAGCATTGCAATTTGTTGTAAATCGTCATGATGTATTACGTACCTGTGTTCTTAGTGAAAATTTACCAAGAGCAATTCAAGTTGTACAAAGAGAAGTGGAGTTGTCATTAGAAAAAATAGTTATTGATAATGATAAAGATATTTTATCCGAATTAAAAATATTAACAGAAGGAAGTCAATGGATGGATGCATCTAATGCTCCTTTGTTAAAGTTAAAATTGGTTGACGATAGGAAGAATGGAAACTATTATTTATGGATTAACCAACACCATATAATATTTGATCATGTTGGATTAGAAATAATAATATCAGAGATACAACTATATATATCAGGAAATACATCAAGACTTTCTGAACCCGTATTATACAGAGATTTTATCGGACATACATTACATCTACAAGAAACAAATAATAGTGAATCTTATTTTAGAAAAGTATTTGGAGGTATTAGTGAGTCTACGTATCCATTTGGACTATCAGATATTCAAGGAAGTGGTAGTAATATAAAGGAAACTCATACCGTATTACCGGAAGAATTAAGTAAAGAAATTCGAAGTACAAGTACTAAGTTAGGAATAAGTCCAGCAGTGTTGTTTCATGCCGCGTTCGGAGTAGTAGTTGGAAGATGTAGTAATACAGAATATGCTATTTTCGGCTCGTTATTATCAGGACGTTTACAAGGAAGTTTAGGAGCAGCAGATTCATTAGGACTTTTTATAAACACATTACCATTTTATACGAACTTAGATAGAAGTGTATCAGAATATATTTCGGAAGTTAAAAATGCTTTAGGAGAATTACTTTCACATGAGCAAACTCCTTTGTCATCTGTTCAAGGTTGGAGTGGGGTTTCGAATGAAGTACCATTATTTAGCGCTTTATTAAATTACCGTCATTCTGCGACGACATCTGAAGAAGAAGTAACTGATTCAGTTGACTTAGGGTTGAGTATGGTAGAAGCGAATGAACGCACCAATTACCCACTTTCGATAGATGTAGATGATTATGGTAGCGATTTCGGATTAAAGGCTCAGGTAGATGGAGGTATAAATGGCGATAATCTACTTTCATATATCACAGAGGCGATTAAAGGGTTATTAAAAGGATTAAAATCTGAAGAAGAAATAAGAGTTTCGGAAATAAACATTCTATCTGAAACAGAAGAAAGTCAATTATTAGAAACATTCAATGCTACTAAGGTTGACTATCCACTTGATAAAACATTTGTTGATTTATTTGCTGATCAAGTTCAAAAATCTCCAGAAGCAATTGCAGCAATTTTTGCTGATCAGAAAATAACATATAAAGAATTAGATGAGCGTTCAAATCAACTAGCACATTGCTTGATTGAAAAAGGGATTACATCAAATACGATGGTGGGTATTTGTTTAGAACGTAGCTTAGATATGTTAATTGGAGTATTGGGTATCCTAAAATCAGGAGCTGCCTATGTGCCAATGAAACCTGATTTTCCACAGAGTCGTATAGCTCATATTCTTGAAGACCTAGGACATTCTTTCGTAGTAACAAATGTAGAGAGTAAACCTGTTTTCTCTTCTATGGAAACTATTGATTTGGTGCTACTGGATGATTCAGAATTACAAGCAAATTATCCAATTACATCATTAGAAAAAGATTATAATGCTTCAGATTTAGCCTATGTAATTTATACTTCAGGAAGTACAGGATTGCCTAAAGGAGCAATGATAGAACATGCTGGATTATTAAATCACTTATTCATCATGGTTGATGATTTGGAGATGGATACTAATAGTACAGTAGCTTTTACAGCACCTTTTACTTTCGATATTTCGGTATGGCAAATGTTAAGTGGTCTTTTATGCGGAGGACGAGTAGCAATATACTCAGAGGAAGATCTTTTAGCCATAGATGAATTCCAAAATTCATTAACAAATAACACAGTAAGTCATCTTCAGTTAGTTCCATCATATGTTTCTAGTTTATTAGAAAATAGCGAAGTAGTTCCAGGTTTATCTGATTTAGCATATTTTCTAGTAACTGGAGAAGCGGCAACAAAATCATTATTAGATAAATGGTTCTCGTTATATCCAAATGTTCCGGTTGTAAATGCATATGGACCAGCAGAAGCTTCAGATGATATTACACTACATATCATGAATGAATCTCCAACGGGAGCTGTTGTTCCAATCGGAAAGCCAGTGGCCAACATGGATGTTTATGTGGTAGATAGCTTTGATAATTTATGTCCAATTGGAGTTGTAGGAGAATTATGGACAGCAGGAATTGGAGTTGGTCGTGGATATTTGAATAGAGAAGAACTTACCAAAGAAAAATTCATAGAAAATCCATTCAAGCCAGAAGGAGGAAGGTTATATAAAACAGGAGATTTAGGGCGTTGGTTACCAAATGGAACTATTGAATTTGTAGGTCGTTCAGATGATCAGGTGAAAATAAGAGGGTATCGTATTGAATTAGGAGAAATTGAAAATGCATTATCTGTTATTTCTGGAGTTCAGAGCAGTTGTGTACTTGCTAAGAAAGGACCGAATGGAGTAAATCGTTTGGTTGGTTATGTAGTCATGGATACTGAATTTGACAAGGGCAGAATTCAAGATGATTTATTAAATAGTTTACCAGAATACATGGTTCCTGCCTTATGGGTAGAATTGGATGAAATGCCACTAACTGCAAATGGTAAGATTGATAAAAAAGTTTTACCAGAACCTGATGGATCATTATTATCAACGACCGAATATGTTGCTCCAAGAAATGAAACAGAAGCTCAAATAGCAACTATTTGGCAAGAATTATTGGGAATAGAAAGTATTGGTATTTATGATAATTTCTTTGAAATAGGAGGCCATAGTTTACTGATAATTCAGTTAATTTCTCAATTACAGAAAATTGATTTTCACATCTCCGTTAAAGACATTTTCTCAAACCCAACGATTGCATCAGTAAGTGAGAAATTATCATCAGGAGCAACAATGTATCAAGTACCGGCGAATGGAATTACAGAGAATATTGATCGTATCGTTCCATCGATGGTTCCATTATTGGACTTTGAGCAGGAAGATTTAGACAAGGTGGTAAGTAGTGTTGAAGGAGGAGTTTCGAATGTTGAAGATATTTATCCATTATCTCCATTGCAGGAAGGGATTTACTTCCATCATTTAATGAGTAATCCAGAAGAAGGAGATCCATATGTTTTACCTCATTTGTTATCATTCCCAAGTAAAGAAAATAGAGATATATTTATAAAAGGACTACAGTTTGTAGTTGATCGTCATGATGTATTACGTACCTGTGTAATCAGTGAAGGATTACCAAAAGCGGTTCAGGTTGTATTGAGACAAGCGAAGTTATCTCTAGAATGTTTAGAATTAGATTCTTCTAAAGATGTTCTTTCAGAATTAAAACGATTAACAATCCCAGGGAATCAATGGGTTGATGTTTCAAAAGCACCTTTGTTGAAATTACAATCTGCTGATGATGTCAAAAATGATACTTATTATCTGGTTTTATTGGAGCATCATTTAACGTTTGATCATGTAGGAGTTGAAAAAATTATCGAAGAGATCGGTGCATATTTAACAGGAAATACATCCAATTTAGCAAAACCTGCATTATATAGAGATTTTATTGGTCATACACTTCATCAACAAGCTACCAATGATAGTTCTTCTTACTTTACAAATTTATTAGGAAGTATTGATACACCGAGTTATCCATTTGATTTATCAAATATTCATACTACGGGAGCATCTATAAAAGAATCGGTGGTCATCTTACCACAAGAATTAAATAAGGAGATTCGTAATACATGTATGAGAACAGGAATGAGTCCAGCAACTTTGTTCCATGCAGCTTACGGTTTGGTTATTGGAAAATGTAGTAATATGAATTATGCTATTTTCGGAACTTTGTTTTCTGGACGTTTACAAGGTTCAACCGGAGCAGCGGATTCGTTAGGATTATTCATTAATACCTTACCTTTTTATATCGCATTAGAAGGAACTATTACCGAATATGTAGAAACAGTAAAACAACAATTGGTGAGTTTACTGCCATACGAACAAACTCCATTATCTCATATTCAGGCTTGGAGTGGAGTATCAAACGAAGTTCCTTTATTCAGTGCTTTACTAAACTTCCGTCATAGCGCCATTCCAGTATCAAATGAAGAAGAAGCTGATGCAATTGACCTAGGAATAAAAAAGATAGGGAGTCAAGAACGTACGAATTATCCATTTACCTTAAATGTTGATGATTATGGAGTTGACTTTGGAATAACAGCGCAGGTCGAAGACCATATTGATGCAGATCGTGTTTTAAATTATATGCAAGAAGCCTTAGAACAATTAGTAAAAGGCTTGAACTCTGAAGAAACGATTGAAGTTAGTAATGCGGTTATCTTACCAAAAGAAGAAGAGCAGTTATTGTTAGATACTTTCAACAATACTGAAGCTGACTATCCATCTGATAAAATCATATTAGATGTTTTCTCAGATCAGGTAAAGCAATCACCAAATCAAATTGCTGTTGTTTATAAAGGAAAAGAATTAAGTTATAAAGAACTTGATCAACGTTCAAATCAGGTAGCACGTTATTTACAAGCGGAAGGAGTGAAAACAGATGACTTGGTAGGAATTTGTATGACCCGTAGTTTGGAAATGATTGTAGGAATTTTAGGAGTTCTAAAATCTGGAGGAGCCTATGTACCAATCGACCCGAACTATCCAAAAGAGCGTATTTCTTATATTATTGAAGATACAGGAATTGAATTAGTATTAAGTAATGCTGCTAGCCATAAAACTTTAGAAGGTAAAAAAGGTTTAACAAACATTGCATTAGATACTGATTGGAATCAGATTTCAGAATATTCAACAAGAAAGCCAAGCTATAAGTCAATATCACAAGACAATTTGGCTTATGTAATTTATACCTCAGGAAGTACTGGGAAACCAAAAGGAGTTCTTATTGAACATGGAAATATGTTCAACTTAGTAAACTGGGCTATTGACAACTTCACAGATTCATTGGACTTAGGAATGCTAGCGAGTACTTCTATCAATTTCGATTTATCGGTTTTCGAGATATTTACCTCATTGGCATCGGGAGCAAAGATTGAGTTAGTAGACAATTTATTATCACTAGTTGAAGATTTAGAAGTTTCTGTATCACTAATCAATACAGTACCAAGTGTTTTATTAGGAATTTTAGAATCAGGAAAGTTACCCGAAACGGTAAAAACGATCAATCTGGCAGGTGAACCATTATTACCAAGTTTGGTAGATCGTATTTATAATGAGAGCTCAGTAGAAGCGATCTATGATTTATACGGACCATCTGAGGCGACTACCTATAGCACATTTATCAAAAGAGAAGTAAACGGAGTGCAAACCATTGGACGTCCAGTAGCCAACACTCAAATTTATATTTTAAGTGAATCGAGTGAATTAGTCCCAGTAGGTGTTATGGGAGAATTATGTGTAGGAGGAAAAGGAGTTGCTAGAGGATACCTAAACCAAGAAGAGCTTACCAATGAAAAATTCGTTCCGAATCCATTTAAGGAAGGCGAGAGAATTTACAAGACAGGTGATTTAGCTCGTTGGTTACCTGATGGAACTTTAGAATATGTAGGAAGAAAGGATTCACAAGTAAAGGTTCGTGGATACAGAATTGAATTAGGAGAAATTGAAACTGCCTTGGCTTCAATAACCGATATTCAAAATGGTTGTGTATTGGCAAAAGAAGATATCACAGGAAGCAAACGTTTAGTTGGATATGTGGTAACAGATGGAGAATTCAACAAGGAAAAAGTTCAAGCCGAATTAAAAGAGAGTTTACCAGAATACATGGTTCCTGGTTTATGGGTTGAACTAGAAGAGATGCCATTGACCGCTAGCGGAAAGCTAGATAGAAAAGCTTTACCAGAACTTGATGGCTCTTTAATCTCCACAAAAGAGTATGTAGCACCAAGAACAGTTGTAGAAGAACAAATAGCTACGATTTGGCAAGATATATTAGGTTTAGAAAAAGTAGGAATCTATGATAACTTCTTTGAGTTAGGTGGGCATAGTTTATTGGTTGTTCAATTGATTTCTAGATTACAGAAACTTGATTTATATATAGAAGTTAAAGATATCTTCTCGAATCCAACGATTGAAGAAATAGCTGAAAAACTATCATCAGATACTGAAAGATATCAGGTTCCAGTAAACGGAATTTTAGATGATACTGATTATATAGTACCAGCTATGGTTCCTTTATTGGATTTCAGCCAAGAGGATATTGACACCGTTGTTTCAAAAGTTTCAGGAGGCGTTTCGAATATTCAAGATATCTATCCATTATCGCCATTACAAGAGGGAATCTATTTTCATCATTTAATGAGTGATAAGGAGCAAGGAGATCCATATGTGTTATCAAATTTGTTATCGTTTAAAGATGCGGAAAAACGTGCCTTGTTCATTGAAGCACTTCAGTTTGTAGTTAACAGACATGACGTATTGCGTACTTCTTTTATTAATAAAGATTTACCAAAAGCTGTTCAGGTAGTTCAACGAAAAGCAGAGTTGCCAATAGAAAAATTAGTGTTTGAAAATGGGGTGAATATTTTGTCTGAATTACAAAATTTAACTGCTCCAGGAAGTCAATGGATGGATGTTTCTAATGCTCCGTTATTAACATTAAAATCTGCAGATGATAAGGAGAATACCAATTTTTATTTGATTGTTAATCAGCATCACTTGGTGTTGGATCATGTTGGAATGGAGAAGATCGTATCAGAAATAGTAATGTATTTATCTGGTAAAGAAGAGCAACTTTCAACTCCAGTATTATATAGAAACTTTATAGGGCATACATTACATGCCCAAGCAACCAACAATAGTGAGTCATATTTCACGGGATTATTAGCGGATATTGAAGAACCAACGTATCCTTTTCATTTATCCAATACCAAAGTCAATGCAAGTCAAATAAAGGAATCAAACGTACTTTTATCAGATGCTTTGAATACTGAAATAAGAGAAGTGAGCACTTCTTTAGGAATGAGTCCGGCAGTATTATTCCACGCAGCTTATGGATTGGTTGTAGGAAAGTGTAGTAATTCAGAATATGCTCTATTTGGTTCTTTATTTTCAGGACGTTTACAAGGAGCATTAGGTGCGGCGGACTCACTAGGATTGTTTATTAACACATTACCTTTTTATACTTCTTTGGAAGGAACTGTTTCTGAATATATTCATAAGGTTAAGCAACAGTTAAACGAATTATTGCCATACGAACAAACGCCATTGGCAAGCATTCAAGGTTGGAGTGGAATTTCTAATGAAGTAGCTTTTTTCAGCGCATTATTAAACTACCGTCATTCTCATTTAGGATCAGAAGAAATTGAATCGGATGGAGTAGTCGATTTAGGATTAGAAGTTATTGGTGGAGATGAGCGTACAAATTATCCTTTCACTTTAAATGTTGATGATTTTGGAGAAAGTTTTGGTTTAACGGCTCAAATCAAAGAAGATATCGATTCAGAATTGGTGTTAGCATATATGCAAGAAGCGCTAACGAGTTTATTGAATGGATTAAGAGCGGAGGGAGAAGAATTGGTTACAAGCTTAGATATTTTATCTCAAGAAGAAAAATCGCAAATATTAGAAGTATTTAATGCTACCGAATTAACGTATCCATCAGACAAATCAGTTGTAGCATTATTTGAAGATCAAGCTCAAAAAACTCCTGAAGCAATAGCGATTTCGTTTGGAGGAAGTACTTTAACTTATCAAGAGTTAGATAAGCGTTCGAATCAATTAACTCACTACTTACAAAAACAAGGAATACAGACAGGTGCATTCGTAGGAATTTGTATGGATCGTAGTTTAGAGTTAATCGTTGCGATTTTGGGAGTTTTAAAATCAGGAGGAGCCTATGTACCAATCGATCCGAATTACCCACAAGATCGTATTGATTTAATGTTAAATGATGCAAGTATTAACTGGGTATTATCAAGCGAAGCCAATTCAGAAGTGATAGCAGGCAGAGAGCATATTTCTGTGATTGCCTTGGATCAGCAATGGGATGAGCTAATTTCAACCTATTCAACAAATAAAGTAAATCAAGGTATTTTACCGAGTGATTTGGCCTATGTTATTTATACTTCAGGAAGTACAGGACGACCAAAAGGAGTTCAAATAGAACATAAAAATATTGTAAGCTTAAGTACTAGCAGTGATTACGTTGAACTTAACTCAAATACAGTTTGGTTATCAACAGGATCAATTTCATTCGATGCAACTACTATAGAATATTGGGGAACTTTGCTTAACGGAGGTGAATTAGTTTTAACTACTGCAGAAACTTTACTACAAACCGCAAGTTTAAAAGCATTAATTCATGAGAAGAAGGTAACTACTTTATGGATGACCGCTTCATGGTTCCATCAATTAGTAGAAGAAGATTCGAGTCTGTTCGCTTCATTAAAATACTTACTAGTAGGAGGAGATGTTGTGTTATTCAACTATACCAACAAGATTAAAGAGATCTATCCAGAATTAACCATTATTAACGGATATGGACCAACGGAGAATACTACTTTTTCAACAACCTATACGATTGAAATTACTGATAAATCTCTTCCAATTGGTAAACCATTAAAAAATAGAGTAGCCTATATCGTTGATGAAGCAATGAATTTGGTTCCGGTGGGAGTTGAAGGAGAGTTAGTTGTTGGTGGAGCAGGAGTTGCGCGAGGATACTTAAACAATGATGAATTAACCAAAGAAAAGTTTGTCGCAAGTCCATTTAACAAAGGAGAAAGACTCTATAAAACAGGCGATTTAGTAAAATGGCTACCTGATGGAAATATTGAGTTTGTAGGAAGAAAAGATGCTCAGGTTAAGATTCGAGGATATAGAATTGAATTAGGAGAAATAGAAAACACCTTATCAAACTTAAATTCAATTAGCCAATGTTGTGTATTGGCAAAAGAAACAGCTAATGGAACCAAGCATTTAGTTGGATACGTAGTTTCAGAAGACGCGTTCGACAAAGAAGCAATTCAGTTACAACTTAAAGAACATTTACCAGATTATATGATCCCATCAATTTGGGTAAAGATGGATGAGATGCCATTAACAAGCAATGGGAAGTTAGACAGAAAGGCTTTACCAGAACCAGATAGATCTGATTTATCTAGTAAAGATTACGTAGCGCCTAGAAATGAAACGGAAGAAAAATTAGTAGCCATTTGGCAGGAATTACTAGAAGTTGAAAAAATAGGGGTTCATGATAATTTCTTTGAATTAGGAGGTAACAGTTTATTAGTTACTCGTTTGGTATCACTTATAAGCAAAGAGTTTAAAATCGAAGTTATGATCAAGGATATATTCAGCTTCGTAAGTATTGATGAATTAGGGACTTATTTAGATTATAAAAAGATCAAAGAGAAAGAAAGTTCGGATAAAGTTTATAAAAAAATAATTAAAATATAATGAATAAGGCATTAAGTATTATTAAAACAGCACAAAGTAAAGGTGTTACATTAGAATTGGAAGAAGGTTCTTTGGTTTTAAAATCAGAGAACGAAGATATTGATGACGCTTTACTAGTTGATATAAAGCTTAATAAAGAACTTATTATTGAGCACTTAAATAAGTTCGATGGTGATAGTATTTCTTACAAGGGGTTTGATAAAGATGCTATACAACCATTCGATAGAGAACTTATTCAAAAGATTCCATTATCATTCAATCAAGATAGAATCTGGTTTTTAGATCATTTGGATGGTACTCAAGCATATCACATTCCACTGGTGATGCAATTGCAAGGAGATGTCAATATAAACTTTGTAGAAAAAGTATTACAATCAATCGTTGATAGGCATGAAGTATTACGTACTGTAATTTATGAAGAAGACGGAGTTGGTTATCAAAAAACGATGGCATCTGATAGTTGGTTATTACAGAAAGTAATTACTTCCGAAGAAGCGAACTTAAAAGAGCAAATCCGTACTTTTATAAATCTACCTTTCGATTTATCGAAAGATTATATGCTACGTTCATGTTTATATGATTTAGGAAACGAGAAGTATGTATTGGCCTGTGTTTTTCATCATATTGCTAGTGATGGATGGTCTACAGGAATTTTAACCAGTGAGTTTGTTGAGTTATACAGTGCCTTAAGAGAAAACCGTACGGCGTTTCTTCCTGAATTGAAGTTACAATATTCGGATTATGCGGTATGGCAACGCCAATATTTAGATGGAGAAGCTCTAGAGTCTCAATTGTCATATTGGAAAGAAAAATTATCTAATGCAAGCACATTAACATTACCATTAGATTATGCACGTCCTGCAACACAAAGTACGGCAGGAGCAAATACTTCATTGGTATTAGATAACAATTTAAAGAATTCTTTACTAGAGTTATGTCAACAAGAAGGAGTAACCTTATTTATGTTATTGTTGTCGGCATTTAAAGTTTTACTCTCTCGATATAGCGGACAAGATGATATTTGTGTAGGAACACCAATAGCCAATCGTACACAGACAGATTTGGAGGGAATGATTGGGTTCTTTGTAAACACCTTAGCATTACGAAGCGATTTAAGTGATAATCCCACATTTAAGGAGTTTTTACAAGAAGTAAAAAACACAACCTTAGATGCTTACGACCATCAATTGGTTCCTTTTGAAAAGGTAGTTGATGAGATCGTAACGACTCGTGATATGAGTATGACACCTCTTTATCAGGCTATGTTTGTATTACAAAATTTACCTTCAATATCTGATAAAAAAGGAGAAGGTGTTAGCCTAGGAGCGGTTGAAATTTCAGGATACAAATATGAAGTAGAAACTTCGAAAACGGATCTTACGATTACCATATCTGAGGAAGATGCGAGTATCAATATAGATATGGAATATTGTACTGCCTTGTTTAATCAATCTACGATTGATAAAATGTTGAGGCACTACAAGGAACTATTAATGAGTATCGTTGACAATATTCAACTTCCTGTTAATAATTTAGCTTTACTAACCAAAGACGAAGAGGCACATTTATTAACTTCATATAACGAAACAGCATCAGTTGATTTTCCTGAGAATTTAACCATTTTAGATTTATTTGCGGAGCAGGTAGCAAAGGCTCCAAATGCTATTGCATTAACGTTCGAAGGAAATGAATTAAGCTATAGAGATTTAGATGCTAGATCGAATCAGTTAGCGCATTATTTAAGAGCACAAGGAGTTCAGCCAGATACTTTGGTTAGTATTTGTTTAGAACGAGGTTTCGACATGATTGTTGGTATCCTTGGAATCTTAAAATCTGGAGGAGCTTATGTTCCAGTAGATCCAGCATATCCAGCAGATAGAATCGAATATACATTAGCGGATGCAGGAATTGAGTTGGTATTAAGTGATGAGGTTAGCAAAGAAGTTTTAAAAGATCAAGCTAAACTTAATGTACTTTCTTTAGATGGAGATTGGGATACAATTTCATCATATTCAACTAAAGAGTTAAGCAAAGTAGTGTCACCAAGCAATTTGGCATATGTTATTTATACTTCGGGAAGTACAGGAAAACCAAAAGGTGTTTTAATTGAACATCTAAATGTGGTTCGTTTATTTAAGCATGACGAATGTTTGTTCGATTTCGATTCAAATGATGTTTGGACCTTATTCCATTCTTTCTGTTTTGATTTCTCAGTATGGGAAATGTATGGAGCCTTATTGTTTGGAGGTCGTTTAGTAATTGTTCCAAAGTCTATTACTAAGGATGCCATGGAGTTTAGTAACTTATTGGTTAATGAAGGAGTTACGGTATTAAACCAAACACCAAGTTCATTCTACACACTTCAAGATCAGTATTTATCCATAGCAAATGAGAGTACTATTCGTTACGTTGTTTTTGGGGGAGAAGCCCTAAATCCTAGTTATTTAGCACGATGGAAAAAGTCATATATAAATAGCAAGCTTATCAATATGTACGGTATTACAGAAACTACGGTTCATGTTACCTATAAAGAAATAACTGAAGCTGACGTTAACAATTCGGTAAGTACAATTGGTACAGCTATTCCAACATTGAGCTGTTACATCGTGGATGACTATTTAAATCTAGTTCCACAAGGAGTTATTGGAGAATTATGTGTTGGAGGTAGCGGAGTTGCTCGAGGATATTTAAATAGAGAAGTTTTAACAAACGAGCGATTTGTTGCGAATCCATTCAGTAATGATACCAATGCTCGCTTATACAAGTCAGGAGATTTAGGACGCTGGTTGCCAGATGGAACCATTGAATATATCGGAAGAAAAGATAATCAGGTTAAGATTCGTGGATACCGTATTGAATTAGGAGAAATAGAATCGGTATTATCAAAAGTAGAAGGAATTCACAGTAGCTGTGTTTTAGCAAAAGAAGATGGTACTGGAAACAAACGTTTGATTGGATATATTGTTAAAGATGAGGTTTTAAATAAAGAGTTAATTCAATCGGAATTAAAGAAGAGTTTACCAGAATATATGGTGCCTCAGATTTGGATTGAGTTGGAAGAAATGCCATTAACTTCAAACGGTAAGTTAGACAAGAAATCACTTCCAGAACCAGATGGAGCTATGTTGTCAACTAAAGAATATGTTGCTCCAAGAAACGAAACAGAAACTCAAATAGCTACGATTTGGCAAGAATTATTGAGCTTAGATAAAGTTGGAGTGTATGACAATTTCTTTGAATTAGGTGGACATAGTTTATTGGTGATTCAATTAATATCTCGCCTACAAAAGGTTGATTTTCATATTGAAGTTAGAGGTATCTTCTCTAGTCCGACCATAGCTGAAATCGCGGAAAAAGTATCTTCAGAAGCTTCAGTATATCAGGTGCCTGCAAATGGAATTACTAAGGATACCGATCGTATTACACCAGAGATGCTTCCGCTATTGGATTTTGCTCAAGAGGATGTTGATAAAATTGTCTCAAAAATTCCAGGAGGTGTTTCAAACATTGAGGATATTTATCCATTAGCTCCATTACAAGAAGGAATGTATTTCCATCATTTAATGAGCAATGCTCAAGAAGGAGATGCTTATATTCTGCCAAACTTGTTGACCTTTCCTGATAAAGAGAAAAGAGCAATGTTCATCGAAGCATTGCAATTTGTAGTAAATCGTCATGACATACTCCGAACAAGCTTCTTAAGTGAAGGATTACCGAAAGCTGTTCAGGTTGTACAAAGAGAAGCACAACTTTCTTTAGAGCATATAGTAATTGATGCATCAAAGGACTTTTCAAAAGAGATAGAAAACTTAAGAACTCCAGGAAAACAATGGATGGATATATCTGAAGCTCCATTGCTAAAACTGAGATCTATTGATGATACAGAAAATGGTGATTATCATTTATTGGTGAATCAACATCACTTGATTTTAGATCATGTTGGATTAGAAAAGGTTATTTCTGAAATAGAAATGTACTTATTAGGAGAAGGAACAAAACTTCCTACTCCTGTATCATATAGAGATTTTATAGGTCATACCTTATATCAACAAGCTACAAATGATAGCGAATCGTATTTCACAAGTTTATTAGAAGGAGTAGATACTCCTAGCTATCCATTCGGTCTGTCAGACATCCAAGGAACTGGAAGTGAAATCAAAGAATTACGTACGGTTTTACCTGAGGATTTAAGTGCATCTATTAGAAAAGCGAGTTTAGATTTAGGAATGACTCCAGCGGTATTGTTTCATGCTGCTTATGGATTAGTAGTAAGTAAATGTAGCAATGCGAATTATGCATTATTTGGAACCTTATTCTCAGGACGTTTGCAAGGTTCTTCTGGAGCGGCAGATTCGTTGGGATTATTCATTAATACCTTACCATTTTATATAGCGTTAGAAGGAAGTATCACTGAATATGTTGACATTGTTAAAGAGCGCTTAGGACAATTAATGCCTTATGAGCAAACTCCTTTGTCTAGAATTCAAGGATGGAGTGAAGTATCTAACGAAGTTCCATTATTTAACGCACTATTAAACTTCCGTCATTCGTATGCAACATCTGAAGAAAAGAGTGAAGGTAACGGTATTGATTTAGGAATTAATTTTGAAGCGGGTGAAGAACGTACCAATTATCCATTTACTTTAAGTGTTGACGATTATGGAGTTGATTTTGGATTAACAGCTCAAATTGATGAACATATTGATGCAGCTCGTATTATAGGGTATATGGAAGAAGCCTTAGAGCAATTAATTGCAGGCTTAAATTCAAAAGAAACGATACTGGTTCGTAATGCAGGAATTTTATCGAGAGAAGAAGAGCTACAATTATTAGAAGATTTTAATATAACAGCTGTTGATTATGGATCGAATCAAACCATATTGGATTTGTTTTCTGATCATGTAAAAAAATCACCCAATGAAATAGCAGTTGTTTATAAAGGTGAGGAATTAAGCTATAAGGAATTAGATCAACGTTCAAATCAAGTGGGACGTTACTTACAGGCGCAAGGAGTTCAGTCAGATGGATTCGTAGGAATTTGTATGACGCGTAGCTTGGAAATGATTGTTGGAATTTTAGGAGTTCTAAAATCAGGAGGCGCTTATGTTCCAATTGATCCTAACTATCCAAAAGATCGTATAGCCTATATCATTGAAGATACTGGAATTGAATTGTTGTTAAGTAATGCAGAGAGTCAAAATGTTTTAGAAGATCAAAAAGGATTCACAAGCATTACTTTAGATACCAATTGGAATCAAATAGCAGAGTATTCAACTAGAAAATTAAGCTATAATTCAATATCACAAGAGAATCTTGCTTATGTAATTTATACTTCAGGAAGTACAGGAAAACCAAAAGGAGTACTTATTGAACATGGGAACATGTTCAACCTAGTAAACTGGGCAATTGCGAACTTCAAAGATTCATTGAATTTAGGAATGTTGGCTAGTACTTCTATCAACTTCGATTTATCAATTTTTGAAATATTCACTTCGTTAGCATCTGGAGCAAAGATTGAATTAGTAGATAACTTACTATCACTAGTTGAAGATTCAGAGGTTTCTGTTTCATTGATCAATACTGTACCAAGTGTTTTATTAGGAGTCTTAGAATCAGGAAAATTGCCAGAAACGGTAAAAACAATTAACCTTGCGGGTGAACCATTATTACCAAGTTTAGTCGATCGTATTTACAAAGAAAGTTCAGTAGAAGCAATCTATGATTTATACGGACCTTCTGAGGCAACGACCTATAGTACTTTTATCAAAAGAGAACTAAACGGAGTTCAAACCATTGGACGTCCGATTGCAAATACTCAGATTTACATTGTAAATGATGCTGTTGAGTTAGTACCTGTAGGAGTTGTAGGAGAATTATGTGTAGGAGGAAAAGGAGTTGCCAGAGGATACTTAAACCGAGAAGAATTAACCAATGAAAAATTTGTTTCTAATCCATTTAAAAAAGGAGATAGAATCTATAAGACAGGAGATTTAGCACGTTGGTTACCTGATGGAACTTTAGAATATGTAGGAAGAAAGGATTCACAAGTAAAGGTTCGTGGATATAGAATTGAATTAGGAGAAATTGAATCTGTATTATCAACAATTGAAACGATTCAAAGTAGTTGTGTACTTGCTAAAGAAGATGTTACAGGAAGCAAACGTTTAGTTGGGTATGTAGTCACGGAAGGAAAATTTAATAAAGAAAAAGTTCAGGCAGCGTTAAAAGAGAGTTTACCAGAATACATGGTTCCATCTTTATGGGTGGAAATGGATGAGATGCCATTAACGGCAAGCGGTAAATTAGATAGAAAAGCTTTACCAGAACTAGATGGATCACTATTATCGACCAAAGAATATATAGCACCAAGAACTGAGTTAGAAGAGCAAATAGCTTCTATATGGAAAGATGTATTGGGCGTTGAAAAAGTAGGAGTTTATGACAATTTCTTTGAGCTAGGAGGACATAGTTTATTAATTGTACAGCTAATCTCTCGTTTACAAAAAGTAGGTTTTCATATTACTGTAAAAACTATCTTTTCTAACCCTACGATAGCGGGTATTAGTGAAAACTTAGCTTCTTTAAATACGGTTTATCAAGTACCTGCAAATGGAATAACTGAAGATACTATTCAGATTACTCCAGATATGATTCCTTTAGTAACATTCAGTCAGGAAGATATTGATACCGTAGTATCGAAAACTCCTGGAGGAACGAAAAACATTCAAGACATATACCCTTTATCACCATTACAAGAAGGAATGTATTTCCATTATTTAATGAGTGATAAGGAACAAGGGGATCCATATATTACACCAAATTTATTATCCTTTACAGATAAAGAAAAACGTAAATCATTTATAGAGGCATTACAGTTTGTAGTAAACAGACACGATGTTTTACGTACAGCTATTTTAAGTAAAGAGTTACCTCAAGCAGTTCAGGTAGTTCAGAGAGAAGCTAAACTTCATATAGAGGAGTTAGTTTTTGATTCTGAGGAAAACATTTTATCAGAATTAAAAGACTTTGTTGATCATGGAAAGCAATGGATGGACGTTTCAAAGGCACCATTGTTGGAATTAAAAATAGTAGATGATATTTCGAATGATTGCTACTATTTGGTTATTAATCAACATCATCTAACTACCGATCACATAGGACTTGAAAAAGTTATTTCAGAAATAGAAATGTATCTTCTAGGTAAAGGGGATACTTTAGGGGAGCCCGTTTTATATAGAGATTTTATTGGCCATACGTTATATCAGCAATCAACTAATGATAGTGCGTCTTATTTTAAAGGATTATTTGGGAATATTGAAGCTCCAAGTTATCCATTCGGATTATCAGATGTTAGAGGTAATGGAGCCGAAATAAAGGAAGTTTCTATTATTTTACCTTCAGAGTTAAACAAATCACTTCGTGAAATTTCCGTGAAATTAGGAATGAGCCCAGTTGTATTATTTCATGCAGCTTATGGACTTGTTGTGGGGAAATATAGTAACAAAGACTATGCAATATTTGGAACATTGTTTTCGGGACGTCTACAAGGTTCTGTAGGAGCAGCGGATTCATTAGGGCTATTTATTAACACTTTACCTTTCTTAGTAGATATAGAAGGAAGCATTTCAAAATATGTTGAAACGGTTAAAGGTAGATTAGAAGATTTATTACCATATGAACAAACACCATTGTCCGATATTCAAGCTTGGAGTGGTGTTTCTAATGATATTCCTTTATTTAGTGCTTTACTGAATTACCGACACTCTGCTACTTCTTCGGAAAGAGAAGAAGATGTTACTGATATTGATTCAGGAATTTCTGTAATAAGTGGTAAGGAACGTACGAATTATCCATTTACATTAAGTGTAGATGATTTTGGAGTTGATTTTGGATTAACTGCTCAAATAGACGAGAGTATTGATGCGAATCGAGTAGTATCATATATGCAAGAAGCCTTAGAACAATTAGTAGAAGGCTTAAATTCTGAAGAAGTTGTTGAGGTAAATAGTGTGGTAATCTTGCCAAAAGAAGAGGAGCAGCTATTATTGGATACATTCAACAATACATATGCTGATTATCCTTTAGACAAAACCATATTAGATATCTTCTCAGATCAGGTAAAGCAATCATCTAAGAAAGTAGCAGTAGTTTACAAGGGAGAAGAACTAAGTTATAAAGAGCTGGATCAACGTTCGAATCAAGTAGCTCGTTATTTACAAGCTAAAGGAATTCAGACGGATGGATTGGTAGGAATTTGTATGGAGCGTAGTTTGGAGATGATCGTAGGAATGTTAGGAGTTCTAAAATCAGGAGGAGCCTATGTACCAATTGATCCAAATTATCCAAAAGAGCGTATTGAATATATCATAGAAGATACAGGTATTAAATTATTATTAAGCAATGCTGCAAGTCACGAAGTTTTAGAAAATAAACAAGACCTAACAAACATTGCTTTAGATACTGATTGGAATCAGATTTCAGAATATTCAACAAGAAAATTAAGCTATAAGTCAATATTACAAGATAGTTTAGCTTATGTAATCTATACTTCAGGAAGTACAGGAAAACCCAAAGGAGTGCTTATTGAGCACGGAAATATGTTCAATATGGTCAATTGGGCTATTGACAATTTCAAGGATTCATTGGATTTAGGAATGCTAGCCAGTACTTCAATCAACTTTGATTTATCAATTTTTGAGATATTCACTTCTTTAGCATTAGGAACAAAGATTGAATTAGTAGACAATTTATTGTCATTAGTTGAAGATTCAGAAGTTTCTGTTTCATTAATCAATACTGTACCAAGTGTTATACTAGGAGTATTAGAATCAGGAAAATTACCTGAAACTGTAAAAACGATTAACCTAGCAGGTGAGCCATTATTACCAAGTTTAGTTGATCGTATTTACAAAGAAAGCTCGGTAGAAGCAATTTATGATTTGTATGGACCATCGGAGGCGACTACCTATAGCACATTTATCAAAAGAGAATTAAATGGAGTTCAAACTATTGGACGTCCAATTTCAAATACCCAGATTTACATTTTAAGTGAATCGAGTGAATTAGTACCTGTAGGTGTCATAGGTGAATTATGTGTTGGAGGAAGAGGGGTTGCCAGAGGATACCTAAACAGAGAAGAACTAACTAATGAAAAATTTATTTCAAATCCATTTAAGGAAGGAGAAAGAATTTACAAGACAGGAGATTTAGCTCGTTGGTTACCTGATGGAACTTTAGAGTATGTAGGAAGAAAAGATAACCAAGTAAAAATTCGTGGATATCGTATTGAGTTAGGAGAGATTGAGAATGCATTATCATCATTAGAAACAATAAGTCAATGTTGTGTATTAGCTAAAGAAGCTGCTGATGACAGTAAGCGTTTGGTTGGATATGTGGTTTCAGAGGAAGCATTTGATAAAGAAGGAATTCAAATTGAATTAAAGGAGAGTTTACCAGATTATATGATTCCATCGATTTGGGTGGAAATGGATGAAATGCCATTAACAGCCAGTGGAAAATTAGATAGGAGAGCTTTACCTGAACCTAATACTTCTGACTTCTCAACTCAAGGGTATGTCGCTCCTAGAAATGAAACTGAAGCGCAATTAGTAGCGGTATGGCAGGATATTCTAGGTGTTGAAAAAATTGGAATTTATGATAACTTTTTTGAGCTAGGAGGCCATAGTTTACTAATTGTTCAGTTAATTTCTCGCTTACAAAAGTTCGATTATCATGTAGAGGTAAAAGATATATTTACAAATCCAACTGTCGCAGGAATCAGTACCAAGGTAGTATCCTCATCGTTATTATACCAAGTACCAGCAAATGGAATTACTGAAGGTATAGATAGAATTGTACCAGAGATGGTTCCTTTATTAGGATTTGATCAAGAAGATATAGATACCATTGTGAGTAAAATCTCAAATGGTATTTCAAATATTCAAGATATCTATCCTTTATCACCATTACAAGAAGGAATATATTTTCATCATTTAATGAGTGGTAAAGATCAGGGAGACCCTTATGTTTTACCAAACCTTTTGTCATTCCCAAGTAGAGAAAAAAGAGAATTATTTGTAGAGGCTTTACAATTTGTAGTAAGCCGCCATGATGTGCTTCGTACTGCTATTTTAAGTGAAGGTTTACCAAAAGCTGTTCAAGTTGTACTTAAAGAAGCTCAATTATTTGTTGAAGAGTTAACAATAGGTAGTGACAAAGATATTTTATCGGAGTTAAACATATTAACAGAACCAGGAAATCAATGGATGGATGTTTCTAAAGCACCATTATTGAGTTTAAAATCGGCAGATGATGTTACCAATGAGAGTTATTATTTAGTACTTTTTGCACATCACTTAGTATTAGATCATGTAGGTTTAGAAAAAATAACTGCAGAGATTGAAGTATATCTTTCAGGTAAAAGTGAAACACTTTCGACACCTGTTCTATATAGAGATTTTATAGGTCATACTTTATATCAGCAATTAGTTAACGATAGCGAGTCATATTTCACGGAGTCTTTAGGGGCTGTTGAAGAACCTACCTATCCTTTTGATTTAACCGATATACAAGGGAATGGTAGTAATATAGAAGAGTCAGTAATAATTATTTCTGATGAACTAAATAAAGAGCTTCGAGAAGTTTCTCTGAAGCTAGGAATGAGTCCAGCGGTGCTATTTCATGCAGCTTATGGTTTAGTTGTAGGAAAATGCAGTAACAAAGAGTACGCATTATTTGGTTCTTTATTCTCAGGGCGTTTACAAGGTTCTCTAGGTGCAGCAGATGCTCTTGGGTTATTTATTAATACTTTACCATTCTACGTTTCTTTAGAAGGTAATATGTTGGCCTATGTAAAGGGAGTAAAACAACAATTACACGAATTATTACCATACGAACAAACGCCATTATCAAACATTCAGAATTGGAGTGGAGTTTCAAACGAAGTACCGTTGTTCAGTGCCTTGTTAAACTTCCGTCATTCTCATGTTCCAACAGAGGAAGTAAAAGAAAGTGCTTTCGATCTTGGAATAACAGTCAAGGGAGGACAGGAACGTACAAATTACCCACTTACATTAAATGTAGATGATTTCGGGCATGGTTTCCGATTAGAAGCTCAAGTAGATGGAGGTATAGCAGATCGACTATTAAGTTATATGCAAGAGGCATTAACTGAATTACTAAAGGGACTGAGTTCAGAGGAAGCTATAGAGGTCAACAATGTGGTTATCCTACCAAAAGAAGAAGAACAGCTATTATTAGATACTTTCAACAATACTGAAGCAACGTATCCATTGGATACAACAATACTAGATCTTTTCTCAGAGCAAGTGAAGCAATCACCAAAACAAATTGCGGTTGTGTATAAAGGAGAAGCATTAAGTTATAAAGAACTTGATAGGCGTTCGAATCAAGTAGCACGTTATTTACAAGCACAAGGAGTTCAACCAGATGGCTTAGTTGGAATTTGTATGACGCGTAGTTTGGAAATGATTGTAGGAACTTTAGGGGTTTTAAAATCAGGAGGTGCCTATGTACCAATCGATCCGAACTATCCAAAAGAGCGAATTGAATATATCATTGAAGACACTGGAATTGAATTAGTATTAAGTAATGAAGCAAGCCAAGAAGTT
>NZ_CAZEQU010000020.1:0-3238 GCF_964513065.1 Tenacibaculum xiamenense
TACCATTACGTTACCAGCGGTTACCTTAAATGAACCGACTGCGGTATCAGCAACAGCAGCAATTACAAAACCAGTAACGTGTTCAAACCCAACAGGGGCTACTATTGAGGTAACTGGAGGAGGAGGAACGCCAGGCTATACTTATAGTTCAGATAATGGATTGTCTTTCCAAGCTAGTTCAACGTTTACAGGGTTGGTAGCTGGTACTTATAATATTGTCGTAAGAGATCTAAATAATTGTGATTCACCAGCCTTTAGTTTAACAATTGATCCAGCAGAGTCGATTGTATTCACAGCAGTTCCAACAACTTGTTTCAATGGAAGTAATGGAGAGATTGTTATAAACGTTACACAAGGTAATGGAGAATATCAATTCATATTAAATGGAGGTTCACCTCAAACACCAAGTCCAACGTCAGCAACGACGTATACTTTTACAGGACTAAGTTCTGGAAGCTATACCATTGATATTGTAGATGGAGGTGGTTGTACAGGGACACAGCAAACAGTTACCATTAATGATCAATTAACAGCAACAGCCGTGCCTACAAATGCTAGTTGTTCTAATGGAGCTATTGATGTTACGGCTTTAGGAGGAGATGGTAATTATGTATATTCTGTAGTTGCAGCCAATGCTGCGGTACCAGCAGATGGAACTTTTAATAATACAAACCCAATTTCTCAACCAGCAGGAACTTATGATGTTTATGTTAGAGATCAAAATGGAGCTGTAGGATATTGCCAATTCTTAATTGAAGACGTTGTTATCGATGGAATAGCGAATGTTAATATAACAGCAACAGCAAACCAACCTATATGTAATGGAGATTTTGGAAGTATTGATGTGACAATTTCTGACGGAGAATCACCTCATAATATAACGGTAACAAATTCAGCAGGAACTACCGTTGCTACTTTCACTAATTATGTTGGGGCTACGCTTACTATAAATGATTTATTACCAACATCGCCACCTGCTAATGATTTTGAAGATTATACAATAACTATTACTGATGCATTAGGATGTCCTGACAGTGAAACTGTAAGGATTAATAATCCAGCGGCATTAGTAACTACTATTGTTCCAGAAAGACCAATTTGTGGAACTCCTTTTGTAGGAAATGAGACATTATTTGGTATTGATTTTACAGCTTATCCAACAGTTTCGGCACCTTATAAAATTCAGTTTAGTGTTGATAATGGAACTACTTGGCAAGATAGCCCTACATTTAGAGGTACAAGCGGAAATCCTGAATTTGATTTGGGTACTGTTTCATACCCTGCAATTAGAATTACAGATTCCGCGACAAGTACAATTACTTACTGTTTAAATCTTCTTGGTTCTTATGTGATGCCATTTGAAGTTAGTCCGTTAGTTGTAACTGTGTCAACGAATTCAGCTGATTGTACGGTAGGAGCAACAGCCGATGTTACTGTTTCTGGGGGTATTGGTCCATATGAATACAGTTATAATACAATTCCAATTCCACCAGGACCTACTGGATGGGAACCACCAGGAGGAACAGCATCTACATCTCATTCGTTTACAGGTTTAATCCCTGGAAGAACTTACTATTTCTTTGTAAGAGATTTGGGTGATAATAACTGTATTAAGTTAGATGATACCTTTATTATTGATATAGATGTTTTGATAACACCTACAGTTCTCACAGAAGCCTGTGATGCTGGGTTAGGAGGATCTTTACGATTTACTATTGATGATACAGCTGAAAACTTATTAAATGGAGGAACACCACCAATAAATTGGGAGCTATTCTCTATTGATGTGAATACTGGTGTTATAACTTCAGTTGAAACGGGAACACAAAGTAATTTAGACCCTATAGAGCCAGTTGCAAATGGAACATTGGCCGCGGGCACTTATTATTTGATATTAAACAATGGAACTACGCCAACTTCATGTGAGTTTGCAAGTCCAAATATTGAAATACGACAAGGAACACCAATTGACGGTATATTAAACGTAGTTAATAATATTACCTGTGATGTTGATGGTCAGGTCAGAATTGAAAATGTCACAGGAGGATTCGGTGGTTATACATATGCAGTAAATGCTTATGAAACAGGTAACGCTGGAAACACAATTGCCTCTTCATTATCAGGAACTGTTATTTCAGTTGATGATGCATCTTTAGGAGGTGTTACTTCTGTTGATGTTGAAGTTACTGTAACAGATTCTAATGGATGTACTGGTAACTTAGGACCAGTTACCTTAACGTTGAGTGCATCTCCTGTATTGGAAGCCGGAGATATTACAACAAGTACTTGTGATACAAATAAGTCTATCACAATTACAGGAAACAATGGCACGGCATTAGGAGGTAATGCGCCATATCAATATTCTAATGATGGCGGAGTTACATTCTCGGCATCAACAAATGATACAGATTATACATTCAATGGATTAACGCCAGGATCTTACGATATTGTTGTTAGAGATTCTAATGGGTGTACGGCTAGTCAAAATGGAATTATAATTTATCCAGAACTGGACTTTACGTTAACTACTGGTCAGAATTTAAATTGTGCTCCTGGAGAGGCAGTTGTAGATATAAGAGTTGATACAGGCGCTGGTTTAGGAGCTACAGGTAACTTCTCTTATACAATTACAGCGGTTGCAGCTCCGGCAGTAACACCAGCTACAAATACAGGAACTATTACTGGAGCATCGATTTCTGCTAATCATACGGTTACAGCAGAAGGAACCTATGAAGTAATAATGACTGATAATACCTCAGGTTGTATTGTAACGCAAAGAATTACAATTGCTCCAGCAATTCAGCCTAACTTTAGTTTAATTGCTAGTGTAGATAATATTTGTAACGGTGATAGTACTGGAGAAATTCAGGTAACTGAGATTAATAATAGTATTAATCCATTAACTTATACGATTGCAGTAGTAAGTGGAGGGCCTTATACAGGAACAATAAATACGAGTACATTAACTTATTCAAATGTACCAGCAGGAGAATATACTGTTACAGGAACAGGAACAAACGGATGTGTAACTAGTCATAATATTACGATTAATGAAAATACTGCGATAGATGTTTCAGGAGCAGTAACAGTTACGGAATTTGGATGTACGACAGGAAATGTTGCTAACAATGCAGTAGTAACGATTGATCCAGCCTCTATAACCGGAGGAACAGGAACCTATGTTCGTTATGTATTTGTATATACAGCAGCAAGTGGATCGGTAGAAACACAAGATAGC
>NZ_CAZEQU010000021.1:0-918 GCF_964513065.1 Tenacibaculum xiamenense
GTTTCTGGAGTATTTAAAAAGGATTTAACGGGAAATACTTTTTCATTGAGCGATCCTAGGCTCTCTAGTTATCTTCATGTTGGAGATGAGTTAAATGCAACAATGACGATGGTAGGTTTAAATGGGATTGAACCAGTTTCTTATGAGGTAAGTTCGAAGCTATGGGTAATAAGAAAAATAAAGGTTGGAGGATCTACTAAATTCGTCTTAATGGATCAAGATGGTAAGATTATTAATGATTGTATAGGAGAGGATGGAATAGCAAATACAGTGAGTGTGTTTTTCAAAGTAGCACGTTCAGGTCATCGAAATTTACAGTCAGCTTCTATGTCTAGTATAACTACTAAGGTACATCCTTTAGTAAATGAGAACAATACGTACAGGGCAGAATTGCCTAAGTTCGAGAATTTGAGTCCAAATACAACAAAGATAATCAATGCAAGTGCCGTTGAGTATAGTGATTTTTGGAAGCCAGTGAATCAGAATAACAACAAGTACTTTGTGATGGACCCTACGGTTTATACTAATGAGCAGTTAGGTGAATTGAATGAGGACAAGTTGTTGGAGATTTATGATAATTATAATATCAATCCCTATGTTCATAATATCAGAGGTAATTGGAAGGCAAAGAAGTCATGGGCTTATTTAACAGGACGTTATCATTCTTATGAGCCAAATACAAGAGATGATGGATACTTTACAAGTTTCACGCCTTTTTATACTTACAATAATGGCTGGGCGATCAATAGTCAGGCGATCAATCAATATTCACCAACGAAATGGACTTTTGCAAGTGAAGTAACCCAATATGCTCCACAGGGAGTTGAATTAGAGAATAAGGATGCATTGAATAGACGTTCATCAGCTCAGTATGGATATAAGTATACTTTACCCACTGCGGTAGCATCAAATACGGCA
>NZ_CAZEQU010000021.1:923-5251 GCF_964513065.1 Tenacibaculum xiamenense
GGAGGAATACCGAATGCAGAAACAGATGTGAATTCAGTGGATCATTTTAGCTTTAAAGATGCTTATGCTCTAAAAGAAGAAGGAGGTATTACCGATACAGAAGCGCATACAGGAAGAAAGAGTATTGAAGTAAAACCTAGCAAGTCTGTTAGTTTAATAAAGAAGTTAAATGATGTCAACCCAGATTTAATTGAGGATTGTGTAGATGAACCCAATGGTGATATTACAATTACAGACGGAGGAACTCCAGCTGATATAAGTTGTGGGCATGTCAGAGCGCAAAGAACATTTATTATTTCAGGCAGTCCGAATTCACAGATTCCATTAATAATCACAGGAACTATAGATCAGCAAAGCACGGAAGGAGTATTGATGTCAGTTGCTGTTGATGATAATGTTATTATCAACAGATATTTATTGGATACAGGTCATCTACAAAGTCCTATAGGAGGAAATATAAATTTGGGGTCGAAAGGTAAAGCTGTTATTACAGTAGTCTTTTGCCCAATATTATGTGAACTTGGAGAAGTTAAAACAGATAATCTTGATTTGACTTTTACGTTTGGAGGAAGTGCTCAAAAAAGAATTACAGAGTCGATAGAATGTGTTTTTTAATTCAATATGGATAGCACAATAAAAAATTATAATGAATTAAGTTTAAATGGAGTTTTTTAAAATAGTAACTATGAAAAATAAGAAACCATACATTTTTCTAATAATGCTTCTCTCATTCATGATGAATACCATGGAAGCTCAAGATATACAAAAAGAAATTTGTGATAATGAAGCGATATACGAAGTAGCGGCTTCCCAAATCGAAGAAGATTCTGTTATATTGAATTGGTTTGGTATAGCTGACAATAACGATTTTATAATAATTTATGGACTAAAAGGATTTAAGCCAAAAAATAAAAAAGCAAGGATACAAAGAATTCGAACGAGCCAAAATATTGAACAGATAACAGGTCTCAAACCTAACACAACTTATGATTTCTATGTGAAACTAAAATGTCAAAAACGGAAGTTTTACAAAAAAATCAGAGTGAAAACATTGAAATCTGGTCAAAGTGAGCGAATAACTACCTTTTCTACTAGATCGACGTTCTCGGTAAGTTCTTTGGAAGAAGAGAAGCAAGCATTATGGGACTTTTATACAGCTACGAATGGTTCCCAATGGAAGAATACTCTAGCGAATAACAAGTCATGGTCATTGGATAAGCCAGTTTCTGAATGGTTTGGTGTAACCGTCGATAGTGATGGGTACGTTACTAAAATACAGATGAGACAGAACTACCTAGATGGAGAAATAACAAGTTCAATAAGTAAATTGAGTAAACTTTATCAACTTGATTTAGGAGGGAATAAGATAAATGCAATACCAGCTGAGTTTGGAAGTTTGTCAAATTTAACTTACTGCTATTTGAACGATAATATATTAACTAGCGTCCCGAATGAAATTGGAAACCTTGTGAATTTACGTTCTCTATCAATAAGAGGTAACCGTATTCAAAGTTTACCTTCAACAATAGGGAATTTAACCTTGTTATCTTGGTTTAACGCAGACAAAAATCAATTTACTATGTTGCCGAGTTCCTTGGGTAATTTGTCTAACTTATCAGCATTATTCCTAGGTGAGAATAAATTGGAGAGTTTACCTAATGAAATAGGTAATTTAAGGAAGCTTACATATTTACTTTTGAAATCTAATTTATTGAGCAGTATCCCTAATGAAATAGGGAACTTGACTCTGTTGCAGTCATTGTATCTAGAAAGAAACAGAATAAACTCAATTCCTTCTACAATTGGGAGTCTGGTCAATTTAAAATATTTAGTAGCGAATTATAATCAGATAAATAATATTCCTCAGAGTATTTCAGGGCTAACAAATTTGACATGGTTGGATTTTAATGAGAATAAAATTCCTACAATACCTGAAGATATAGGGAATCTTACGAAGCTTAATAGATTGGATTTTAATAATAATGAAATTGTAGATGTACCATCAAGTATAGGAAACTTACAAAATCTAACCTATTTAGGTTTTTTAGGGAATAAGATAATCAGTGTTCCTTCCGAAATAGGGAATCTTGCGAAACTTAAATGGTTAAGGCTAGAAGATAATCTAATAAAAGAAATTCCATCTAGTTATGTTAATTTAACTCGTTTAGTTCAAATATACATTTTAAAAAATAACTTAAATTTTAATACAATTGAGAATATTTATAATGGAATTAACGCCATACCTACATTAAGACGCTTTTCTTATTCTCCTCAATCAAAAGTAGATCAAGAGGAGTTGAAAGAAGAATTTGTTGGAACAACGGTAACTCTGACAAGTAATCAAATGGTAAGTCCAAACAATAGTTACCAATGGTACAAAAATGGTACAGCTATTTCCGGAGCAACGAGTAAAGATTTGGTGTTAACCAATGCTCAGGAGTCTGATTCAGGAGTATATTATTTTAGAGCGACGAACAGTATTGTTACGGGCTTGACATTAGAGCGTCATCCAATAACATTAACAGTATCTGTACCAAAATGTCAGGTTTCAGAAGCTGAGAAGAATACCTTATGGAGTTTTTATACTTCGACCAATGGAGCTAATTGGAAGAATACAGTTTCAGGGAATAAGCCATGGAGTTTGGATATACCTGTTTGTGATTGGTTTGGAGTTGAAGTAGATGAAAATAATAGGGTAACAAAACTTTTATTGTTTAACAATAATTTATCGGGGACATTGCCAGATTCAATTGTAGGGTTAGAATATTTAAGTCATTTAATTGTTCATAATAATTCTTTAGAGGGGGCTGTTCCAGAGGTCATTGGATCAATGTTGAATTTGAGGTATTTAGGGTTTACAGGAAACCAATTTACTTCAGTTCCATCGAGTTTAAACAATTTAATTTCAATTGAAGAAATACATTTGAATAACAATATTATATCAGGTCCTATAGTTTTGAATAAGTCGAATTTATCTAATCTCAGAAACTTATATTTTAGTAATAACAGATTAGTTTTTTCTAATTTTCAAGACCATCATGAGTCATATAAAAATCTTTCAGGCTATCAATATTCTCCTCAAGCCAAGGTTGATGTGGCAGAGGAAAAAGTAGTTGAATCAGGAAAGTCTATAACCTTATCTAGTACTGATTTAACCAGTTCTAATAATAGTTACCAATGGTTTAAGAATGGTGTTGCTATATTGGGAGCAACGAGTAAAGATTTGGTATTGAATAATGTTAAAGAATCGGATGCTGGGGTATATCATTTTACAGCTACCAATAGTGTAGTTACTGGATTAACATTAGAGCGTCATCCTATTACTTTATTAGTATCACACACACCTGTAATTACCCCAGTTCCATTGTCTGCCGTGGAGAGCACAAAGTCAGGTTCATTTCGACCTATTTATGAGAAGAAGTATATGATTAGTGGTTGGGTTAAGGAGAAGAGTTTGACTCATATAAAGAGTTCTAGTTATCGCAATTCTTATATTCAATTATATACAATAGGTTTAGCCTCAGGAAGTTTGCTGACACCGGAGCATATTGGGGATTATTACCCTACGGGTCATATTATAGATGGCTGGCAACGTATTGAGGGCGTTTTTACAATTAAGAGTTTTAGTCATTCAGATGTTACAGCAGTAAATAATTTAGTAGTAGAGCTTAAGAATACTTCGTCAGATATAACGAGTTATTTTGATGACATTCGTATTTACCCATTTAATGGAAGTATGAAGAGTTTCGTTTATGATGATGATACTAAGAAACTTATGGCTGAGTTGGATGAGAATAATTTTGCTACGTATTATGAGTATGATAGTGAAGGAGGATTAATACGCGTAAAGAAAGAGACAGAACGTGGGGTTTATACGATTCAAGAGACAAGATCGAGTAATGCAAAAAAGAAATAATGTTATGAAAAAGAAGTCAATATTATGGTTGTTACTGTTTGTTTTTTCCATAGGGTATTCACAGGATGCTCAAGAGATAATGCGAGAGTATGTAGCCTTATCAAAGAAGAACAGTGAATATCAGGTGAATCTTACGTATAAGATTTACAAGGGTCACGAGTCTCAAACGGCTTTTGAGACCAAACAAGGAGTTTTGTACAAAAAAGGATTGGCTAGTTACAGTAAAGTAGCGGAGGCTGAGATTTTGAGTACATCTACGAATTATGTTCGTGTAAATCATTTGGAGCGAGCGATGTTAGTTGGACCGGCAATAGCCGGAGTTTCTCAACAATTTGATTTAAACTTACCTGAATTATTAAAGTATTTAGATGTCAAGTTATTGAGTGATAATGGGCATTACAAGTTAGAGTTT